>JAFDZR010000060.1 GCA_018266875.1 Bacteroidota bacterium
GAAAATGTTTTGGACAGCACTGCAAATAAAGTGTTCTCTTTTCTAAAATCCGGTCTCCAAATTCTTAATTCTTAATTCTTAATTCTTAATTAAATTTATCCACTGTATTTTATTTTCAAATAAACTATTTTTACAAGTTTTTGTAAAAATGCTTTTCAACAGACCCGGTTTTCCGGTCTCATTTTTATTATCATAAATTAACATCACAATTAAAACTTCAGTTAAAAATTACAGTTCTGTTTCTGATCATGTAATTGATCTTGAATTTGAAGAATTCGATCTTGAAAACGGTCTGCACTGTATACTGTATCAGGATAATTCAAAGCCGAATGTGTGTGTGATACTCGGATATAATGTTGGATCAAAAGATGAAACAGATGGTCAGAAGGGAATAGCGCATTTGTTCGAACATATGATGTTTCAGGGTTCTGAAAATGTAAGCAGAACAGGACATTTTGAAAGTATCATGAAAGCGGGCGGAGTATGCAATGCTTTTACGGGATTTGATTCCACTGTTTATTTTGATCTTATTCCTTCAAACAATCTTGAGCTTGCTCTCTGGCTGGAATCAGACAGGATGAATTCGCTTAACATTACCGAAAGTAATCTGAACAATCAGATCAATGTCGTGCTCGAGGAGAAAAAGCAGATCATGGACAATGCGCCTTACGGAACAATGCAGAAGAATTACTGCAGCAATGTCCTGAAAGGCTCGCTTTATGAAACATTCGTGATTGGAATTGAAAAAGATGTAAGGGCAATCAGCGTTAATGATGCAAAAGCTTTTCATAAGAATTACTACTCTCCTGACAACTGCGTCCTGATGGTTTCAGGTGACATCAATGCAGGAAAAGCGAAAACCCTGATAGAAAAATATTTCGGTTTTATCACTAAAAAAAATCTCATCACCAGAAGGAAAAATATTATCAGGGAAATTGAGTCTGACAGTATTCTCAATGTTCCTGACAATGTTCAGCTTCCGGTTGTAAACATCTGCTTTCAGATCCCAGGTGAAAAAAGCAGGGCTGATTATGTCCTGGAGTATTTCTGCGAGATCATTGCAAATTCAGACAGCAGCCGTCTTCACAGAAAATATGTGTATGACAAAAATCTATTCAAATCAGTTCATGCAAACAAAATAGCGCTCAGAGACGCGGGTATTCTTGTTGTTCTTGCCATGCTTAATCCCGGAACGGATCCCGCTGAAGCAGAAAAACTGATGTATGAAGAAATAATGAAAATTGCCGGAGAACCGGTCAGTGATGAGGAATTTGAAAAAATAAGGAATCAGCTTGAATTCAGAAATGTTGTAAAAAATCTGAAGCTGACAAACGTATCTGTGGAAACAGTAAAAAATTATCTTGATTTCAAAAATGCAAACCTTATAAATTCCGAAATTGAAAAATTTCTTTCAGTATCAAAGAAAGAAATATCAGATACCGCGGCTGATCTTCTGATAAAAAAGAAAAAGTTCATTCTGAATTATTTGCCGGATATTTTAAAGACATAAAATAAATCTTTGAGAAAGTACAGCGCAGCAGTTAAAATAAAAACGGATATTCCTTCCGTTGAATTCAGGGAATTTACTCTGGACAACGGATTGAAAATTATTCTCAGCAGGACCAGAGACATTCCTATGGTAGCTGTCAATACGACTTTTCACGTTGGTTCAAAGGATGAGGATGATGATAAGACAGGCATGGCTCATCTGCTCGAACATCTTATGTTTGAGGATTCGCCGAATATTCCGCACGGAAAGTTCGATGAGATACTCAACAAAAACGGCGGTGACAGCAACGCATATACAAGCTGGGACAGTACGGGATATTACATTGCACTTCCTTCGAATAAACTTGAAACTGCTTTCTGGCTGGATTCCGACCGTCTGACCGGTTTCGGTATCACAGATGAAAGTCTGAGGATACAGAAAGATGTCATCTTTGAAGAAAAACTTTTATACGTGGACAATTCCCCGTACGGTACGGTTGAGGAAGAAAGCTCGAAAAGACTGTTCACTGAATGCGGTTACAGAAATCCGGTTATTGGAAACATGGATCATCTGATGAATGTAACGCTGAGTGACGTCAGGAATTTCTATGAAAAATATTACTCACCAGACAATGCCGTGATCTCCGTAGTAGGTGACATAGATTATAACAGGACATTAAAGCTTATTGATAAATACTACGGCGGTCTGATTCCGGGAATTTCGCTGCGCAAGGAATTTAAAAATGATAATTATCCGGATTCGGAGATAAGAGCTGAATTAAAAGACAATGTTCATCTGGCAGGTAAATTTATTTTTTACAGGCTTCCTGAAATGGGAACGAAAGATTATTATTCCATGAGCATTATAAACGGTATACTTTCTGACGGAGAGAGCTCCAGATTATTCAAAGAGCTTGAATACAACAATGAGCTTGTAAACGAATATGATTCAAACCTTTACGGAATGGAAAAAGCCAGCATTTTTGCCGTCAGCGCCCTTGTCTTAAAAGGAAAGGATCCCGATACAGTGGAAGAGAAAATTGATAATGTGCTCGAAGATATTAAAAACGGCAATATAGCGGAAAATGAAATATTGAAAATTAAAAACAGGATCGAAACCTATTTCAGCGCCAAGAAACAGTCAATAATTTCCCTTTCGGAAAAATTTTCATATTTAAAAACTTTTTACAACAATACAGATAAAATAAATTTCGAAGTGCTTGATTATCTTTCAGTTTCAAAAAATGATATCATTGAAACAGCGGGAAAATATCTTGACAGAAACAAAAGAGTCGTTTTAAATTACAAACCGAATTAAAAAATTTCACAAGAAATGAGCAAAGTAAAAATAGCAACCCTGAGACCTGATTCTGTTTTCGACAGAACAAAACCTCCGAAGTCCGGAAAACCGAAAGATGTAAATTTCCCTGATTTCTTTGAGACTGTAACTGACAACGGAATTAATGTAGTTGTGATCGAGGACAGAAAGTTTCCTCTTGTTTCATCGAGATTTATTTTCAAATCCGGTTCATATTCTGATCACCTCTGGGGGAAAAAATACGAAGGGTTGTCTTCTGTAACATCAGAACTTCTTGAAAAGGGAACAGCGCAGAGAACCGCGACAGATATTGCCGATGAAATTGATTTTCTCGGAGCTACTCTGTCAACCGGTTGTGATTATGATGCAACTTACATAAGCACATACAGTCTGCGAAAACATTTTGACAGCGTGTTCGAGATTGCCGCCGATGTAATACTTAATCCTGCGTTCATGGAAACCGAATTAAAAAGAGTAAAGGAGCAGAGATTAAATTCACTGCTTTCAATGTCAGATGACGGTGATTATCTTTCCGAAAAGATATTCAGGGCGGAGGTTTATAAAAATTCTCCCTATGCGCTTCAGTCGGAAGGAACGGAGGAAAGTATCTCAAATATTAATTCCAAGCTCCCGGCGGAATTTTTTTCAAAATTTTTCCGTCCGGATAATCTTATCATTGCAATGGTAGGTGATATTTCTCCGGAAGAGGCTTTGCAGAAAATAAACAGTTCATTAATATTTCCAGTAAGGGAAAAGACAGTTCCTGCTGAAATTATACTCCCGGAAAAAAAAACCGGATGCAGAGTATTTCTGCATAACAAGAAAGGAGCCGTGCAGTCCTCTCTGAAAGTCGGGCATATCGGAATTAAAAGAAATAACCCTGACTTTGTAATTCTGAATGTTCTCAACACATTGCTCGGAGGATATTTTACATCCAGGATCAATAAGAATCTGAGAGAGGAAAAAGGTTATACATACGGCTCGAGGTCTTCTTTCAATTGTCAGAGATTCAGCGGTGATTTTTCGGTTTCGACAGAAGTGAAAAACGAAGTTACAGCTGATACAATTTCAGAGATCCTGAAAGAAATAAAAATGCTGCGGAATAAGGAAGTAGGAAAGACTGAATTGAAGAATGTGAAAAATTATATAACCGGTATTTTCCCTCTGCAGCTTGAGACTCCGAATGCAATAGCTCAGAAGGTATTGAATCTGAAACTGAATAATCTTCCTTCGGATTATTATAATAAATTTATCAATGAAATAAATTCGGTGACTCCGGTGCAGATAATTGAAGCGGCAAATAAATATCTTCATCCTGACGACATGATAATTTCAGTTGCGGGAAATGTAAGTGAGATTAAAGATTCCCTGAAACAATTCGGAGAAACGGTTGTAGTAAACGAATAATTATAAAAAACAAACTTAATGACAGACGTAAAAAATCATGACAGGTCTGATGCGGAGTCGGTAAAAAGACTCAGTCAGAAATATGACGAACTCAAAAAAGAAATTTCCAAAGTTATAGTAGGACAGGATGAAATAATTGAACAGATAATAATATCGGTTTTGTCGAAAGGGCACTGTCTTCTAATAGGAGTACCCGGACTTGCAAAGACGCTGCTTGTAAAGACATTATCCGAAGCGCTTGATCTGAAATTCAGCCGCGTACAGTTCACGCCTGATCTTATGCCGTCTGACATTACCGGGACGGAAATTCTTGAAAATGATTCAGACGGAAAGAAAGCATTTAAGTTCATTAAAGGACCTGTGTTCGCAAATATTATTCTTGCCGACGAAATAAACAGGACGCCTCCGAAAACTCAGTCCGCGCTGCTTGAAGCAATGCAGGAGCATAAAGTTACAGCCGCCGGAAACACATACACTCTTGACGAACCATTTTTTGTGCTTGCAACTCAGAATCCTATTGAACAGGAGGGGACGTATCCGCTTCCAGAAGCTCAGCTCGACAGATTCATGTTCAATCTCTGGCTTGAATATACGAATTTTGAAGACGAGCTTGAGATAGTAAAAAGAACAACGAGCATGTACACACCTCAGGTAGGAATAATATTCTCTAAGAATGACATAATGGAATTTCAGGAACTGGTGAGGAAAGTTCCTGTGGCAGATGAAGTGATCAGATACGCAGTATCGCTTGTGTCAAAAACAAGACCCGGGAATCCTGATTCTCCTAAAATTGTAAATGATTACATAAGCTGGGGAGCCGGACCGAGAGCTTCGCAGTATCTTATACTCGGAGCGAAGACAAACTGTATTTTGAACGGAAGATATTCGCCTGACATAAATGATGTGAAAAAAGTTGTTCTGCCTGTACTGAGACACAGACTTATCACGAATTTTAATGCGGAGGCGGATGGATTGAGCATTATAAAAATTATTGAAGAGCTGCTAAACTAATTGTAAATTGTAAATTATAAATTTAAAATTCTAAAACTCCGGAAGTCATAGATACTTTCGGAGTTTTTTATTATTGGTTTTCATTCAAGTAATCCTCTAATACTCTAATCCTTTAATCCTTTAATCCTATAATCCTATAATCAAGGTTCAGACTCGCCGACGTGGATGATCCAAAGGGTACCTCATGCATGCGCGGAATGAAAAAATTTATTTTGTATAAATTTCAAAAGTGTTTTAAGACAACGTACATTTTTCAAAAGCGATTTAAAATCAAGTAATCAAGTAATCCTTTAATCAAGGTTCAGACTCTCCGGCGTGGATTCTTCGCTTCGCTAAGAATAACAAAACACAAGTGAATAAACTTTGAGTCTTCGAGCCTTCTATAAAAGTCATTTACAAAATGGCATTATAATTACTTAGCCGCTGGAGTCCGAAGAGCACGTGACTCCGTCGGAACAGTTTAATAAATTTTATATAAAACTTTGAGTCTTCGAGCCTTTGAGGCAAAGCGGTTCAGAGAGTAATTAATTTTACACCTTTTTGTCTCCTTGCCTTAGAGGTGGAAAATAGTCACGCTGACCACATTTTCCTGTATTGACTTTTCTAAGCATTTTCAGTAATTTGAAGTTTTCCCTAAAACGGAACTTTATTGAATTTTGTCTAAAATTCAGAATTTATATATAACATTAAGATGGCACTCAGAAAATTAAAACCAACGACACCGGCAACCAGGTATTACAGCATATCATCTTTTGATGAGATAACCAAATCCACTCCGGAAAAATCTCTGCTTAGACCGCTGAAAAAATCAGGCGGAAGAAACAATCTCGGAAGGATAACTTCAAGATTCAGAGGCGGCGGTCATAAAAGAAGATACAGATTAATAGATTTTAAAAGAAACGGAGCTGGTGAATTTGAAGTGCTCGCAGTTGAATATGATCCGAACAGAACTGCGAGGATCGCACTTGTTGCAGATGAAAAAGGGACAAAAAGTTACATCATTGCACCTGACGGAATTAAAGTCGGGGAAAAGATAGAGAATTCAAATGATGCGGAACTCAAAACAGGGAATTCACTTACCCTGGGTTCGATTCCGGTCGGTACGTTTGTACATAATATAGAGCTTAAACCGGGAAAAGGCGCACAGATCGCAAGAAGCGCCGGAACTTCCGCTCAGATAGTCGCAAAAGACGAAAAATATTCCCAGGTAAAACTTCCTTCAGGCGAAGTAAGAATGATAAATAATGACTGTAAAGCTACAATCGGCGTAGTCAGCAACACAGATCACGAAAACATAAGCATCGGAAAAGCCGGACGATCAAGATGGATGGGAAGAAGACCTCACGTAAGAGGAGTTGCAATGAATCCTGTGGATCACCCGATGGGCGGCGGTGAAGGTAAGACTTCAGGCGGCGGACATCCGGTAAGTCCCTGGGGACTGCCTGCAAAAGGTTATAAAACAAGAAAAAAGAAAAATATTTCAAATAAGTTTATCGTTAAGAAAAGGAAATAATTAATGTCAAGATCGCTCAAAAAAGGTCCGAATCTGGACTTCAAATTGCTGGAGAAGGTTGAAAAACTTAATACCCAGAACCAAAAGAAAGTAATAAAGACCTGGTCAAGATCATGCACCATTACCCCTGATTTTGTAGGTCATACTTTCGCAGTGCATAACGGTAATAAATTCATACCAGTGTATGTATCTGAAAATATGGTCGGCCATAAATTAGGCGAGTTTTCACACACCAGAACATTCAGAGCGCATTCCGGACAAAGAAAAGAAGAAAAGGCAGGAGGAAGATAAAATGGAAGCAAGAGCATTAAAAAGACATATTGGTACATCACCGAGGAAAATGAGACTCGTAGTAGATCTTATCAGGAATAAAAGAGTAGATGAGGCTGTAAATATTCTCATGTTTACCAACAAGAATTCCGCAAAGGTTGTCGAAATGACTGTCAGGTCAGCATACAGTAATCTGGTCAACAAGCTGGATTCCGGCAGATTAAGTCAGAGTGATGTGGTCATAAAAGAAGCTTTTGTAAATGAAGGACCCTCAATGAAAAGGATACTTCCCGCTCCACAGGGAAGAGCTTTCAGAATTCAGAAAAGATCAGCTCATCTTACAGTTGTTGTAGAGCAAATAGAAGAAAAATTAAATTAATCAAACAGATTACTAAGGAGCATTTTTGGGACAAAAGACACACCCCGTCGGATTCAGATTAGGAGTCATCAATACCTGGGATTCAAACTGGTATGATGACAAAAGTTTTTCAAAGAAACTTATGGAAGACGCCGCCATCAGGTCTTATATTAAAAAGAGACTTGAGAAGGCAGGAATTGCAAATGTTTCCATCGAAAGGACTTTGAAAAAGATAACTCTTACAATTCACACTTCCCGTCCCGGATTTGTGATAGGAAAGAGCGGAAAAGAGATCACACAGCTCGAAAGCGAAATTAAAAAGATCACGGGAAAAGAAGTAAAGATCAATGTAGCTGAGATCAAAAAGCCGGAACTTAATGCCGCTCTTGTAGCTGAGAACATTGCAGGTCAGCTTGCAAACAGAGTATCATTCAGAAGAGCTATGAAATCCGCAATAACTACAACAATGAGAATGGGCGCGGAAGGAATCAAGATCATGTGCGCAGGAAGGCTTGGAGGTGCTGAAATAGCGAGAACGGAGCAGTATAAGGAAGGAAGAATCCCGCTGCAGACTATCAGAGCAGATATTGATTATGCATCAGTTACGTCGCATACGATTTACGGAGCCATCGGGGTAAAAGTATGGATCTGCAGAGGCGAAAAATTATCAAGAAATTAAAATAATACCGGAGATATAATTATGTTAATGCCCAAAAGGGTTAAATTCAGAAAAACGCAGAGAGGACATTTAAGAGGTAATGCCGGAAGAGGTTTCACAGTTTCGTTCGGTACTTACGGTCTGAAATCACTTGAGCCGGGCTGGATCACTGACAGGCAGATTGAAGCTGCAAGGATTGCGCTTACAAGATATATGAAAAGAGACGGAAGAGTATATATTAGGATCTTTCCGGATAAGCCGGTTTCAAAGAAACCCGCTGAGACAAGGATGGGTAAGGGAAAAGGAGCTCCTGAATTCTGGGTAGCGGTCATAAGACCGGGAAGGATAATGTTTGAAATTGACGGAGTATCAAAGGCAATTGCTGAAGAGGCTTTAAGACTCGCTTCGCACAAACTTCCTCTGAAAACCAAATTTGTTACCAGAATAGGTTAGGATATTTAAAGTTTTTACAGGTTCCATAATAAAAAAATCAATAAGACAAAGAGTTAATAAATTATCATGAAAATCAATCAGATAAAAGAAATGTCGGCGGAAGATCTGAAGATATCGCTGAAGGACAATTACGAAGCGCTTCAGAATTTCAGGTTTCAGCTTGCAACGGGACAACTGGAAAATTACAAATCATTGTCTGTCACAAGAAAGACAATAGCGAGAATTAAAACTATTATTAAGGAAAGAGAAAGCAAGGAAAAAGCATCATAATTCTATTTTAATTTTAAAGAATAAATAAACAATTTAACAGATGTCTGAAGAAACAAAAGAAGAAGTCAGCGAAAACAACGAACAAACTTCAAAGGAAACTGCAGAGGAAACTCCTGTAGAAACTTCTGAAGCAATGTCCGGGGTATCAGCGCCTGAGATGCCTAAAGAAGCAGAAGCCAAGCTTACTGAGAATTCCGCTCCGGTAAAGAAAACGTCGCATTCCGGAATGAGAAAAACCAGAGTGTGCAAAGTTTTAAGCAATAAGATGGATAAGACTATAATAGTAAGCGATGAAAGAAGGATAAAGCATCCTATATATAAGAAATTTTATAAGAAAACGACTAAGTTCGCCGCTCACGACCCGAAAAATTTATGTGACATCGGTGACATGGTAAAGATAATGGAGACCAGACCGCTGAGCAAGACAAAGAGATGGAGACTGGTTGAAATAGTGGAAAAAGTAAAATAAACTCAATTCATATATTATAAAGATTATTAAAAATGATACAGGAAGAAACCAATTTAAGTGTCGCTGATAATTCCGGAGCTAAGTCAGTAAGATGTATAAGGGTGCTCGGCGGTTCGGACAGAAGATACGCCGGAGTAGGTGACATCATAGTGGTTACAGTAAAGACAGCGATTCCCGGCGGAACTGTTAAAAAAGGGGAAGTCTCAAGAGCAGTGATAGTCAGAACAGCAAAGGAGACGAGAAGAAAAGACGGAACATATATAAAGTTTGATGAAAATGCAGCTGTTCTAATCAACAATCAGAACGAACCCAAGGGAACGAGAATTTTCGGACCGGTGGCAAGGGAATTGAGGGACAAACAATTTATGAAAATTATATCATTAGCGCCGGAGGTAATTTAAAATGGCAAAACAAAATAAAATGACAAAGACAAGATTAAAAAAGAATGACACTGTGAAAGTGATTTCCGGAAATTCAAAAGGAGCAGTCGGAAAAGTTCTTTTTATTGACAATGAAAAAGGATCGCTGATCGTTGAGGGCGTGAATATAATTCACAGACATACCAAACCGAATCAGAAAAATCCCCAGGGCGGAATAATAAAGAGGGAAGCGCCGATCAATATTTCGAATGTAATGCTGATGTGCCCAAAGATGAATGTTCCGACAAGAATAGGAATGCAGGTGATAAAAGAAGATTCAACTGGCAAAAGAACTAAAATGAGATTCAGCAAAAAAGCACAGGAAATAATTATCAGTTAAAATACAAATGGCTAAAACAAAACAAGACAAAAAAAAGGATACTGAAGGTACCAAAAAGGATAAAGAAGTTAAAGATGCCAAATCCCCCGAAGTATTCAGGGAAGAGAAGGCTGAAATTAATCTGCTTACTGCATATAGAAAAAATATAGTGCCTGAGCTTCAGAAGAAGTTCAATTATAAGAATATAATGCAGGTACCGAAACTCCAGAAGATCAACATAAACGTTGGAGTGGGAGCTGCCACTGCAGATGCCAAACTTATTGAAACTACAGTAAAAGAACTTGAAGCTATTACGGGACAGAAACCAACGGTAGTAAAAGCAAAAAAATCAGTATCAAATTTCAAGCTTAGAGAAGGCGTAAACATTGGCGTAAAGCTTACTTTAAGGAATGCCAGGATGTTTGAATTCCTGGAAAGATTCATAAGAATCTCAATTCCGAGAGTAAGGGATTTCAGAGGACTTTCGGACAGGAGTTTTGACGGAAGAGGAAATTACAGTCTTGGAATAAAAGAGCAGATAATTTTCCCTGAGATCAACGTTGACAATGTTAACAGAATATCCGGAATGGATATAACATTTGTAACCACGGCAAAAACTGACGAAGAATCGCTTGCTCTTTTGAAGGCATTCGGTCTGCCGTTCATTAAAAGACAAACAAATAATTAATTAAAGTTATAATACAATGGCAAGAAAAGCATTAATTGCTAAACAGAAAAGAAGAGAGAGGCTTGTTGAGAAGTATGCAAAGAAAAGACAGGAGCTCAAAGACAATGGTGATTATGAAGGATTGCAGAAGCTTCCGAGAAACAGCTCTCCGTCCAGACTGAATAACAGATGTAATGTAACCGGCAGAGTAAGAGGTTATTACAGAAAATTCGGAATGTCGAGACTGGTGTTCAGAGAGTTAGCATTGCAGGGAAAAATTCCCGGTGTAGTAAAATCAAGTTGGTAAATTAAAAGATTCAGGAGAATTATAAAATGTCAATGACAGATCCAGTAGCGGATTATTTAACAAGAGTAAGAAATGCCATTAAAGCCGGCAAGAAAACAGTAGATATGCCTGCTTCAAAATTCAGAGAAGCGATCAGCGGTATTCTGAAAAAATCATCATTTATAGATGACTATAAAGTGGTTGAGACAGAGAAGAAGTTTAAAATGCTTTCACTGAAGCTGAAGTATAATGACGGGGAAAGCGTGATACTGGGATTGAAAAGAATAAGCAGACCGGGGATCAGAAGATATGTAGGTCATGAAAAACTGCCAAGGGTCAGAAACGGACTCGGAGTTGCTATAGTGTCAACATCCAGAGGATTATTAACTGATAAAGAAGCCAGAAATTTGAAAGTCGGCGGCGAAGTTGTCTGTCAAATATGGTAAACAAATAAAAAAGTAAAACTAATGAGCAGAATAGGTAAAAAACCGGTTGAAGTTTCAGATAAGGTAAAAGTTACTCAAAAGGGAAGTATTGTAGAAGTAACCGGACCAAAAGGAACACTTCATTTAAACATGGTTGACGGCGTAACACTTGATATAAAAGATAATGAATTAACGCTGGTTAGAAAAGACGATACCAAAAAGAACAGAGCTCTTCACGGTTTGTACAGATCTCTTGTTAATAATATGGTAGTCGGAGTAAACGAAGGATTCTCCAGGAAACTGGAGCTGGTCGGTATTGGATACAGAGCAGAGCTGAAGGGAAACAGTCTTGTGCTTATGCTCGGATATTCACATCCTACGGTATTTGTTCCGCCTCCGGAAATAACAATTGAAGTGCCATCACCGAACGTAGTCCTGATAAAAGGCATCAGCAAAGAATTAGTCGGACTTGTTGCCGCAAAGATAAGATCATTCAGGAAGCCCGAGCCATACAAAGGCAAGGGAATAAAGTTTGAAAATGAAGTAGTCAGAAGAAAAGCAGGAAAGACAGCAGCAAAATAAATTTAATCCGTTTTAAAAAATCATGAATCAAATAGAAAAAAGTAAAAAAAGAAGAGAAAGGATCAGATATCAGATCAGGAAAAAACTGCGCGGAACAGCGGAGATTCCCAGACTTGTAGTTTACAGAAGTCTTGATCATATATATGCTCAGTTTGTTGACGACGTAAATTCGAAGACTATTTTCACTATATCAACCAAATCCAAGGAATTAGCAGGTAAACTTTCCGAAGCAAAAAATAAAGTGGAGAAAAGCAAACTTATCGGAAAGCTTGCAGCCGAGAAGGCAATTTCAAGCAGCATTCAGAATGTGGTTTTTGACAGAAACGGATATTTGTATCACGGAAGAGTCAAAGCTCTTGCCGACGGTGCCCGCGAAGGTGGTTTAAAATTCTAATTAAAATTAGTATATTCCATGTCCTTTACTGATTTTGATAAAGAAATCACTCTCGGGTCGTCTAATGGCAGGACAGCGGCCTTTGGAGCCGTTAGTGGAGGTTCGAATCCTCCCCTGAGAACAAAATAACAAAGCAGATTTTAAATGAAATTTTAACTTAATGATTAAAAAGAAAAATTTTAAAGCCGGTGAACTCGAACTCAAGGATAAGATGGTTCATATCGGAAGAGTTGCAAAAGTGGTAAAAGGCGGCAGAAGATTCAGTTTCTCTGCGGTATCTGTGGTCGGTGACGGACACGGTCATGTAGGGATCGGACTTGGAAAAGCCAACGAGGTAACGGATTCAATCAGGAAAAGCGTTGAAGATGCCAAGAAGAATGTCATTGAAGTCCCTATTATCAAGGGAACCATTCCTCATGAGATCATCGGTAAATACGGAGCTGCAAAAGTGATGCTGAAGCCTGCTTCACCCGGAACAGGAATAATCGCAGGCGGCGGAGTCAGGGCTGTTCTTGAATCAGCCGGTGTGCAGGATGTATTGACAAAACTGCTTGGTTCGTCAAATCCCCACAATGTTGTAAAGGCAACTATGAGGGCTTTATTACTCCTGAATGACGCAAAGAAAGTCGCTGACCGAAGAGGCATTACTGTTCAGGAATTATTTGCAAATTAATTACAAATAAGTATTCATGTTAAAGATAACACAAACCAAAAGTATAATCGGGAGACTGGAAAAGCAGAAGCGAACCATTGAAGCTCTGGGATTAGGAAGACCTAATTATTTCACAGTGAAAAAAGATACTCCTCAGATAAGAGGAATGATCAATGTAGTGAAACATCTGGTCAAAGTGGAAGAAAATTACAAGCAGTAATTTATAATTCAAGCATAGTTCTTTAGTCCTTTGCCCTGAAAAAAGGCCAAAGGAATTTTAATTAAATTCGTAAGTAAAAGAAAAATTTTTAATGGACATTTTAAGTAATTTAAAATACGCTGAAGGCTCACGCAAGAAAAGAAAAAGAGTCGGAAGAGGTCAGGGATCAGGACACGGCGGAACCTCGACAAGAGGTCACAAAGGCCAGCACTCCAGGTCAGGGGCAAAATTCAGAGCCTGGTTTGAAGGCGGTCAGATGCCTTTGCAGAGAAGAGTCCCGAAATTCGGATTTAAAAATATCAACAGAGTGGAATATTCTGTCATTAATCTTGACGATATTCAGAAATTGATTGATGATAAAAAAATTAACGAAACCACTATAGACAAGGAATATCTCCTGAAGAACAAACTGCTGAAGGGGAAAGACAAACCTCTTAAAGTCTTAGGCAACGGTGAGATCAAAACAAAAATAGAAATTACTGCAGATGCTTTCAGTAAAACTGCGATCGAAAAGATTGAAAAAGCAGGAGGAAAAGCAGTTAAATTATGAGTGGATTTCTTGAAAGTTTCAGAAATATATTTAAAATTGAGGAACTCAGAAACAGGTTACTGTTCACGCTCGCAATACTTGTTGTTGTAAGAATAGGCGCTCATATTACCTTACCGGGAATTGACGCATCTCTTCTTGCGGAAGCATCAAAGAACCAGGCTTCAAATACACTGTTCGGTCTTTATGATATGTTCGTGGGAGGCGCATTCAAAAATGCAGCTATTTTTGCATTGGGAATCATGCCTTACATCAGCGCTTCAATTATCATACAGCTGCTCGGAGCGGTTTTCCCCTATTTCCAGAAACTCCAGAAAGAAGGCGAAGACGGAAGGAAAAAGATCAATCAGCTCACAAGACTTGGAACTATTCCCGTTGCAGCATTGCAGGCATGGGGAGTCAGCGTTCAGTTAGGTTCCAGATCTGTTGGAGATATGAGTGTCATAAGCCCTGAATTATCGGGAGCTTTTTTTACAATATCAACTGTGATTTTGCTGACAGCCGGAACAGTCTTTATGATGTGGCTTGGCGAGCAGATCACTGACAGAGGGATCGGAAACGGAATTTCCCTTATCATTTTTATAGGAATTATAGATAAGTTTCCTTATTCGGTCTTCGATGAATATCAGATCGTATCTTCAGGCGCAAGAAATATCCTGATAGAGATTATTTATATAATAGGATTCCTGATGATCATTGCAGGGGTTATTGCAGTAACGGTAGCTACAAGAAAAATTCCCGTGCAGTATGCAAAGAGAGTTGTCGGAAGAAAAGTTTTCGGAGGAGTCACACAGTATATTCCGATGAAAGTCAATTCAGCAGGTGTTATGCCTCTTATTTTTGCACAGTCAATAATGTTTGTTCCAAGCACATTCCTGTCATTTTTCCCGAACAGCGAATTTATGCAGGGTGTGGCAAAATATTTTGAATATTCAAGCTGGTTCTATTCAATTGTTTACGGAATACTGATCGTGTTCTTTACATATTTTTATACAGCAATTGCTTTTAATCCGAAAGATGTTTCGGACAACATGAAAAAGCAGGGCGGATTTATTCCCGGAGTAAGACCAGGAAAACCGACATCAGATTATATTGATAACATACTGACAAAGATAACGCTGCCCGGAGCTATATTCCTTGCAATAATTGCAATTATTCCGACCTTCCTGATTAAGCTGGGAGTTACGACAGGTTTGTCGCAGTTCTTCGGCGGAACAAGTCTTCTTATAATTGTAGGTGTTGCCCTGGATACACTCCAGCAGATAGAATCACATCTTCTTATGAGGCATTATGATGGTTTCATGAAGACAGGAAAGATAAAAGCCAGAAGATAGGTTTTTGATGTCACTGATTAAGACTGAAAAAGAAATTGATCTAATAAGAGAAAGCAGCAGGATTGTTGCAGGTGTATTTGAACATCTGAAAGATCACATAAAGGAAGGAATAACGACATCGGAAATTGATGAGCTTGTTGAGAAATATATAATTTCAAAAGATGCTTATCCGGCTTTCAAAGGATATAAAGTGAACAGGAGAGTTTTTCCGTCAAGCAGCTGTATATCGGTTAATGATGAAGTGGTTCACGGAATACCCGGAAACAGAAAACTCGTAAACGGTGATGTTGTATCAGTTGATGTAGGAGTTAAGAAAAACGGATATTTCGGAGACAGCGCATATACTTATAAGGTTGGTGAAGTTTCCTCCAAAGTAAGCAAGCTTTTAAAAATCACCGAAGAGTCATTATACAAGGGAATAGAAATGGCTGTTGACGGTAATGAAGTAAATGATATTTCGGTTGCGATTCAGAATTATGTCGAAGGTTCAGGATACGGAGTAGTAAGGGAGCTTGTAGGACACGGAATCGGCAAAAACCTACACGAGGAGCCGTCTGTACCGAATTTTTATACTCCGAATTCGAAACAGAGATTATTTGAGGGAATGGTAATAGCGATAGAGCCGATGGTAAATTACGGGACCCATGAGGTATATCAGGACAGGGATGGATGGACGATCAGAACAAAGGACGGAGAACCGTCAGCTCATTTTGAGCATACAGTTCTGATTAAAAAAGGAAAAGCAGAGATTTTAACAAAAAGTTAAAGAAGCAATAAAAAGCAGAAATATGGCAAAGCAGGATGCAATAAAAGTTGACGGTGTAATTTCGGAAATACTGCCTAATACCAATTTCAAAGTAAAGTTGGAAAACGGTCATGAGATACTGGCGCATATTTCAGGAAAGATGAGAATGAATTATATAAGGATTTTACAGGGTGACAAAGTAACTGTTGAATTATCTCCTTATGACCTGACAAAAGGCAGAATTACATACAGGTATAAATAATTAAATAATATATAAACATACAGCATAATCATGAAAGTGCGAAGTTCAGTAAAAAAAATGTGTTCAAAGTGCAAGATAATAAGACGCAAGGGAGTTGTCAGGGTGATCTGTACAAATCCGAAACACAAACAAAGACAGGGATAAATTTTTTTTAAATTATAATATTTCAGGAGTAATAGATTGGCAAGAATAGCAGGAGTAGATCTTCCGAAAAACAAAAGAGTGGTAATTGGATTAACATCCATATTCGGTATAGGTAAATCCACGGCACAGAAGATCCTGGCAAAAGCCGGGATAAGCGAGGACAAGAAAGTCTCTCAGCTTTCTGATGATGAAGTAAACCAGATCAGATCCGAGATCGGAGCTGAGATCAAGGTTGAAGGTTCTTTAAAATCAGAGATTGCAATGAACATAAAAAGACTCACTGATATCGGAACATACCGCGGCAGAAGACACAGAAGAGGATTGCCGGTAAGAGGACAGAGGACAAAGACCAATGCAAGGACAAGAAAAGGGAAGAGAAAGACAGTTGCAGGAAAGAAAAAAGCAGCAGCTAAGAAGTAACATATCCCGGATCTGTTTTTAATGAAGATTAAAAAAGTTATAAAAAAATAAATAAACCAAATTGGCAAAGAATTTCAAAAAAACCAAGAAGAAAGTAAACGTTGAGGCAAACGGTGTGGCTCATGTAAAAGCTACTTTCAACAATGTAATCGTCACAGTGACGGATCTTTACGGAAATACAATATCGTGGGCTTCATCAGGAAAAATGGGATTCAAGGGTTCGAAAAAGAACACTCCGTTTGCTGCGCAGCTTACAGCTGAAAGCGCTGCAAAAGCCGCAGTTGACCTGGGTATGAAAAAAGTCGAAGTGCTTATAAAGGGAGTGGGATCGGGCAGAGATGCGGCGGTAAGATCGCTTAATACTGCAGGGCTTGAAGTTACATCCATAAAGGATATAACTCCTTTGCCTCATAACGGATGCAGACCTCCTAAAAAGAGAAGACAATAAAAATTTAGAAATAAAATTTAAAAAGAAAAATAATATAAATGGCAAGATATACAGGCGCTAATTGTAAATTGTGTCGCAGAGAAAAGCAGAAGTTATTCCTTAAGGGAACAAAATGCTTTTCGGATAAATGTCCAATAGAAAGCAGAAATTATCCTCCGGGACAGCATGGATTTTCCAAGAGATCCAGAATGACGGATTATGCGGTTCAGCTTCGAGAAAAGCAAAAAGTAAGAAAGACATACGGAGTACTTGAGAATCAGTTCAGAAGATATTTTGAATCAGCCAATAAAAAAACAGGTGTTACGGGTGACAATCTTGTAAAGCTTCTTGAAAGAAGGCTTGACAATACAATTTACAGATTAGGACTTGCTCCGTCGAGAAAATCCGCCAGACAGCTTATTCTTCACAGACATTTTACTGTCAACGGAAAAGTAGTGAATATACCTTCTTATCTTTTGAAATCCGGTGATCTTATACAGGTCAGGGAAAAGAGCAAGAAGCTGGATATAATTCATGATTCCATGAAAAGAATCAAAGACAATATGCTTCCGACCTGGCTTAATTTAGACAAGGCGAACCTTCAGGGAGTCTTCATGAAAGAGCCGGAAAGATCAGAAGTGCAGTTCATTGGAAATGAACAGCTTATTGTAGAGTTGTATTCAAAATAATTTTAAAATAAAACAAACTAAGAGTATATAATGAAAATTAATAATTTTCAAATGCCGGAATCAATTATAAAGGAAGAGTCGACTTATACAGATACTTTCGGAAGATTCATAATGCAGCCGCTGGAAAGAGGATACGGAGTAACGCTGGGCAATTCATTAAGAAGGATCCTGATATCATCGCTTCCCGGTACAGCAATAATAGCAATCAAGATAAATGACGCCCCGCATGAATTTACAACGTTAAAAGGTGTAGTGGAAGATCTTTCGGAAATTATTTTAAATCTGAAAGAGGTCAGATTCAAAGACATTACCGGAAAATCCTCAAAAATAGAATTCACATTAAAAGGACAGCATATTTTTACTGCAAAAGACATTCAGGACAATACAGCTGATTTTGAAATACTTAATCCTGAAAAGCATATTGCTACACTGAACAAGGACGCAAATCTGAATATTGAGATCAGAATGGGTTCCGGTTTTGGATACGTTCCGTCAGATGACAACAAGCAGGCAAATTTACCGCTTGAATTTATTTATATTGATTCAATATTTTCACCTGTTGTAAAAGCAAATTACATCATTGAGAATACAAGAGTCGGAAAAAGAACGGATTACGAAAAGTTAATACTTGAGATAACAACAGACGGCTCGATTAATCCAGAGGATGCTCTTGTAAATTCAGCAAGAATGCTGCAGGAACACATAGACATGTTCCTGAATCTTAACCCGGAAAATGTAAAGAAACTTGAAGAACCGGTAAGAACTGAAAAAGATGAAGAGCATGAGATGATAAAGAAAATCCTCTTAATGCCGGTAGATGAACTCGATCTTTCAGTAAGGTCACAGAATTGTTTAAGGTCCGCCAATATAAAAACTATTGCTGATCTTGTAAGCAAGAATGAAGGTGAAATGCTTCATTACAGAAATTTCGGAAGAAAGTCACTTGCAGAGCTCGGCGAACTGATCGAGAACTTTGGATTGACATTCGGAATGGATGTTGATAAATATCTGAAGGAAGAAACAACTGTATAACAGATTAAAAAGATAATTTAAAGTTTTTAAAGTTAATTAAAGTTAATTAAAGTTAATTATAGATATTTATGGTACACAGAAAAAAGGGCAGAAAATTACAGAGAACAGCAAGTCACAGAAAAGCACTTCTTTCAAATCTGTCGATCTCACTGATCCTTAATAAAAGGATAAAGACAACAGAAGCCAAAGCCAAGGAATTAAGAAGGTTCATTGAACCTCTTGTATCCAAGGCTAAAAAGGCACTTAAGTTTCAGGATTCTTCACCTGAAAGAAGTATTCATCTCAGGAGAGAAGCCAGGAAGTTTCTGAACAACAAGGAAGCTCTTATAATATTGTTTGATGAAATCGGAGCTAAGGTAGGGGACAGACCGGGCGGATTTACAAGAGTGTTGAAAACAGGCAACAGATACGGTGACGGCGCTAAAACTGCCATAATTGAATTTGTTGATTATAATTATGTAAAGGATAAAGAAGCAAAGGATACCGAGAAAGCTGAAGTTTCCGATGATAAATCACCTGACAAAGGAGACGGAGCCAAAACAAAAGCTTCTACCAAAGAAGCAAAAACTACTAAAGTAAAAGAATCAAAACCAAAAGAATCGAAAGCAAAAGAAACAAAAGCAAAAGAAACAAAAGGGAAAACCGTAAAGAAGAAAAAAGAAGACGCTGAAGACAATAAGGACACCAAAGAGAAAAAAACAGTAAAGAGAAAGAAGAAAGAAGATAACTGATAGTATTAATTTTTTATCCTTAACTGAAAAGATAATTTACATTAAGATTATCAGTTAAGGATTTTTTTTTAAAAATTATTATTCGGACATGAAAATAGTATCTGCAGAATTTATAAAAAGTATATTTGATCTCAGAGCACTGCCGAATTCAGTTTTATCTGAATTTGTTTTTGTGGGAAGATCAAATGTCGGCAAATCATCACTGATAAATGTGATCTGCAACAAGAAGAAATTAGCCAAGATCGGTTCTGTTCCCGGCAAGACCAGACAACTAAATTATTTTCTCATTAACGAAAAATTCTACCTGGTCGATCTTCCCGGATACGGATATGCAAAAGTACCTGAGCAGATCAGAGCCGGATGGAGAAAACTGGTAGAGGATTACATAAGCGAAAGGCAGAATGTAAAGCTTGTTTTTGTAATGATCGATTCCAGACATGAACCTACATATCTGGACGAGCTTATGGTAAGTTGGCTTGAATATTATGAAATACCTTTTGCTGTTGTTCTGACTAAATCAGACAAGATCTCCCCGAACAAAATGCAGAAGCAGATTTACAGGTCATCAAAGATAGTAAACAATGAGGATCTCTGCATTGATTACATTCCGTTCTCAACCATCACAGGGGAAGGAAAGAACGAGATCATCAAGCTCATTGAAGATTATCTGGATAATTAATCCCCCGGCAGTTCTGTAAAAGCTGTAAACTGCTTCATTTTGAAAATACCATTTAATAATATTTTGTACAGAGTATTAATTTCAGATGACGTAGATCCCTCAGGAATAAAAATACTTCCCGTAGAAAAATTCAAAGTAATATACAAGCCCGGAATATCCGATCAGGACATTTTTAAAAATTATTCTGACTTTGATGTTCTTGTAATCAGGAGCATAAGAAAGATTGACAGAAAATTTCTTGAAAAGGTCAGTTTTAAACTCATAGCAACATGTTCCAAAGGTACTGACCATATTGATCTCAAATATGCCGCATCAAAAAAGATTAAAATAATTAATGCAGAGGAAGGCAATACTGTATCTGCTGCAGAACATACGCTTGCACTGATCCTGAACATATATAAGGGAATATTGCGGTCAGATAAACTTGTTAGAGAGGGAAGGTTCAGGGAAACTGGTTTCAGGAGAAATGAGCTAATGGGAAAGACAATTGGCATTATCGGGTTCGGAAAAGTAGGAAGCAGGGTTGGTAAATTCTGCAGGGCATTCGGAATGAATGTGATTGCAAATGACACAGACGAAAAAATTATTGCAAAGAATAAAGGATTTAAATTTGACACATTAAACAGCGTTCTGAAAAGTTCGGATATTGTCTCAATTCATATTCCTTTAAATAAAAGGAATGCAAATTTTTTCTCTGAAAATAAATTAAAAAATCTGAAGAAGGACAGTGTGCTTATTAATACATCAAGAGGGGGAATAATGGATGAAAAATATCTTCTGAAAATGCTGAAAAGCGGAAAAATCAGGTATGCAGGACTTGATGTTTTTAGAAATGAACCCCATATCAATAAAGGATTTGCGGAGCTTGAAAATGTGCTGCTGACAAATCATACTGCCGGAAAGACAGTTGAAAGCAGAGAGCGTATTTCGGGATTTATTTTCAAAAAAATAAACAGTTTGTTTCAGAAATAATTATTGACAATTTAATGAATTAATTATATTATTAGTAAAGAGAGCTTTAAAAAATGTTTATTACGAAAATCTATATTGACATGTTACAACATTAGTAGTATATTTATTCAAAATTAACACCAACCCTTTCCAAAAGTTACAAAGAATTTAAAAAGATTTTATTATTAATTAATATTTATTAAACAAAAAGGAGAAAAACATGTTACAGAAATTACTTACTTTTTTAGTTCTTATTCTGTTCGTTTCAGTTGGATTTGTTAATTCAAAGGATGACAGGACTTTAAGAACTCATAAAGTATCGGACGGATCTGAGATTTATGATAACACAAATAATTATCAGCCTCATTTCACACAAAGGAATTATCCTCCAGTAAAAGGTGCAAATTTAACATATACATTTCACCCGACAGGTGTATTCACAGTATATGATCTTCAGTCAAACGGAGTTCCAAACGAAATCTGGCAGGATCCACTTACACCAACAAACGTACATGCAACATTCATGTATTCAACAGTTGCAGGTTTTGCTACAAGAGCCTGTGCATACATGTTCAGCAATGACGCCGGTGCAACATGGACATTCTTAGGCGATGTTCCTGCAACAGGCAGAAGCGGATTCCCTTCCATTTCAGGTCTTTCAAACGGAGCAGCAGTAATTGCTAATCACAATAACACAAACGGAACAACAACAAGAGCAAAAGTAAATTATGATGCAGGAGCAGGTTTCGGAGTATTCACAGAGATCGATCCGGGTGATGCTCCGGACGGTCAATCCATATGGCCAAGAGTAGTTGGTATTGGTTCAGACAAAGTTGTAATGTCTACATCAATCAACGGTCAGGTTAAATCATATACAAATGCTGGAACAAACATAGCTCCTCCCGGAACATTCAGCGGATTCGTAGAATTTCCAGGAGACCAGGCAGAAACATATGCATTATCAGTTGCTCCAAACGGAACTATCGGACATGCATTTATCGGTGCCGGTGACGGAGTAAATGACAATGATGTATTCTACAGATTTTCAACAGATAATGGAGTTACATGGAGCACTCCAAACAAGATCTGGGACTGGAATGAAGCAACAGATTCTTTAGGATGCTTAAGAGGAGTCAGCATGGTATTCGGAAACAATAATGAGCCATATGTTGCTTTTAACATTTCAGTACTTACTGCAGCCGGTTTCTTCCCGGGACTTCCATCTTCGATCAGATTATGGTCACCCGCAGTTAACGGCGGAGTACCTGTAATAATGGCTGATCAGTCAACAGTTCCGTTCTTCCCGAATCAGGGTTCAACATCTGATGCATTCTTACCGCTTTGCAGACCTTCAATCGGAAGATCATCAACAGGCGGCGGATTATACTGCGCATATCTTGCAACAACAGGTCAATACGGATCAGACACAAGCGCATATTATGCAGTCTGGTTCTCACATTCAGAAAACAACGGATCAACATGGTCAACACCAGAAAGAGTTACACCTGCAACTCCTTTAAGAGACTGGAGATTTGTAAGTGTATCACAGGTAAACAATGTTGACGCAGGAAGTGCATTGGTCCAAATGATGGTTCAGGATGACTCTCTTGCAGGAACACACGTAAACGGTGCTCCTATCGGAAACGGTCAGGCAGTCGGAATCAGAACTTTAGTTCCGCTTACCGGAATCACAAACATTTCAAGCAACGTACCGGCTGATTACAGTTTATCACAAAACTTCCCGAATCCCTTCAATCCAACAACAAATATCAGATTTGATATCAGGAAGACTTCAAATGTAACACTGAAAGTCTACAATTCAAACGGACAGGAAGTTGCAACGCTGGTAAACAACGAAGTGGTAACACCGGGTACAAAAGAAGTAACGTTTATCGGAAATAATCTGAGCAGTGGTGTTTATTTCTACACCTTATTTGCCGGAGACTTTAAAGAAACAAAGAAAATGATGTTGATTAAATAAGATTCATTTGTTTAATCAAAAATAAATACTAACAACCCTCAAAGAATGCAAGCAATTGCACTTCGATGAGGGTTTTTTAAAATAAGATTATGACAAAAAAAATTACAAATTTAAATTTTTCTAAATCAAGGGGGAAAAATGACTAACACAATTAAAATTACTCTTTCCCTTCTGTTTGTACTTTGTTTGGCTTACAGTAATTCATTTGCTTCAGACAAACAGGGAACAACCGGGAAAATCACCGGTACAGTCACAGATGCAAAAGATAAAGGTCCATTAATCGGAGCTACAGTCAAGATTGACGGAACAAATCTGGGTGCGATCAGTGATGAAAACGGTGAATATACAATCCTCAATGTAGATGTAGGCGAATATTCAGTAACAGCGACCTACATTGGTTATGATGCTACAACGGTTCCCGGGGTCAGAGTTTCTGCAGACCTTACAACAAGAGTGGATTTTTCTCTTGTGCTAAAAGGTGGAGCTATTGTAACAGATGAAATAGTTATTACCGGAAAAAGGAATGCTATTTCTCCTGATCAAAGCGGTAAGATCATCGGTCAGGAATTCATTGATAACAGCGGTATAAGAGGTATTGAAAACATTGCCTCAACAACTGCAGGAGTTGTACAGGATGAAAGAGGAACCAACATTAACATCAGAGGTGGCAGAACCAACGAAACAGCAGTTATTATTGACGGAGTTCTAACAACCAATCCTCTTGACGGGTCTTCAACATCATTTGTTTCCAACAGTGTGCTTGAAGAATTATCAGTTTTAACGGGTGGTTTCAGCGCAGAATACGGAAACGTACTCAGCGGTGTTATCAATGTTACAACAAAAGGCGGAACGGATAAATTTTCCGGAACCATAGAAGGAATTACCGACGCTATTTTAAGTAAAGACGTTTCACAGGGTTATAATGTATATAACCTTTCAATCGGCGGTCCATTGATCCCGACAAAAGAGTTGGCAAGAGCTATCAATTTCTACGGTGGTCTGGAAAGAGACTATTCATTAGTTTACAATCCAAGCTGGGTAGCAGATCAGTTAGGTTTCGGAAATAATGTAATACCTGATTATGATCTCAAAAGATGGTCAGGAAACGGAAAACTTAATATTGATCTTCAGGAATTCAACAAAAAAATCCCTGTTCAGTTAAAATTCGGAACCAGTATTGCAAATACTGACAGAAGGGGTTTTATACAATCTTATATGTTGTTTAATTCCAAAAGAAATCCTTTAATAAATGAAAAGTCAAATCAGTACTATGGCAAAATAAATCACCAGATCAATTCCAAACTCTTCTATGAACTTCAGTTCAATTATTTCAAAGCTCAGTATGAAGAAGGCGATAAAGAATTCGGAAGCGAGTTATACGCATACGGTGATCCAAGCAGAGTTCCGGGACTTACAACCCCCGGCGGATCTATCGGATTTGATGAATACGGAATTTTCGCAAAGTATAACAGAGTAAGAAGTTATTACGAGAAAAGTGATATCTCCTACTTTGGCGGTACACTTAACTTAACAACACAGTTAAAAAACAACGAATTAAAATTCGGCGGTGAGTATAAATATCACACTGTACGATATATTGATGTAAGACCAAACGGTTTGTACAATTTCAGACTCAAAACCGAAGCCGAACAGCTTGCAGCGTTTAACGGCGGAACTGGCTTATCCAATAATTACGGACTAGGACCTGTTTTTGATCCTGTTTCAAATCAACTCAAGATCCAGGAAGTAGATGACGGCGTGGACGGTGCAAAGCATCCGATCATTGCAGCATTATATTTACAGGACAAAGTTGAATTCAAAGACTTTACTCTTAATGCAGGATTAAGATGGGATTATCTTGATGCAAACTCATGGAGAGTAAAAGATCTGGCAAACATTGCAGGAGCAAACGGAGTGTTGGGACCTGAAGATTTCACGGATGAAAGCGATCCTACCTCATCATTCAGTCCAAGACTCGGATTGTCATTCCCTGTTACCAACAATACAGTATTCCATGCACAGTACGGAAAATTCATTCAGCTTCCGCAGTTAGAGTACCTTTATAACGGTAGAGCTAATCTTGAATACTGGGTAAACAGCGCCGGATTTTCAGGTTCATTCGGAAATCCGAATCTGAAACCGGAAAAAACAACTTCATACGAAATCGGAATAAAGCAGCAGGTCGGTGACAGAATGTCAATGGATCTTACTGCATATTACAAAGAAACAGAAGATCTTATCGGTATCAAGAAATATCCTCAGTTACCAAACCAGATCCAGGTTTATGAAAACCAGGATTACGGAACTATAAGAGGTGTTGACCTTGCATTTGATCTCAGAAGAACTAACAGATTATCACTTAATATTGCCATTGGAATGGCATTTGCTTCGGGAACAGGATCAGATCCTAATTCCGCTACAACTGCTGCATGGTTAGGTGAGAGACAGCCTAAATTCACCGCACCTCTTGATTTCGATCAGAGATGGACAGGTGTTATCAATGCTGACTACAGATTCGGCAGAACAGACGTTCCAAAAGGATTTGCAGGTGATATACTTTCACAGCTTGGTGTAAATCTTCTTTATACATTCAACAGCGGCAGACCTTATTCAGCAAAATCCAATGATTCAGATCCGTTTGCATCAACCGGAGCAGGTGCAGCTCTTATTTCACCTATCAACGGAGTTTACGGACCCTGGAATAACAGTCTTGACCTGAAAATTGATAAAACTTTCTCATTCTTTAACAATAAACTGGATCTGAATGCTTATGTTTATATTATCAATGTATTCAATTCAGAACTGGTTAACAGTGTATGGGACAGCAGCGGTCAGCCGGGATCCACAGGTTACCTGAATTCTGAATCAGGAAAAAACACGATCCAGTCATTCAACAATCCGAACGGATCAATTCCAACTACTTCAGAAGAATATGTAAACAGATATACTTTAAGGTCAAAAGCTATAGGAAATTTCGGACCTCCAAGACAATACAGATTTGGATTAAGATTAAATTTCTAAACAAAAATTTTTACGGGGTATCAGGGTGACTGATACCCTGTAAATTATGTTACGATAATTTTGTTTATAAAATTTTTATAAATATAAATAGAAACTACAATGATTAAAAAAATATTAATTTTTCTTATTCCGATTGTCCTTGTACTGGCATATGGATTCAAGCCCAAAGACAAACCGGACAGAAATGCAAACACAGGGAGCAACGGCAATATCCCGTACAGGATACTGTCAAATCCCAATCAGGTATCTGCGGTGACTTCAGTAAAGCTGAATGCAAATCAGATAAGCACCTGGTTCAGAACCAACGGTTCCTTTAACAGAGACCCTTCAACGGGAAATGCAGGTTTTGAATGGCCGAAAGGTCAGTCAAAATTCGCCAGATACGCTTCCGGTATCTGGATAGGAGCTGTAGTCGGTAATGATACATTATTATGTATTGCTGAATATGACTATGAATACCTTCCCGGATATATAGATGATAATGGAAATCCTCAGGGAAGAGATAATGACAATTACAGGATCTACAATATCTCTACAACCGATACAAGTGATTACGGTCCCTGGAGGAATGTAGCCGCACAGCAGGGTGCGTATCTTGACAGTAACGGAAACCCATTACTACTCGGTAGCCAGACACAGTTCTATTCATATACAGACGGTTATGCTGATGCACACGCAAACAACGCCGGCAGCACATCTCCCTTGAAGGCAGTTATACTGCAGACCAACTGGTCATATGCTGTTAACGGACCTTTAAGCAGTATGTCTTTTACCGAATTCAGGATCATAAACAGAAGCAATCAGCCATGGACAAAGTGCTATATTGCATTATGGACTGACGATGACCTCGGTGTAGCTACAGATGATGCTGTAAGCGTAGACACAAATTTAAATCTTGGTATTACATATAATTTCACCAACAATGATGGTGATTACGGAGCAGCTCCTCCTGCGGTAGGATTTGACTACTTCAGAGGACCAATAGTTCCGAGTGCAAATGATACAGTAAGTTATTACAGTCCTCCGGGAAGCAATAATCTTGTTGTAAAACCGGGATACAAAGAACTTGGTGTTTCAGCTTTCAATATGTACACAAACGGAAATCCAAGCGTAGGTGACCCTTCGAATTTCAGGGAAGCTTATTATAATCTTCAGGGTATCAGAAGAGACGGAACACCATGGATAAATCCTTTAACAAACCAGGTAACGACTTATGCTTTCTCTGGAAATCCTATTACTCAAACCGGCTGGAATCAGTCAGAGGGAGATGACAGAAGATTTATGCAGTGTTCCGGACCATTAACAGTTAATCCCGGCGACACGCAGTCAATTGTTGTTGCTCAGGTTATAGCAAGAGGAAGTTCCAATCTGGAAAGTGTAAAATCTCTGAAACAGGCAGACGCTTTAGCTCAGAGGATATTCGACAACAACTTC
>JAFDZR010000061.1:0-20796 GCA_018266875.1 Bacteroidota bacterium
TACAACGTTTTGGACACTATTGGATTGTAAACTATACTGTCCAAATTAATTTTTAATCATAAGAAATACTTTAATATTTAAAATCTTTTAAACTTTTTAATAAATTTTGTAAAACAACCCGTCTCTGATTTTTTGCCTTTTAGAATTCGTGATGAGTTACGTCATTAAAATTAACCTGTCCGTGAAAATTTCTCGGCAAATTTTGATTTATTAAAATATAAGTTTCTGACACAGCTGAACATAAAAAAAAACTTTTAAAAAAGTATACAATATTTGAAATTTTTTTTGTTTATTTTTCATGCCGCTCTTGTATGTATAAATTAAAAATTTTATTTTATTTATACTCTTAGACTTTCAGTCATCTCCGGGAATATTTTAATTTAATTAAACATTAAATTTATTCTTAACTTCAAACTGTAATATTCCCGACTTCTGTATTTAATTAAGTCTGCAAAAAAGGAAAAAGATAAAAATATATTTTTAAACCTTTTTCAATAAAATAAAACGGAGCTTAAAATGACACCCCCAAGCAGTTAAGCCGGCGTGAGATCCGGCTGAACGTAACCAATTAATTTTATAAATTTTAAAAATAAACTAATGAAAAAGAACAATACTTTTTTTTCAGCAATAGTAATTATATTTTTTTCATTTTTAATTTTTACAAATAATTCTACTGCAAGAAAAGTAATCTGCATAGATCAGGATCCGAATGACAACGGTTTCCTGAGCAATCATGAAGGCTGGGAAAGACAGAACCTCAAACCGGGTGACATTATTATGGTCGGAGGTCCGCTGGATTCCTGCCTGAAGAAAGTAATGAATGGCGATACACTTATTATTATTGCGCACGGCTGGGGAATGGGCAGAGGATTTAAATGGGGTGGAACATTTTACAGAGGATTCGGCACCGGAGACAGTCTGCACCCCGTTCCGCCGGGATTCAATAATCTTATGAATGTTCATGTAAAATTCTGTTCATGCTGGTCCAACAGGGATCCGGACGGAACAGGTCCTGACAAACCACTGACGGAAAAAATTAAAGAAAAGATGGGACCGCCTACAAACGGAAATACTGCAGAAGGATATACAAACCGCGCTCTTGCAGGCGTCTGTGTGCAGTATAATTATTATTCCGATGTGACTGACACCGCAACGATCAATAACTTTATCAGGAATGGAAATTCAAAATGGAAGAAATGTCCTCCGGTGAACAGAGTTCCGCCTTCACCGCAGAATCAGCTGACATGCCTCCAAACGCTGCTGGACAGTGTAAAAGGCGGCGCCGGTAAAGTCACAGCAACAGGCTTAACCTATAAAATGCCTTACAATGAACCGGGTTCAGTTCTGGATTCATGCAACTGTAACTGCAACAGTGATGATTTCTGCGGATGTGCAAGCTTTGAAATACTTTCAACTCCGTTCTGCACAGGACCTTACTCATGGTCAGATCAGCCTTCAGGAACATTGAATGATCTTTATACCGTTTCAGCTGTCTCTTTTAAAATCGCCTGGGCGGCCGGAGTCGGTCCGACAGTTATTAAAACTCTTGACGGAGGATTAACATGGACTTCAGCTTTGGGAACCGGAATCATCGGTGATGTTTACAATATTTTCGGAGTAAGTGATGAAATAGCATTCTGCGCTACAACACCTTCGTCATCAAATATTTATAAAACAACTAACGGCGGAACAACCTGGACGGCTGTATTCACTCAGCCAGGCGGATTCATTAACTGTATAAGAATGATATCACCGCTAGTAGGATATGCCGTAGGTGATCCTGTCGGAGGGAAATGGACTGTCTTAAGAACGCTTGACGGCGGAAACAGCTGGTCCAGAATGGCAACGGAACCTCTTGCCGGCGGATCTGAATTCGGATGGAATAATGCTTTAAAGATTCTCGGATCGGATATCTGGTTCGGTACAAATTCAGGAGTTGTCTATCATTCTACCGATCTCGGGATAACGTGGTCTTCATCCCCTACTTCCGGAACAGTAAACTCTTACGCTGTGCATTTCAACAATAATGCTTTCGGATTAGCCGGCGGTGACGGCATGTCTTCCTCTTTTAACGGAGGAATGGTATGGTCTCCAACCGGACTGCCCGGAGTCTCAGGCGATGTAACCGGTCTGGAAGGCAATGGAAATGACTGGTGGAGCATAAGATCAGGTTCTTCTGTTTATTACTCATCAAATCAGGGAGCAAGCTGGTCGACAGTACATACGTACGGAGGAATAAATTCATTCTTTGATCTGAATTTCACAATTGAAAGCGCATGTCTTGTAGGCTGGTCAGTTGGAACCGGAGGAAGCATTTCAAAAATGTCAGGAACACAGTTTTCAAGTCTGAATCTGACAGCACTTATCGAAGGCTTCTGGGACGGTGTCCTGAATATCAGCGATACTTTGAAAGTTTATATAAGGAAAACAGTTTCTCCTTATATTACTGTTGATTCGGCATACGGCGTAAATAACGGATCGGGAAATCTCACTCTTTATTTTAATAATGTGCAGATTCAGAACGGTGATCCTTATTACATAATGATCAGACACAGAAATTCCATTGAAACATGGAGTAAATCCGGCGGAGAGATCTGGACGGGTTCATTGCTTAACTATGATATGACTGCTTCAGCTTCCCGGGGATACGGAGGAAATCTGACTCTCAAAGGAGGTAAATACTGTATCTACGGAGGTGATGTCGATCAGAACGGGGTTGTGGATCTTACGGATGCGTCTCTTGTGGACAATGATATTTTCAACTTCGGGTCGGGTTATATTCAGACTGATCTGAACGGAGATAATATTATAGACCTTGCAGATGCCGTGATAACGGACAATAACGCTTTTAATTTTGTATCGAAAGTTACACCGTGATTCAATTTTAATTTATAAATTCTGAAATATAAATTTTCATTATCGGCGGAGGCAATTCAGTCTCCGCTTTTTTATTGATTAAATAAATTGTCATTTTTGAGTTGAATAATTAAGAAAATAAAATCCCTGATATCTTTATCCGGGATTTCCAATCTTAACTTATTTTGAATTCATAATGCTCCTTATTTATAAATTATTTTTTATAATTATTTTAAAACATAATTTTAAACTTAATTAAACAATTCAATGAAATTTGAAATTGGCGAGACAAATATTATCTGTTCGGATTTAGTAAAGTCTTTGAATTTTTATAAGGATGTTCTTGGATTTGAAATAGTGGAAAAGGAAGATAGCGCTGTCAGGATCAGAAAAGGCGGCCAGGTATTTCTTTTACTGCCTGTTGCAAATCCTATACAAAATCGTCCGGAATACAGTACAGCTCCGGAAATCTCTTTTGATCTGCTTGTCGATGATATAAAAGAAGCTGTGAAATATTTTCAATCAGTAAGTGTAAATATTCTCCGTCCGCTTTCCGAAGACGGATCATATTTAGTAATCGGCGATCCGGATGGACTTGGGATTGAAGTGATTCAAAAATAATTTTTCAGCGTATCTCGAATCAAATCAATGATAAAAATTTATTTCACTCTGTTAAATTATCATTTGAATCAATATCAATATGGTATTTGCTTAATACCCTGTGCAGCAACGGGGATATAAATATTGCCGTACTTGACAGAAAAGTGATTCCACTGAAAAGAGCGTAACATCCTGCAAATATTTTTTCAACATCTGTTCTCAGCTCGGATATCTGCCCCATTCCGCCGAGGATCATTGACGAATTCAGAAAAGCATCCACCCAGTCCAGATTAACTAAATAATGGAAGCCGAGTATTCCTATGGAAATTGAAACAATAAAAATTGTGAGTGCAATTGCTGCCAGCCTGGTATATCTTTTTTTAAATTCTTTTCTTGTAAGAGGTCTTTTGCGGATAATGTTTTTCATAGAGTAAGTTGTATTTTAATTGAAAATTCAATTCTGAACAGCCGTAAAATAAGTTAATACGAACTTCATTTCAACACAGAGTTAAGGTTTCAGAACATTTACATTAAAACAAAAAAAATCCCGGATTCTTCAACCCGGGATTTCTTATTTTAAATGTTTTTAAAATTTAAAAGCTCTTTATTTAATTTAAAATTTAAAATTTAAAATTATTTTATGATTGTCATTTTTTTTGTTTCAGAAAATTTCTGAGTCTTAAGATTGTAGAAATAAACGCCGCTTGACAAACCGTATTTTCCGGCATCAAAGCTTACTTCATAATTTCCTGCATCTCTGGTATCATTAAATAATTCCGCAACTTCTTTTCCGGTAATGTTAAAGATCTTCAGGCTTGCCTTCGAATATTCCGGAAGCGAGAATTTTATTGTAGTCGAAGGATTGAACGGATTCGGATAGTTCTGCTGAAGTTCAAAATTCTGCGGAACGCTTTCAGTGATGTTAGGGGAAATTCCTGTCAGCACTACTGTAGACTTTATGCAGTAAAATCCCGTCTGCCTGTCCGAGCCGACAATTTTTCCGGACGGGAACATGTAAACTCCCCAGCAGCCGTTGTAAGATTCAGCATTGTTGGATGGATAAGTATCATACCAGGCAATTTCCTGAGGCGAGTCTGGATTTGAAATATCGAGAATTCTGATCCCTGCCGTGTAATGCGCAATGACAGCAATGTTACCGTAGGTTTCAATATTATGAACGATTGATGTTGTGATATTCGTCGGCTGCCAGTAAGTAATAAAAGTCAGATTATTTATATCTTCCTTATTCCATACTTTTAATCTGTAAGGAGCTGTGCCAATCTCATCCGTAACGAATAATCTTTTTCCGTCCTGCGATAAAGCGGTATTGTGCGGACCTGAACCTACAAGGTTATCGAAAGTCCTTAGTGTAGTCAGAGCGCTTTTGTTTGAAGCGTTTATAATAGAAACCTTACCGTCATTTATATTAGCTGCATAGATCGTGTCATTGACGACTCTGCAGTCGTGGACATAAAGCGTAGTCCACTGACCGAGCTTTACTGGATTCACAGGATCAATTACGTCGAGCACTGTAATTCCTCCGCTTGCAGCTGAGTTTCCTCCGTTTAAATAAAGATAGTGTCCTGACTGGGAAATTGAATGCGTTTTTGTATAACCTGTATATGACCACGTGTTTACAAGAGAGGCTGAATCAGGAAGATACTGCAGATCAATGATCTGAAGTTTGCTGTTGGTCGCTTCAGAAACAACATATGCATAGTGTGAATATGTTTTCATTTCTCTCCAGTTGCTGTTAAGACCTGCTATGAAATCCACTTCATGGATATTAGCGGAATCAGTAACATCAATTATTGATGTACCTGAAGGACATCCGAGCAGTGCGTATTCCCTGCCGTCCGGAGCCACATAACCCCAGAGCGCTGAATACAGATATGACGAGAGTGAATGTTGATTCAGATTTCTCAGCAGATAAGTATTCTGATTCGCAAGCTGTGAATAGGAATTATTATTAAGCAGAAGGACTGCAGCTAATAATAATATGATTAAAGATATTTTTTTCATTTATTGGGTAATGATTATTATTTGATTAAAAACATTTTTTTTGTGTCGCTGAAACTGCCTTTTGAATTTTTACCTTCGAGTCTGTAGAAGTATGTTCCGCTGGAAATTCCGTATTTACCTGCGTCAAATTTATATTCATAAGATCCGCCGTCGCGAGTATCCTTAATAAGGTCTGCGACTTTATTTCCTTTAATATCAAACAGACTCAGAGTAACATCAGAATTCTCCTTAAGTGAGAATTTAATTGTAGTTGAAGGATTAAATGGATTCGGGAAATTCTGACTGAGACTGAAATTATCGGGAACGGAATTTACATAATTATTTGTAAGACCGGTAAGGACATTATTCAGTGTAATTACAAACAAGCCGCCGCTGATGTCAGAGCCTATTATCTTTCCTGAAGGAAACATATAAACGCCCCAGCATCCTGAAAAACTTGCGCTGTTGCTGCTTGGATAAGTATCATACCATGCTATTTCAGTAGGATTGGAGCCGTTCGTAATATCAAGAATTCTTATCCCGGCTCTGTAGTGTGCTATCACAGCGAGGTTACCGTAAATCTCAACATTGTGGACAATTGCAGTTGTGATTCCAGTCGGCTGCCATTCCCTGATCAGAGTGATATTGTTGATATCTTCAATATTCCAGATATTCAGTTTTCCGTTAGGAGAGGAAACTTCATTCGTGGTATAAATATATTTTCTGTCGGTTGTAAAAGCGCTGTTGTGAGTTGAAACTGTCTGCTGCGGATACGCCTGGAAATTTCTCACAAACTGGAGACTGCTTTTATTCGTGGCATTTATAATCGAGATTCTTCCTGAATAAATGTTTGAAGCCCAGATCGTATCGTTCAGGATCCTGCAGTCATGAACATATTCAGTTGACCACTCGCCTAACTTCACAGGGGAAACAGGATTTGAAACATCAATAACCGCAACACCTCCCACTGAAGTAGCGGCATTACCGCCGTTTAGATACAAATAAGCGCCAGTCTGCTGAATCGAATGTGTTTTTGTGTAACCTGCATAAGACCATGTTCTAACAAGCGAAACAGAATCAGGAAGATACTGCAGATCCATTATCTGAAGAAAGCTGTTCGTTCCTTCGGACACAACATAAGCGTAATGCGAATAAGTTTTCATTTCCCGCCAGCTGCTTGTAACGCCGTTGATGAAATCAACTTCATGAATATTAGTTGAATCGGTAATATCGATGAAAGCTGTTCCCGTCTGACAACCCAGAATTGCATATTCCCTGCCTTCAGGAGCTCTGTAACCCCAGAGAGCGGAATAACTGCTTCCGTGTTCATCCACCTGAGCGAGTAAATTAGTATTTTGATTTGGTAACTGTGAGTAAGAGAGAGAGGAGACAAAAAGAACCATTAAAATACTCAGAAAGTATTTTTTCATATAAAATCTGTAAAGTTTAAAAAAATTTTTATAAAAATACATAAAATGATTTATATAATCCAATTAAAATAATTTTTGTATACAAATTATTCTTTTAATCCGGTTCCCTTTAAAAAATTTATAAAACAATCAAAAACTCCGTTCTCTTTTTATTTCCGATAATTCTTGTTAAATTGTAAAAAATATCCTGAACTATTGATCTAAAGTGTTTTTTTGATCTGAGGAAATTTATTCAGCTTTTAAAAATTTAAAATCATTTTAATTATGGCAAAAGTAAAAAGGAAGTCAGTTAAAACAAAAAGTAAACTTACCCAAATGACAGCGCTTCATGCTGCTAAAGAATATAAAATGAGCAACAGATCGCTGGATGAATTTTCAGTGCCCGATAAAGAATTTTTTACAACCCGAGAACTTAAAAGTAAGTTTACTCAGTTAACGGGAAAGACATTAAAGCTTATCTCTCCATATCTGCTTCTATCCGCAAGAACGCCGTTTGTTTCCGGCAAAGGTTACATTAATGCCATACAATGCAGCTCGATCTTCCCGGGAAGTCCGAACATCTCATTCCAGAGTTATCCTGCGGAAAACGTCGGACCGGGAAAGCTTGAGATCTGGCTTTCAGGACTGACAACACATCAGAAGATCACAGTTGAAATAAGACTCGGGGGATATTCATTTGACAATAATTCAAGTTATGAAGTAAACAGTTCGCTGTCATCCGGAACCTACGCCTACTTCCCTGTCAATTCCACATCCAAGATAGATCTGTATTTCCCTGACGTGCAGGATATTTCCGGACAGGGGCTGATAACGGTAAAGCCGGTAAACATGACCGGGACGTGGATATTTTATGATTTGAAGGTGAATGTTATTGAGTAGGTCAAACCTGTAATAATTTTTTTTATTTTCTATATAAATGAACATTAAAAATAAAAATATTTGCAGAGGAGTTTAGATCAACAGATATATCTGAAGAAGATTCGATTTGCGAATCTCAGTGAATTCCTTCCTATTTTGAATGAATATTTATTTATGTAGGAGTTAAATCTACTAACATTATTGAAAGCAAAATACAATCCATTTAGTGTAAAAAACCTACCGTTATCGGTAATATTACAAACAAATTAATATATAAAAGACTTCCAAAAGAAGTATTGGCAGAACTTAAAGCAAAACTCCTAAAAGTAATGCCGGAAATTATACAAAAAGATTTCACCAAAGTCTTACAGATGGGATTGGTAATCCTCATTTAGAAAAACACTTAGCTAGTGTAATAACACTTATGAATGCGACTACTTCTTGGAGAAAGTTTGAGTCATTATTTTATAGAGAATTTAGTGGACAAGGTGAATTGATTGAAGATCTATATGAAAAATTAATAATATTAAAAAAATATTTAAATATTTTTTTGCTATAAAAAATTTAACCATAATTAGTTTATTATACATTACTTATGAATTTACATAATAATCCGCAATCATCTCCGCCTGCTTCAACACGGTATCCACCGCCTTCTGCTGCATGTCCGGAGGGTATCCGTATTTCTTTAATGTCCGCTTTACTACTACCATCAGTCTTGCTCTCGCACTTTCCCGGATAGTCCAGTCTATAGTTACATTCTGTCTTACTTTTTCAGCGATCTCTATTGCTATCTCTTTTAATACATCATCTCCGAGAACTTTCACAGCACTTTCATTTACTTCCAGTGCATTATAAAAAGCAACTTCCTCTGTTGTCAGTCCGAGTTCTTCACCTTCTTTATCAGCTTTCTTTATTTCGTTTGCAATGTTTATTAATTCCTGTATGATCTCAGCTGTAGTGAGTAAATTATTCTGATATCTTTTGATTGATGATTCGAGCATTTCAAGTAATGTCTTACTCTTTACCAAATTTGTTTTTGAGCGGAGCGTTAATTCATTATCAAGTATTTTTCTGAGCAGTTCTATCGCAAGATTTTTATGTTTCATATTCTTTACTTCCAGTAAGAACTCATCTGACAATATTGAAATCTCCGGTTTCTTGATTCCGGCTGCATCAAATATATCCACCACTTCATCAGAACTTAATGCCTGATCTACTATCTGTTTTATTATAGAACTGTAATCTTTACTTCCTCCGTTACCGCCAAATCCTCCTCTGCCTCCTTCAGCAAATTTAACCAACCTTGCCTTTATTGCCTGGAATATTGCAACTTCATCTTTGACTTTCATCGCTTCTTCATGTGGTATTGCCAAAGCAAATGCCTGACTTAATAAAAATACTTCATTTATGAATCTGTTCTTTCCGTCATCAAGTCCCATCAAATGCTCTTCCGCCTGTAAAATTATAGACAGCTTTTCACTTGGCTGTACTTCAAAAAATCTCATATAATTAAATCCTCTTTCCGGACTCTCTAAATAATATGCTTTCGGTTCTTCTACTGTGATAGCTTCTTTCGTATTGCTTTCCTCCGTAAAGAACTGTCTCACCACTTCCAGTTTCTCAAGCATCATCTCCATTGCTTTCTCCTGCGTCTCAGCTGGATCGCCTTTACCACCTGATTCAGAATAAAATGATAATGCCTTTTTCAGATCTGTGCCGATTCCCAGATAATCCACAACCAAACCGCCCGGTTTGTCTTTGAATACTCTGTTTACTCTTGCAATCGCCTGCATGAGCGTGTGACCTCTCATTGGCTTGTCTATGTACATTGTATGAAGACATGGAACGTCAAAACCTGTAAGCCACATATCTCTTACTATTACAAGTTTCAAAGGATCGTCAGGATCTTTCATTCTGTCAGATAAAGCTTTTCTCTGTGATTTGTTTGTATGCTTTGCGGACATTACCGGACCGTCTGAACTCGATGCAGTCATTATTACTTTTATTGCACCTTTATTCAGATCGTCATTGTGCCATTCGGGTTTTAGTTTTACGATCTCATTATAAAGATCGACTGCAATTCTCCTGCTCATGGCAACTATCATTCCCTTTCCGTAAATCGCTTTCTGTCTTTCTTCAAAATGAAAAATAATATCTTTGGCAAGATTTGTAATTCTCTTTGGACTTCCGATTATTGCTTCAAGCTTTGACCATTTAACTTTTGCTTTTTGCTTCTCATCGAGTTCATTATTCTCCTCCAGTTCCTTATCAAATTCCTTTATCAACTGTTTACCTTCTTCATCCATATTTACCTTAGCAAGTCTGCTCTCATAATATATTCTCACAGTCGAACCGTCTGCAACCGCCTGTGATATATCATAAATGTCCACGTAATTACCGAATACCTGCGGAGTATTTATATCAGTGCCTTCAATTGGTGTTCCGGTAAATCCAATGTAAGTAGCATTTGGTAAAGCGTCCCGGATATATTTTGCAAATCCGTATGCTATTCTTTTACCGATTACTTCCTTTGAATCTTTATCAATTATATCTTTCATCACAGCTTCAAATCCGTATTGTGTCCTGTGTGCCTCATCAGCAATGACAACTATATTTGATCTGTCAGATAATTGATCATATTCACTACCTAATCCTTCCGGAGAAAATTTCTGAATGGTAGTAAAAACAATTCCACCGCTTGCAACTTTAAGAAGTGTCTTAAGATGTTCCCTGCTTTCAGCCTGTACCGGCTCCTGTCTGAGTAATTGCTTCGCAGATGCGAATGTATCAAAAAGCTGATCATCAAGATCATTTCTGTCTGTAATAACCACTACTGTCGGATTATTCAGACTCATTACAATCTTACCTGTATAAAAAACCATTGACAGTGATTTTCCGCTTCCCTGTGTATGCCAGACTACTCCTGCTTTCTTACTTCCTGTTTTACTACTCTCATACTTGTAATTTCTGAATGGCAAATCACTTATTTTATCATCTTTATTCTTAACTGATTCATTTCCGGAAATTATCTCATCTCTTAATTTTTCAATTTTACTGAGAACTTTCTGAATGTCATTGAGTATTTCATCATTAGTAAATCTGTAAGTTATAAATCCAAGCGAACTTAAATATTCATCTCTGTCTTTATCTTTTAATGCCTGTTCTTTTTCCAGATGTATCTCACCGTCTATCTCAACCACCAAACTTAATTCATTACAATAGAAATCAGTAATATAACTTTCGATCTGATGCTGTCTTCTGAATTTTAAATTAAGAAACTGTCTGTTTCTGACAATCTGCCAGAATATTTCTTCTGCCGGTGTTTGGTTTTTTCTTAATTTTCTTGCGATATCAACAAGAGTTGAATAGCTTCTGCCGCCTCTGTAATTTATTTCGCCTTCGTGGACTTGATCATTCTCATCTGTGTCCTCATTTTGTGATTCTGCATTTTCACCCTGGCCACTCTCTTCTGCGCCCTCACCCTGCCCACTCTCTTCGGCGCTCTCACCCTGCTCTCTCTCTTTGTCGCTCTCACGCTGCTCTCTCTCTTCGACGCTCTCACGCTGCCCTTTCTCTTCGACGCCCTCACCCTGCCCTCTCCCAAGGGGAGAGGGTTTAATGGTGTTGTTTTTTACTTCTGAAGTTTTGCTCCCTTCTCCCTCTGGGAGAAGGGCCGGGGATGAGGGGTATAAACCCGTTGCCCTGATAGTACTCTCAACTGCTTTATTAACTGCATAATACTGATGATAAGCAGCTAATTTCTTTTCAGTCTTCACCTGTATCAATCCGCCCTCACCGTGTCCTCTCGATTCGGCGCCCTCACCCTGCCCTCTTCCAAGATCGCCCTCACCGTGTCCTCTCGATTCGGCGTCCTCACCCTGCCTTCTCCCAAGATCGCCCTCACCGTGTCCTCTCGATTCGGCGCCCTCACCCTGCCCTCTCCCAAAGGGAGAGGGTAATGTGGATGTAGTTTTTTCAAATACTATAAAATTCCGGATAAGGTCAAGTAATGTAAAAGGATTCAGCATGCCTTTGATAAGTGTGTCAAGCTGAGGTTTAAATCTTGATGCTTCTTTTCTTCCGTCTTCTGTCTTCCATGTCATGAATCTTGTAAACCCTGCTGTCAGACTTCCCGCTCTGCATTCTATTCCGTCTGATATTATACAAACTGAATTATAAATAAAAAGTCCGGGTATAGTGGCTTTATATGTCTGAAGCTGATCAAAAGCTTTATTGATCGTTGCATTTTCATCTGAGGGATTTTTTAATTCAATTACAACTAATGGAATTCCGTTAACATATAAAAGTATGTCAGGTCTTTTATTGTTATTATTCTCTATGATCGTAAACTGATTGACTGCGAGGAATTCATTATTCAGCGGATTCTCAAAATCTACTATTGAAACTTCATGACTTCTTTCGTATCCGTCCTGCTGATAAGGGATTTTTATTTTCTCAACTAAGTATTGATGGAATGTTTCATTATTATGGATCAGATCGGGTGAAAATATTCTTAGAACTTTCTGCACTGCCTGCTGTCTGGCAGTTAAAGGAATGTGAGGATTCAATTTCTCAACTGCCTCCTCTAAACGGCGGATTAGTATTACCTGCGAAAAGCTGTCACGCTCACAAGACAGTCCTTCCGGTGATATGTCCTTTCCATTAATATAGGTGTACCCTTCAGCTATTAGAGATTCAATTGCGGATTCTTCTATTATATTTTCGGTGATGGGTTTCATTTAATTGTCTGAATCAGGATTTGCCGGATTTTAGGATTTTCCGGATTTATTTTTAATTTTCTATTAATGTTCAATATCAAAAATCCTGTTCAACCTTAAATACTGTAAATCCTGATTCAGACATTATTATATTCTTGATTAAACAATTTTTTAAACTGCAAACTGACAGAGCCGAAGTTTATTAAAAGTCCGATCTCAAAGTCGTATGCAACAACATAATTTTTTGCCTGTGCCAGATGAACATCTTCAAGATTAATTATTGCTTTTAATTCAACTACAATACTATTTTCAACTATAAAATCCGCTCTTCGGGTACCGACTTTGATATCTTCATAATAGATATCCTGATCCTTCTCCCTTTCAAAAGACAATCCTGCTTTAGTCATCTCAATTGCCAGGCAGCGCTGATAAATAACTTCCTGAAATCCATTCCCAAGCGTATTGTGAACCTTCATCGCACATCCAATAATTTTATATGTTAATTCTTCTGTAACCATAGTATCTCCCCCCTCAAATATTTACTTTTTACTTATTATCTTATCATACCACACAGCAATATTACGAAGACCATTACAATAAAGAAATCCTGATAATTCTCCAATTGTCTGAATCAGGATTTACACGATTTAAAGATATACAGGATGCGTTAGAAATAAAAAGTAATTAAAATTATCTCCTTTTTTTTAGAGTACTAATTTTATTCTGAAAATTCATTAATCCTGAAAATCCTGATTCAGACTATTTGATTCTTCGATTATATTTTCTGTGATGGGTTTCAAGTAATGTTAAATGATAAAGTTAAATATGCTAGACAAAAATTTAATTTTCTAATTATTTCTTATTTTTCATTTTTCTTTTTAAAGTTCTGAACTAATAAACGTCTCGATGGAATACCTAACTTAGATTCAATTTTTTGTTTTTCTTTGTAATTAATTTGATGCATAGATGCATAATTGACAATAATGAACCTCATAATTTTTTTCGAAACTTCTGAATAATTTTTATTTTCAAACTTATTACTAATATTGTCAATCTGTAAATTTTTATTATACCACATAAATATTCCTTGTTTAACCAAGAATGATGAAGGTGTATCAATAGAATCGCAAACTTCTTCAACTACATTGATTAATTTATCAGATCCTAAAGATCTAATTATCCTATCTATAAAAAAATATAATACCGAAAAGTTTAAGTTCCAAAATATCTTTTTCGCCAGCTTGGTATTTTCATCTTTATTTGAATCTCTATCACTTTCACTAATAATTTTTGATAATTTATTTGAAATATATTCTACAACTATCTCTTGGTTCTCATTATTTTTTATTAAATCAAAAAATTGAGATAAAATTCTTAAATATACTTTCATTGCCTCTTCAAATATTGTTTTAATTCTATCTTTTTCTAAAGAACCTGCTCTGTTTTTAATTATTTGACCCATTACTTCAACAGTTCTAATTCCACGTCTTAGTTCTTGAGCAAGTTTACTAGTATCATCAGTATTATTACTATCATCATTTTTCTCAGTTTGATCCTCCCTTTCTTCTTGAATCTTTAATCTTTTTTCTCTTTCTTGTTCTGGAGAATTTCCTAAATATGGTAAAGCCTCTTTAATAATAATATCAATTTCATCATCAAAGAATTTCAATTCATTCTTTGTTAAACTAGTTGGAATAAAATCATCAAATAAAGTAAATGCATTTAACATAATTTCATCTAAGATATAATTATTTTTAGTGTGATGACTAATAAAAATTGATATATATGCATTTTCATTTTTTTGTAAATTATTAATAATCTCATCAATTTTAATTTTTTCTGTATCGCAATGATCTGCTAAATATTTAGCAACAAAAAAATAATACAAATAGGAATATAAAAAAGAATAATTATTGCAACTATCTAGATTAATAATTTTGCAATTTTGCAAATTAAGTAAGATTGTATCTTTATCAATGTGCAAATTATAATTTTCCAAATATTGCTCCATAAATTTTTCAAATTCTACAATAGATAATTCATTTTTTTTGTTTGCAAATAAATAATATGCAAATTCAATAAGAAAATTCATATATGTGTCAATTTCATCATTTTTAACACCTTGCTTTGTTAAATAAATATAAATCAATGCTTGATAGCAATAACCTTGAGAAGTAATTTCTTGCTCTATTGGAATATTTAGTGTATCATATGTACTTAAAACAGTTAATAAAAAAAATGGATATGATGGCATAATTCCCATTCCCAATATTTTACCAATAGAAGTTTCTACTAGTTCTGTTTTTTGGTCAAGATTTTTATAGTAACCATTATCTTTAATTGCATTTTTCTTATCTATTTCTATCCATTTTTTAATTAGTTCATTTCTTAATATGGGACTTAATTCTTTAATTTTAAAATGGTTAAATGAATTTACAATATTTTCATTTTTAAAATTCATTCTAAAAATGTCATCTACTATAATAATTTGATTCGGATAGATACTTAATTCTTCAATAATTTTCTCTTTATTGTTTAGAAAATGAAAATCGTCCAGAATAGGAATTATTCTTGATTTATCTATCTCTTGTAATTCAATATTTTCATATTGCTCATTAAATGCTTTTGATAATCTACTATTAAAATTTTCATTATATTCTGATGATTTGCATTTGATGTAAACGGGTATAATTTTCCTATTAAAAAAATCAAGAAATGCTTTTTTACAAAGACTTGTTTTGCCTGATTGATCATCTCCAGCAATTAAAATTTTTGAGTAAGCAACGATATCTTCGAATACAATTTTAGAGTTTAATTTGTTTTCGAATTCACCTATATCATCAAATTTCTCTAAATAAGGATAAATAAAAATTTCATTCAACAATACTTTATCTTTATGAGAATGTGCTTTTGATAATAATTCAGAATCATTTAAAAAATCTAAAAATGACTCTTTAATCTTAATTAGTCTTAATTGTATTTCTTTTTCTACAACACTCTTAATTCCATTATATACATTATTAAATGCATCATCTTGATTTGTAAATTTAGATATTGGTTTGCCATCAACAGGTAATGCTAGTAATAATGATAAATCATTATCATCTAACCATCCACAACTAGAGAGAATAATTGGTATTACAGGGATATTTCTTTCTATCTTTAATTCTAAAGCTTTTTCTTTTTCCTTTATACATGCAATTGAATTAAGAAAATTAGCTGAAATAAATAAACAAACTATATCTGCATTTTCCAAATTATTATCGATTGTATTCTCAAAATTTTGACCTGCATTAATCTTTCTGTCGTGCCAACTCTCTATAAAACCATTATTTTTTAATGGTGCTAAGTGTTTATTAAATTCATCAATGTATTTTTCATCTAAATGAGAATAACTAATAAATATTTTTAATCCTTCTTGACCCACTTTAATTTCCTTTCAATCTATAATCTCCTCTCATCAACTTAGGTAAAAGCATATCTCTAATATTTGAGAGAGTATTAATCTGATTTTTATTTTTAATTATTTTATTAAAATTAGGCGAAACAATATTGTAAAATACTTTAATTTTGTTTTCACCTGGATAATGAAATTCGAAATTCCTCAAACTTCCTAAAGTAATATATTCTTGTGTTGAACCATTTGAATATTCAAATATAAATTTTTTACCTATTGGACTTTTTAATAATAACATAAGAAACAATGAAAACTCCTTATTTTGAGAACTTTTAAATAGTCCAATATTCTTAATTGCATAATCTGGTTCTTGATCTACATAATGAATTAAACCAATTGTCCCAATCATTGAAAATAAAATATCGTATTTTTCAACTTTACTTCTTTTGTTTACTTCAGAATAATCATTCTCAGAAATATAATAAGCAGAAGAAAAATCAATCCCTTCTTGTTTCAAATGCCTAGAAGTAATTAAATACTTTCCATACTCCTTTTGTTTTGGAGAATCATGTGTTCCATCTCTAACTTCAATAATATCTGAAATTCTTACATTTTCCCAATCATCCTCCGCCTCCTCCACAAACCACTGCCTGAAAAGCGTCTCAGCAATCTGCTCGAGAATTTTGATTTGGCGGTGAAGAAGATCTATCTTGTCATCTAAGCTGCTGAGTATTTCGGATATTTCATTTTGCTCATTTAATTCAGGAATTGAAACTGATATTTGATTAAAAGTTTCTTTTGTAATTGTATCAAAAACTGCACCATAGGAATTAGAAATAAAATTTTCGACATTATCTTTTAATAAATAATAAAGAAAATTATTAGTCGTTAATTCTTTGTTTGCATCAATACCATAATTGGATTGATTGAATGCCATATCCTTACCAAGCATTGAAACAACTCCAACTGTGCCTCTAGCTGAAATAATTAATTGTCCTTTTTTCAATATTCTAGTGCTGCTTTCTTTCAATCCTCTTTCTGTAATTCTTTTCTCAGCATCTGTGCAATATTTTTTTCCAGTATTGAAATCTGTAACAGATAACCATGGAATATCTCCGTCCCAATATTCAGGAACAGTTGTTTTAGGTGTCCCTCCCCCTATCAATTTAATTAACTCTGATAATTTATATTCCTTCCACTCACCCATAATTTAAAATTTCCTTAAATTAATAAATTCAGGATGAAGGTGATCAAAATCAGAATCAGTTGTTACTAAAATAGAATCTGTTACTAATGCCGTAGCAGCAATCCAGATATCATTCTGCCCAATTCCGACAGATCTACCAAGCGGGTTTCCGTGTAATTTATTTTTACTGTAGCTTTGAAGAGTTGCGTAAGCATCCATTAAATCCTTATCAGTACTGTTTATACTAATAGTAACTAATCTTTTAAGCAGGCTCGAAAGATTATTAGTTTTCTCATTTCCCCAATTAAGACTCATGGCAAAACATCTTAATTCAGCAATTGTCACAACTGAAATAATCTTAACTACTTCGTCATCGAGGAGATAAAGTTCACTTTCAATTTTTTCTGATGTTTTATTCTTTCGAAGATAATGTAAGATTATGTTTGTATCCAGTAGATATTTATCCATCAATCCATAGATTTAATTAATTCATCAAACTCTTCATCTGTTTCATCTCCCGGCCATTTACCTATAAGATTTGCCAGAGCACTCTTATTCTTACCTTTATTTATTTGTTCCGATACCTGTTGTACGGCTGTCAGTGAAGAAGATTTTCCGGAGAAATATTTATCCTCCTCTTTTGGTACAAATATCTTTTCTATTTCAACTGCCCCAATTTTTCCTCCATACCTGTAAAAAGCTATGCCTTCAATAGTTACGTTCCTTCCCCAATAATTCTTTATTTGATCTGTGTGCACCTTTTCACCAAGATAAGCATCTACCCCGCCGCTTTTTGTAATGATCCTGACTTTTCTTTTACTATACTCCAGCTTTTCAACTAAACCGTATAGAATTATCTTATGAGATTCAGGAGTATCCTGATCGATTTTTTTGATTTCAGTAAATGACTTCTCAGTAAGAACCAATCTTCCTGAACTCTTTTCATTTGAAATTAAAATTCTCTCTTCTTCTGTACAAAAAGCCTTTTTGAAGTTTTCCATTCTTTTCAAAAGAGGTTTATCCAGCATTTTCTTTTCTGAGTCCGGATTTAATGCCTCATTAAAAGATGAAATAAATAAAGACATAGGAGTCTCACCAAGCATATCAATAATCTCATCCTGTCTAAAAGCATTTAATTGAAAATTCGTTAAAGTTCTATTTAACTGTTCCGTTTCCAGTCTGATAATTGTACTTCCCTTTTCTATTCCGGAGAACTTAACGGATACAGCATCATCTATATATTTAGGCAATCTTCCCTTAGTAAAACTAATTCCATTAAGACGGATCTGAATTGAACCGGTTGCAATTTCAATTATGCCACTCAATATTACATTAAGTCTCTTTATATCAATTATTCCGTTTTCTTCAGCTGCATTCTCTATTTTGATTTTATACTTCACTGTTTTAACCTCCTTCCAAACTTAAAATTCATTTAAATTAACACTATATTGAACAGCAAATTAAAATCAATAATTCTAAGTTTACTTTAAACCCTAAAAGTAAACTTAGATTATTTTAAGTTTACTTTACGCCACTAAAGTAAACTTAGCCGGTTTTGAGTTTACTCTCTTCCGGAATTACAATCTTCGCAAGATTCTCCGAAATCCTCTTATTCAATTCATCTTCCTCTGCAATCTGCTTTTCAAGTTCAGCTTTCAGTGAACTGAATCTTTCAGCAAAATCAAAATCATCCTCATCATCTGCAATTCCTATATACCTTCCCGGAGTAAGAGCATAGTTTAGATCTTTCACTTCTTCTATTGTCGCACTTTTGCAGAATCCGGGAATGTCGGTATATGATTTATCAGTATTTGATTCGGCACCTTCATCCTGCCCTTTCTCAATGGCGCCCTCACCCTGCCCTCTCCCAAGGGGAGAGGGTTTAATGGTTTTGTTTTTTACTTCTGAAGTTTTGCTCCCTTCTCCCTCTGGGAGAAGGGCCGGGGTTGAGGGCGTAAACGCTGAGGGCTTTGATGACGAATTGCGCCAGTTATGATATACTTTAGCTAAGCTTTGTATATCTTCATCACTCAGTTCACGTGTCCGCCTGTTCACAAGGAATCCATGATTCCTCGCATCTATAAATAGTATCTCGCCTTTGCGTTGTGTCTTATTCCTTCTCAGGAACCATAAGCAGGCAGGTATCTGTGTATTCAGAAAAAGCTTTGTAGGAAGATTTACAATACAGTCCACTATATCCTTTTCTATCAATGCTTTTCTTATTTCACCTTCGCCTGAAGTATTGGTAGTGAGGGAGCCTTTACTGAGAACAAATCCCGCCATTCCTGTCGGAGCCAGATGATAAAGAAAATGCTGTATCCATGCATAGTTTGCATTGCCGGGAGGTGGTGGATATTTCTCTCCGAGAATACTCCATCTTGCATCTTCTCTCAGCAGTTCACCGCTCCAGTCACTGTCATTAAAAGGGGGGTTTGCTATGATGTAGTCAGCTTTAAGATCTTTGTGAGCGTCATTTAAAAAAGAGCCTTCATTATTCCATATTACTTTGCTTCCGTCTATTCCGCGTATTGCAAGATTCATCTTACAGAGCCGCCAGGTAGTCTGATTGCTTTCCTGTCCGTAAATTGAAATTCTGTCTCCGGGATTCATTTGAATTTTATTGTACATACTTCCTCTCCCTTTGGGAGAGGGTCGGGGTGAGGGTTTATAGTAGTCCTGATGTGAATTTATAAACTTCTCATTCTGTATAAACATGCCTCCCGATCCGCAGCACGGATCAAAAACTCTTCCCTCGTAAGGTTCGAGCATCTCAACAAGAAGTTTTACAACACTTCCCGGAGTATAGAACTGCCCGCCTTTCTTTCCCTCAGCTAAAGCAAATTCACCGAGAAAGTATTCATATACTTTACCGAGAATGTCCTTGCTTTGTGCTTCCTGTGTGCCGAGCACCGCACTTGCAAAAAGATCAATCAGTCCTCCGAGACTTGCCTTATCGAGTTTCTCCTGAGCAAAGACTTTCGGAAGTACGCCTCTTAATGAAGGATTATCTTTTTCCAGAGCATCCATTGCATCATCTACATCTTTACCGATTGAGGGAAGCTTTGCTCTGCCAAGTAAATAATTCCATCTTGCATTTTCCGGAACATAAAAAACTTTTTCGGCAGTGTATTCGCTTTTGTCATCGGGATCTGCGCCTTCGCTTACCTGTTCTGTAAGTTTCTCATGCAGTTCTTCAAAAGCATCTGAAATGTATTTTAGGAAAATTAAACCAAGTACAATGTGTTTGTATTCGGCGGCGTCCATGTTCTTTCGTAATTTATCTGCAGATTTCCAGAGCTTTTTCTCCAGAGGTTCATCCTGATTAATTTGTTTCTTCTTTGCCATTGAGCCGGTGAGTATAATTTTTTGAAATTATGGATTATTGAGCTAATTTAAAAGAAAATAATATTTACCCATGAGCAGTGTTCAATATTCTATGTGCAATTTTCAATAAAATCGCTGAATGATAAATTCTCTTAGTGAAAATTTTTTCACTTTTGTGAAAAATGCCAATTTTAAAACAATAAATTTTTACTCTTACCTTCTATCTTTTGAAATTTTCGATTTCTTACTGAAAAATATTTCAGTATTACACTTATAAATGAAATTCACACTTTATTGTTTGACATTCAGTCTTCATTGTTTGACATTCAGTCTTCATTGTTTGACATTCAGTCTTCATTGTTTGACATTCAGTCTCCATTGTTTGACATTCAGTCTTCATTGTTTGAAGTTCAGTCTTCATTG
>JAFDZR010000061.1:20948-21260 GCA_018266875.1 Bacteroidota bacterium
TTTGACATATTCACCTTATTGTTTCACATTATAACTTCTTTGTCTGACATTCAATCGCTTTGTTTGTTGTATTCACTTTATTGTTTCACATCAAGACTTCTTTGTTTGAGATTCATTTCGCTTTGATTGACATTCAAATCTATTCTTTTGTTTTTCAATAAAAATAATATTAAATTTAAATGTCTTCTTTACTCATTTCCATTTTTTCCTTGTACTTTTCCGGATTTACTTTTTTCTATTTTTCTTCTTCTTTTCACTTTATCACTTTCTAATACTGGATGGTCATTTCTATCTTTAACATTCTCTTTTCTT
>JAFDZR010000062.1 GCA_018266875.1 Bacteroidota bacterium
AATTGCCTAAATTCGTGAAAAATTGCGATAAAATTTCCAACTCAAAATTTGCTGCACAAATTTCCCGGACAGGGAAATTTTATTGACGCAATTTAGCACGAATTCTTAACGGCAATAATTCACAGGCGGGTAGTTTTAAAGAGATTAAGGAACAGTTCAAATCTATTTATGATTTAATATATTTTGAAAGAAATAAATTTATTTTGAACAGCTCTGAATTATACTACATTTAGAACTGCCGTTAAAAGTTACCTGCCTCACTGTCATTCCAGCCAATTCTGTCATTACCTGCTTTTTGTCATTCCGAGAAAACAGGGATCTCTGAAAAAAAACTTAACCAACTTTATTAGCAATCTTTATTCATTAATTAATATATTCCTAATTCATAGAATTTTTATAAATTGCTGACAAAACTTGAAAATCAGGTTCAAAATTATAACTTGATTTGAAAGTTAATCTTAATTAAAATCCATTATAAAGAAAATTAAAGGTTTTTTAAATAAAACAATTCCTTAAAGGAGGTATTAAAAATGAAAAAATTAATATTTTTAATATTGTTCATTTTTACCTTTTCAAATGTTTACTCTAACGGCGTTGGAGTAGTAAATGCCTCACTCGGAACATATCTGAAGCTTACTTCAAGCAACATAAATGTATCTGTTGAACTACAGGTATCAATAACTAAAACAACTCAGGTCTTTTTAAATAATCTTGGTACGCCAAAGCTCGTTTCATTTGCGTTTCCATTACCTCAGGGAGCAAGTGCTACTGAGCTCAGATGGAAGATCAACGGTGAATGGTATACAGCGCCGATCTCACCAAGCCCGCAGGATACTACTTTGCCCGGTGGTACAATGAATCAGGCTCTAAGAAATTATCTCGGTGCGACACCTTTGTTTTTTCCGATCACTGATACAGTACGGACTGATTCAATTTTAACAGTCGAGCTGACTTATGTTCAGCTCCTTAAATATGATTTTGGAAATGTTTATTTTGATTATCCGAATGATTACAGACTGATCCAGAATCTTGCAATTGAATCACAGGAACTTACATTCAATCTTTCGTCACCGAGAACGATCGACAGTATCAGACTCGTAAGTTCAAATCCGCTGACACAGCTTACAAACAACGGCAATACTGCAACTGTTATAAGTAATCAATACTCTGCTATACCTTCAGTAAATTACAGAATAAAATATTCGCTGAATTTGAATCAGCTGGGATTATACAGTTACAGCACAAGGATCCCTGATCCACAGCTCCCGGATTCACTGGGAGGTTTTTTTATGTTTATTGCCGAACCAAATCCGGGTTCAACAGCAGAAGTCATTAAAAAAGTATTCACTCTTATTCTCGACAAATCGGGGAGTATGTCGGGAACTAAAATAATTCAAGCCAGGAACGCTGCAAGCTTTATTGTAAATAATCTTAATCCTGGGGACAAATTCAATATAGTAGATTTTGAAACCAATGTTTACAATTTCAGATCAGGCCATGTCCTTTATACTGCTCAGTCAAGGGATTCAGCTTTAACTTATATTAATAACATAGTTACAGGGAATTTAACAAACATTTCGGGTGCATTTTCAACAGCCGTACCTCAGTTTAATATTGCAAATGACAGTACTGCCAATATAATAATTTTCTTAACTGACGGATTGCCGACAGTAGGGATTACAAATACACAGCAACTGCTTGGACATGTTAGTTCGCTAATTCAATCGACCGAAACTCAAATTTATCTTTATTCTTTCGGCATAGGGACTGATGTGGATCAGCAGCTGCTTACACTTATGTCATCTCAAAATAACGGATATGCAGAATTTCTCTTAAACGATGAATTGGAATCAAGGATCACAAATTTTTATCTAAGGATAAAAAATCCTGTTCTTCTAAGTCCATCTATTACCTTTTCATCACCTTTCATTAATAACGTTTATCCTGATCCGCTTCAGAATCTTTATATAGGACAGCAGATGTTTGTAAGCGGAAGATATACTGAATCGGGACCAATGAATATTACTTTATCCGGCAGAGCATTTAATCACCCTGTTTCATATCAGTATATAATAGACAGGATTGATTCGCCTGATGTGAGATATCAGTTCCTGACAAAGATCTGGGCTAAACAGAAGATAGAAAATCTTCTTGTTCTGTATTATTCGCTTAATCCGATATCACCGGAAGCAATAGCATTAAAACAGCAGATTATTGGTCTGAGCATTGCTTACGGAGTGATAAGTCCTTTCACAAGTTTTGGAAATCCTACTTCAATACAGGGAAATGAAGAAAATGTGAATAATAGTGAAAACACTATTGCCGAGAATTATAAACTGCTCGGAAATTATCCGAATCCATTTAATCCGGTCACAACAATTAAATTCATTGTGAATAAAAATTTCACGGGGAATGCGTTCATAAGAATTTATAATTCAGCAGGTGTACTTGTTGATGTATTGAAATTAAGCGTAAACGGTAGGGGTTCGTACGAAATCAATTGGAATGCCGATAAATATGCTTCAGGGATTTATTTCTATACGCTTGAAATAGGTACGGAAATTTTGAGTTCGAAGATGATGCTTATCAAATAACTACTGATCTTTTTTTAAAAATCATATATCACTTCCGGGTCATTCAGATCCCGGAAGTGGTTTTTTTAAGTGGATTATAATTTTCAGTGAAATGGGAGAAATGGTTTATTTGAATTGAAAAATATCATTTTCAAAAAAATTTTACTTTCCCAAAAATTATCAATAAATATTAAATCAAAAACAAAAAGTATCTCAACTTTTAACAAACACCTTTACGGTCATAATATTAAAATCAGAATAAAGCAGAGAATTGAATTTGAAATTAAAGCAAAAGCATTTGCAATTGGATATTATTGAAGTTACTGTACCTCCTCCATTGGTTGTTTTCATAATTGTACCAAATTCACCGGCAATATATCCTGTATCCTTATTTATGAAATTCATTGAATATATTCTGATTGGAAAAGTGCCGGGATCTTATGTATTTATCCAGCTATATCCTCAGTTAAAAAAGTAAAATTGAATAGTGTATACTTCCGATTTAAAAAAAATCAAATAACCTAAAAGTATTTTAACTCTCTTTTACATACATCACAAAAAACAATATTATTCAATTTAAATCAATTTAATTCAAGTTAGATAATATTTATATTGTACCTATCAAAAATAAACCCGGAAATATTAAATCTGAAATTAAACTAGATGCACTTTTCTTTGCTGCGCATCCGGATGATGCCGAGCTGAATTGTGGAGGAACTATCCTTAATCTTTCAGACGCCGGTAAAAAAGTCGGAATTGTCGATCTTACAAAAGGCGAACTCAGTACAAGAGGAACATTAGCTTCGAGAAATAAAGAAACTGCTGCTGCAACGAGTCTCATGGGAATAAAAGTTCGGGAAAATCTCGGAATAAGCGACGGGAATATTCAGATAAATGAATCCAATAAAAAGAAGATCATCACCGCGATCAGAAAATATCGCCCGGAGATAGTATTTGCTCCTTTTCCTTTTGACAGACATCCCGATCATATTTATGCAGGCAATTTGATTAAAGATTGTATATTTTATTCAGGACTGAAGAAAATTTCTACCGGTAAATACAAAGAATTCAGACCGCACAGAATTTTCTTTTATAAAAGCGCATCTGATATGCCTGTTAGTTTTATAATAGATGTAAGTAAAACGTTTAAGAAAAAACTTGAAGTATTGAAATGCTATTCGACACAGTTCTATGATCCAAAAAGTAAAGAGCCGGAGACTTTTATCAGTTCAAAACTTTTTGACAAAGAGATCGAAACACGCGCGAGATATTTCGGGTTTAAGATCGGAGCTGAGTTCGGAGAACCATTTTACTGCTATGAACCACTAAGCGTGAATTCAGACTCATTATTTGAGATATAAAATTATCTTTGCAATATATATTTTACATTTAAAATTAATTAAAAAAATAAAATTAAGGAGACATAGAAAATGAATCAGGGTCAAATGCAGGGAATGATGAAGCAGATCAAAAAGATGCAGGAAAAAATGGATAAGATCCAGGAAGAGCTCGAAGGAAAAACAGTTACAGAAGAGTCAGGCGGCGGGATGGTTAAAGTTACTGTCAACGGAAAAAACATGCTCACAAAGATCGAGATCGAAAAAGAGATCATAAATCCGGAAGATCCGCAGATGCTTGAAGATCTTCTTATCGCAGCCGTGAATAAAGCTCTTGAGAGTTCACAGAAAATGGCAAATGATGAAATGTCAAAAGCCACTTCAGGAATGATGCCGAATATTCCCGGACTGAATCTTCCTAAATTTTAATCCGGCTCTTAATGATGAATATTTCAAATGCTCTTGAAAATCTTGTAGATGAATTTTCAAGACTGCCGCAGATCGGCAGGAAGACTGCCTTAAGACTCGCGATGTACATTACAAGACAGCCTGCGGAGGATGTAGAAAGATTTTCCAGAGCATTGTCGGAGGTAAAAGCCAGAATCAGATTCTGCAGCGTCTGCTGCAATATTACTGAAGATGAAGTATGCATGATATGCAGATCGGGAAGCCGGAAAGGCAATCAGATCTGTGTAGTGGAAGAGCCTCAGGACGTTTTTGCGATCGAAAAGACAAACGAATACAAGGGAAAGTACCATGTCCTGCACGGCATAATCTCTCCTCTGGACGGCATCGGTCCCAACGATATCCGCATAAAGGAATTACTCGCCAGACTCGGAAGCAATAACGGTGATAATGTGGAAGAACTTATACTAGCGCTCAATCCCACAGTGGAAGGGGAAACAACCATTCTCTATCTCAGCAAACTCCTGAAACCGCTTGATCTGAAAATTACACGAATTGCCAGAGGAATCCCCGTCGGATCCGATCTCGAATTTGCAGATGAAGTCACGCTTGCAAAAGCTTTCGAAGGAAGAATCTTAATTTAATACATACTTATGTGGTTTAAAAAATGGTTTTCCAACAGACTTTATCTTGAACTTTACAGTCACAGGAATGAAGAGGAAGCCGGTCATATGATCGATCTGATACAGAGGAATCTTGACATCCGCACAGGTTCAAAAGTGCTTGATGTTGCCTGCGGAGCCGGAAGGCACTCTCTGCAGCTGGCAAAAAGAGGATTCAGTGTAACAGGTTTTGATCTGTCGGAATTCCTCATCAGTGAAGCAGAGAAATCATTTACCGAAGCGAAAGAAAATGATCTCAGGCTGAAATTTCTGATAAAAGACATGAGGAAATTCAATTTCAGAAATTCATTCGATCTCGCCGTTAATATATTTACAAGTTTCGGATATTTTAACAATGATGAAGAAAATTTCAGAGTCATAGAAAATGTATCAAACTCCCTGAAGAAGGGAGGATATTTTGTCTTCGATTTTATTAACTCAGGTTACATAATACAGAATATAGTTCCAAGGAGCAGAAATAAGATCGGTAACGCCACCGTGGTTCAGAAAAGACGAATAAAAGAAGGATATATTATAAAGGATATAGAAATTCATAAAGGAAAAAAAATCACCCGCTTCAATGAAATCCTCAGACTTTACAGTAAGCAAGAATTGATTAAATGTTTTAAAAGTCATAACTTTAAAATAAAATCTTTGTTTGGAGATTACTACGGTAATGAATTCAGCGAAAAAAAATCCAAAAGGCTTATTATCTTTGCTCAGAAGATTAAATAAATTACTGATACTGATTTTTATTTTTTACTGCGGATGCGGTCTATTCAGGACAAGAGGCGTAGAGCCTCCGTCAGAAGTACGGTCAACATTTACGCAGCCGACATCTCCGGATATTGTTCTGGCTAATCTTAATTTTGCAATCGCAGAAAAAAATCTCGATAATTACATGAGGTGTTTCGTGGATTCAAACTTTTCATCCAGAAGATTCAGATTCATTCCGGACGCTGTTTCCCAGACCGCTTATCCGGTATTTATCAACTGGAACCTCAGCAGCGAAAGGATCTATTACAGCAATCTGATCTCATTTACAAATTCTGAATCATCTTCCAATCTGTTTCTGTCGAATATTAATTTCAATTCGGGAATTGATTCTACCGTCATTGATTCTGATTATATTCTCGTTTATGATCATTCGCGTCAGAATATTGCCAAAGTCACGAAAGGAAAATTAAGATTTGTAATGAGTCCCGATTCAAGAAGCTTATGGTCAATTCACAGCTGGTATGATTTTATTAATGAAAGCAATGATACCACCTGGAGCGTTCTTAAAGCGAATATGTTCAATTAGTCAAATGGATAATAAAAAGAAAATATTTTCCGGAGCTGCTGTTTCTGCAGTAACTGTTATGATGATCTTTGTTTTAAACTCATGCGAAAATATTTTTTCTCCCAGACTGGACAATAACACGCCTGCATCCATTATCACTGACCAGAAAACAGTGGAAGGTGTTTTTCAGAATTTCAAATACGCCTATACATTCAAGGATACGACTGTTTACGGTAATCTTCTTGATGATCAGTTTGTATTTATCTACAGGGATTACAGTCTTGGGTATGATATCTCATGGGACAGGAATACTGAGATGCGCACTACGAGCGGACTTTTCCAGAATTCCCAGAAACTTGAAGTAATATGGAATAATATTATATTTGAAGGAGGGGATTCACTTTCAAAAAATGTAAAAAGAAGTTTCAACCTCACTATAACATTCAATCCAAGCGATGTGATAAGACTGAACGGATTTGCAGACATGAATCTTGTCAGAAATTCCTCTAACGATGTCTGGAAGATCATAAGATGGCGCGATGAAACTTTCTGATGCGGAATTAATCAGTTGGAAATGTGCAGAGCGCTTTTCAGGTCTTTGATGTAATATTTTTCGTATTCCTCACCCTTGTTAATCAGATAATCTGTCAGAACATTCAGAGCGTCATCGGAAATATCATTCCCGATATTTTTTCTGTATTCCGATTTCAGGTTGTCCTTGTTTGTAAGAAAGATAAGACCCGGGTCGTTGAGTGTCTCGTTGATTTTACCGGATGCATAATTGTATATATCCTTATATAGAATAAAATAATCTCCCGCTTCATCCCGGTCTATTTCATACGTTTTGTAAATGATTTTGACCGGGAATTTATCCTCTTCCTCGAAATTATAAACCATGGTTTTTCTGCTGTCCAGCCAGTATGTGAGATCTTTGGATTTTACAATTTTTCTGATAATGAATTCTTTCATCTTCTGAATATTGTCATTGTCATTTCTTACGCATCCGTGAGAAAGATTCCTCATCTTGGAATACAGCAGATTGTTTTTGTTGGTACCGTGAAAATATCTGAGTGAATTTTCATCATAATGAACCACGAACAGTCCAAGCGGATTTCCTTTGCCGGGAGGGGTCGGACTCAGGTTTGCTTTTTTCGGATCGGGATCTTTGTAGAAAGGCCAGTTCCTGATCCTGTATGCCTCGAAATTTCCGGTGTAGGTCTTGTCGTTTATTGTTCCGACTACATTTGGCCATGTATCAATGTATATCTTTCTTCCGTTGTAAAGCTGATATAACCTGGACTGAAAAGCCGGGATGTTGAGTTCCCACATGATTTTGGTGGAATCCACAAGAAAATTTTCCGGCACTTCAAAAGCGACTTTGAACATACCGCCTGATTCGGTTTTATTCAGCGAATCATCTGATATTACTGGTGTTACCGTTTTGGTCGATGCGATCTTCAGAAGATCAGCTTCGGATATGATCGGGAAATTTTCTCTGACATGCTCCATTATTATTTCGTCTGTATTGGAAAGTTCCTGAGTCTCGAAATAAAGTCTTTCATTTTTTATCGAGCCGGACGACTGCAGGGAATCGTTACCTGAAAATCCGGTATCCGCGTGAGATAAAGATGCTGTCAGAAAAAGCAGAAAAAATAATTTAAAACATGTACTGAATAAAAATTTCATTAAAAGCTTTTCAGTTTAATTTAAAAATAAAATAATTTAACAATGCGGCAAATGAAACCCACAGCAGATAAGGCATCAGAAGAGCCGCTGCTGGCTTTGATATTTTTATAAAACTATTTATTGTGATCATTATGAGTATCCAGAGAATAACAATTACTATCAACCCGCCTGCAATGGACTGAGTTCCGAAAAATATTACCGACCATAATGTATTAAAAACCAGCTGGATCATAAAAATGATAAAAGCTTTCTTAATCCTGGAATTTTTCAGATCCTCCTTCCATACAAGGAATAAAGAAATCCCCATCAGAAAGTACAGAGTGATCCAAACCGGTCCGAATATCCAGTTGGGCGGATTGATCCCGGGTTTATTCAGTCCCGCATACCAGCCCGGTATTGCATCCATTGTAAAAAATGAACCGATTATGCCTGCAAGCTGACAAAGCGCAATACTGATTATCAATTTAAATATATTTGACATCCGTTTTATATCTTAAATAATTTATCTTTTTAAAAATACAGATCTTATTTACAGGAAAAATTATAAAATTGAAATGAAATTTCTCACATTCCAATTGTATGCCACACGGTTTTCAGTTCAGAGAATTTCTCAATCTCTCTGAGATTCTCATTATCTTCATCATTGTACCAGTCGTGTCCGGTTTTCAGAGAATTAAATCTCTTAACATTATTTGCGCAGAGTTCCTGAATATTCCTGACATCCGATTTATTTTCTTCACAGACATCAAGAGCGTTAACATCATAATGTCCCGCCAGATGAGGTATGAGCTCGCTTTTTATCCCGGTTAAGATATTTATTACTCCGGCCGGAAAATCGCTTGTGGCAATAAGCTCTGCCGCTGACAAAGCGGGAATAGGCGATTCCTCATTTGCAATTATTATACATGTATTTCCTGAAGCTGTCACCGCTGATAATCTTGAGATCAAAGGAAGAAAGCTTAAGGTGTCAGGCAATATTATTCCTACCACGCCGGTTGGTTCGGGTATCGAAAAATTAAAATATCCGGACTGAACAGGATTTACAGATCCCGAAATCTGAATCCATTTATCGCAGAATCCTGCAAAGTAAATTAATCTGTCAATTGCTTTCCTGACTTCTCTGGCGCAAACGGACCTTGACTGCTTTGTGGAAATGAATATCTCATGAATGAACTGTTCCTTTCTGCCTTCAAGCATCTCAGCGAATCTGTACATTATCTGACCACGTTCATATGCAGTCTTTCCGCTCCAGTCAGCAAATCCTGCGCGGGCAGCAGTTACACTGTTCCTGATATCTTTTCTCGATGCGCGGGATATATTGCAGATCTTTTGTCCGTTTTTCGGATCAATGGCGTCTGTATATCTTTCGGATTCGGTCCGGGTGAATTTCCCGCCGATAAAAAGCTTGTACATTTTCGGCACTTCCAGTCTTGTCTGCATAAAATGAATTAAGATAAATTAAATAAATTTAACTGATTGTCAATAATCTATAAAATTTTGAAAGAAATAAAAACGGATTTTTGGATTTGAATACTGTGACTCAGAATTAAAAGATTCCGTAAAATTCATGAACTGTCAATATATCAATTCTGAGGTCGCATTAAAATTTATATGACCTTTAATAATTATTCTCAGGAATAAATTCAGATATTATCTGCAATTTCTGTTAAGATCTTTCTTAATAATCCGACGGCAGTGTCAAGATTTTTTGCCTGCTCTTTTTCCTTCTGCCTGCGTGAAAGGTTGTCTTCGAGCATCTTGTCTGCAATCAGCTCTCTTGAGATCAGACCAAGACCTGCGAATTGAATTCCGCAGTGAACGGATGTAATATTCTCCGGAACCATGCTGTATCCGAGAACGTCTGATCCTATCTCTCTGTAAAATCTTGCTTCGGCCTCAGTTTCGCTTTCGGGACCTGTGATGCCGAGATATACGGATTCGTTTATTCTCAGCTTGTTTTCCTGAAAAATTTTATAAACCGTTTTGTAAAGATCCTTACTGTAAGCATTGCTCATATCAGGAAATCTAAGCCCGAGATCGTCATCATTTTTTCCTATAAGCGGATTATCTCCCATTAGATTGATGTGATCGTATATCAGAGCAAGTTCTCCGCATCCGAATCTCGGATTCAAATGGGCAGTTTCATCTATTGAAATTATTTTCTTAATGCCGAGCTCCTTAAGCGTATAAATCCTGTGTCCTATGGATCTCATGTCAACTCCGTCAAAGTAATGAGGTCTCCCCGAATAAAACAGAATATCCTTTTTTCTGCTTTTTGCAAAAATTATTTTACCGGGAATGCCGGATTTATCTGAACTTCTGAATTCAGGTATTTCGGAATATTTCAGTTCGCCGAGAGATTTAAAATTTTTGGCAAGTTCCGGTATATTTCCCGTGATGATGCTCAATTCAGGTTTGAATTTTTTCGGGAATCTGCTTCTGATAAAATCGGCAGAAAGTTTTATTTTTTCGGATTGTACTGTCATTTCTGAATATTAAGTTGAAATTAAATTTAATTTTTTTTTATAACTTCTCAACCAGCTTCTGAATCAGCATGGTCAGTTTTGGTTCAGCTTTTCCGGCTGCTTCCAGTATATCCTTTAGAACAGCCACTTCAAGAGTATCGGGGAATCCCTTGTCTGTAATGATCGACAGGCCGAGCACTTCCATTCCCAAATTACTTGCAACAAGCGCTTCGGGAATTGTTGACATCCCCACTGTATCTCCTCCCATTTTCCTGATCATTCTGTATTCGGATACAGTCTCCAGATTTGGACCCTGAACCGGTACATAAACTCCTTTCTGAACAGATATTCCGTTCTCAAGAGCAGTTGATTCGGCAAGTTCAATTAATCTGCGGGAATAGATTCTTCCGCCGTCCGTAAAATTTATTTTCATTCCTTTCAGCGGAGTGTTAAACAGAAGATTTATGTGAGATGTCATTATCATCAGGTCTGCCTTGTTGAATTTCTGATTCAGCGCGCCGCATGCATTTGATGCAATGAGATTTTTCACTCCGAGTGATTTCATTATGTGTACAGGGAATGTAACCTCGTCCATTGTGTAACCTTCATAAAAATGAAATCTTCCCTGCATCGCAACAATATCCTTTCCGGATAATTTACCGAAAATAAGTTTGCCGGAATGAGATTCAACAGTCGAAACGGGAAAATTCGGGATCTCGGAATAATCAATTTCCACTTCGACTTTTATGTATTTTACAAGCCCGCCGAGACCTGTTCCTAAAATTATACCTGTCTCGGGAATGCTCCTGAATTTTTTCCCTAAATGCTCTAATGCTTCGAAATGTTTATCGGTCATAAATTTACGTAGGAGTTACTCGGTAAAATCTGAGTTAGCGGTATTAATGGAAATCTTTTTAATGTTTCCTGTCTTTTCCTCTTCAGGAAGCTCTTCCTCTGTTTCCCTGTGAATGTTCTTTGCAAGCTCCATCTTGTATATGTTCCTGCTTCTGACAAATTCATCCATCTCGTTTAGTTTTTCCATGAAGAACAGTTTCACGTCTTCCACAAGTTTGTCATTGCGGAGTTTAAGCTCTTCGAGTTCCTGTTTTCTGGAAAGAATTTCCTTTTCTGAATCCTGAAGACTTTTCTGCGCATTGAGTTCTGCTTCTTTTATAATATTCTCTGATTTTTTCTTTGCATTCTGAATGATCTCATCAGTAAGATCCTGCGCTTTGACTATTGCCTTCTGCAGAGTCGATTCGTTTTCTTTATAAACTTCAAGATCGGAATTCAGATTTTTTATCTGTTCAAGAAGGGCTGAGTTTTCCTCGTACAGTCTTTCATATCTCAGACTTACTGTCTCAAGAAATGCATCCACTTCATTAGAATCATATCCGCGGAATGTTTTTCTGAAATCAGTTTTCTTTATCTCCTTTGGAAGTATCTTTTCGTTCATTTTTAACTGATGAATTTAAATTAAATTAAAAATAATTAATCTTTGGCTACTCTCTCGCCGAATATTGCAGTTCCGATCCTGAGCATATTCGAACCTTCTTCAATCGCTATGTCATAATCACCTGTCATTCCCATTGAAAGATATTTGAAATCGGGATAATCCGGTTTGATCTTATCAAACAGTCCTTTCAGGGTTCTGAAGTTGCCGCGTATTTCATCTCTGTCATCAGTGAATTTCGCCATGGTCATAAGTCCTTTTATATTCACATTCTCAAGAAGTGATATCTGTCTGCACAATCTTTCGGTTTCATCAGGTGCGACTCCGTATTTCTGAGGTTCGTTGCTCGTGTTTACCTGTATGAGAATGTCCACTTTTTTATTGATTTTTTTTGCTGTGGTGTCGATCACTTCCGCAAGGTTATATGTATCTACAGAATGAATAAGATGAATGAAAGCAATTATGTCCTTTACTTTATTCGACTGCAGATGTCCAACCATATGCCAGTTGATCTTTCCGCTGTACTGAAATGAAATGTTGTAATATTTGTCCCTCATTTCGCGGATCTTGTTCTCACCGAAATCCATATGACCTATGGAATTAAGTTCTATGATTCTTGTAAAAGGAAAAGTCTTGCTTACAGCAACAAGGGTGATCTCTTCAGGATCCCTTCCCACCCGCTCGCAGACTTCTTTTATCTTCTCCTTTATTGAAGAATAATTTGATAAAATCTTCATATTGTCGTGAAATATACTTTTATTAAAGTAGTATTTCAATTTAGAAAATTAACGCATTAGAAAATACTTTTGTAATCACGCATATTCATAAAACAGCAGATTAAGCTGAACTCATATCCCAAATTCACATTGAAAATATAAATGAATTACAATAACTTGGGAAAAAATTTGAATCATTTAAAAAAATTATTTGGAAAATCTTCTTGAAATAAAAACCGCAATTCGGATAAGTAAGCCGTCTTCCGAAGTATTTGAATCCATCGCCGATCCGGACAAAATGAAAAATTATTTTATATCCGAAAGCTCAGGGAAAATGGAAGAAGGCGGGGAGGTCATCTGGAAATTTTCCGAGTTCGATATTAGATTTCCCGTAAAAGTCGTTAAAATGGTAAAGCATAAAAGCATTTCATTTACATGGGAAATCGGAAAAAAAGATATTTTAGTTGATATTAACCTGTCAGCGCTGGAAGATAATTCGACAGTTGTTACCATTACGGAAAAAGGTATGGAGAATAATGAAGAAGGGATTAAATTGCTGAAAGGAAACACCGAAGGCTGGGCTAATTTTCTTGCCTGTCTTAAGGCATATCTTGAATTCGGAATTAACCTCAGAAAAGGCGGATTTGATCACCTGATGAAAAAGTAATTTATTTCTGGAAGAGATCCCTCTCAAAAAATAATAGATCACTTATTTCCCGTTTTAAATTCAAAACTTAAATACTTTAAAAATTAAATGGACATTAAAAGCTCTTATAACAAATGGGCTGAACATTATGACACTGACGAAAACAGAACAAGAGACCTGGAAGCGAAAGTACTGAGGGAAGTCCTTGGCGGACTGGAATTCAGCTCCTGTCTGGAACCGGGATGCGGGACGGGAAAAAATACTGAATTCCTGATTACAAAAGCTGACAGGATCTTGTGCGCTGACCTTTCAGAACAAATGCTTTCGGCTGCTGTGCGGAAAATAAATTCCGGTAATGCTTCGTTTATCATTGCAGACATTAATCAATCATGGGATTTCACATCGGATAAATTTGATCTTATTGTATTCAGCCTTGTACTGGAGCATGTCGAAGACCTTTGTCATATTTTCAGAAGCGCAGCAGAACATACAAATGAACACGGTTTGGTTTATGTAGGTGAGCTTCATCCTTATAAACAATATTCAGGAACAAAGGCTAGATTCAGTTCTGATGAAGGTGAACATGTTTTAAAATGTTTTACACACAATATTTCAGAATATATTTCGGCTGCAGTAGGATCCGGGTTTGAGATAATTAAAATAGGGGAATTTTCTGACGATGACCGGAATACAATCCCGGGAATACTGAATCTCCTTTTCAGAAAAAAATAAAACACTACCGGTCTACTTAGTCAGCTTCTGCATTTTATTGTAAAGAAGTTCATAAGATCTTTTCCTGTCTTCAAACTCCGATGTAATGGTTACAACGGTTAATTCATGAACAGCATATTTCTCCGCTATATGTTTAAGCTTAACGGCTACGGACTCCGCATCTCCGATCACTGCAGATTTCCTTCTGTGCTGAATTAGCATTTTTTCCTCTATTGAAAAATTATATTCCGATGTTGTTTTTTTGTCCGGGAAAGGAATATTCTTCCCTTTAAGAAAAGTCTGTGAAAGCCAGTATTCTGAACACCTTGCAAGCGAAGAGGCTTCTTCGGAAGTTTCCGAGGATATTGAGAATAAAGCAAGGTTGAGATAAGGTTCTTTGAGGAAAGCAGAAGGTTTAAAATTCTGATAATAACTCTGAAAGCACGGCAGCATGAATTCATCATTTATAAAACTCCCGAAAGTATAGGGAAGACCGTTTTCAGCGGCGAATAAAGCGCTGTCAGGGCTTGTGCCAAGTATCCAAATTTCCGGCAGTTCCATTCCGCCGGGAACAGCCTTTACTGTTCCGACGGCTTCATTACCGGAAGACCGCCTGAGATATGTTATCAGTTCCTGTATTTTTGAAAACGCGTTTTCACCTGATGTACGCATTGCCTTAACAATATTTGCATCACCGCCGGGAGCTCTTCCAATTCCCAGATCAATTCTCCCCGGAAAAAGACACTGAAGCATATTGAATTGTTCCGCGATCTTCAGAGGACTGTAATGACTGATCAGAATACCTCCCGAGCCGGCTCTGATGTTTTCAGTTGCCGATGCTACAGCCGTGATCATTATTTCCGGACTTGCAGAAGCGAATGAAGCCGAACTGTGATGCTCCGCAACCCAGTATCTGTGGTATCCGAGACTGTCGGCAAATTTGGCCAGCTCTATTGTCTGCCGAACAGCTTCAGCATGGGTAATGCCTTCGGTTACAGGTGACTGATCCAGAATGTTTAGTTTTAACATTATGCAAAATACCTTTTCCTTATTATTTGAAAAATGTAATAAAAATAAATTCTGCGGATTTTGTACTGACAGAATAATTCCTGAAAGTATTTATTACTCAGATAAAATTATTTACAATCAATACTGTCCAAATTAATTT
>JAFDZR010000063.1 GCA_018266875.1 Bacteroidota bacterium
GGTGATAAATTGCCAGAAATTCATTCATATTGGCGGCAAAAATTTCAACTCACCAACCGTCAGAATAGCGATGACGGTTGGCTCAAACAGGAAATTTTTGCTTTGCGCCAATACTCTGAATTTCTTTTCGGCAATTTATCACAGGTGGGTTAAAAAAATTGTGTAAATTAAAACATAAATTAGAGTTCATTATTAAAGTTTTTTTATTTATTTGAAAATGTTTTGGACAGCACTGATTTACCATGAACTGCTTATTGGATTTTTGGATTTTTTCCGGCGTTAAATTTGATTAATTTTGCAGTAGATTCAGAAAAATCTAAAGTTGATTAAAAACAAAAGCGAAGGAAGTTTATCATGTCAATAAGAGCACATTTACATCACCTGTCTGAATTAATTAAAAATTATAATGTACTTTTGTTTCTGCTGCTGATAATGTTCGGATGGCTCATGGCCTGGATCTCGTTCATTGTCTTTGCAATATTTTTTGCAAAATAGGGCACAAGCTGTACAAATTATTTATAAGCAAATTCGATTTAAACTTCTGCAAACGAATCTGCAGTCTATTCAATTGTACCTGATCTTACATTTACTGTATATATCAGGTTATGCATTTCAGTTTCTTTAAAAATGACAAATGTATTCAAAAGTTATAAAGTATTTTAAAAAGTATCCCATGCTAAAATTTATAAAGCGTGAAAATTAAAAGTTGTCTACAGGACAGATTTTGATTTGTCTTGAATTTATATTTCCTAAAATTAATTTTATTCGGTTGTATTCAATGGTTTAATATTTCTGCTCATTTTATGGTCTTGAGCATGACAGAATATTAAGCTGATTCTTTTTTTGGACTTAATCAAAATAATACTTAAATATTCCACCCAAAGATGTTTAAGATATTAAAAGTTCAATTAACACTTGTAAAAAATTCTCCATAAAAAAATTATTAAAAAATCAAAACAATTCAAAATGAAGAAATTATTTTACATTTTTGGGGCACTGCTGTTATTTTCCGGACCAGTCAGTTCACAGTGTGTAAATGTTTATAACTGCTGGATAAAACATTTTAACGGGACGGCAAACAACGCCGACAAGCTTTATGACATTAAAGTCAGTTCAGTTTCAGGAAATGCATATGCCACCGGAGAGACATACAGCTCATCCGGAGCAAATTCGGATTTTGTTACCATCAAATACAATCCTGAGGGCGATACATTATGGACAAGAAAATACAACGGTACAGGGGACGGCAAAGATGTTGCTTACTCTTTGGCAATTGATAATTCAGAAAATGTATATGTAACAGGTGAAAGCAAAGGAGCATCCAATGACGGAGCGGATTATCTTACTATTAAATACAATTCTGACGGAGTACAGCAGTGGGTAAAAAGATATAACGGCAGCTCGGCAAATGCTGATGTTTCAACTTCCATTTGTGTAGATGCATCCCAGAACATAATTGTCACAGGATATGCGCATATGGGAGGAGCTACCGGAAATGATTTTGTGACAATAAAATATAATCCTGCAGGGACAGTGATGTGGACAAAGGTGATTGACTTTGGCTCGGCGGATTATGCGAACAAGGTGATTTCAGACAGGTTCAGAAATGTTTATGTGGTAGGGTATAGTATAAGCACATCAAATACTGGTCATGATTTCAGGACAGTGAAATATGATTCAGCCGGAAATTTAAAATGGACAAGGCAGTATGATTATCTGGCTCATGGACATGATGAAGCCAACGATGTTGCAGTCGATAATTCAGGGAATGTTTATGTAACAGGGAAAGGTACCGGTTTTGTGGGAACACAGTTTGCAACTATTAAATACAATTCCGCAGGTGATTCAATCTGGAGCAACATTTATTTCTACATTGGTTCGGGAAATATTGCAAGAGCAATAATGGTTGATACGCTCGGAGGAGTTTATGTGACAGGCGAAAGTACGGGTTTACAGTCCAATGATGATTTTGCAACAATAAAATACGATGCAGTCAGCGGAGCAACATTATGGACAAAACGATTTAACGGTACTGCAAACAATTCTGATCTTCCAACTTCTATTGTGCAGGGCAAAAACGGTAAGATCTTTGTAGGAGGAGGAAGTACAGGATCAGGCACTAATTATGATTTTGTAATTGTAGAATATGACATGGCGACCGGAGATTCATGTTTTGTCAGCAGGTTTACGGAATCATCTTCTGAAAAATTAAATGCGATGGCAATCAACTACGATAAAGGTTACATATATGCCTGCGGTTCAACAACTGAAGGAGCCGGATTTACAGACGGTATGACAGCAAGGTACTGCCTGCTTGGAGTATTGAATTCCGTTTTTACAATAAAGGCTTCGATAGAAGGTTTTTACAATCCTTCTCTGAACAGACTGAACATTAAAGATACAGTAAAAGCTTATCTGAGAAAAAACAGTTCGCCCTATAATCTAGTGGATTCATCAAAAGTAATTTTAGATTCAGCACAACTTACAATCAAGTGTATTTTCAATAACTCGCAGTCAGGAAATTATTATCTGATCCTCAGACACAGAAATACAATTGAAACCTGGAGCAGAGCCGGTGGCGAGCCATTTATATGCGGGACGGAAATGAATTATGATTACACAGGAAGTTCTTCGAAAGCATACGGCAACAATCAAATCCAGGTTGATATGTCACCTGTAGTTTACGCTGTTTACAGCGGCGATGTGAATCAGGACGGTACTATAGATCTCGCAGACGGCACTTTGATTGATAATGATTCATTTAATTTTATATCCGGTTATGTGCCTTCAGATTTGAACGGAGACGGACTGGTGGATCTGGCTGATGCGGTATTTGCGGATAATAACGGGTTTAATTTTGTTGGGAAAATTACTCCTTAAGAGCAATTGCAAATTCTAAATTTCAAATGTCAAATACTTGGGTTGTTTGACTTTACGAGTTACAAGTTACGGGTTACAGTTAATATTTACGGGTTGCGGGTTGTTTTTTAATCTGCAGCCTGTAAATTTTTTCCATAATTCTTAAATTTCAATTTATAATTTATAATTGATAAATTGTAAATGTAAAGAAATAAAATATAAGAACAGTGTCTTTTAACGCCGCTGATAATGTACAATGGGATTAAAACGGGAATGGATTCAGAATTATAAAATGGAATGAGAATTACATACGGGATTTAATTTTAGTTTTATGATTCTGATTCTTTTATTTTAGTTCTTTTATTTTTTCGGAAATCCATTTCATTTCATAAAATGATTTTTCCTTTGTTAGTTGTTTTTCCAGAATACCAATGTCTGTCTTTACTTTACCGGTCTTTAAATCTAAAAGTGATGAAAAGATTCTGATAAATTTCTTTCCTTTTCTGATCGTTTCAGGTTTTAAATTATTTGAGGCGGAGTATAAGTGCTTCAGGTTGTCGAGCTCGGAATATGATGATTCAAAATAACCCAGTTCATAGTAATTTTTTAATTTCAGTATCTTAATGTCCTTTTTGAAAATATCTCTGTCAACATTTACTTTTGAAGCGTGATTCAGCGACCGTTCAAACTTTTTTTTCTGAAACAGATAATTCGCTTCGCAGAAATTCTGAATGTCTTCCTTATATTCAGCCGGAAACTGTTCCGTAAATTTTTTATTAAACTCCCTTATCTTACCGGTTTCTTCTTTTTGGTTGCAAAGATTGATATAATTACGGCAGAAGCTTAACTGAATTTTTGACTTCGGATTATTCAGATAATATTCGCTCAGAAAGAGATTATAAAGCGCAAACGATTCATCCAGAAAAATATTGTCAAATTGTTCATTCTGATAAGTAAGAAAGATAATGATAGTTATATATATATTCTTCAGTTCATTTTCAGAGAATACTTTCCGTTTATTTTCAATCAATTCCTTCAGTTTAAAATAACTTTCCCTGTCGTTATTGTCTGTTCCGATCTTATGTGCATAGATCAGCATCTTCAGATAAAGTGAAAATCCGGTTTCCGTATTTTCCAGCTGGTTTAAAAAAGAATCGTTGTCGAAATTACTGATGAATGAATCAATCAGTCCGCTGCTGTATCTTATTTCTTCGGAGAAAGTACTGATATGCCTTATGTATGGGAAAATTATTCTGAGAAACAAAACTGTAAATGCCTCCACACATGTTCTGTAACTTTCATGCATTTTTGAATCTCTCAATAATGTCCGGAATTCCTTTACCTCAAGATTTACAAAATATGTTTCCAGAAGAGAATACGGATCTGTCGATTCAGAGGAACTGATTTTTTTTAATACTGCTTCAGACCTGATCCTGAAATGATCTTCCAGATTTCTTTTTCTGAGTTCATTCAGCATGCAGCTGCTCCTGAGAGGGCTGTTGTTCCTGAAATTTTTCTGTAAAAGAAATTCTTCCGAAAGCCGGATAAGATCCGATGTCATTCTTCTTGTCAGAGCGTCATTGTATTCCCTGCTGCCGTAAAGCAAACTGAAGAGTTTCTCTTTCAAAATATCCTTCCCATTAAATTCCGGATAAAACTTTATTAATGTCCTGTAAAAATTCAGCACAAATTTGCTGCAGCCAAAGAAAGGGGAGTCAAGAAATTTGTCAAATTCTTTTATTTCAGCTTTTGTCAATGATTTAAGAATCGGAATTAGTTTAGATCTTTGCATTTTTTAGTAACATTTATAGGGTTCAATAATAAGTAAAAATAGAAATAAGTGCTGAATTCATATAATAGTAAAGTAATAATGAAAAATCAGCGGTAACATTTATCTCAAAATTTCTTTGAAATAAAATTTGTCAAATGTTAGTTTGAGCAGGTTTTAAAGCTAAATATTTTAAAATTTGTTTATGAAGCTTTTTAAATACTCAGAGAATAAAAACAATAAACGTTAAATAAAAAAAATAAACATGATAAAAATATCCGCATTTCCCAAAACAGTAATTCTTGTGTTGATTATCTTTTCAATTGCTGCAGATGCAAATTCTAATCTGCTAAGATCAGATAAAGATAACTCCCTTTCTTCTCCGGCTGAAACCGATGTTCAGAAATTATCAGAAAAAGATTCACTTCCTGCCGGAGTTACAGAAGAGTGGCTGAACAATCTCCGCGATGAAAGAGGAAACAGACTTAATTCGAAAAATGAAAGCAATATTACACGTGAAAATCCTGAAGATCCGGAAGGCGATGCAATGCAGAGAAAAATTTTTAACGGACCATCGACATCAAGTCAGTTCGGATTTTCTGTAAGCAATGCAGGAGATGTGAACGGTGACGGATTTGGTGATATTATAGTCGGCACTTACGGATATACTTCTTTTACAGGAAGAGCTTATATTTATTATGGTGGCATCAATATGAATACTGCACCCGATTTAGTTATGACCGGTGAGACGACAAGTAACTATTTCGGATGGTCTGTCTCCGGTGCAGGTGATATAAATGCAGACGGATACGATGATGTAATAGTGGGTGCTGACGGTTACAGCTCAGACAAAGGAAGAGCCTATGTATTTTTTGGCGGAGCAGTAATGAATAATACTGCAGATATGATAATGACAGGTCAGTCGGGAAGCAGCAGATTCGCAACTTCAGTAAGCTCTTCGGGAGATATTAATGGTGACGGATTTCCTGATATAATTTTGGGAGAACTTAGTTTTAATTCCGGCAGAGGAAGAACTTATGTTTATTACGGAGGCATTTCTCCTGACACAATTGCTGATCTTACTATTACCGGAGAAGCAAGTTTAAATTATTTTGGAGTATCCGTTTCAGATGCGGGTGATTTTAACGGTGACGGATTTTCAGATTTCATTGTCGGTGCAAACGGATATTCGGGAAGTACCGGAAGAGCTTATATATTTTTTGGAGGTAATTCACCCGATACATTGGCAGATGTCATAATGACAGGAGAAGCCACAGGAAACAATTTCGGATATTCTGTTTCCTCCGCCGGGGATGTGAATGGTGATGGATTTACAGACGTCATTACAGGCGCATACGGAAATTCATCTTTCACCGGAAAAGCATACATATACTATGGAGGTTTTTCACCTGATAATACGGCTGATGTGACAATGACAGGCGAAACGATAACTAATTATTTCGGAATTTCAGTTTCGTCAGCAGGCGATGTAAATGGCGACGGATATTCAGATGTGATTGTAGGTGCGGACAGATATTCATCAAGTGCAGGAAAAGCATACATATATTTTGGAGGGGAACAAATGAATAACATTTCAGATGTGACTATTGCCGGTGAGACTACTAACAGTCGCTTTGGTGTTTCAGTATCATCTGCCGGTGATGTAAATGGTGACGGATATTCTGATGTGATCTGCGGGGCTAATGGTTTCAACAACGGTACAGGCAGAGTATATGTTTATGACTATTTCATGAAAGGTACAATAGTTCAGGATTTGGTTCTGATCGGAGAAAATGTTTCCGGTTTTTTATATTTCGGAATATCGGTTTCTTCCGCGGGAGATGTTAATGGTGACGGATATTCAGATGTCATTGTTGGCGCAAAAGAATATTCAGGCAGAACCGGGAAAGCTTATATTTATTATGGCGGTGCGGGTATGGATAATATTGCTGATGTTACAATGACAGGCGAAACAACTTCAAATTCTTTCGGAACAAGTGTTTCCTCTGCAGGTGATGTAAATGGTGATGGATATTCGGATGTTATAATCGGAGCCAGTGAATATTCAACTTACAGGGGAAGAGCTTATATTTACTTCGGCGGGGTTTCAATGAATAATGTTGCAGATGTAATAATGACAGGTGATACAACTTATAATTTTTTCGGTACTTCCGTTTCTTCAGCCGGCGATTTAAATGGCGACGGTTATTCAGATGTGATTGTCGGTGCATCCGGATATTCAAGCAGCAGAGGAAGAGCTAATATTTATTTCGGCGGGGCTGTAATGGACAATGTTCAGGATGTGAATTTGTTTGGAGAATCAAGCTCAGATGAATTCGGAAATTCAGTTTCGACAGCAGGTGATATGAATGGCGACGGTTATTCGGATGTGATTGTCGGTGCATCCGGACATTCTTCTACTTTCGGAAGGGCTTATATTTATTTCGGCGGATCACCAATGAATTCCGGAGCGGATGTTACTTTGAACGGAGAAAGTCCGTATTCGTATTTCGGAGATAAGGTATCTGATGCCGGTGATGTAAACGGTGACGGATACTTTGACGTTATGGTCGCAACCTATCATCCTTATGCTGGTAATACAAGAGTTTATATCTTTCATGGTGGTTCAAATGTAAACAACGTACCCGATCTTTATTTCTCAGGCAGCAATTCCTTCGGCAGGTCTGTTTCTTCTGCCGGTGATATAAATGCTGACGGATACTCAGATATTTTAATTGGTTTATCTAATAGTTCAAATGTAGGATCAGCCAGAGTTTATTTCGGAGGCGCTGTTATGGATTCGACCGAGGATATTTCAATGTACGGAGACACATTATCATCCGGATTCGGAGGAGCGGTTTCAGCGGCGGGAGACATAAACGGAGATGGATACTCAGATCTTATAGTCGGCGCTTCAACAAATAATCCAAAAGGCAGATCTTATATTTATACCGGTTCAGCGATCTCAGCCAAACCGATATTAAATTATGTGAAAGATGTTCTGAATGATCAAGGCGGAAATGTTGAATTGAAATGGGCTCGGAGTTCATATGATGTGAATGGTTTGGATCTGATCACGCATTATGTGGTCGAAAGAAGTTCACCGCCGAGCGGTGGTAACTTTGCATGGTCAAACATTTCAGAAATTCCCGCAAATAAAAATTCTTTTTATTCGATAAATTCTCCGACACCTTATGATTCCGGATCGAATTCCAATGGAATGTTCTATTACAGAATAACTGCAAAGACATCGATCCCTTCACAGTACTGGAGATCTGCAATACTCTTCGGAAGAAGCATTGATAATATCGCTCCT
>JAFDZR010000064.1 GCA_018266875.1 Bacteroidota bacterium
TAATTTTGTTGGGAAAATTACTCCATGATATTGAACTTCATTACAGTTGGCTTTAGCCAACATTAATTTTCCCAATCAGAGTTTCTCAGCCTTTATCGGAGGACTCTTTCAGAATCCGGGTTGCTCGGAACAGTAATAAAAATCCGACCTAACAGACTTCATCACCGTTGGCTTTAGCCAACGGTTTTCAATAGCTCTTCCGTTTTTGTCAGCAGCCAGTTCTTTTCCTCTGTTTTAACTTCTTTACTGAGTTCTTTTTTTAAAACAAACAGATCTGTATTTGACTTTTTTTCTTTTCCCCGCATTATGGCAGAGATATATTTTATGAATTTTCTGCTCTTAGTCATGGCTTCCGCATTAATTGTTTCAGCATCAGTCAGGAAATGTTTTAAGTTATCAATTTCTGAATATACAGAGTCGGTATAATCAAGTTCATAATAATTTTTTATCTTTAAGATCTTTATATCCTTTTTAAATAATTCCTTTTCAATATTAACTTTCGATGCAGCTGTCAGAGATCTTTCAAATAGTTTTTTTTCAAAAGAATAAACCGATTCACAATACTCAATAAGATCCTGTTTGTACTCTGGGGGGAAATCCGGACTGTATTCTTCGCTGAATTCCCTGATCTTTTCCGGGTCCGGTTTCAACGCGCTGAGTCTTATGTAATTTCTGCAGAAACTAAGCTGCAAATTGAAATATATTTTGTGCTTAAGAATATCATTATAAATATACAATTCCTCGTTAAGATATATATTGTCATATTTATTGTTGTGATATCTGTAAAATGTAACCAATGTCACATAGATATCCAGCATATCTTTTTTTGAAAAGTAACCCGGATTATTGTTCAGAAGATTCCACAGATCATTAACCGCTTTTTTGTCTTCAATGTCATATACAATTTTGTAACTATACCCTATCATTTTGATATATACATTATATATACTTTGATTACTATCTATTGCTTTTAAAAAAGAATCAAAATTAAAATTGCTGAGAAAACCTGACATTAACTCAGAATTTTTCCTTATTTCTTTTACAAAGGTAATTGTATGTCTTAAGTAAGAATAAAACACACATATAAATATTGAAATGAAATCTTCTGCTGCCCGTCTTGAACTTTCATGTCTTTTTTCATTTCTTATGGAAGATCTTTCGGTACTCATTTCCATGTGAACAAAATAGGATTCAAGCATAAGAGACGGATCAACAGTCGGGGATTTCTCAATTCTGTCAAGCATAGATTCAGATCTTAACTGAAATAATTTTTCAAGCTTTCTGCTTCTTAATTCATTTAGCGTACAACGGGTTGTCATAAACCGTTCTCTCTTAAAATTAATATATGTCATATACTCTTCAGCAAAACGCAGCAGATCTGATACGATCCTTCTGTTTAGGGCATCATTATATTTCCTGTCTTTATATACAATTCCGAATAATTTTTCCTTTCCGATATCCTCTTCTTTAAACTCAGGATAATGCTTGATTAAAACCTTATAATAATTCAGCACAAACTTTTTACATCCGAAAAAAGGAGAATTAAGAAATTTTTCAAATTCATTTAATTCCTTTTTTGAAAATGATTTCAGAACCGGTATTAAATTTGATTTTATCATTCTGGTAACGGATTAATGAATACAAATTAAAAAAACAGAATAAAAATAGCATATTTTTGAATCAAAAAAGCATACCGCAATTTTACCCGGGTAACAAAACCGAAAAAATTTCTTTTGATATAATTTTTTAAGGATTTAATTTGGCAGTATTCTCCGGGAGAGAAGTTTAAACATATTTGATTTTGAGCGAGGCAATCTTAATTCATTCCTTATTCTCTCCCGGGAATAATGAATATGGTTGCTTCGCTTTTTATATATAAACAGATCCAAAATTAACTGTAGAAAAATAACTTTATGAAAATGAAAATGAATATGAACCTTACCAACAGCAAAACATTAAATTCAGAAAAATGAATCTTACAATTATAATAGTTAATAGTTACTTAAATTTTTTTGATGCTCGTTCCCAATCCGCCTCGGCGGACTGTTTGGGAACGCAATTGCTTGCAAAACTCCGGTTTTGCAAAATAAATTTAAAACAAATATTTTACACAAACATAAAACCAAACTCATGAAGAATTACATCCAACTTTTCTGTCTTTCAGCAATTTTGTTATTACTGACCGGATCTGCCGAAGCTAACCGGATCAGAAGTGAAAGTGATTTAACTTACACTCAAAACTCTCCAAACTTGAACAGCGATTCGCTCCCTACCGGAATTACAAAGGAGTGGCTCAATTCACTAACTGACGAGAACGGGCAAAAGATAATTCAAAACGAATATCCCGAAGGCGATGCAATGCAGGAAAAATTCTTTACGGGATATGCAGCTGGTGATCAGTTCGGATTTTCAGTATCTTCAGCGGGTGATGTAAACGGTGACGGATATGATGACATAATAATCGGAGCGAATAGAAATGATGCAGGCGGAACAGATGCAGGAAGAGCTTATATTTATTTCGGAGGAAGTATCTTAAATTCAGGTGTTGATATAATTTTAACAGGTCTTGCGGCAGGTGATCAGTTTGGATTTTGTGTTTCAACTGCCGGTGATGTAAATGGTGACGGATTTTCTGATGTAATAGTGGGAGCGATTTTAAATGATGCCGGCGGTTCTAACGCCGGAAGAGCTTACATTTATTTTGGAGGAAGTAATATGGATAATTCTGCAGACATTATTCTTACAGCGGCGGCGGCATTTGACCAATTCGGATTTTCAGTATCTTCAGCAGGTGATGTGAATGGTGACGGATATGGTGATGTAATTGTCGGAGCGAATAGAAATGATGCCGGCGGAGCAGATGCCGGAAGAGCTTATATTTATTTTGGAGGCAGTGTTATGAATAATGTTGTTGATCTGACTTTAACAGGTGCAGCAGGTGATCAGTTTGGAAATTCTGTATCTTCAGCAGGTGATGTGAATGGTGACGGATATGGTGATGTAATTGTCGGAGCTCCATTAAACAGTGCCGGCGGATCAGCTGCAGGAAGAGCTTACATTTATTTCGGAGGAAGCACTATGAATAATGTTGCAGATGTTATTATGACCGGAGAAGCAGCTGGTGATCAGTTTGGGTTTTGTGTATCTACAGCCGGAGATGTAAATGGTGACGGATTTTCCGATGTAATGGCAGGAGCACCTTTGAATGATGCCGGAGGAACTAGTGCGGGAAGAGCTTACATTTACTTCGGAGGAAGCTCAATGAATAATGTTACAGATGTAATAATGACCGGAGCTGCGGCAATTGACAATTTCGGATATATTGTTTCATCAGCCGGAGATGTCAATGGAGATGGATACAGCGACGTGATAATAGGATCGGAAGGAAATGATGCCGGAGGAACTAGTGCGGGAAGAGCTTACATTTACTTCGGAGGAAGCTCAATGAATAATGTTGCAGATGTAATAATGACCGGAGCTGCGGCAGATGACAATTTCGGATTTTTTGTTTCATCTGCCGGAGATTTAAATAGTGACGGATATATAGACATAATAATCGGGGCGCCGTTAAATGATGCAGCCGGTTCTGATGCCGGAAGAGCTTACATTTATCTCAACTCTATGACAGGAACGGATATTGTGGATGAATTCTTCGCAGGTACAGCGGCAAATGACCAATTTGGATATTCTGTATCATCTGCCGGAGATATGAACGGTGACGGATTCAATGATTTAATAATCAGTGCGCCCTTTAATGATGCAGCCGGTTCTAATGCCGGAAGAGCTTATGTTTATTTCGGAGGCAGTATCCTGAATAATGTCGCGGATCTCACAATGACCGGAGCAGCAGCAGGTGATCAATTCGGATTTATAGTTTCATCTGCAGGAGATGTAAACAGTGACGGATTTAATGATATAATAATCGGAGCGCCTTTAAATGATGCAGCCGGTTCTAATGCCGGAAGAGCTTACATTTATTTCGGAGGAAATTCACCTGACAATATTGCAGATGTCATAATAACCGGAGCAGCAACAGGTGACCAATTCGGATATTCTGTTTCATCAGCAGGAGATGTAAATGGTGACGGCTTTTCTGATGTGATAGCAGGAGCGTTTGGAAATGATGCCGGAGGATCTAACGCAGGAAGATCATATATCTATTACGGAGGCAGTGTTATGAATAATGTTGCAGATGTCATAATGACCGGAGCAGCGGTAAGTGACAACTTTGGCATTTCAGTTTCATCAGCCGAAGATGTAAATGGTGACGGATATTCTGATGTAATAGTCGGAGCATTTGGAAATGATGCCGGAGGTAATAATGCCGGAAGAGCATATGTCTATTTCGGAGGAATTTCTACTGATACAATAGCAGATTTGATAATGACCGGAGCAGCGGCGGGCGATCAATTCGGATTTTCTGTTTCATCAGCAGGAGATCTCAATGCTGACAGATATAATGATATAATAATCGGAGCGCCGCTTAATGATGCAGGCGGAGCAGATGCCGGAAGAGCATACATTTATTTTGGAGGAAATTCACCCGATACTATTACCGATATCACAATGACAGGGGCAGCGGCAGGTGACCAGTTCGGCTATTCATTGTCATCGGCAGGAGATGTCAATGGAGACGGATATTATGATATAATAGTAGGAGCGATTTTAAATGATGCGGGAGGTTCTAATGCAGGAAGAGCTTATGTCTATTTCGGTGGAAGCGAAATGAATAATGCTTCAGATATAACAATGACCGGAGCAGCAGCAGGTGATCAGCTTGGATACTCTGTATCTTCGGCCGGTGATATGAATGGTGACGGATTTTCCGATGTAATGGCAGGAGCATCTTTAAATGATGCAGGCGGAACCGATGCCGGCAGAACTTATCTTTATTTATCATCTTCTCCATCCGTAAAACCAATATTCAATACGTTGAAAGACGTACCGAATGATCAGGGAGGAAAGGTATTTCTGAAGTGGGCAAGAAGCGGATATGATGTTCAAAGTATTGGCACAATAACAGATTATGTAGTTCAAAGAAGTTATCCGCCGATCGGGGGTATTTTCGCATGGGAAAACATAGCTTACGTTCCGGCTACGAATGAACCGTTCTATGCTTACACTGCTGATACTCCTTTTGACTCAGTTACAAACAGCAGCGGAACAATGTATTTCAGAATTACTGCAAGAACTTCAGTCTCAACTCAATACTGGAGATCCGGAATCCTCTCCGGCAGAAGCATTGATAATATCGCTCCT
>JAFDZR010000065.1 GCA_018266875.1 Bacteroidota bacterium
AATTTATCATAGGTGGGTTAAAAAAATGTTTTAAATTAAAAGATTAAGTAGAGTTCATTATTAAAGTTTTTTTATTGATTTGAATATGTTTTGGACAGCACTGGTAAGTGAATAAATCAACCGAAGTTTAATAACATTGAAGTTTTATATTCTTATTTATAAGTTCACATTTTAATTCTAACACGGAAATGCAGAATAAAATACTGGAGTACATTAAGGAAGCCGTGAGACTTTCGAGAGAAAACATGAACAGCGGTGACGGCGGACCGTTTGGAGCGGTAATAGTAAAAGACGGAGAAATTATTTCATCCGGCTCCAACAAAGTCACATCAAAAAATGATCCGACAGCTCATGCTGAGATAGAAGCGATAAGAGAGGCATGCAGGATCCTCGGGACTTTCAATCTTTCCGGATGTGAGATATATTCAAGCTGCGAGCCATGTCCGATGTGCCTTTCGGCAATTTACTGGGCAAGACTCGACAAGATTTATTTTGCAAATACAAAGAAGGACGCTGCTGAAATAAATTTTGACGATAATTTTATTTATGAGGAAATCTCAAAACCTCATGATAAAAGAAAGATTCCGGTAATGCAGATAGATCATGATGATGCGAAAAAAGTTTTTGATGAATGGGTTAAAAAGGAAGAAAAGATCCAGTATTAAAATTCAAATTGATCCGCGGGATTCCTGTAAATCTCTCAGGACTGAAGCACTTCTATCATCTGCCTATGGACAAGTCTGTTAGAAGCAAGAATTTCTTTTCCGTATACTGAAAATTCATTTCCCTTAAGATCCGTAACCTGTCCGCCGGCTTCCGTCAGTATTAAATAACCTGCGGCAACATCCCATGCATTCAGATTATATTCCCAGAATCCTTCAAATCTCCCGCATGCAGTCCAGCACAGATCAAGAGCTGCCGAACCAAGCCGTCTGATTGGTATATCCTGCATTAGGAATTTTTTGAAAGTATTAACCGGATCCGGTTTATATGAACTGGAATTATAAGGAAAGCCGGTCACAAGAAGAGATCTTCTCAGTTCATCCTCTGCGGAGACAATAATTTTTTTATCATTGAGAAAAGCGCCTTTCCCTTTTTCCGCAAAGAAAAATTCCCCGGAAAAGGGATTGTAGACAGCCCCAATGATAATTTCGCCTTTCTTTTCAAGAGCAATTGAGACGCATGTAAGCGGAATGGAGTGTGCGTAATTAACAGTTCCGTCTATAGGATCAATCAGCCATTTGAATTCCGAATCCTGTTTCAATGCTCCGGCTTCTTCGGAAAGGATATAGTGATCGGGAAAATCTTTTTTTATGATATCTATTATTTTCTTTTCGGAGAGTTTGTCAATTTCAGTTACAAGATTGGAAACAATTTCCTTGCTGCTGATTTTATAATTCCCTCCGAAGTTTTCCTTAAGAATTTTTCCGGCTTCGAGGGCTGCTGTTACAAGAGTTGATTTCATTCAGATATTTAATTTACAGGTCAAGTTCAAGTCCGTCATAAGCAAGTTCAATTCCTTTTGGAAGAGTTTCATTAATTTTTTTATGGAGAATGTCATGAGTGAGATGAGTGAAATATGTTTTCTCCGGTTTCAGGATCTTTGCGATTTCAACAGACTGCTGAAGGTTGAAATGTGTCGGATGAGGTCGGATGCGCAGCGCATTTAAGATCAGAACTTTAAGACCCTTCAGCTTCTTCATTTCCTTTTCATCAATTGCGCTTGCATCAGTAATATATGCAAAATCATTTATCCTGTATCCGTATATTTTAATATTACCGTGATGAACCTCAACGGGTATAACGTCGACATCTGCCGCTTTGAATTTTCTGACAGATCTGTCATTGAATCCGACTATGGGAACTGAATTGTGCCTTATCAGCTGTTTGTCAAAAACATATCTGAATGTGATTCTCATTTCGTCGAGAGTTTCCTTTTTTCCGTAGATCTGAATTTTCTTTTTGTGTCTCTGAGTGATCTGTCTGAGATCATCCATACCGAAAATATGATCAACGTGATGATGGGTATAGAGCACAGCGTCAATATCGCTGATATTGTTCTGCAGCATCTGCTGTCTGAAATCCACAGAAGTATCGATAAGCAGTTTTGAATCGCCGGTTTCAATGTAAGCTGAAGTTCTGAACCTTTTATCCTTAGGATTTGCAGAAGTACAGGTTTCGCAATTGCATCCGATCACAGGCACGCCCTGGGATGTACCTGTGCCGAGAATTATGACTTTCATTAATAAATATTTTGGTAAATGTTAAAACAACCCTTCTTCTGAATTTTCTCTTTCAATAATTTCCCTGATTCCCGGTTTAATATAAATGTCATCAACGCCCTGCTTTGCTATACTTCGCGCGATAATACTTATCTTTTTGTCCTGCTCAAGGTTTTTATTAATCAGAAAAAGCTTCTGTTCATTCAGAATACAGAATCCGCCTTTAAAGCTGCCTTTTTCGATCCTGACGCTAAATCCGATTTTTTCAAGAATTTCAGTAAGCTCTCTTATAACGGTTTCCTTGTTTTCGTCAACCGGTTTCTTCTGAACTTTTTTAATTATTTTTGTCAAGGAAAGGTAATTTCTTTTTATTCTGTTTTGCTGAAAAAATTCTATTCATATTTTTCAATTATCAGATCATCTTCTTCATGAAAAATATATTTATAGCCGTGAGTCTCTTTGAGTCTGATTTCTTCTTCTTCCAGCTCAAGCGCAGTTTTTTTCAGAGGCTGAAATACGGCAAGCCAGATAATTGTAAAATAACTCATGACAGCAATCCAGGGTACGCCTCTGAGAAATCCTATTCTTTCACCGAAAAGCTTCAGCAGCTGATCGTGATTTGCAGGACGTTTATCAAACAGGAGAACGAATTTAAGATCCAGGTACGAAGTATAGATCTCAACCGGGACAAATGCGAAGAAAAGCATTATGCACATAAGAAACCAGGCGTTTTCCCTCATGTTAATTTTACATGTCCTTACAAAAGATACAGCGGCAGCCAGAACAAAGACATATGCGATCATTATCATGACAGATGAATCCGAAATCATTTTGAATATCTGATTTTCCTCATCCGGAGGGATGCTAGTCCTGAAATTAAACTCATCATAATTAAGAAGCTGATTGCCGATGAAAAATCTGACGCAGATCCCGCCCAGCCATATCACAGCAAACAGTATCAGAAAGAATAGCGAAGTTCTGGATTTTTTATTTAATGTCAACTTAAAAGAAAAATTTAGTGTAATTTAATGAATTTTATCAATGTTATGTATGTAAAAATTAATTTCAAATTATCATTTCAGTAAAAATATATATTTAGTAACTTAGTAACTCTCCAATTAACAAAAACTATGTCTGAAGAAAAAATACAGGAAATACTTTCTCAGATACAGGACCCTTTTTTAAAAAAGGATCTTGTGTCGCTTGGATTTGTGAAAAAAATATCGCTGAACGGAAAGAAGCTGTCATTGTCACTAGGTTCCTCCGGCATTGACAACACGAAAACAGAGAATGAGATACGAAAATTGTTTAAGGAACAGGCACCGGATACGGAACTTGCGGAAATAACTTTTTCAGCGGGAATAACCGAACATAAGAATCCCAAAAAAACAGAAATATTCCCCGGAGTAAAGAATACTATTGCCGTATCTTCAGGAAAGGGAGGAGTCGGCAAATCTACAATAGCGGCAAATCTTGCCGTCGCCCTGGCTTCGAAAGGATTTAAGACCGGTCTGATAGATGCTGACATTTACGGACCTTCAATTCCCCTGATGTTCGGTATCAATGAAAAACCGAAAGTACAGGTTAAAGACGGAAAGAACAAACTTGTCCCTGTCGAAAAATACGGAGTAAAAATAATGTCAATCGGATTTCTCATGGATATGAACACTGCCGTGGTATGGAGAGGACCAATGGCTTCAAGCGCTCTGAGACAATTTATGAGCGATGTGGTATGGGGAGAACTTGATGTTTTATTTTTTGATATGCCCCCGGGAACTGGCGACATTCAGCTCACGCTCAGCCAGACAGTTCCACTTACCGGAGCAGTCATCGTTACCACACCTCAGGAGATCTCATTAGCTGACGCCAGAAAAGGATATATTATGTTTGACAGAGTGAAAGTTCCGACACTCGGCATTATTGAGAACATGAGTTATTACCTCAAGCCCGGAGGTGAAAAGGAATATATTTTCGGAAAGGAAGGCGGAAGGAAAATGGCAGGGGAATTCAAGACGAAACTTCTGGGGGAAATCCCGATAAATACAAAGATAAGAGTCAGCGGAGATGAAGGCAAACCGGTTGTGCTGAATAATCCGGAGTTAGAGGAATCAGTAATTTTCAACGGAATTGCGGATGAGCTGATAACAGAAATCAATATTGCAAATACAAACAGGACCGGAAATTCGGAAGTGGTCATAGAAATTTAATTTAAAAATTCTTGTTAAATTAAAGATTTTGAAAATGAAAAAGTATTTTTACACTGCGGTTTTAGTTTTGGTATTACTGATATCAGGATGTGATAATACGGGAGGTTCGGATTCTCCTTCAAATTCCCTTAAGGATTTTGTACTCGCTCTGAAAGAGCAGAATCCGGGAAAAGCCTGGAATTTTCTTTCTTCAAATTCACAGAAAATGTATGATGATATAGCGCGCAACAGAAATCAAAGCGGAAAGGAATATTTTGAAAAGAGCGTTTCAAATGTAAGTTCGCTCGGACTAATTGGAATGGATTTCGAAGTAGTGGATGAAAAGAAAGACGGTGACAATGCTGTTGTTACAATCAAATCAAAAGACAATTCGACTTCGGAATATTTTTCGGTAAGGGAAAGCGGAGTCTGGAAACTTGATTATGCAAAGACGATTGAGGAAAATATGAAAAAAGTAGAATGAGAATTATTCCGGGGAAAGTGTACAAGTGGCAGAGTTAACGAAAGAAAATATAGAGAATGTCCTTAAGAAAATACGACCTTATCTTCAGATTGACGGAGGAGATGTGGAATTTTCAAGGATATCAGAGGGAGGAATCGTCGAGGTAAGACTGATAGGTTCCTGCATGGACTGTCCTCTCAGTCCGATGACTTTAAGAGCGGGGATAGAACGTGTACTTATGCAGAAGATCCCGGAAATAAAAAGAATAGAAGCTGTAAAATAATCATTCCGCAAAAAGATTTTCCTTTCTTCCCAGATCCCTGAAGAGACATTTTCCTGCATCATAACCTTTCACTGTCTCTCCGCTTTTCAGCGCCTTGAAATACACATCAAGAATATCAGACATATCCGCATTGATCACAGTATTGAATATCCTGTTTGAAATAATATGAATTCCGTTAAACGCATAAAGATTATGCTTAACGGATTTATCATTTTCCCTCCTTAAAAGATTCATGTCATCATCCAGTTCCAGATATCTTTTGGAAAATCTTTTCTGCACAGCAAGCGTTGCAAACGGTTCGACAGACATATTATACAGCACCATTCTGCTGAGGTCCATATCAGTATTAACATCTACATTAATAACCATAAAATAATCCTCACCGGCAAGGAATTTCCCTGCATTGATAATTCCGCCGCCTGTTCCCAGAATATTTTTCTCTACAAGAACATTTATTTTAATGCCAAAGTCCTTATCCCTGAAATGTTCGCAGATCTTTTCCCAAAAGTGGTGAGCGTTAACAACTATCTCTGAAACGCCTATCTTTTTAAGTCTGTCTATCTGGTGCTCGATCATAGGTTTACCTTTATAACTGATCAGAGCTTTGGGCAGTTTGTTGGTATAGGGATGTAATCTTGTACCGAATCCGGCTGATAGTATCATTGCTTTCATATCTGCATAATATTGAATTTAACTATAAAATAAAATTATATAAGTAATTAGATTTAAAATTAAATATATAATAAATATTTTGACAAACCTAAAATTAATTTATTTACAGCCTGATTGATCAAGATACTGAAGAAATTCACAGATTATTACAAACGCAGAAAAGTACTTAAATACAGGCTTTATAAATTCCTCCAAAAACATTCCAGAGTAAAAGATGACTCACCCGTAATAATCGTATGGGAGCTTGGCGGTTTTGCGGACATACTGAAAAAGAATGCTATCATATCCGCGGCACTGAACCTGAGAGGATACAAAACTCATTTTATTATCTGTGACGGCACTCCGGAAGCCTGTATTCAGAGAGGTCTTGAAAAGAAAGAGAACATCTCCGAATGGAGCTTAAGATGCGACGGCTGTATCAGGGGAATGAAATATTCAGCAATTGAATATTCAGTTGAATACTCATTTGCCGGAGATCACATTTCAGATGACAAGAAAAAGGAATTCAGGGAACTCTCGGAATCAATCGAACTGCGCGAATTATATAATTATAAACTTCTGGGCGTTGAAGTGGGAATGCTGGCATGGAGCTCAGTAATAAGATATATGAAAGGATATGTAATTGAAAAGAAGGATCTGAAAAAAGAAGATGAAATTATTCTGAGAAAATATTTTTATGCCGGTCTTGTAAATACTTTCACAGCAAACGAAGTTATAGAAAAATTCAAGCCGGTAAGCCTTTACAGTTCACACGGAGTATATGTGGATTATTCACCGCCTGTACTGCTGGCATATTTAAAAGGAATAAAAACCCTTTGCTGGTCAAGCGGGTTCAAGGATTTCCTTCATTATTTCACAATTCCTAAGAAGCCGAACAAACTGGAATTCAGGGGAATCACAGATGAGGAATGGAAAAAGAGAGCTTCAGTTCCCCTGTCTGAAAAGGAAAACAGATTTCTGGATTCCTACATACATCACAGATTCAACAAGGGAAACAAAAGGGATTTTCTGAATGTCACGCTTCCTGAATCAGAGGACGTGCTGAGAAAGAAGCTTGGTTTTGAGAAGGAGAAAAAGATAGCATGTCTGTTTTGTCATGTAAGCTGGGACCTTTCATTTGATCTTTCAAAAATGATATTTGATAATGCAAACCAGTGGCTGTCAGAATCCATGGATGCAATACTGAAAAATGACAAAGTAAACTGGATCATAAGAGTACATCCGGGCGAGGAAGTATCGGGAAGTCTATATACAAACGATGATTTTTTGAAAGAGAGGTATCCGGTAATTCCGCCGAATGTAAAAATACTCTGGTCTGATTCCGAGATCAATTCTCTTGGATTATATAAGATCATAGATGTCGGAATTACATTATTCGGAACCATGGGAGCCGAGCTTCCGCTGCTCGGGAAGCCGGTGATCTCGGGAGGAGAAGCGCATTTTACCGGAAAAGGTTTTACAATAGATACCAAATCGAAAGAAGAATATTTCAGATATCTTGACAACATTGACCAGATAGAACCCGTCCCGCCTGAGATGATCGATCTTGCAAGGAAATACGCATATTCCTATTTTATTCAGAGACAGATACCTTTAAATATAATCAACAAGAAAGAGGGACATTTCGGGAATCTGGACATTAACAAACTGGACAGACTGCTGCCGGGAAATGATCTTATTATAGAGGCAATTTGCGACAGCATTATAAACGGAAAGGATGTTATCCTGGACGAGAAAATGGTAGAAGCATCAGGACTTGAACTGTAAAATCATATCCGTTCAAGTCTGTTTATGAATTTATTTATATTGAAAGAAATAAATTTACTATGGACAGCTCTGCAGTAAAATATTTTTATACATAGTTTTTTACATATTCCCGAGTACTGACAATCATTAAATTGACAACTTCAAAACAAATCAAACCCCAAGTTTAATTTTTTGATATTCAATACACCAGTATTCAAACCCGAGATAAAAAAGTTTATTTTTATTGAGCATTTTATTGGATAATTTTAAATCAAAAGTTCAGAACGATACAAATGAATAGAACGGTTTCAATAATAATTCCTACATTTAACAGAATTGATACGCTCGGGATTACAATTAAAAGTCTTATTGAGCAGACCTATCCGGACAATTTATATGAAATAATAATTGCAGACAATAATTCAACAGACAGCACGAAAGAGCTTGTAGACAGCATTAAAGAGAGTTCTTCAGTTCCCGTGAGATATCTGTTAGAGAAAAGACAGGGCGCACATTTCGCACGTAATTCCGCGGCGCAGATTTCCGAAAGCGAGATACTGTATTTCACAGATGATGATATGATAGCTGACAGTGATATGCTGGAGAATATTCTGAAGGTCTTTGACATGGATTACAACATTGCTGTGGCGGGCGGGAGAGTTCTGCCCAAATGGGAATTCGATCCGCCGGACTGGCTGCTTAAATATTTTCAGGACGGAACATTAAGTCTGATAAACAGACCGGAGAAACTGATAATCACAAATCAGGACTTCGGCATATACAGCTGCCATCAGGCAATGTTAAGGAAAGTTTTTTTTGAATGCGGAGGATTCAATCCTGATATTGAAAAGGAAAAACTCATTGGTAACGGAGAGACGGGACTGAACATAAAGATCCTTAACAAGGGTTATTACTTTGCTTATGCCGGGGATTCAGTCACGCGTCATATTATACCAAGATCAAGGATGACGCAGAAATTCCTGAACAACAGGTTCAGCAATCAGGGAGTCTGCGACGGTTTTACAAATTTCAGGAAGTCAGAATATTCCAAGAAAAATCTTTTCAAACTAATCTTCAATTCCCACATTCCGAATCTCACAAGAAGTCTTTTTGATTCATTAGGTTCTCAGGTAAGAGGCAATAACGTCTGGAGACTTAGGAGGGCGTATTTTCATTATTATTACAACAGGATCAAATTTGATCTAAAACTCATTATGGACGATGACTGGAGAAAATTCGTATTGAGGAATGATTACTTCACTTACTGAACTGGATTTTTCCGAAAATAAAATACAGGACCACCAGAAGCGTTCCTGCGCAGGAAAATACAAACATCGTCTCAGGATTAAAAGTATACCACAAAAATCCGGCAAACACACTTGAAACAAGAGAGAAAACACTGTTGAGTCCGGTATAAAATCCGAGTGAAGTAGCTGTGTCTTTTTTATCTGAAATATTTGTTATCCATGCTTTGGAAACACCTTCAGTGAAAGAAGCATACAGTCCGTAAGCTGCGAAGATCACATAAATGAATACAGGTCCGGGTCCGGAAGCCATACTTCCGTATACAAATGCAAATATCAGAAGTCCTGCAATAAAGTTTTTTCTGAATCCGAATTTATCAGCAAGAATACCGGCAGGGAAAGAGGTAAGAGCGTAAATAAGATTATAGAATATATAAATCCAAATCACCTTTTGGTCTGAATACCCCAGAAATTTTATCATCAGCAGTAAAAAAATATCGGAACTGTTCAGCAGCGTAAAAGCAAACAAACCTGTGACCAGTTTTTTATATTCAGCCGGCGATTCTTTCCAGTAACCGAGAAAAGCAAAGAAGTTATATTTTGATGTGCCGGCGGCAGGAGCCGGTTCTTTTTTTTCCTTTATTAAAAAAGTAAAGACAACTCCGGCTATAGCGGGAATAAAGGCAACGAGAAATAAAGTCCTGTACTGTTCAGGATAATAATATAAATAAATCAAAGCAAGGAAAGGACCTATGGCAGCGCCGAGAGTATCTGCTCCTCTATGAAATCCGAAAACCTTAGCCTTATGTTCCCTGGTTGTTTCAGATGACAGAAGTGCGTCACGCGCGGAAGTCCTGATGCCTTTTCCAAGTCTGTCCACAGTTCTTGCAAAGAATATCCAGACAGGATAGACAAACAGGGCAAGCAATGGTTTTGAAAGAGCGCTGAGACCGTAACCGATATTTACGAACGGTGTTCGCTTTCCTGTAACGTCAGATAATTTTCCGAAATATCCTTTGCTCAGACCGGCAGTAGCTTCCGCAATTCCTTCCAGTGTTCCAATCAGCAGAACGGAGAATCCGATACTTTTTAGATAGATCGGCATTACTGGATAAAGCATTTCACTGGAAATGTCGGTAAGAAAACTTACGAGCGAAAGTAGAATAATATTTCTGGTTAAAATACCTTTGATGGCGATAAAGTTTTTATCAATCTAAAAACAGATTTGTCAATTTAGATAAAATACTTTTAATATATTAGTGTGATTTATATATACCTGATAAAAATTTTAACTTACAAATGACTATCAGGAATTATCAACGAGTTTTTCTTTAAGCGCTTTGGCAACGGCTTCTGATTTTGAATGGACCTGGAGTTTGAAATATATATTCTTAATATGATGGCGGACGGTACCTACGGAAATAAAGAGAGTATAAGCGATTTCTTTATATGAATTTCCCTTGCAAAGCAGATTCAGGACATCCGTTTCACGATTGGTCAGAGGGGATTCTGTTTTTTTCTGAAAGGATGAGACTACAAGCCTGGCGATTTTATAAGACATCGGAGCGCCGCCATCGCAGATTTCTTTAATGGATTCGAGGATTTTCTCATCTGAGGCGCCTTTATCAAGATAGCCGCTGGCTCCCGCGCTCAGAGCTTTGAATACGAGGGAAATGTCTTCGTGAATGGTCAGCATAATAATGTCAATGCCGGGGTATTTTTCCTTAATCTTCCTGACGCCTTCAATTCCTGACATTCCGGGAAGTTCAATATCCATTAATATAACAGAAGGTCTGTTCTTTCTTAGATCATCAAGTGCGCTTTCACAATCGCCGTAGCTTCCAATACATTCAAAGCCTTCAGCATCGCTGATCATTTCATTCAGAGCTTCTCTTATAAGTTTATCATCCTCGACTAAAGAAACAGTTATCATGATCTTTTATCAGAATATACAGAAATTAAATTTTGAATTCCTGCAGTCAGGGTAAGTTTAGATCCCTTCCCCGGTTCCGAATTCATATTAACATTTAAATTAATCTGAGCCGCTCTTGAAAAAATATTTTTAAGACCATAGCCTTTCTGGCAATTTTCCGGATCAAATCCAATTCCGTCATCTTCAAGAATTATGGTTACATCTTCCCCATATAGTCTTATAGTCAGTTTAACATTTTTACATTCGGAATATTTGAGAATATTATTCATACCTTCTTTAAAGATATAGATGAGATGTCTTTTGCAGTTCATGGAAAGCCTGATCTGTTTAAGTTCCGTGTCGATCTCTCCGGCATGAAACTCCATTCCGGATCTTTCAAAGAGTTCATTTCCGAAATCTTTCAGCCGCACTGCAAAATCAAAAAGTGAATCCTCCTGAGGGTTCATGGTCCAGATAAGATCTTTTGCACCGCTCTGCAGGCTGTTTGAAGTATCAACAATAGACTTAAGGTCTTCGGATATTCCGCTGGTAAATGTCTGAAGTTTTTTATTAACTCTTCTGCTGTAAAGGGAAATTCTTGTAAGCTTGTGACCGAGTTCATCATGATAATCCCTGGAAGCCTGCTGGCGTACTTTTTCCCGTTCTGATTCACGGGCTTTTTCAATTTCAAGAAGGCGGCTGAGTTTATTTTTAATTCTGACATTCTGAACAATAACAACTGAAACTATAATCAAAGATAGCATCAAGGAATAAAACCACCAGGTTTTCCAGAAAGGCGGAGAGATATGAATTTTTATTTCTGATATCTTTTCATTTCCAACGCCGTCAGAGTTAGTTCCCCTGACTTTAAAGACATAATCTCCGGGATCAAGATTTGTATAGACTGCATTTCTATTGTAATCTGCAAGGATCCAGTTTTCATCAAAGCCTTCCAGAGTATAAGAGAATTTTACTTTTGAGGGATTCACATAATCCGAAGACGAAAATCCGATATTAATCAGATTATCGCTGTAGCTCAGATCAATTCCTTTCAGTGCTGAAATATCTTTTGAGAAAGATGAATTACCGTTATATCCTTTAATGTCTGTCAAAAAAACCTCGGGTGAATAATTACTTAATTTTAAATTTACAGGATCAAGACCTGAAATACCGTTAGTTCCGCCGAAATAAATATTCCCGTTATTGTAATTCATGACTGCAGAATAATTAAAAACAGAGCTGAGAAGACCGTCAGACAGGTTAAAGTTACAGAATTCATTTTCACTGATATTAAATCTTTCAATACCTCTCATTGTTCCGAGCCAGAGATTTCCAAGGCCATCATAAATCAGGGAAGCGACGACAGAGTTCTCCATTCCGTTCTTTTCATTTAAATACAAAAAAGAATCAGAAAGAGGATCGAATCTGTTGAGACCGCCACCGGTTCCGATCCACAGATTACCTGATGCGTCTTCACAGAAAGAAAAGACATAGTTATTGCTGATAGTTTTCGGATCGTCAGGATCATGCCGATAGTGTCTGAATTTTCCGGAATTCCTATCGAGCTTATTCAAACCGGAATAAGTACCAAACCACATATTACCGTGTTTGTCTTCGTATGCAGACAGAATCGTATTTTCACTCAGACTTTCATTATCCTTATCAGAATGAATGTATCTTACGAAATTATTTTCAGAAGGTATGAAAAGATTCAGACCCATATCAGTACCAACCCATATTTTACCTGATCTGTCAGCATAAATTTTTCTTATATTGTTATTGCTCAGGGATCCGGGATCGTCAGGGTCGGAATAAAATCTTATGAAACTGTTCTTATTATTTTTAACAGGGAGAATATTCATTCCGCTGACAGTTCCGATATAAATATTTCCTTCTACATCACCGGCTATAGTATTAATAAAATCACTGCTTATGCTTCCGGAGTTTCCTTTTTCTTTTTTGAAAGTCTCAATAATATTAAAATCCCGGTCAGTTTTAAGAAGTCCTGATGAGGTTCCGATCCAGACATTTCCGGAAAGATCATTATAGAAGCAAAGGACATTTTTGTTTTCAAAGAAATTCACGAATTTGTTATTGTTGTAGATAAGTTTAATCAGACCGTTCTGATAATTGCTGATCCAGATAACACCGGAATAATCCTTCAGCAGCGAGATGATAATCTGGCGTGAGTCTGTATTTCCGGGATACAGATTCAGCTTTGAGAATTTTTCCGAAGTGACGGAGAAACTGTTTAAACCGTTTCCCGTTCCAGCTGCCAGTATCCCGGGAGAGATCTCACTCAATGACAAAACCGAATTCCCGCTTATGCTTTCCGGATCTTCCGGTATGTTCATGTATCTCTTGAATGTTCCCGGCTTCTTCTCGAATTTATTCAGTCCCCTGTCAGCAGTCCCCACCCATATTTCTCCGTAACTGTCACATAACAATGAAACTATACTGTTGCTGCTCACAGTACTTTCATCAGAAGTATCATTCATGTATACAGTGAACTCACCCGTCTTCCTGTCAAGTTTATTAAGTCCTTTATCTGAAGTCCCGGCCCATATATTTCCATCATGGTCTTTTACTAGAGCTCTTACATTATCCGAACTTATGCTTCTGATGTCAGATGTATTGTTTCTGTATGATGTGAATTTATTTTTTTCAAACTTACTTAATCCGCCTCCTTCAGTCGCAAACCAGATCACTCCGTCCTCATCCTGAACAATTGACCAGATCGTATTGCTTCCGATTGATGACTCATTTCCGGGGATATGGATGTATCTTGTGAATATTCCCGAACTTCTGTCATACCTGTTCAGACCTCCGTTGTAAGATCCCAGCCATAAATATCCGTCCCTGTCTTCAAATACAGATACTATGTCATCATTGGAAAGTGAGTTTCTGTCACCGGGATCATGTCTGTATGTTTTATAGTTTAAGCCGTCATAACGGACGAGTCCAAACATTGTACCAAACCAGATGAATCCTCTGCTGTCCTGATACATGCAGTAAACAAGGTTTACCGGTATTCCGGCATCGTTTGTTATCTGTTCTGTTTTATAATCTTTATTTCCGGTCTGCCCTGCATTTGCTGAATTATAAATTATGCTAATAAAAAGCACAGCGGACAATGTAATTTGAATGATTTTTTTCATGTAATAATTTAAAAAATCTTAAACGGGGTTTCAATCTCATATATATGAGATAAGAGTATTCTTGATAAAAACCCGATATTATTTTATCAGCAGTTTTTTTATGCAGACAATGTGTGAAAATAGGACAGTCGGAACAATAAATCCCGGAAGCCAGACAAAAGGAAAATAAAGAACTCCGGTATTAGGCTGATCGAATCCGAACTGCTGTATACCTGACGGAACGGAAAGAACTGCTGTTATCACTACATTAAACAGTAATCCGAGACTGATGAAATTCCATATTAATATCACTTTCTTTCCGATCATTTTTTTTCTGTAACCGAAATACGCAATGATTGGAGCTGTTATTCCGGACAGTATGTCAAAATTTCTTCCGCCGAATGTCATTATCTCCGGCACCATTTTGTAAATAAAAAGAATGTACAGGGAAATTTCAACTGGTATTCTCACTATATGGAGGTAAGTAAGGATTTCCTCATCAAGTGAATCAATAAATTGTCTGCCGCCATTGAAAAAAAACAAGCTTATCATAAATATTACTGCCGGAAGTGCAAGAAAAATGAATCGTGGAGGGAAGGAACCACCTGATCTGTAAAATCCGCAGAGACTTAGAAGAGTCTCAGCGGCAAGAATAATTAAAACAGCAATTGCTGCCGCAGTTGATCTTTCTGATGCGGAATAAAGAAATACCGCAGTCAGTAAAGCAGTGAGAATAAACAAAAGGTCTGCATATAATGGAAACCCGGGTATCATGATCCGATTCTGTTTTATGAGTTTTAAAAACTTTTATTCTGCAAAATCAAATCTGTTTCAGCTGTGCCTGTTTATCTACTCGGCAAACAATGCATTGTTATCTATGTGAATAAGATATTCCCTGATCATGTCGCCTTCCATGTTAAAAATATTGACAAAATAGAAATTCATTGATTTGTCATCATGTCTGGTATAAAGGACTTCGCCTTCCCAGATAATTGTATCACCATGGTCCCATAGACGGATTATCTTATGTTTTCCTGACTTTACAAATTTAAAAAATTCATTGACATAATTCTTTATATTCTCTCTTCCCTTTACAGGTTCGCTGTTTGCATATCTGAAAATTCCGTCTTCCGTAATGAATTCACTGAATGCTTTTCCGTCTTTTGCATCTATGGAAGCGGCAATTTTTTCAATTAGTTCTCTTCTTTTCATTTCATTTGTTTGATTTATAAAATGTGTAAATATCAAGAATTATATTATTAAATTAAATTCAATATAATATTACCATTCCTTATAACAGGGATAAAAATATTTAATTGCCAATGAGTCCGGACCGAACGGATACATGCTAAGCATCTCAAATACTGTCCAAATTAATTTTTAATCATAAGAAATACTTTAATATTTAAAATCTTTTAAACTTTTTAATATATTTTGTCAAACTAACGGACTGTGAATTATTGCCGTTAAGAATTCATGATAAATTGCGTCAATAAAATTTCCCTGTCCGGGAAATTTGCGCAGCAAATTTTGAGTTGGAAATTTTATCGCAATTTTTCACGAATTTAGGCAATTATTCATCCCGAGTTCTCGGGACGACTTTTCTTTGGTACTTTCTTTTGGTCGTACA
>JAFDZR010000066.1:0-21636 GCA_018266875.1 Bacteroidota bacterium
ATTTATCAAATACAGAAACTGAACCTGCTGAGAAATTTGTAACATAGAGTTTGCAGGCTGAATCAATTGCCATTCCTGTAGTAAAACCGCCCTGTCCGGTATTAAGCGTCTGGACAAGCGTTCCGTCAGGTCTTCTCCACTGCACCTGACCGTTTGCAACAGCTACGAATACATCTCCCGTCTGATACTGCGACAAAGCGAATTCATACGGGAAAAGGGTAACTGCAATGATTAAAGCAAAAACAAATTTTAATAATTTGTTCATAGTTTTTCCTTTCTTAGTTAGATTGTTAAATTAATGTGAATAATTACTGAAATGAATTGGTGATTTAAAAATATGAGATTATAAAGACCCGTATAAGGGTTTAAAGATTCGAGATATTCTGGGGTTGAAATCAAAATTAACAGCAATTAAAGTTCTTGGAATTTTTACAGTATCAGAACCTGTCCAACAGATTGATTTATCAGTACAACAGCTTTAAAACTGAGCAAATCTAAATTGAAATAATTTTATAATCAAGTTAATTTTTATTGTCAATATAAAAATTTATCTAATTCATTCCCAAGCTTTTAATATAAAAAATAAAAAATTTACATGCGTAAACAAACTTTCTTTTTACTCCCCCCGAAAACAGCACTCATAGCTGGCTTGAAAATATCAACGAAGAGTAGTCCTGCAGAATTTATTATACTGCTTAACTGATCATAGTATTATATTAGTATAAAAGATTTTAAATTATTTTGGATTCAATTTTGGACACAGTTGTAATCTATCAGTTTATTTCAACCGGCAGAGATATTATTGAAGGCAAAAGAATTTTGACAATAAACCATAAATTTTAACTTTATTATTTTAAAGGCAATGTATATTTTTGAATGTTAAACCAATTAAAATCAAGATTCATATGAGTAACGAATTACTGATCTTATTTTTTGTGGCCGGACTGGTTATGGTAGGAGGAGGGATGATAATTTCTCATCTCATTGCTCCCAGTTCAAAAAATCTTGTGAAGGAAGAAACTTATGAATGCGGAATTCCTACCAAAGGCACTTCTAAAATTCAGTTCAAAGTCGGTTATTATTTATTTGCAATTTTATTTCTGATATTTGACGTGGAGACTATTTTTATGGTTCCCTGGGCAGTGGTAATGAGAGAAATTGGTTTTGCAGCATTCGTTGAGATCCTCATTTTTCTGACAATCGTTATTTTAGGTTTATTCTATGCATACAAAAAAAGAGCTCTGATATGGGATTAGAAAAAGATAATATAGTCAACACACCTGATCTGAAAGATTTTCCGGGCAGCGTAACGCCAACACCCGGAGGAAACATTGTGGTTACGACCATTGACGGAATCATAAACTGGTCAAGAGCAAATTCATTATGGCCTCTCGTATTCGGAACCAGCTGCTGTGCGATTGAAATGATGGCTACAGGAGCTTCAAGGCATGACTGGTCGAGATTCGGAACCGAAGTGGCCAGAGCTACTCCCAGGCAGGCGGACCTCATAGTCATAGCCGGAACGATAGTGAACAAAATGGCTCCGGTTTTAAAAAGGCTATATGACCAGATGGCCGATCCGAAATATGTTATTGCAATGGGCGCCTGCGCAATCTCCGGCGGACCATTTTATTATAATTCCTATTCTGTCGTCAAAGGAGCTGATCATGTTATTCCGGTTGACGTTTATGTGCCCGGCTGTCCTCCGAGACCTGAAGCGCTGCTATACGGAATAATGGAACTTCAGAAAAAAATAAAGAAAGAATCTATAAAAATTCATAAAGATCCCGCAAAGGATTACGAAAATTGATCAACTGATAAAAATGAATAACGAACTGTTAAGAAGTCTAATATCTTCGAAAGTGCCTGAGGCGGAATTTTCAGGTGAAGAAACTCAATTTCTTAATGTTATCATCAAACCCGAAGACCTACGCACGCTTACAGAATTCCTCAGAAATGATCCGCAGACAAAACTTGATTTCCTCTTCTGCATGACTGCAGTTGACTGGATGACTCATTTCTTTACTGTATATCATCTGAGATCAACGGAAACAGACCAAACTTTAGTAATAAAAGTAAAGATCAATGACAGAGAAAATCCTGAGGTTGAAACTGTTTGCGATATCTGGAAAACAGCTGAATTTCACGAAAGAGAAGTTTATGATCTCTTCGGAATAAAATTCAAAAATCATCCTGACCTCAGAAGGATTCTTCTTGAAGATGACTGGGTAGGATATCCGTTAAGAAAGGATTACAAAGACGAAGCTAACATTGTTGAATTATGATTAACGAAGAAGCAAATACTGCAGTTGAAAACAAGCCCGAGACTCAGGAATATTTCATCAATATGGGTCCGCAGCATCCGTCAACCCACGGCGTTCTGCGGCTTATGCTTACGCTTGACGGAGAGATAATCAAAAAAGTAGAACCGCATCTTGGATTCATTCACCGCTCCATTGAAAAGATGTGCGAGAAGGATTCATATCAGCAGATCGTTCACCTTACCGACAGGATGGATTATCTTTCCTGCCATATGAACAATGAAGCTGTCTGCCTCTGCGTCGAACAGGGACTGCAGCTTGAAATTCCCGAAAGAGTAAAAGTGATCAGAACCATAATCAGTGAACTGACAAGATTATCATCTCATCAGCTTTGGTGGGGAGTTATGGGAATGGATCTCGGAGCCATCACGACTTTTCTTTACGGATTCAGGGACAGGGAAATGATCACGGACATATTTGAAGAGACATGCGGCGCAAGATTAACCATGAACTATAATGTTCCTGGCGGTCTGATGTTTGACATTCATCCTAATTTTCAAAAAAGGACAAAAGATTTTATTACATATTTCAAAAAGAAATTACCAGAATACGACGATCTCCTGTCCAATAATGTTATTTTCACGGAAAGAACAAAAGGCATAGGAATGTTATCCAAAGAAGATGCCATATCTTACGGTGTCACGGGACCATCCGGAAGGGCTTCTGGATTTTCCTGTGACGTGAGAAAGCATTTCCCATATTCCGCATATGACAGAGTTGATTTCAGAGAGATCATTTACACAGAAGGCGACTGCTATGCAAGATACAGGGCAAGAATTGATGAGATGCATGAATCTATGAAAATCATAGAACAGCTTATAGACAACATTCCCGAAGGAGATTATAAGGCAAAAACCAAAGCAGTAATAAAACTACCCGAGGGCGAATATTATCAGAGAGTGGAAACTGCGCGCGGAGAACTCGGCGTTTATGTTGTAAGCGACAACAAGAAAAGTCCTTACAGATTGAAATTCCGTTCACCCGGATTTTCAAATCTTTCTGCTCTGAATATTATGGCTAAAGGTGACAAGATAGCTGATCTCGTTGCGACTATGTCGACTCTTGATCTCGTAATTCCGGACATAGACAGATAAATTATTATCAAATGAATTTTAATATATACGACTTTACCGGATTTGTAAACTCAATCAAGCAATGGCTGAATTCAGTATTCCCGCCTGCAGTTGCTGATATTACCGGATTCGTTATTATAGGTATCTGTTTCCTTACTTTTATTACTTTACTCGGATTATCGCTTGTTTATATAGAAAGAAAAGTCTGCGCATTCTTTCAGCAGCGGCTCGGTCCGATGAGAGTGGGATTCTGGGGAACGGCGCAGACAGTTGCAGATATTATCAAACTCATTTTCAAGGAGCCCCTCATTGCAAAAGGTTCCGATAAATTTCTTTTCAACCTTGCTGCATTCATTGTAATAGTAGCTCCGTTCATGGCAATCGCGGCAGTGCCATTTGCCAAAGGACTTCACGTACTTGATTTCGATATCGGTTTGTTTTTTATTACAGCTGTTTCATCAATTGGCGTCACAGGAATCCTATTGGCGGGATGGTCGAGCAACAATAAATATTCCCTGATCGGCGCAATGCGCAGCGGCGCTCAGATAGTCAGCTATGAATTATCGGTTGTGCTCTCGCTGCTTACAATTATTGTTCTCACCGGATCTCTTCAGCTATCCGCTATAATAGAAAGCCAGAGGGACGGCTGGTGGATTTTCAAAGGAAACATTCCCGCGATCATCGCTTTTTTTATTTTTATTATAGCAAGTACCGCAGAGTCAAACCGCGGACCTTTTGATATGGCTGAAGCGGAATCTGAACTGACCGCAGGTTTTCATACAGAGTATTCCGGGATAAAGTTCGCTTATTTTTTTCTTGCTGAATATATAAACCTTTTTATAATCGCTGCAGTCGGCGCAACGGTTTTTTTCGGAGGATGGATGCCTCTGCATATCGGGAATTTTGAGTTCTTCAATAAAATAATGGATTTCATTCCGCCGATTATCTGGTTCTTCGGCAAGATAGCTGCACTTATCTTTCTGATAATGTGGTTCAAATGGACATTCCCGAGACTGAGGATTGATCAGCTTCTTACGCTTGAATGGAAATATCTGTTGCCTATAAACCTTGTGAATCTTCTCATGATGTCGGTAGTGGCTTTGAACGGATGGCACTTTTAGAATTTTAAAAAATGGGACTTAAAAAATACATATCGGATATTTTCTACGGAGTAAAGTCACTCATCACAGGCATGAAAGTGACAGGACATTACTTTGTCCGTCCTAAAGAAATAATTACACAGCAGTATCCGGAGAACAGAGAATCTCTTAAAATGTTTGACAGGTTCAGAGGTGAAGTGGTTCTGATCCATGATGAGAACAATATGCACAAATGCACCGGTTGCTCTGCATGCGAGCTGGCATGTCCCAACGGATCCATTGAGATCATCAGTGATAAAGTTATTGATCCCGAGACAGGGAAATCAACAAAGGTTATTGACAAATTTGTTTATCACCTTTCAATGTGCACATTCTGCAATCTCTGCATTCTTTCCTGTCCGACCGATGCAATAAAGATGGCGCAGAATTTTGAACATTCCGTCTTTGACAGATCCGAGCTTACTAAAGTACTTAATAAACCCGGTTCCAAAATAATGCCGGGAATAAGATAATTTTTAAATATGAGCGAAACTGTATTTTACATACTCGCGGGTTTTATACTGATATTCTCAGTGCTGACAGTTACAAGCAGGAGAATTCTGAGAACGGCAGTTTATCTTTTCTTTGTGCTGCTCGGTACTTGCGGATTCTTTTTCGCAATGGAATTCAATTTCCTCGGAGCAGTGCAGCTCACTGTTTATGCCGGAGGAATTGTAGTCATAATAATTTTTTCAATAATGCTTACGAGCGATCTTCAGGATAAGCTGGAAGCTGCGGGTGTATCCAAAATATTTTTCTCTCTGCTTGCCGTCACAGCCGGAGCAGCAGTCTGTATCTCAACGATTTTAAGTTATAAATTTCCTGCTCTTACAAATAATGTTCTCGACAGCAGTATGAATACAATCGGATTAAGACTGCTTGGTTATCAGGAGAACGGTTTCGTTCTGCCGTTTGAAGTGATCAGCATACTTCTGCTTGCGGCAATGATAGGTTCAATTATTATAGCAAAAAAAGCTGACGTAAATAAATAATTATTATTTTATGCCTGAAGGAATAGGGATACAGCATTTTCTGATTTTAAGCACACTGATGTTCTTTATCGGTGTTTACGGATTTCTTACGAGAAAAAATCTGATCACGATTCTTTTATCCGTGGAGCTGATATTGAATTCAGTCAACATAAATTTTGTGGCAATCAATAAATACCTTTATCCGGAAAATCTCGGCGGTCATTTTTTTGCAATGTTCGTGATAGCCATTGCCGCTACCGAAGTTGCAGTTGCCATTGCAATAATTATCAGTCTCTACAGAAAACTAAAAATGATAGATGTTGAAAATGTAAATGAAATGAAATATTAATTTCACTTCATCTAAAATCAATTAAATGGAAAATTTTTCTTACACTCTTGTAATACCGTTGATCCTGTTTTTCACATTTGTATTCACCGGCCTTTTCGGCGGGAAATTCAAACCGGTAATCTCAGGAATTATCTGTACGGTTTCGGTTTTCATTTCAGCAGCGTTATCATATTTTGCGGCATATCAGTATTTCTTCATTTACGGAAAAGCTGACGGAGCTTACAGATTAATTAACGTTTTCAGTTTTCACTGGCTCAGATTCAATGATAATCTTTCCATAGATCTCGGGATTCTCCTTGATCCGATCTCGGTAATGATGCTGATAGTTATAACTACCGTATCGCTGATGGTTCATATATACAGTCTTGGATACATGAAAGGCGACATCGGATTTTCAAGATATTACGCTTTTCTTTCCCTGTTTACTTTTTCAATGCTAGGACTTGTACTTTCAGTAAATATTTTCATGACTTATATGTTCTGGGAGCTTGTAGGTCTTTCATCATATCTTCTTATAGGACATTATTATGAAAAACCTGCAGCTGTCTCAGCGTCCAAGAAAGCTTTCATTGTTACAAGGTTTGCAGACCTGGGATTTCTTATAGGGATTTTACTTCTTTCAGCTTTTGCAGGAACATTCGATTTCAACAAGCTTACAGATCCTAACGGAGGAGCGATCCTTCAGAGCGCATCGGCTACATTTCTCGGACTTTCGGCAATTACATGGGCATTGATCTTAATATTCATGGGCTGCGCGGGAAAGTCTGCTATGTTCCCTCTTCATATCTGGCTTCCTGATGCGATGGAAGGTCCGACTCCGGTATCAGCATTGATACACGCTGCGACAATGGTGGTCGCCGGCGTTTATCTGGTGGCAAGATTATTTCCTTTATATGTATTTACTTCACCTCAGGCGCTGGAGGTCGTCGCTTATGTCGGCGCATTTACTTCACTCTTCGCAGCAATAATTGCATGCACGCAGACAGATATTAAAAGAGTACTCGCTTTCTCCACAATTTCACAGATCGGTTATATGATGGTTGCGCTCGGAGTATCGGGTTACGGAGCTGAAGAAGGACTTGGATTTATGGCATCAATGTTCCATCTCTTTACACATGCAATGTTCAAAGCTCTTCTGTTCCTATGCGCGGGTTCCATCATTCATGCAATCCATACAAATGAAATTTCCGAAATGGGAAATCTGAGAAAGTACATGCCTGTTACGCACATTACTTTTCTGATCGCATGTCTTGCAATTGCAGGAGTTCCTCCCCTTTCCGGATTTTTCAGCAAAGACGAAATACTTGTCGCCGCAGTGGAAAAGAATTTTGTTATATTCCTTGTTCAGTATATCGTAGCGGGGATCACGGCTTTTTATATGTTCAGATTATACTTTATGGTATTCTGGAGCAGGGATACAAAATACGAACACGATCCGCATGAGTCACCGAAAGTTATGCTTTTCTCTCTTGTGTTTTTGGCAGTCGCCGCAGCACTTGCGGGATTCATTCCATTCAGTGAATTCGTAACCAGCAACGGAGTCCCCTTTGCATCGCATATTCATCTCAGCGTAGCATTACCGACTGTCGCTCTCGCGCTGGCGGGAATACTGACCGCATATTTCCTTTATAAAAAGGAAAGCGGTTCACCTGATAAGATCACAAATTCGCTGGGAATAATTTACAGGTCCGCTTACAGAAAATTTTATATAGACGAGGTTTATCTTTTTGTTACAAAGAAAATTATTTTCAATCTGATATCCATACCTGTGGCATGGTTTGACAGAAACGTTGTGGACAATGCTATGAACGGAATTGCATTTACGACTAATTACATTTCCGAAAAAATTAAGGTCATGCAGTCAGGACAGCTTCAGCAGTATGCCTTTGTAATGATTGCCGGAATGATATTAATATTTCTTTTAACTTTGTATCTGATAATTGTATAGGATGGAAAAATGGATTTAATATATTTAATACTGATACCGGTAATTACAGTAATTTCAATCGTGCTTTCGGAAAACAGGAAACAGTCCCGGGTCATTGCAGCAGTCGGTACAGGACTGCAGCTTCTGTTCTCGGTTTACCTGGTGGTTTTGTATCTGACTGAAAGAGGCGCGGGAAATCTTGAGGAAATGCTTTTCAGTCACAAATATTTATGGTTCAGTTCGCTGAATATTTATTTCAGTACGGGAGTAGACGGTATATCCGTTTCTCTCATCCTCCTTACAAGCGTAATATTGTTCACCGGAGTTCTCGCTTCATGGGACGTGGAATATTTATATAAAGAGTTTTTTATATCGCTTATAGTTCTTGCTACTGGCGTCTTCGGATTTTTCATTTCGCTTGATCTTTTCACGATGTTTCTCTTTTATGAACTGGCTGTAATTCCAATGTATCTTCTCATAGGAATATGGGGAAGCGGAAAGAAGGAATATTCCGCGATGAAACTTACGCTGATGCTGATGGGAGCTTCTGCGGTACTGCTGGTCGGTCTGCTTGGAATTTATTCATATTCATCACCGACAGGCGCAACTCCTTTGACATTCAATATAATTGAAATTTCAAAGATACATATTCCGATAGAAGCGCAGAGATATTTCTTTCCAATGGTGTTCGTCGGATTCGGTGTGCTCGGAGCTTTATTCCCGTTCCACACGTGGTCTCCTGACGGTCACGCATCTGCGCCGACGGCAGTATCAATGCTTCACGCAGGAGTGCTTATGAAAATGGGAGGATACGGATGCCTTAGAGTCGCAATGTTTCTTCTCCCGGATGCTGCAAATGAAATGGCATGGATCTTTATTATTCTGACTTCAATCAGCATAGTTTACGGAGCTTTCGGTGCAATCGTGCAGAAAGATCTTAAATATATCAACGCCTATTCTTCAGTCAGTCACTGCGGACTTGTGCTGTTTGCAGTACTGATGATTAACAAAATTGCCATGAACGGAGCAGTACTTCAGATGATATCTCACGGACTTATGACTGCTCTTTTCTTCGCACTGATCGGTATGATCTACGGCAGAACTCACACAAGGGACATTCGTGAAATGGGCGGATTAATGAAGATCATGCCATTTCTCGCTGTATGCTACATGATAGCAGGGTTTGCATCTCTGGGTCTGCCGGGACTCAGCGGTTTCGTTGCCGAGATGACTATTTTCATAGGAGCTTTTCAGAATGCGGATCTTTTTCACAGAGGACTTACGATACTTGCATGTTCGTCAATCGTCATTACTGCAGTCTATATTTTAAGAGTCGTGGCAGCGCTGCTGCTTGGTCCAGCCAACAGGAATTTTCCCGGGACAAAAAACGACGCAGTATGGAATGAGAAAGCTGTTACGTTTATCCTGATTCTTGCAATAGTCGGAATGGGACTTGCACCGTTCTGGCTTTCAGATATGATTTTGAACAGTCTGAATCCGATAGTACAGAAATTAGCTTTGCTAAAATAGAATGATTATACAAAGATGACACTAGATCAAATACTTTTAATGAGACATGAACTGCTGCTGATCATCACTGCAGTGATAGTTGTTGTCATAGAATTGTTTACGGAAAGAGATAATAAATCAGTTATTATTCCTTCAGTTGTATTTTTATTTTTGCTGGTTACACTGGCAGGATTTCTTCCGATAGATACCGGTAAATTATTCGGAGGATCTTACCAGACATCTGATATGATAATCCTGATGAAGAACAGTTTGAATATCGGCGTACTGATAGTTCTCATTCAGTCTGCCGGTTGGCTCAAACATTCATTCGGTAATTTCGACAATGCAGGCGGATATTATTTCATTGTAATTGCATCGCTTATCGGAATGCAATACATGATCTCCGCAGGAGACTTTCTGATATTTTATATCGGACTCGAGCTCGCAACCATTCCGATCGCTGCACTTGCTGCTTCTGAAAAGATGAAAAGAAAATCCTCTGAAGCAGGCATTAAACTTATTTTATCTGCAGCGCTTTCTTCTGGAATTTTACTGTTTGGGATTTCTATTCTTTATGCCACCAACGGTTCTCTTTTTTTCAGTTCAATTTCTGCTGACAATCTGAATTCGAATTTACAGGTTCTGGCTTTTATTTTTATTTTCACAGGAGTGGCATTTAAAATTTCCATAGTCCCGTTCCATTTATGGACTGCTGACGTGTACGAAGGCGCGCCGATAAACATATCCTCATATTTATCTTCAATTTCAAAAGCTTCGGCGATTTTCATACTGGTAATACTTCTCTTCACTGTATTCAGGTCACTGCTTCCGGTATGGAATACGGTTCTTTATTTTACTGCAATTATTACAATGACAATAGGAAATCTGTTCGCGATAAGACAAAAGAATCTGAAAAGATTCCTTGCATTCTCATCGATCGCCCAGGCCGGATTTGTTCCGCTCGGCATTATAGGGGGAACGCAGCTCGGAGTTGCATCCGTTATTTATTTTCTTCTGATTTATATATTCTCAAATCTCGGAGCATTCGGCGTAGTGTCAGCAATCTCGAATGCCACGGGAAAGGAAAACATGGATGACTATGACGGACTGTATAAAACAAATCCCAGACTGAGTCTTGTAATGATGCTTTCATTGTTTTCTCTTGCTGGCATTCCTCCGGTAGCAGGCTTCTTCGGGAAGTTCTTTCTCTTTACCGCAGCTGCTGTTCAGGGGTATTATGTGCTTGTATTTATTGCCGTAGTCAATGCAACGATATCTTTATATTATTATCTGCTTATTGTTAAAGCAATGTTCATAAATAAAAACGAATCTCCAATTGAAACGATTGTCAATGACAATTACACACGCGCCGGACTTTTCATCTGCGTACTCGGAATACTTTTCATAGGTTTTGCGGGAGTAATTTTTGAATTCATAGAATCAGTAAGCAAAGGAATTTCATAATCATTAAAATGTCTTTAGACAAAGGTAAACATAACGTAAAGGAAATTGACGGCGTGAGATGTACGGTTGTAGAAACCGGTGTTTCCGAGGACCGCATGAATTTCCTTAAAAAACTTCTTGAGCACAACGGTCTGGAAGTCAAATCAGAAAAGGAAGCAAAGAAAGATGAATCAGCTCCGGATACATTCACGATCGGAGTTACAGACATTGTCTTTAATCCTGTAATAGCTGTATATCAGAGAAAACTCCGCACTCATGACAACAAAGTCGTAACAGCTCCATACTGGAAACAGCAGTCCGAAGAAAGCAGAGGCTGGTACTGGAAAAATCAAACCGCCGGCTGAGTCGCGTCAAAAAGTCCTTAGTTAATTTCAAATTTCAAGTTTCAAATTTCAATAAACCTATTTTTAAGATCAGATAAGAATAAATATTTTACTCTGTTCGTATTCTCTTTGTGCCTTGGAGTCTTGGTAGTGAGAACAATTTTCAATGTCCAAAACCGAATTTTGATCATTAACGATTCTCTCTTCCTTGATCTTATAATCTATAACTGTTCAGTCTTTCAGTTCAATACTAATTATCTTAGTTATTGATTCCTGATCTGCTGATTCAGTAGAATTTCATATTTCTGAAATTCATTTTATTATCCAACAGAACGCCCACTCTTTTAACTCCTTCGAAAGAATATGTGTTTGGAATTATAAAATTATCTTGAACAAGTAATAAATAAACGGGATTGAAAAATTATTTTACAAAACCATGACAATTATTATCAGCAGAGTTAATAATTTATTGTAGAATTAATTAAGGAGATAATTAAAATGAAAACGCTTTATTTAAAATATCTGACTGCAGTAATATTCTTTTTTACATGTTCCGGAATTTATTCACAGACTGATACAAACCAAATATATAATCCCGGTGATATAAAGATCTATTATATAATCGCTCCGGGTGATCCGATAAATTTAGATTCCAGAGTAACAGCTCAGAAAAGGAGTTACAGATCTTTAGATAACATCAACAGATTAAAATTCCTGAACGACAGTATTATCAGTGTATTCGGGGAAAATCGACCGCCAGTGAAGCTCAACTTAAATAAAATAATTGCGATAGGCATAAAAAACGGATCATACACCTGGACAGGTATAGGTCTGGGATGTCTGGGGGGAGCAATTGCCGGAGCAGGAATTGGTGCTGCAAATGATCCTCCGGGTTTATTTCATGGACTTGCAACCGGATTCGGAGGATTTATAGGATTCTTTGCAGGAGGATTAATAGGGGGAATTATCGGAGGCAATATAGATTCAGATGTTACAGTAAATATGGATAAATCCGTAACAGATCAGAAGGCAGAGCTGAAAAAGATCCTTAATATTGAATATTGAAATGGATTTTTTTAAATCAAGATTTCCGTTTTTCAGCTACAATATTTTTGAAAATAATTTTAACAGTTTTGCGTTTCCATAGTGTTTTTTTAAAACCGTAACAGTTGAGTAACATTATTGACGTTCCCGCATTATCATGTGATCTTTGGATTCTGCTGAGACATTTGAAAGATTTTGGAAGTTTCCTGTTTCATGTTTCAAGTTAAACAGAATATGAATTGCAATACTGTCCAATATAATTTTTAATCATAAGAAATACTTTAATATTTTAAATCTTTTAAACTTTATAATATATTTTGTCAAACTATCCGCCTGTGAATTATTGCCGTTAAGAATTCGTGATATATTGCGTCAATATAATTTCCCTGTCCGAGAAATTTGCTGCGCAAATTTCGAGTTGGAAATTTTATAGCAATTACGATATGTATTTCGGCAATTTTAAAACAGCGGGCGATTTTTCATTGTTACTTTCTTTTGATCGTTCAAAAGAAAGTAAACAGAAACCAACGAATCTTAAATATTAATAAAAAAGCGTTTTGGACAGAGTTGCTTAAATATATTTAATTTTAGTAAAAATCAAAAAGCCCTTTTGGAAAGATTCTTTAATGCAATAATCAGTTCAGCTTCCTTTTATCTCTGACATCATTTTCCTGTATTCTTTTCTCAAGGCAAAATTCATAATAAAGAATCTGACAGAATCAGAAGGACTTGAAGACACAGATCTCCTTATAATTGCCGGGATCCTTGTGACCCTGCGGTATAGATTCAGATAACCGATTTCAAGACAGGATACTGAAATATTTTTAGGTTTAAAATAACATTTATGACATGGAACACTGTATAATGGTTTGGTATTTCCGAATTCAGTTTCATCCGGGAATAAAAGTCTGTTCTCCTTCTTAAGTCTTGTGTATACTTCCGTACCCGGGACAGGCAGCAGCACATTCAGCAGAGGCAGCGTAATACGTGCTTCGTTAATGAACTTCCATGTCCTGTCAAATGTCTCATTTGTATCCTCATCAAAACCGAACATAAAATATCCCGCAACCCGTATTCCATGTCTCATGATATTGTTTACCTGTTCAGCATATTTTTCCGGATTATATTTCTTAGAAATACTCCTCAGATTTTTGCCGGAAAGACTTTCGAATCCTATATAAAGGATTCTGCATCCCGACTCATACAGCAATGCCAAAGTCTCATCATCATTCCCAATGTCAATAGTAGCCTGCCCTCCCCATTTTATTCCTATCCTTTTTCTAATAATTTCCCTGCATAGCCTTCTCAAATATAATGCGTTATTATATATATTGGAATCATTGAAAGCTACAGTCCTGTTCATTTTACTTATTGCAATTAGATCAGCAGTTACAATATCAACTTTTCTCATCCGGTAATTCCCTTTATAAACTCCTGCCGTGCAGCAGTAGTCGCAGTTATTCCTGCAGCCCATTCCCATGAAAGTCTGTATGAAGGGCATTCTGATCCCTTTTAATGCTGAATAGTCAAAAGGAAAATTCAGATCCATACCGAATTCATATTCATTTTTCAACTCTCCTTTCAGCGCATCATTCAGCATGTTCTGCATTTCAATTAAACCAGGAGTTCCGTGAAATACGCAATCACACGACCCGCTTAATAATTTTTCACTGAACTGATCCATATGTGAACCGAAGATCACAGTCTTACCCCGGTTTAGGAATTTATCTGCAATCTCTTTTGCATAAAGAATATCATATCCCATGCAGAGGAGTAAAACAATTTCCGCATCTGAATTAAAATCAATCTCTTCGAAATACTCAATGCATGTGACTTTTTCCCAGTCAGCCGGAACAGCTCCGCTGACAATCGATACATTGTAGGAATGATTGAACTGATTCCATCCTTTTACTTTTTTCCCGTCCATTTTTCTGTATGTCGGCTGGATTATGTATATTTTCTTCTTCATGATCTTATTTTATTTTACTGAATTATTGTAATTTCAATTATGAATATTTCTATTTTTTTTTTATGATTCTTTATATTATTCATTTTTCATTACTGATTTTTTATGCCCTGAATTTCCCACGGATACAATTAAGCCGGGAGAGTTACATCCGGCTATTTTGGGGAAGGTATTTTCATTTTACCGAAATCAATTCCTCCTGATACTGCAAAAATTATAATCCCTAAAACAATAATTCCACCGCCTACAACAAGAATTGATAACGGTACATTTACGGTAGAATTTTTCATTTCAATTTTCTTTATGTCATTGTACGGGATCTTCTTGCTGCTCCAGTTTATAATTTTCTGATCATCACCGCTTTGTGATTCAGCATTATTCCTGAAATTTATCTCCAGATATTTTACCGTATCAGATTCTTTCCCGATATATATTAAGTTTCTATCGTTTTCTATCACTGATCCGTCTTTGAGATATATCTTAGTAATATCTTCAAGATAATCGGATCTAAGATTTTCTGGTTTGGAATAAAATGTTTCGCTTGAAGTGACGCAGCCGTTGAATGCAGTCAGATATGCAATAATAAGAAGATTTGCAAGAGCTGTCCTGGCTGCTTTAAGCTTGTCTGAATTGAATATTCTGTAAAACATGACCGCTCCTATTATTTTTCTGATTAAACTTATTAATATCAGAAATATTAATTGTCATGGAATTGTAAAAAAAACTAATTTTACTTTCTTATTAATAATCGGCTTATTTCAAATTGTTGAATTGCAGACAGAACGCAAAGGGAATTTACAAAGGAAGTTTATTTTGGATTTGGAAATCTGGGACAATTCCGAACCTCACTCGAGTATTCATATCTGGATAAATCGGAGAACATGAATATTTCAGAGCATGTTTAAAATATGACATACTTTTATAAAGTATATAGAGCTGTGCAAAGATCCCGTGGAAACCTCTGTACTTAATACAGGCGGAGCTGATTATACGGATTTCGGTAAATACGGATATTTCCCGAAAGTATAGTTCGGCTAATCTATCAAAGACAGAAGATGTTTTATTTTACCGAGTTTGAATTTCCGGTATATGTTTATTAAGGGATCTCCTGATTTTGCGGATATTTCCGTTGGCTTGATATTCGGATTTGCAAATCCTTTTCGGATGGATCGAAGGGGAATAAATAGTAAGTTAAACTTTATAATTGACTGTCCGACAAAACATCATCATTTTCTTATTCCGGATTCAAAACAGGATACAAAATTTATGCATGGAAAGCGTAATTCTTTCTGTGTAATTTTGTATACAATAATGGAGGAATATATGAATAGGAACTTATCCATTTTGATGATATTCAGTTTGATATTCTATTCATCAGGTTATATTCCTTTATATTTTTACCGGCTTAATTCCGTCAAATCTTTTCAGATCAATAATTTAATTAAAAGCCTCAACTCTGAAGAAACTGTAATCACAATATTCACAATGCCACTGTGTCACACCGATACTAAAATAGAATTTACAGATGAAGGAAACGAACTTCTTTACTGCGGAAAAATTTACGATATACTTGAACGTAATTCAACAGAGGATACTCTATTTGTAACTGCAGTATATGATAATAAAGAGAATTCGCTGAATGAAGCTTTGACTGATATTTCCGTCGCTAAAAAGGATCTTCAGTCTGGAGCGCTTAATTTATCTCTGAATCAGTCAAGTCTGCTTTTATTTAAGGATAATGAAAATGACAATATTTATTTTTATCCGGTTTTTATATGCTTTATCAAAGACAAACCCGAAATTATCAAAAGCGTTTTTTTAAAATGCAATACTCCCCCTCCCCGGTATCATATCTTTCAAAATTTAATCTCTTAAAATCATTTTGATCTGCCGGTATATGACAGATAAAATTAAATAATGGAGTTATTATGAAAAAGTTTATGATATCGATACTTGTATTATCTGCATTGAATTTGTTTGCTCAGAATAAGGAAGACAAAGATACGATGCAGTATAAGTATCCGCTCGAAATTGTAATAAACGGTTCAAGACTTTCTATGCCTTTAAAATTTAATACATTCTCCACTGATCTTGTGGAGCAGGATGTGCTAAGTACGCTGACAAAAGGCATAAACTTAGGTGAACCAATGAAACTGGTTCCGGGTGTGAGAGTTGAAGATCAGGCAAACGGAACCAGGGTGCATTTTTCCATAAGAGGACAGGGTATTCTTTCGGAAAGAGGAATAAGAGGTACAAGGTTCTTGCTGGACGGTATTCCACTGAACGATCCGTCAGGATTCGCACCTGACATTTATGATATTGACTGGTTCAATGTTGATAATATTGAAGTACTGAAAGGAACCGGCGGTTCTCTTTACGGAGGAAGCGGTTCGGCGGGAATAGTCAGTATAAAGACCTTTGACGGTCCCGGAAAGCCATTCGGAGTTAATGCCGAAGGATTGTATGGTTCCTATAATTTCTGGAAAGGAATGCTTCAGTTCGGCAGTAATGTAAAGAATGTGAATTACAGATTCTCAGCTTCAAGAATGATGGGTGACGGATACAGGGAACACACTCATTTCTGGGGTAATAATTTATATTTAAAATTTAATTACACTCCTTCAAAATCCCTTATACTCACACCGATATTCATGTACACAGAATCTTTCAATGAAAATCCTGAAGGGATTAATCTTGAGCAATATAATACAGATCCGACTCAGCCTAATCCAGATGCAATCCCCTACAATGAATTTCTTGAAACAAAAAGATTCACGGGAGGAGTTACCGGACAAGCCGTAGTAAATAAAATAAATCTGTTCGATTTTAACATTTACGGAAAGAGAACTTCTTTTACAGAGGCAAACAACCGGACTTTTGTGGACAGGACTTATGATATTCCGGGAGGAACATTTCAGTACACATTGCTTACCGGAAAAAAGAAAACCAAGAATTACTCAAGCATAGGTACTGATATCCAGTTTCAGTCTGTGGTTGAAAGCCGTACGGGAAACCTTTATTCTGTAAGAAGAAATGAAAAACTTTCCGATCAGTCAATAAATCAGCAATCCTACGGGATCTTTCTGATCGACAGACTTGAACTGAATGATGAATATAATTTTACAGGAAGTATAAGATATGATTACATTAATAACAAACTCGACGACAATCTCAAAGTAAACGGAACTGATCTGTCCGGAAGTAAGAGCTTTGATCACGTAAGCTGGAAGCTGGGAATGTCATATTCGCCTTATGAATATTTTAATCTGTACTGTAATTACGGTACCGGATTTCTTCCGCCTGCAGTAGAAGAGCTTGCCCAGAATCCGGTTAAGTTCGGCGGTTTCAACGAAACACTTGTTCCTTCCACTTCCCAGGGACCAGAGTTGGGATTCAGAGGGATCATTAGTGAAAAAATATACTACGACATTACCGGTTTTTATCTTTTGACAAAAGACGATTTCAACAGATACAGGATCACGGATTCACTGAGAAGTCAGGAGACATTTTATAATAATGCAGGTAACAGCAACAGATTCGGAATAGAATTATATGCCAAATATATTCCTCTTAATAATCTTACGATCCAGGCAGCTTATACTTATTCTGATTTCAAATATTCTCTCGATCAGCCTTTCAGAATTGTTATGGATGATACTTCAATTGTAAAATATGCAGTTGACGGAAATTATCTGCCAAACATTCCTAAGCATCAGTTTAATCTTGATATTATGTATTATCCGTTACCTGAACTTTTATTGAAATTCAATCCGGAATATTCAAGCATCAGTTACATAGACGGGGCAAATCTGGAGAGTGAGGCTGCAAACAGTTACCTGCTGCTTAATTTCCGTGCAGCATATAATCTCAGAATAGGAGGCACTTCCTGCCAGATAAATTTTACTGCAAAGAACATTACTGATAAAAAATATCTGGGTTTTACGGAGCCTGATCCCGGGGGAAACGCCTATCAGCCCGCAGCCGGAAGTGAATTCTTCGCAGGTCTGAAAATTACTTTCTAAAAAAATCTTCCGGATAAAAAGCAGAGTCTGATTATTCACAAACTCTGCCGAAATATATTAATGATTTATTTTTTTGCTGACAGTATTCAGGCAAGATGCATTCTTCATATTTGTTCCTCTTTGACAAGGGAGTTTATAGTTTCATGAGGATTTCAAAAACTAAACATCTATCAATTATCAATTATTTAAAACTCCTGAGGCATTCTCTTTATCTGAGCATATGTAAACACAGGTCCGTCCTTGCAGACATAAACATTCCCTATATTGCATCTGCCGCATTTGCCGAGTCCGCATTTCATACGGTTCTCAAGCGTTGTGAAAATTTCTTCATCTTTGAAACCAAGATTGGTAAGTATCGGAATGGTAAGTTTTATCATCACAGGCGGTCCGCAAAGTATGACTGCAGTGTTTTCAGGAGATGGAGCTGTCTTTTCTAATATGGCGGGAACGAATCCTACTTCACCGTCCCACGACGGCGTCTCGCCTCCGGGATCAACAGTAATGATTGTTTTAATATCAGTACGGTCTTTCCATACATTTATTTCCTGTTTGTAAATAATATCGCTTACTGACCTTGCTCCGGAAATAATTGTCAGATCTTTGAAATCATTTCTAAGATCAAGAACATTATCAATGACACATCGAACCGGAGCAATCCCGATCCCTCCTGCTATGAATAAGAGATTCTTTCCTTTTAGTTCATCCAGTGGAAACCAGTTGCCGTATGGTCCTCTGATCCCGATAGTGTCGCCTCTGTTAAGCCGGTGAAGTGCCTGTGTGACTTTTCCGAAAACTTTGAATGAACATTCGATGAACTCTTTTCGTGTAGGTGATGAAGCTATGCAGAATGTTGACTCGCCGTCACCGAATGCCGAATACTCAGCGAACTGTCCGGCTTTGAACTCGAATCTGTCAGCAGTATCTCCGTCTTTGAATTTTAATCTGAATGTTCTTGTATCTGGCGATTCGTCTATTATCTCCTTTATTTCAGCCAGATGCGGCATATATATGTTGTTCATGATCTCAATCCTCCTTAATCTTTACAATTGGAAACTATCTCTTTTATGTCAATGCTGACCGGACACCCTCTCGAGCATCTTCCGCAGCCTGTACAAAGTATTTCTCCGAACTTATCCACATAATATCTGAACTTATGATTTACCCTCTGTCTGTATCGTTTGCTTTGTATGTCTCTCGGATTGTGCCCGGAAGCGTGCATAGTAAAATTCCCGAACTGACATCCATCCCAGTTCTTCATTCTTCTTCCTTCAGTATAACTGTAATCCTCATCTACAATATCAAAGCAATGGCATACCGGACAAACAAAAGCACACTTTGCGCAGGATAAACACAGGTTCCCGATTCCTTCCCATTTCGGACTTTCAAAATTCTCTCCCAGCCATTCATAAACTTCATTGCTGTCAAATGCAACTTTAGGAAGCTTTACATTTTCAGTAATTTGTTTTGAAATATTTTCATCTCCGGTTTTCAAATATTCAGCATATGGTGAAATGAACTCGCTTCCTTTTTCCGTAATTATTCTCATAGCAAATTTATTCTCATCAACCGGTATAAGAAATATGTCAGATCCTTTTTCTGAAACCGGCGAAGAATCAACCGAAGTACAGAAGCAATATTCATCATAATGACTGCACATCAGACCGATAATTATGAAATTTTTTTCACGCAGATTGAAGAATTCATCACTGTAATCCCAGTTGAAAAGATGCTTCATTATATTCAGTGAATTTGCATCGCAGGGCTTTGCTCCCAATATTACAATATTTTTCCTATCTATATTTACATCAATTAACTGAACATCACTTTTGCTTCTCTTGTAATAAAGTACAGGTTCAGTTTTTGGAAATACATAGCACTTGAAAGATGTCCCAGCAGGCAACGCTGATGCATCAAGTTTTATACGGGAAAAATCTTTGACAATACTATACTCATTCATTACCGGACACAGCAAAATATGTCCTTTATCAATGACATCCCCGCAGATCCTCAGCAGATCATCTTTCAGAATTATTTTCTCATCCATTTTATATTCCTTATAAATTTAAACTTGTAACTTGTGATTACATAAACAATTCATCATTGTCCTTTTCATTAAAACTTCCTACCAAAGTCGGAGTCTCAAGACTTCTTCCTGATACATAAGAAAAAGATTTTTTCGCTTTTATAGCCATTCTTCTGTTAAGCAATGACAGAGGAATGTCAACAGGGCAGGCGCGTTCGCATTCCCCACAACCTGTACATCGTCCGCTGAGATGAAATGCCCTTACTATATTCCATGCAAAATTTCCTCTCATATGCGAACTTGATTCTATCCAGCGCGGTATTGTTTTATCCGTAATGCATCTCTGACAATAACAAAGCGGGCATACTGCACGGCATGCATAACATTTAATGCACTTGTCAAACTCATTTTTAAAGAATTCAAATCTTTCTTGATGAGACATTCTTTCTATTTCCTGAATTCTCTCCATTGCATCATCACTTGCCTTTGGCGTTTCTTTCTCTTCACCGAAAATTTTATCAAAGTATAAAGGTTTGTGTGTTTCACAATTAATGCATTTTGATGCAATATTATCTCCGCTGAATTCAAATCCGAAATCTTTTGCAACACCATGACAATTAAAACTGATAATATGAATGTCCTCCCGGTGAATTTGATTTTCCTGTATCAGGGCTACAACAGAATGTACATCGCATGGTTTTGCTGTGACAGCAAGTTTCAAAGTCTTATCTTTAGTTCTGCATGAAACTTTTATTCTTGCCTTGGTCAGATAAACTGCTAGGTTATTCAGGCAGTATTCATTGAATACAAGTTGATCAGTATCCTGAGGATCCGTGACAATTATTGGCTTTGTCCGCTTCTCAGACACCTGACTGTAACCTATTACTGCCGAAACTTCACCTTTCTCAAGAAGTTCTTTTGCATGTTCTCTAAGCTCTTTCATAAGACAGTCTCCTTAATTTGATTTATTATTTCACTATCAGCATTTGCCTCCTCTGGGAAAAGAGCCGTGAATTCTGAATTCATTTTCTGATAATTCGTAAATGGTCCCATGGCTTTAATATCCTTGGTGACCTTCGATACCACATCAGCAAACTTTTTTCCTTCCGAAGCAGATATCCATGAAAACTGCAGACGTCCTTTTTCAATACCTATGAAGTCAAGGAGTTCATGAAAAAAATCCCAGCGCCTTCGGGCATGAAAATTGCCGGCATTATAATGACAGTCATTCGGATGACATCCTGAAACTAGAATCCCGTCCGCTCCCCGTTCGAATGCTTTAAGAATAAAAACAGGATCGACGCTTCCCGAACACATTACGCGGATCATTTTAGTATTCGCGGGATATTTCATGCGTGATGTTCCTGCAAGATCCGCGCCGGTATAAGTACACCAGTTACAAACAAAAGCCACTATCTTCGGTTCCCATTTTTGATTATCCATGATACTTAGTATTGAGTATTGAGTATTGAGTATTGAGTATTGAGTATTAAGTATTAAGTATT
>JAFDZR010000066.1:21690-33153 GCA_018266875.1 Bacteroidota bacterium
TAAGTATTAAGTATTAAGTATTAAACATATTATTAATCAATTAACATTGAAATTAAAGCGCTGCTATCTCCGCAAATATCTCCTCATTATTAAATCCCGACAGCTCAATGGATTTTGACAAACAGGTCGCCGTACATGTTCCGCATCCCTGACATACGCCCTGATTGATGAAAGCGACCTCTTTATATACAATCCCGTTAATGTCTTTAACGTCCTTTACTTCAACTGCTCCGAACGGACATACTTTTTGACAATAAAAACAACCCGCGCAAAGATCTTCATTTACTTTTGCGACTACAGGTTCGCGTTCAAGTGTGTCAGAAGAAAGAAGTATGATTGTTTTACATGCCGCTGCTGAAGCCATTGCTACTGATTCCGGAATATCTTTAGGAGACTGACAGGCTCCTGCTAAGAAGACTCCTGCAGTTGTACTTTCAACAGGCTTTAACTTCGGATGAGATTCATTAAAAAATCCGTATTTATCATAAGGAATTCCGATTGTCCGTGCAAGCGCCGGAGCGTTGTCCTGCGGGATCATGGCAGTTGCGAGCACAACCATATCTGCATCTATCTCGACAGGCATTCCGGCAATAGTATCTTCACCTTTGACAATATATTTTCCGTTCTCTTCATAAATTCTCGAAACCCTGCCGCGGATATATTTTACTTTATCCTCTTCTATTGCTCTTCTTACAAATTCTTCATACATTTTCCCGCCCGCTCTGATATCCATATAGAAAACATAGGCTTCACCGTCGTGAACTTTATGCCTGTAAAGCATTGCCTGCTTCGCAGTGTACATGCAGCATATCTTGCTGCAATAGGAAATTCCCTTTGAGTCATCCCTCGATCCGACACACTGAATGAAAACAATCTTCTTTGGCTCTTTACCGTCCGACGGGCGTTTCATCTCCCCGGAGGTCGGACCTGATGCGCTTGCTATTCTTTCAAACTGCAGACCGTCTATGACATCACGGTATTTTCCGTAACCGTATTCACCGTAACCTTTGTATTTCAAGTCAGCAGATTTCCTTTCAATGTCATAAAGTTTATATCCTGTAGCAACTATAATTGCGCCGATATCTGCTACCATCACTGTATCCTTCTGATCAAAATTAATTGCACCCCTGTCACAAACTTTCAAACACATTCCGCACTTTCCGGTCTGGAAATAGGTGCATACCGTTTCGTCTATTACAGGAATATTAGGTATTGCCTGGGAAAATGGAATATAAACTGCAGACCTGAATGCAAGATCCTCTTCAAAGGAGTTATAGGCTTTTTTCTTTATGGGACATTTACTAATGCACATTCCGCATCCGGAACACAGGTCTTCATTGATGTGACGGGCTTTCTTTTTAATTGTAACCTTAAAGTTACCGATGAAACCTTCGACTTTTACTACTTCAGAATAAGTTAAAAGTTTTATCTTCGGATGCTGATGAACTTCAACCATTCTCGGAGTGAGTATGCACTGCGAACAGTCGAGTGTCGGGAAAGTTTCGGAAAGCTGACTCATATGTCCCCCTATGGAAGGTTCTTTTTCCACTAGAACAACTTCATATCCCGCATTCGCAACATCAAGCGCCGCCTGTATACCTGCAATGCCGCCTCCTATAACAAGAACTCTTTTTGTGACTGGCACATTGATCTTTGAAAGCGGTTTATCACGCTTCACTTTCTCTATAGCCATTCGGACAAGTTCGATCGCCTTGAGGGTTGAAGATTCGATGTCATCGTGAACCCATGAACAGTGTTCGCGTAAGTTTGCTATTTCAACCATGAAAGGATTTATTCCAGCAGAGAATGCAGCATTCCGGAAGGTTCTTTCATGCATGTGAGGTGAACAAGAGCCTATAACTATTGCGTCAAGTTTATATAATTGAATTGCTTCCCTGATCAGATTCTGACCCGGATCAGAGCACATATATTTATAATCAACTGAATACTCAACCCCGGGATAGCTTTCGCATATTTTCGCAACACGCGGACAGTCAACAGTACTGCTTATATTTTCGCCGCAGTGACATATAAAAACTCCTATTTTCATTTTTTAATCTCCTCAAATTATCCCACACCTGAATTTTCCGGAACTAAATCTTTATAATTAAAATCAATAAAATGAAGATCTATTCCCAGCTCTTTTTCATCCATTCCAAGAGCAAGCCCTATTAGTTCTGTAATATAAAGAACCGGAAAATCTTCATGCTCAGGATATGTTCTTTTCATAACTCTCTGGCGCATATCAAGATTTGTATGGCACATTGGACATGCAACGATCATTACATTTGCTCCGTGATATTTTGCATCATCTAAAATTTTCTTTGAGAGGTCAACAACTATGTCTCTTCTTGCAATTGAATGCGCAGCGCCGCAGCATTCAACTTTATAATTCCAGTCAATGGTCTTTGCCCCCGTTGCTTCCGCAATTTTTTCCATTGATTCCGGCTGCTCAGCATCATCAAACTTTGTTAACCCTGAAGGTCTTACCAGCAGGCATCCGTAATAACATGCAACTTTCAGATCATTTAATTCCCGCTTACGGTTTTCAATAATTTTATCAATACCGATATTCAGAAAAAGTTCTAATACATTAAATACCTTAACATCTTTCTGAAAACTTGCCGATAATAATTCCTCAGTTTCCTTTCTGATCCCGGAATGATTTGCTATTTCAAACTGTGACATTATCAGACGGTTATAACAGGCAGCGCATGGAGCGATAATGTTTTCCATACCCTGCTGCTCTGCAAGCATTATATTTCTCATTGCAAGAGCTGTCGATAATTTGTGATTTGTAACGTGTGCGGAAGTAGCTCCGCAGCAGGACCAGTCTTCGATCTCGTCAAATGATACGCCGAGTTTCTCAATTACTTTCCTGAGAGAAATGTCATACTCTTTAGCAGAACCTGTTTGCGAACAGCCTGGGAAATATCCATACTTCATAAAAACCTCCTTCAAGAGGTTCAATAATTATTTACCTGACGTCTTTTTAAAAATACTCTTAACGCCTTTTCTGTCTTTAATATTGTGCGGCAAAATCGCCAGCTTACCTTTTAAATACATTCCTGGTGCGGAATCAACATCCTGAAGCAGATCTAAAGTTTTCATTTTATATTCAGCAACAAGCCCTGCCTCATAAGATCTTCCATGACTTTTTATCTGATCAAGAAATGCTTTGTGAAATTTCAGAATATTTTTCTCTTTTACTTCAATTCCCTTTTCAATTGCAATCTCGCGGACTGCATCCATAAACTTTGCAAGATCAAATTCTTTCGGACATCTTGCAGAACATGTCTGACATCCGGCGCAAAGCCACGGAGTTGAGGATTTCAGTGCTTCTTCGTAAAATCCTAACTGAATTAACCTGACAACTTTATTCGGTGCTATATCCATATAATATCTTACAGGACATCCCGAAGAACATTTTCCGCACTGATAACAAAGACTTACGTCCTGAAAAGTCCTTTCCGATATTTCATCTGCAATATTGTGTCTGTGAAGTTGAACAGAAGTATTAAGAGGTTCCTGTTCCTCATCAGTAAAAGATGCCGGAGGAACAAAACTTGCCAGAAGTTTATTTGTCTCTTTTAATGTATTAACTGACATAATATCATCCGCCTTTCTACATACTAACAGGGCATATCATTAAATGCTGTAAAATGAATTTATTGAAATTCTTTATTACTCTTTTTTTGATTCAATGTAAAAATAAACAATATGAAATTCTATTTAAATGACATTTTTCGTAATACTATAATCTCTTTCTGTTAAGCCTTTTCTCAAATGAAATATTTCTGCGGATTGTCAATTAATAACTTTCTGAAACAATTAGCAGGATGAAGCTTAATACAGTTTCAAACAGGTATTTATTTCAAGAACTATTGGAATTTAATTATCTGAATTGCAGGAGTCTAATTTTTATTGAATAAGAGATGCCGCATTCTTGATGTGTGATGAAAAATACATAATATGGGGAAAAGTAAATTTAAAAACTTAACGCCATGAGACTTCGCAGCTTTGAGGCAGGTTTTATGATTTGTATAAAAAAATAGTATTATTATTCTGTATAAGGTTTTATTCTGTTGAAGCTATTACAGGATTTTTGAGAATTAAAAAAGAATCTCTTCAATATTACAGTTTACACTTTAACTTAATTTCCCTTCGGATTCTTAATATTCTTCCCGCTCCTGTTTCCCAGTCCGTCATATGCAGCGTATTTGTAAAGATCATGAAATGTAGGATAATTAAATACTGTTGCGATCACCTGATCGAGTGTTTTTTTATCCTGAACAAGTGTCATGCCGTAGTGGATCAGTTCAGTAGCAATCCTTCCCATTATATGAACTCCGAGAATAATTTTAGAATCATTTTCAAAAACAATTTTTAAAAATCCGTCATCAGGTGAACCCTGGATCTTTCCCCTGGCTATATCACGGACACGGCTGATACCTGTGTTGTATTTTACATCTCCGGATTTTGCATCCTGCTCTGTCATTCCGACCATTGATATTTCAGGTACAGTATAGATACCGTAAGGAAAGATCTTTGGAACTGAGTCAAGATCACGGGTATCAAACATGTGAGCGATTGCAACTCTTCCCTGATCCATGCTCGTGCTTGCCAGCGCGGGAAATCCAATTACATCTCCAACAGCAAATATATGAGGTACATTTGTCCGGTAATTTTCATTAACGATAATTGCTTCACGCTCTCCTATAATTACTCCGGCTTTTTCACAGTTAAGTCCATTTATATTACCGCTTCTGCCCGCTGCGTAAAGCACCATGTCGGATTCAAGTACCTCGCCGCTTCTCAGGATAAGCCGCAGATTTTCTTTTGCTTTTTTCGGTTTATGATATTCTGTTATAGAAGTGTTGAATAATATTTCAATTCCATGCGTCTTCATTTGGGTCACAAGCGCATCTGCAATTTCCTTATCAAGGAATGGAAGGATCTTGTCCCTGTTATTGATCAGATAAACCTTTACTCCCATTGCAGCATAAATGGTTGCGTATTCACAGCCGATTACACCCGCTCCGATTACACATAAAGATTTCGGAAATCTTTTTAACTTAAGAATGGTATCAGAGTCAAGTATCCTTTTCCCGTCAAATGGAATCTCAGGCGGATTTACCGGATATGAACCTGTTGCTATCAGAATGTTATTTCCGTGTATGACAGTTTCAATATCTCCTGCAACATGAATTTTATGATCATCCAAAAACGAGGCGAATCCAATGTAATTATCTACTTTGTGTCTTTTAAGATTATTTGTTACTTCCTCCTGCATGTCATTGCGCGCGACATCCCTTCTGTATATGAACTGTTTGTACTTTGTATGTCCGGATCGCTTTTCAGACTTTTCAAAAATGTGCTTCTCATAAACTCTTGAAAAATAAAGAGCGGTTTCCTTCAGCGCCTTTGAGGGAAGCGTTCCCGTCTGAACTCCGGCTCCGCCTGCGTCATGAGATTTTTCAATCAGCGCTACTTTCTTTCCGAAGTAAGCCGCTTTAACCGCAGCTTTTTCACCGGCGGGACCTGAACCTATTACAATAAGATCGTATGATTTAATATCCTGCATTCGTATGTATGAATAAATTATTTTAAAATTAAATTATAAATATCCTGCAGAAAGTTCAAAGTAATTATATCCCTTAATTCAACAGGAACAACGGTTATGAAGAACTCCTTAAGATAACTTAAAAGTCCTCATCACGCATATACATCATGATCAGAATTTCATCATCATCATTATCTCATTTCCTTCCAAAGTGAAATATCTCTTCATAATATCCGCAGTCATGCATGAATGAACGGGAATTACAAACAGAATATCCCCGATCTTATATCCGGAAATTTCTTCAGCCGGAGCTGAGACAATTCCATGCTCCTGTGAAAGGCTTTTTAAAAACATGTCCGGAATTATTTTTCCCCATCCGTTTCCTTTTTTCCCGGCAATTCTTCCGTAGACTGTTCCAACTGTTATATCATCAATTCTGTCTTTTGAAAAATGTATACCTCCTCCGTAAATAACTATCTCCCCTCTTTCTTTGTGCACAGCAACTATCGGACATGCCATCGCAACTGCGATTTGCTCTTCAATGCATGAACCTATTTCAAGCTGCATGAGATCATAGAATACAAAATTCCCCGGACGTATCTCATCTGTTCCTGAAAATTTATCGCAGATGCTGCAGCCCGGAGTATCCCCGGTAGAAATTAAAAGATCAGGATATTTTATTATAAAATTCTTTTTCAATCCCTCCATGATGTACAGGCTTTTCTTCTGTATATCCTTTATTTCATCAGCAGATCTGCAATGATAAGTCTGTCCGGCATGCCCCAGAAATCCCCTGAAAGACAACTTCTCCGAAGAATATGATATATCAAGTATTTTATTAATTTCCGAAAAGTTATCAGGCTGAAGTCCGGTTCTGTGATTCCCAATATCGATCTTAATAAATATTCCGGTCTTATGTCTGAGATTCTCTTTCAGAAAAGAAACAGTTTCAGCGGATTCAGCAAGAATATTTAGATTTATCTTTGCGGCAAGTTCATTAATTTCATCTATCTCCGGTATGTTGACCGGAAATGCAATTGTTATATCATTCCATTCCGGGGAAAAATACTGAGCCATTTCAACTGAAGACACTGTGATCCTGTCAACACCTTCGTCACGGAACCATCTGCCCGTTTCAAGCGACTGATGTGTTTTGAAATGAGGGCGGAATATGACCTTGTGTTTACGCGCTTTTGCAACCATCATTCTGATATTTTCCCTGCATTTCTTTTCGTCAATAAGAAGTGCAGGCTTTTTAAAATCCCTGTATAATTTCATTTGAGTCTGTTTAAAAATTATTTTTCTTCACGGAAAGTTTAATGACTGTAACTACAGAAACGGCTGCGGGCATTACTTTAAAATATTCATAAAGCTGATTATATTTCTTCACCGCACTGAATACAGATCAAATTTCATTTTCGTATTCAGGAAGATCTTTAACAATAAGATCTAAAATCTCATCTCTGTTTAATGAAATTATTTCGTTCCGGATTTCAGCGCATTTTGAATCTCCGAGTATCTTCTTTATTTCATCTTTCTTAAGCCCTGCATCTTCTATTTTTACTTTTCCAAGAGGATCATTATTTTCCTTCAGCAACTGACTGAGTATTGTAAAATATTTAAAGGAGTTTTCGTAATCTTCCGAGATATAAAACGCTTCTCCGATTCCGTATATATTTGTCAGAAGAAAAAAACCTATCCCCGCTTCCCTGCCTGTATTTACAGACTTTTTGAAATTATAAACGGCTTTCTTGGTATTTCCTGCTCCGAGATCATTATATCCTTTATACATTAAAGCAGCAAGCAGATTACTTGTATAACCGTTTTCCTTAATTAATACAAGCGACCGGTCGATCAGATTTTCAGCTTTTTCGAACTCTTTCAGCTCGCTGAATATACATCCCATATTTATTAAATTGATTGACTGTAAAAATTTGTTTCCCAATTTTTGAGATATTTCAAGGCTTTTCTCCGTGTAATTTCTTGCAGATTCTATATTGTGTCTCCTGTATTCTACAACTCCCAGACTTGTTTCGATAAGGCAAATGTGAAAAGAATCATTCAGCTCTCTGTAAAAACCAAGCGCTTCCAGTTTGTAATCAAACGCTAATTCAGCTTCACCTTTTAAGCTTACCGGAAATGACAATAAATAAAGAGAACTTGCTATACCGGTTTTGTCATTAAGTTCCCTGTAAATCTCAAGCGCTTTCTCATGAACTTCAATTGCTTTGGTGTAGTCAGTTTTGAAAGTATAGAATACCTGACCAAGTAAATTATAGCATGTTGCAATTTCTTTAGCCATTTTATTTTTTGTGAATATCTTCAGACTTTCTTCAATGTATTTTTCCGATTCTGAAGTATTTCCGATGATCAAATGGAGCTGACCGGCTACTGCCATGACTTTTGCCCTGTTAATCTCACCCGACTCAGCTATTGGTTCAAAGATTTTTTTTACTGTCTCAATCCCTTCCGAATAGTAACCTTTGATCCTCCAGAAATCTGATATTCTATCCAGAAATTTACAAGCCCTGTCAGGTTCATTTAAAGAAGCCCACTGTAATGCAGTCCTGAAATTATCCAGTTCTGAATCTACTGAACTTAACCAATTAAGCTGATCAATATCTTTGGACTCATTCGCTGAATTATCTGCTGATCTGCTGAAATATTCAAAATGTCTCATACTCAGTTCAGGATCTGAACCAAGCTTTTCCGCCGCATATTGCTTAACTGTTTCAAGCAGATAAAACCTGACTGCTCCTGAATTTTCTGATTTGTTAATCAGAGATTTATCAAGAAGATTTGAATGTGTGTCAAGCATTTCATAAGTATCAATTTTTTCGTCTTCACAGATCTCTTCGGCCGATTCAAAAGTCCATCCGCCTGAAAATACGGAAAGCCGCTGGAACAAAAGTTTTTCATTATCAGAGAGCAGATCATAACTCCAGTCTATCATGGCTCTGAGAGTCTGCTGTCTCGGAAGCGCTGTTCTGTTACCTCCGGTAAGAAGCCTGAATCTGTCTCCGAGTTTATCGCAGATCATTTTCGGACTCATGATCTTGGTCCTGGCTGCAGCTAATTCAATTGCCAATGGAATTCCGTCAAGATTACGGCAGATCTCAGCGATGTATTCTGCATTATCAGGATTGATCCGGAATTCGGAATTTACCGACAGAGCTCTTTCAATGAATAATCTGACAGCTTCATATTTTGAAAGTTCTATAAGTGATATTTTTTTCTTCGGATCAGGCACAGAAAGTGAAGAGAGTCTGTATAAAATCTCTCCGTCTATTTTCAAAGCTTCTCTGCTTGTTGCGATAATTTTTACCCTCTTGCTTTTTTTGAGTATCGTTTCAGCTGTCTGTGCGCAGGCTTCAATTAAATGTTCGCAGTTGTCAAGAATCAAAAGCAGTTCCTTGTCTTTTAAATAATTCAGAAGCGTTGTTTCGCTGTCTTCGCCGGCCTGCCCGCTTGCGCCGAGAGATCTGACTATAGCCGAAGGTATAAGCGCCGGTTCTGTAATCGGAGCAAGTACTGTAACCCATACGCCGTTCTCAAAATCATCTATTAGTTCGGCAGCAGCCTGCAGGGAAATTCTCGTTTTTCCTGTCCCTCCTGATCCGAGTATTGACAGCATTCTGGCTTCAGACAATAATTTTTTTATGTCAGTGATTTCCTCTTCCCTTCCGATAAAACCAGTCAGCTGCTGTGGAAGATTATTTGGTCTTACGTCAAGTGTATTGAGAGGCGGAAATTCGGAAGGTATGTTATCAGAAATCACCTGAAATATTTTCACCGGCTGAGTAAGGTCCTTCAATCTTCTTTCGCCTAGATCCCTGAAAGATATTTTCCCGGTACCTCTTTCTGAAGCGGCTTCATAGCTTTCATTTGATACAAGTATCTGCCCACCCCAGGCTGCGGACATTACTCTCTGCGTCTTGGCAAGAGTTACATATCCCATATAGTCGGTTCCGTTCCATTCGCTTTTACCTGTATGAATTCCTATTCTGATCCTTATAACCGATTCATTCCATTGCTCCTCCTGAAGTCTTGTCTGAATGCTTACCGATGCTTTAACCGCATCTTCAGCTGAATGAAATGCGCTGCAGAAAGCATCTCCGATCATCTTAAAAATAAATCCGCCGTTATCTTTAATAATTTGATTTAATATAACATTATGTTTGTCAAGAGAAGATAAATATTCTTTATTATCTTTCTGGGCTAGTTTTGTACTGCCTTCTATATCGGTAAAAAGGAATGTAACTTTTCCGGACGGGATATTCATTCAACTCAAATATTGAAACGAAATAAAACTAATAAACTCATGCAATTTACTAATTTTAAACTGAAGATATAATATTGAAATATTTAGAGATACACATACGCATAGCTTCACAATTAATATTACTCTGGGATATTAATAAACAGATCGTTTCCTTAAAATTAATGTCACCGTGAATTAAATTATAAAACGGTAAAAAATTATTAGGAATATATTAAAAAGATAATATTCACATGAGATTCAATTCAGATAAAAGCAGAGCTAGATGAAAAGGTATAGATATAATATGGATACTGTGCTGTATGCAGTTATCACAGAAAGTATGCATACATTCGTAAATGTTCCTCAGAAATCAAGATCTCCTTTTTTTCAGCTGTTAAATTTTAATTATTTCATTTGCTTTCTGTGCTATCACTGCAGACGGTACTTGTCATTCATCCGCTCACTTTTTACAGAATTTTGACAATTGCAATACAATGATATGACATTCCAAACATAAAATTTAAATAAATTGAATCAGAATTCAGAAGATTTCTAAATTAAAAATGAGGAGAAAGTAAAATGAAAACATTTATGAAAATATTTATGAAAATATTTCCGGCAATCTTGATTATTTCATGTACAGTTTCACTTTCTTATTCCCAGCAGACAGGGATCGACTATAACAGACTTGCAACCGGTTCTGAATACAAAGTATTGCTGACAAACGGTTGGGAAACAGAAGGAATGCTGCTCAAAGTAGATTCAAATTCCGTTGTGATAAAAACGGAACTGAAGACATTTAGAATAAATAAAGCAGATATAGATCAGATTGTCAGTGCGGGAAATGAATTCAGCAAAACTGAATATGATACTGATAATTCTTTTCAATTTGAAGGACGGAAATTCTATTTTGCCGGCACAGGAATAAAATTTGCCAGTACTTATGAAAACAATTCTTTTTCGTCAGGTATAAATTTTCAGGGTGGTATTGGCAGGACTTTTTCAAACAGCTCGGGTATAAGAGGCGTATTTCAGTATTCAAAGAATCCCAGAATCCATGACTATTCATATTACAGCAGTAATTATGAGGGCGGAGATATTAACATATATTCAGTAACTGTTGATTACATGTTCGGGAATTTAAGAAGTACAGACGATTTTAATATTTACGGAATTGCAGGCGGAGGAATTGCCGTAGATCACTTTACAAAAATGAAATATTCTAACGGCAATGAATACTCTTATGAGTACAAAGGTCAGACCATAAAAAAGATCAATATTGAAACCGGAGCAGGATTTGCATACAGAGTTTCCAATAAAGCACAGATTTGTACAGAGATCGGATATGAATTTCCGGTTTTATATCTGGAATCCAATTCCTATTTTAATCCCTTCTCCAGTGTGCAATACGGACATCTTTCATTAAAGGCAGGTATGATCATGGACTTTTAATATCATTTGCAGCCAATTTTATTTTAAAAGAATATATTTTTTCCATAGTAAATTCCTGTAATAAGTCTGATAAAATGTTGTAAAATCTTAACGGATGAACCTAATTCATCCGTTTTTTGCATTATATTAATAAATTTCAATACTGTCCAAATTAATTTTTAAGCATAAGAAATACTTTAATATTTAA
>JAFDZR010000067.1 GCA_018266875.1 Bacteroidota bacterium
CGCAGCAAATTTTGAGTTGGAAATTTTATCGCAATTTTTCACGAATTCAGGCAATCATTCATCCCGAGTTCTCGGGACGACTTTTCTTTGGTACTTTCTTTTGGTCGTACAAAAGAAAGTATGTTTACTCCAGTAAATTTTGATTTCTTAAGCTAAACGTTTTGGACACAATTGTCAAAATTCAGAACCCAAATAATATTAAATAATATAAGTTCAAATCTCCCGCAAATCTGATCCCTGAAAATTTAAAATCACGATCTTTTATTCTGCATATTTCGGTCTGAACTTTATTTAAAAAGATGATTTGTTTTTCCCATTAACGGAATAAATTTGATACAAACAAAAAAAATCCGGAGTCCCAATTAAGGAACTCCGGAGTGCGCGGAAAGAAAGCAATCATCATTACTTTAGTATGGTCATCCTTCTCGTAATTATTTGTCCTCCTGCATCGAGTCTGTAAAAATATGCACCTGAAGATAAATTTTCCGCATTGAATCTGACGCTGTGTTCTCCCATTGTTCTGAACTCGTTTAATACCGTTGCTATTTCCTTACCGGTGATGTCATAAACTCTTAAACTGACGAATCCGTCCGAAGGAATAAAGAAGTTAATTCTCGTGGACGGGTTGAAAGGATTAGGGTAATTTGATAAGCTTTGTTCAAAAGTTCTTTCAGTCTTTGTTTCTGCTCTTAATTCCCTAACATCGGCGAAAATGTTATTGAATTGTTTATATACAACCACAAGTTTATCTGCCTGAGTTGTAATTGAAGTAAATTCCCCCTCATCTATTCGGTTTTGTATCTCTGACTGATTGCCGCATAGATCGGATTCGTCAGTTAAGCTCATATTGGATAAAATTAATCTGTTGTTGTCAGTTGCTGTCCAGTTTATATACAGATCATTATTTATTAATTTCATTGAATTATTTAGCCGGATATCAGGCAGTATTCTGTCCGAGAATTCTTTTATTGGTTCACATGATAATACCTGTCCGTTTATAGGCGATATGAGAAGCAGATCCTTATTAAAATGCTCTGCTTTGATCAGATTAGAGTTGTTTGCCAGGTCTTTCCAGATGATCAATCCGCCGGAATTGTTATCCGAAACTATCCTCGGATCCCTTAGTTCAGTCTTTCCGGTTATGTTTTTTTCTCCCGTGATCTCCAGATCGCCGTTTGCTTTTATAACCTTTACATATGTTTTTCCTTCATTATTGAACAATTCAGCGGTAAGCATAAAAGTGTTCTCATCAGATGTTATCAGATTATGATTGTAGAAATATTCCTTTCTTGGATTTACAGTTGAATTTATCCCGCTGATGGAATATATAGGATTTCTTAACAGGAGTTTACCTTTGTTATTGGTGTAGGGATTACCGTCATGATCAAGTCTGTTCCCGTAAAGATCGAGGCTGTACCCACTTCCGTTCAGAAAAGAATTCCTGTTGTCTATCCATGTTATAAAAACTCCGCCCCGCCCGTCAGTTGCCATAGTCGGATTTCTCTGGTCGTTTTCATAGTCGCATACTGTTGCAGGTTGTTCATCATTCCAGAGTTTATTTAGATTGTAATCGATAGCTTGTGCATAAATATCGAATTGATCCTGATGAAAATTTTCCCAAGCAACCACAATGAATCCGTGTTCTGTGACAACCGATGCGGGGCTGTAGTTCCTTCCCGGAAGATCCCCGGAAAGCGAAATTTTATTTACAGTCACCTGTCCCTCTGAATTAATTTTTAATGCTGAAATATCGTTTTTATCATTTGGACTTGTGCTGAATATTATAACTGCTCCTCCGTCCGGAGCAGGAAATATCATAGGAGGTTCATATGTGTACCCTGTATTCCATGTAATTTTCTTTCCGTAGTTTCCCCATGCTGCTGATCCGTCTGATCCGAGCTTTTGGGCAAATAAAGAACCGTTATCCCTTTCTTCATACCATAAGATCAGATTCTCATTTCCCGAACTTCCTTGATTAATTACGGATGTTACAATTGAATATTTATCCGTTTTGCATGATGTAAGCTCGACAGTCTTTGAGCCGGCTGTGTCAGCTATTATTGCTGTTAGAATAATCAGTAATTTACAGATGATTTTGAATGACCACTTTTCCATATTTTAATCTTTAATTTTTTTAATTTGCTTTCCACTTGTTACCATGTTGTTTGATATTTTCATTTTGTTTTCTTTTCAGGTTTTTTAAATTGTCCTGAGTAATGATCCGAGTGGTTCAGGATCCCTTCAGCCGAATTCATAAAACCTGAATTAAAAAATCCGGATTTTTATTTTCTTCCTTCAAATGCTTCGTGATCAAAGAAGCTGAACAAAACTATAAAAATATGTTAAGCAGGTCAACTTTAAAAAAACACGTTTTGTGAAAATTTTTTTACGGACATGTCCTTAAGCCCTGATTATAAAGCGTTTGCTGAAATGCCGCAAATATTTTTTTTCTTAAAAATTGTATTAAAATAATTTTTTACAAAATATTATGCTTGAATATCTGAACAAACTCGATGAGAATGAAACAAGACTTTTTGAGAAATATGTGAAGTCACCGTTCTTCAATTCCAATAAAAACCTTATAACACTCTGCGAATATCTTTTGTCTCTTTATCCGGATGTGAACGGCAAAAACTCTTCCAAACAGATGATCTCTCAGATCGTTTACAATGAAAGAAAAATCAATGACGTTAAGATCAGAAAACTGCTGTCCGATTATTACAAACTCTTTGATAAATTCATGATACAGTTACATTTTGAGAAGGAAGACGTGATGAACAAGGTCATTCTGCTGAACACATTCAGAAAAAGAGGAATGAATAAAAGATTTGAACTGGATTACAGGGAAGCAGTGAACTCGCAGAAAAAATCCTTTTCGAAAGATGATGAGTATTACATTAATGAAGTGAATCTTCTGACGGAATATTATTACTATAACCACAGCAAATATAAAAATGAAAAAGCGGACTGTCTTCAGGCGAAATCAGACAGTCTCGATATGAGATATCTGTTCTCAAAACTGCATACTTTTCATGAAATGTTTGAAAATGAAGGAACAAGAAACAGAGGCAGATATTTCAACAGAGGTTTCTACGACGAAATAATGACCTTTATTGAAAATAATATTTCACTGATAAAAAAAGAACATCCGAATGTCTATATTATCTATCTTGTTCTGAAAATGAATGAGAGCTTCAATGATGATCATCTCAATCAGCTTCAGAGCTATCTCACGTTAAATCAGAAAAAATTCCCGGAAGGCAAAATGTTATATTATTACAATTACATTACTTCTTACTTTATAAAAAAAATAAATGCCGGTCATAACAGATACAGAAAAGATCTTATGGACATATATAAAAAGATGTACAGGGATAAACTGTTTCTGATAGATAATATTATCACGGACCAGGAGTATAACAGCGTTGTTAATACTGCGCTTGCTCAAAAAGAATATAAATGGGCTGATAGGTTTATTGAGGAATATAAAAATTATCTTGAACCTTCTTCCTCCGGTGATATCTTTAATCTCGCCAAGGCTAAACTGCTGTTCCATATTAAAAAGTATGATGAGATATTTGAGTATCTCACAAAAATTGACAATAAGGATCCGTCATATTACATGAACTCGAAATTCCTTCTTGGAAGAGTCTATTTTGAAACAAAAAATTTCGAAAGTCTGGATTACATTATATATAATCTCTCCCAGTATAACAGAAACAAGAAAATACTGTCCTCCGAAGAGCGGAAGAGCATTCTGAATTTTATTTTATTCATGGTGGAACTTGCAAAAATTGTTCTCATAAATCCACTTGAAAAGGAACTCAGGAAGAGCAGCAAGGCAATTCTCAGAAAAAAACTCAAAAACGCGGACGGATTCGTTCCCGGCAGGAACTGGTTCAATGAAAAACTTGATGATATCTGAATACTTCCGATATTATTTTAATACTTTATGCTGTTTACCGATTAAAAATCAATTTGCGTTTTCAGATGTTAGATCAGCCGGTCAATTCCTAAATGAAGATCCCAACTGACTGTTGAAAAATTTATTTCGAAGGATTCAAAGGTCTGATCTCAATTTCATTCATAAGAGCGCGCTCAGGAAGATTTACACTCAGAAAACAGACTTCCGCTACATCATCCGGAGACAGTAGTGTTTCTCTTTTTGAATTCAGTTTTGCGCTCGGATGATCAAAGAAATGCGTATCCACAGAACCAGGACAGACTGTTACAACTCTTATGTTGTCTTTTCTGACTTCCGCCATAAGTGAAGCAGAGAGTCCGTTTACGGCGTGTTTGGTAGCGCTGTAAATGGATGCCGTGGCAATTCCGTTCTTGCCGGCTATTGAGGAAATATTGATTATCACGCCTGACTTTTTCTTCAGCATTGATTTAAGGGCGTAGCGGTTGCAGAGGTAAACTCCTTTGACATTTACGGCAAACATTTCATCAAAATCCTTTGTCTCTGAAACAGCGAGTTCGGCAAATCTTCCGAATCCTGCATTACAGATTAATACGTCAATCTGTCTGAACTCTTTTATTACTTTTTCAAAAAGACGTTTTATGTCAGCTTCTCTTGATACATCCGTTTTTATAAAATGGTAATCTTTATCCTTTATGGAATTTACATTTGTTCTGGATGCATTTATCACTGTATAATCATTTTTCAGGAAAAGTTTTGCGCAGGATAGTCCTATTCCTTTTGAGGCGCCGGTAATTACAACTGTCTTTTTCATTTCGGAATTAATTTTGTTTAATAAATGCAAAAAGCGGTTAATACCGCTTTCCGCTTCATAAGTACGCCCGACTGGAATCGAACCAGTAACCTACAGCTTAGAAGGCCATTGGTTATACGGGAATATAATTTTTAAACTGTCTCAGTATAGTGAAATGTTTCAAAGATGCAAACCCTGTCCGGATAAGGCTTAACAAAAGATCCAGTAAAAATACAGAGACAATAAAACCCAATTGAAAAAACTTTAATTTTTTATCTGAACACGCCTATGAGTAGTATAATGGGCAGTATGTTCAAATTTCAATTAATCAAAGTTTAATTCTTTTAGAGAACTAGTACAATATAGTAAATTAAATTAATTTATTAAATAATTTTATGATGGGAAAAATATTATTTAGTTAAAAGATTATGTAAATATATTGAATTAAATTTTCTAATGGAATTGTTCCAAAGTAATCATTTTAGACCGGAATTAAAATTATACATGTTTAAACAAATTCTTTGTTTTCAATAGTTCATATTTGTCGACAATTCAGACTAATAATAACAAAACCACAGGTAAATATTTATTGCCTCTTTGTGAACATGATGTGTCAGCAAATCATTTCTTTTAAAAATTCGATGATACACCTGCGCGTATTGTCAGATTATTAAAATCTCCGTATTGAAATATTGTTTCATTATAAAAATCCTTTAACAAATCAAGATGTATGTTAAGATAATTACCTGGAGAGTATGATGAATTAAAATATATTGATGATTTGGTATTTGTTTTTTCTTCCAGATAGTATGTGCCTCCGATAGTATTGCTCCAGTTCTCAATAAATTCGTAACCTCCTGACAGATCAAATAAAAATGAGTTATGTGAATCAACAGCTTTATTGGTAGTATAGCCGGCGCTTCCTGAAATCGTTAATGGAAATTTCAGAAATGTAATATTATCCGATCCATTAAAATTATGAATGCTGTAATCATTCAATCCGGTATTTGAACTGCTTGAAATACTCGAGAATACAAGATTCATGGAATTTGAATAATACTTTGTACTCTGATTAACCCCGGTTGTCAATGAGAATACATTGGAAGTATTCTTAGAAGATAAACTTACGTTCGATGCATCATTTGTAACTGAATTCGGACGGTAATCAATTATTAAGTAAGGATAATCTTTGTAATTTATCTTAAGATTAAATCCAAGTCCTGTAGATGTTGAAGTAGTAGGATTCAGCTTTGCAACATTATTTTTATCAAGCTTATAATATACCGAAACCTGAATTTTTTTATCTGCAAATGGCTGGGAGATCTTAAATTTTATTGACTGAATATCCTGTCTTACATTTGGAGCTCCGAGTGAAACATATCCGGGACCAACTGATTTGAATGAGGCTTCCACATCAGTTCCAACATCTTTTGATTTAAAGTTCGAACTTACTTCATACATAAAATCAAACTGACTGCTGATCTTCGGGTCAAGAAAATTTTTAAGAAAACCGGGAACAGCATCTGAAACCAAATCCGGGGAAGTTTTGTCACGTGTTAACATAGAACCGTTTGCTTCTGCTTTTATAGAAAACTGATCACTAAATAAATTCAATGCAGCGTCAGTTCCAAACACCATGTTATCCATAGGTGTTGTATTATTTATTATAGCATTTGGATCAATGGAGTTTTCATTGTCCCATGCCTTCATCATATTAAAGTGGAAGTGTAAATTATCTTTACTGCCAAGACCGATACTTCCCGCAAGCATTTTTCGGGAATAAGTTGTACCCGGAATTGCTTCCTGATTATTTATCCCTGAAATCGCAAAGTATAATATGCCGGGATTGAATGAGATATCAGCGCCGGTCATCTTTACTCCGTTAACTGTATTGGCAGTATAATTAGGATACGTTTCTCCTAAACCCAGATTATCGAAGTATGAAAAGATTTTTAACCATGGACTGATAGTAGAATTGACCTGTTTTTCTATTTCCTGCTTTCTTTTATTGATCTCACTTTCAACTGTTTCCTTTATTTTACCTTCCAGTTCTTCTTTTTTCTTATTGATCTCTTCCTCTATTTTTGTTTTTAAAATATTAGGATCAAATAAAAATCCAAAGCTGTTTATGTTCTGCTTGAACTCTTTCTGCCTTGTGTCGAAAAAAAGATTTACATTAAAAGGAATACCATAGATACTCACAGTAGGGTCAACAGTAAAACTACCGAAGTTTCTGGGCATTTCTGAATTAACTGCCTGCTTATCATTATATTCGTAGTCTGCTTTAGCTGAAAAACCAAACTGAAAAGGCTTTTCATCAAACATTTTTAATCTTGTTTTAGTAGGTCCAAACATTCCCGATGCCTGATAATCAAAATCACTGCTTTTGTCTGAAAGATCTTTTTTAAGCTGATTACGGATGTCTTTGTTTACTTTAGCGGCATCTATACTGCTTCCTTTATATATAAATTCCCTTACCGGACTAACAGAATATTGAATATTGTCAATGTAAGTAATAATGTCCCATGCATAGTGCCGGTCGTTTATAAGCGGCTTAGCAGAGATCGGATACTGAAAAAGTGTTGTCATTATTTTATTACTGTAAAAATAAACCGGGTTTGCCTGAAATGCATATTCAGGAGTCTGCCGGTTTAGAATTTCCACAATCTGAAACTGATAAGTAATATTTTTTCCCGGCGGAAGAGGAACAGGCGGTAACCAGGAAAATTCAGGAAGCAGGTAAAGTACTTCATCTTTATCTTCCGGAGAAAACAATTCCATTTTTGTCATATTAATTATCTCATAATCATTACAAAAATCTCCCAGCATTTCATTGTTTCCGGCATCCAATACAGAAATGCAGATAGTGTAAGTTCCGCTTTCGAATGTTCCTGTTTTATTCAATGTCTGCTCGATGTTAGTATTATATTCTTTCACATCAATCGGACTCATCTCCTGAGAGTTCAGTTTTTTTATTCCTGTTGTAAGATTAAATACAGATGTCCTCGCTGTAACTATTTGTTTACTGCCTTCCGTAACAGAGCCGGTCAGGTAAACATTTACTTCAGCTCCGGTATTATTCAAAGTCACCTTCCACATATCTTCAGATTTGAACTGATACGGCGGCGGCTGTGCTAGTGTGACTGTGATCTGTGAGTATATAAAGCTTGATGTTGAAATGATAATTATTATTAATATGAATTTTAGCATTATTGTTTTCTTTTTAAATTAACTATTATTTAAAATATTGTTTGAGAATAATTTTATTAGTTGCTTGTATATTTATATTATTAAAAAAATGAAAGAACTAAATAAAGCTCTATACTTCACAACTGACACTTAACTTCTACTGATAAGAAAGCAAATGAACTCAATCTTAATGTACTGATTATTATTTTCCATTTTTTTTTATTTTATTTATAAGTTAAAATTCCATATAATTATATTAGTTTTCTGTTGTTTATTAGCAGAGTTAGTTTGAAACTTACTATGTATTCAGATAGTACTATATTCTTGCATGTGTATTGGTTCATCGGAAAATGGA
>JAFDZR010000068.1 GCA_018266875.1 Bacteroidota bacterium
GAAAATGTTTTGGACAGCACTGCATTTTTTCCGAATTAAGTAAGATATTGAATTTTAAAATATTGACCGGCGATTAGAGCATTTCATGAATATTGAAAGAACAATACTTTTAATAAGCTAAATCAATTCCTTGTTATTTTTCAATAATATCGGTATTTTGACAACTTATATATTAAATAAGAAATGAAGAGAACATATCAACCCAGCAACAGAAAAAGAAAAAATAAACACGGATTCAGGGAAAGAATGTCCACAAAGAACGGCAGAAAAGTGCTTGCCCGCAGAAGAGCTAAAGGCAGGAAGAAACTTACTGTCAGCGATGAGTTTAACAGACATCCGTAAACGTAATTTGGGGAAAATTAATTTTTCCTGATGAAAAACTCTGATACATCTTCCGGCAGGAAATTCCACAAAGATAACATTATCCGGGGTTTCAGGATCTTTTCGGAAATTCTGAACGATTCTAAAACTGTTCAGACAAAATATCTGAAAGCTTACTTTCGTATTAAAGAAAAAGAAGATTTACACAACGGAAAATTTCTCAGCCCGCTTGTTACTGATAATGTAAAGGTGGGCTTTATTATTGCCAAAAGAAATATCAGAAAATCCACTTTCAGGAACAGGATAAGGAGACTGCTGAAGGAGTCCTGCAGACTGAATAAACCGGAATTTAACAGTAAAGATAATTTGATCTATATTATTTATTCCCTGACTCAGAAAGGTTACGAACATTTCATGGAATTTCCGGACACAAAGTTGAATTTTATTCAAAAAGAAATGAAGGATCTTAACTCAGCAGTATTGCTTCAGCTTAATAAAATCTTATGAGTACAATTGCAGTATACATTGTCAGAATTTATAAAATCTTCATTTCTCCGATATTGCCGGATTCCTGCAGATTTGAGCCGAGCTGTTCTGATTACAGCATAGAAGCTTTCAGGACTCACGGTTTTTTTTACGGATTCTATCTTACAGTAAGAAGGATTCTAAGATGCAATCCTTTCTGCAGATGCGGCTATGATCCGGTACCGCCTGCAAAGAAGCATTCTCATACTTATAATTTATTCAATCAGAAATTTAAATGAATTTATACATAAATGGATAAACGATCGATCTTTGGATTTATATTAATCGGAATAGTACTTATGGTCTGGCTTTACTGGAATTCCGGTAACCAGCAGAAGATGGCGCAGAACAACAAAAAAACTGCCGATACAACTTTAACGCAGACAGAAAAAAAGGAGCCGGAAAAAAAAGCAGTTGAAGAGGAAAAAGATATTCCCGTAAAGAATGATTCACTCGCAAATGACTCGCTTAAAATAAAATACGGAAATGTATTCCTTACCAACGCAATCAGTTATCCCAAAGCACAGAAAGAAAAGCTCATAACCATTTCAACTGACAAAGCTGAAATAGTATTCAGCAATTACGGCGGCGGATTGAAAATGTACACAATCAAAAACACCGAGACCTGGGATAAAAAACCGCTTCAGCTTGTAGACTGGAGAAAGGGAAAAGAACTTCATCTGCTTTTCACATCCAAGGAAGGCCGTTCTATCAATACAAAAGATCTTGTATTTGAATCGGATTATACAGACAAACAGATCACTGATATTTCACGTGACGGTTCATTCAAGCTTAAATATTCTCTGGATGTTTCCGGAGACAATACGCAGAAGATTGTAAAAGTATATAATTTCTATCCTGACAAATATGAATTTGATGTCAATTATGAATTTGTAAATCCAGGAAAATTTGTAGCAGATAACAAATACCAGGTCGTCTGGGAATCTTCTCTCAATCTTACGGAATTCCGAAGCGACCAGGAAGCAACTTTCGCTGAAGCTTCCGCATACATGGGCGGTGAACTTGAACACATTGACGCAACTGACATAGAGAAATCCTACAAAGAAGATCTTAACGGAAATACAGATTATGTCAGCATGAGGACAAAGTATTTCGGACTATACATTATCCCCGAAGGCAGAAAAGGCGACGGCGCATATCTCTCAGGATACAGAGAAGCTCTTAAAGATAAAGGTGTTCTTGAAAATTATTCAATTGCAGTCAAGATGGATATCAGGAATGAAAATCTTGAGAAATCCTCTTTCAAAATACTGATAACACCTCTTGATTACAGTCTTCTCAAATCATATTCCCTGGAACTTGAAAAGACTTTGAGATTCTCGCTTGATTTTATTGTTAGACCTATTGCACAGTATTTAATTCTTCCCGTATTTCTGTTTCTGCATTCATTCATCCCGAGCTGGGGTCTTGTAATAATTCTGTTTGCACTGCTTCTTAAGATCGTTCTGAACCCGCTTACAAAGACTCAGATGAATTCTATGAAGAAGCTTTCTCAGGTAAATCCGAAGATCACCGCGATAAGGGAAAAGTATAAGGATGATCCGGTCAAAGCGAATCAGCAGATCATGAAGCTCTACAAGGAGGAGAAGATAAATCCGGCCGGAGGTTGCCTGCCAATGCTGCTTCAGCTTCCAATTCTTTATGCGCTGTTCGGTGTGTTCAATTCAACAATCGAACTTCGCCATGCGAGTTTCCTCTGGATAAAGGATCTTTCAGCTCCTGATGTTATACTTCATCTTCCGTTCAAGATACCTCTTTTCGGAATTGATCAGATCTCGGGAATTGCCATTCTGATGGGTATAACAATGTTCATTCAGCAGAAAATGACAATAACTGATCCAAAGCAGAAAGCAATGGTATATATAATGCCGGTGATGCTTACGCTGCTGTTTTTCAGTTTCCCCGCTGGTCTTAATCTCTATTATTTCTCCTTCAATCTGTTTTCAATTGCACAGCAGTGGTGGAGCAAAAAAAATGAAAAGGAAAAAGAAGATGCAAAAAACCAGCTTGCAGGCGGAAATATTGCAGAGAGCAAGAACGGTAACGTTTCCAGAAAAGGAAATCCAAAACTGAAAAAATAGATTATAAATTATCAATGTCACCTGAATCAATAGTCGTAGTGCAGATTGGTAAAATAGGTGACATGATTTTAACCACTCCCCTTTTTAAAAGACTTAGAGAAGAGTTTCCTGATTCAAAACTCACAGTGCTCGCATCGGAGATCAATAACCAGATAGCAGTTACTGATCCTTCTGTCAGCGAAGTCGTAATTTTCAAAAAAAATTTTTCGGGTCTTTCAAATCTGATATCGCTTAGAAATTCAAAAATTGATTACTGGATCGATACAAAGGAAATGTATTCAAGGACTTCGGGGCTTCTTCTGAAGAAAATGAAACCTGAAAAATCATTCGGATATAATTCAAAGGATATATCTTTCAATGTTGACCTTACTGAATATAGAACTGGCAGTCATGCAGTGGATTTAAATTTATCCCCGCTGAATTATTTTTCAGGAACAAATGAAATTTTCAGCGGTCATACACTTCCGGAAATATTTATTCCTTCAAAAGATATTGAGACAATAAAGTCTCGGATCGGAAATTCCGGCAGCAGAAAAAAGATACTTATCAATTATTCAGCAGGAAGCGGAAACAGATATATTCAGCCGGACATATGGATCAATACGCTGAACAATCTGAGTATAGGAGATGATTTTGTTTTTTATATTTCAGGTAAGAAAGAGGATCTTCAAGAAATGAAAAATATCATAAAGGAAGTCGGGAGACATTCTGTTAATTTTATTAATACAGATTCTTTATTTGAATTCGCAGGTCTGATTAAGCTGAGTGATCTTGTCATAACGCCTGATACATCAGCTGTTCATTTCTGTTCGGCTTTTGATAAACCTGTAATTGCCTTTTATCCTGATGTGAAATGGAATTTCGAAAAATTCAAACCCTTATCAAAAGTCAGCAAAGTAATATTTTCGGATAACGGTAATGATCTTGCCGGAATAAAAACGGGAAGCATTATTGACAGTATCAATAAAATACTTCCCGAAGTTTTTTAGTGGAAATGCCGAGAGTCGAACTCGGGTCCGAAAAGAAGACCATTAAAACGTCTACATTTTTAGTCTTTACCTGTAAATTTCACAGTTCACCTTTCGAAAGACTGACCGGTAAAACCGCTATTCTGATTTAATTTCATCCCGGACACTCAGAAAATATCCGGAACTATCTTATCTGATTGATCGCTTTAATAATTCCGATAAGCGGGAACTACCAAAGAGAGGTTGCTTTAGATTAAGCAGCCATTGCGTAGTTATATTCTACGTTGTTGTTTTTTATTGTTTTCCGCTTTTTTAAAGTGATAGCGGGAGCACTAAATGCAGTTCTAAACATCTTTCTTCCCGTCGATACCGTTGCATTCCCGAAATTTTAAAGAACGTTGAGTAAAGACTAAACAGTCTTTACATTGGATGAAGTTTCAGTTGTCTTTACATTTTTTTCTGCCTTAACAGATTCTTTTACAACTTCTTCTGTTTCAATCACTTCCTTACCTTTATAAAGGATCCCAACAGGTATTACCACACAATAGCCGAAGATAAGAAGAATTGGAGCAACAGTGGTCGGCATAAATCCGGCGACTGTATTCTGATTCATCAAAATGTATCCCAGAATTATAAGGATTATTCCGGCTGTGATGATATAATAATTTTTTGAAGTCATTGCAAAATGCAGATGACTTTGTTCACGCTTCTGCTTTTTTGATCTGATTGCCTGCAGATTTTGCTGTTTCGTCTTTGCCATTAAAATTATTTTTTAATTTTTGATAATTCATTTAGATAATGAGCAATGCTGAGAATGCCTCTTTGAAAATTGCTCAGGTTAAGATGTTCATCAGGGGAATGAGCATTTTCATCAGGCAGTCCAAAGCCAAGTAAAATCGTATCTGCTTCCAGCAGTGTCTGAAAAGTATTTACAACAGGTATTGATCCCCCTTCTCTTGTAAACAACGGAACTTTTCCGAATCCTTTTCTGAGCGCTTCGACTGCAGCGTCTATTGCCGGGGAATCAATAGGAGTAATAGCTCCCTTTCCCCCGTGAAGAGAAGTTACTTTAACCTTAACGGAAGCGGGAGCGATCTTATTCACAAAATCAGTAAATAGTTTTTCAATTTTTTCCGGTTCCTGATTCGGCACAAGTCTCATTGATATTTTTGCTCCGGCTTTTGAAGGAAGAATGGTTTTAGCACCTTCACCCTGAAAGCCTCCCCAGATACCGTTGCAGTCCAGAGTTGGTCTTGCTGAAGCGCGTTCAAGAGTGGAATAACCTTCTTCACCGAACAGTTCATTTATTTCCAGTCCTTCCTTGTATTTCTTTTCATCAAAAGGAAGTTTCTTAAATTCTTCTCTTTCCTTTTCAGTAAGCGGAAGTACATCATCGTAAAAACCGTCTATAAGTATTTTACCCTTGTCATCTTTAAGTTTAGCAATAATGTGAGCAAGAGCATTTATAGGATTGTTAACAGCTCCTCCGAATGATCCGGAGTGCAGATCCCTGTTCGGACCTGTGACTTCAACCTGCATGTAAGCCAGACCTCTCAGTCCGTAACAAATAGAAGGAACATCATAATCAAACATTGCGGAATCCGAAACGACTACATTATCACATTTCAGCAATTCTTTGTTCGAGGAAATAAAATTATCAAGATTCACGCTGCCGATTTCTTCTTCGCCTTCAATAAGAAATTTAATATTAACAGGAAGCGAACCGTTGTTGACCATGTGAGCCTGAATGCTTTTCATGTGAATAAAAACCTGACCTTTATCATCCGCTGAACCTCTTGCATAAATATTTCCGTTCCTTATTGTTGGTTCAAACGGAGGATTGGTCCATAAATTAAGAGGATCAACAGGCTGTACATCATAATGACCGTAAATAAGAATTGTCGGCTTATCTTCACCGGCTTTCAGCCAGTCTCCGTAGACTATGGGATGTCCGGGTGTCTCATAAATCTTTATATTTTCAAGACCGATTGCTTTAAGTTCACTTTTTACAAATTCAGCGCACTTTCGGACGTCTTCCCTGTTTTCAGGATTAGTGCTTACTGACGGAATTTTAAGGAATTCTTTTAACTCTTCAACGTATTTGTCTTTATTACTGTCAATATAAGAAATAATTTTTTCCATGTGTGTATTTAATAAAAAATGCGGTCACAAAGGCCGCATTAATTTAACTAATTAATATTAAAGTTTAAATTTACTATTGTTTCTTATTAAGCAGTTCAAGGTCCTCTTTTGCGCTTGTATTCGATGGATCTATATCAAGTACTTTCTGATAACTTATCCTAGCCGCATCAAAATCACCGAGCGCTACTTCCGATCTTGCTTTCCACAGCCATGACTGAAGATATGATCCGTCAAGAGCATTAGCGGCATTGAATTCCTTCAAGGCATCTTCATATTTCTGAAGCGAGTAGTATGCAAGTCCTTTGTAAACATAAGCAGCGAGTTGCCTAGAACCCAGTTCCAGAGCTTTATCAAAGCTCTTTATGGATTCTTCATATTTCTTTTCATTGAACTGTATAATTCCAAGCTGGTAATAGTTATTATCATCCAGACTGTCGTGCTGTATTGCAAGATCAATATTCTTATATGCCTGGGCATAATCGCCCTTACTGGAATAAATTTTAGCAAGCATGACGTGATCTTCAATGTCTATGTAGTCATCCGGAACTTTGGCAAAATATTCCAGCGCTTTATCATATTCTTCTTTGTCATGATAGACATATGCCATGTATTTGTAAGCTGAAGAAAGATCCTCATCCGGATTATTCTTTATAATTTCCTGCAGTTTAGAAAGCGCTTCATCGTATTTTTTCTGTCCGTAAAGAGTCTTGGCTATGTAACTTTCTCCATCGAGTGAACCCGGCTTTAAAGTTGCATATTTTTCAAATGCTGTCATGGCGTCTGCATAGTTTTCATTGAAATAAAGGAGTCTTCCTTTTTCCAGATATGCGTCAGCAAAATTCGGATTTACATTAATGGCTTTCTGATAATAGTCCAGAGCGTCATTATAATTCTTCTCCCTGAAAGCGACGAGTCCAAGTCCGAATAAAGCAGGAGCATTGTTCTTGTCAAGATTCAATGCTTTGTTGTAATTATCAATGGCCGGTTTATAAGCGCTTCTGTAATAATAAGAATCACCGAGACCAACATAGACTTTCGGATTATCCTTTGAAATTGTGGTTGCGAGCGTAAGAGTTGTAATAGCGTCATCGACTTTTCCTGCTTTATTGTAATTCTTTGCTCTTGCAAGTAATACATCAATATCTTCAGGTTCAGATTTCAACGCTTTTTTAAAATAAGTATCCGCTCCGTTATAGTCCTTTTTATGACTTAGCAGATTTCCCATAGCTGTAAGGGCTCCTACTCCTTCATCATCCTTATTGAGAGCCTGTTTAAGATATTTTTCAGCAAGTTTAACCGAGCCGGTATTGAACAATGAGAGTCCGTAATAATAATAACCTTCATAACTGTCGTCTTCAGCAACAGAGTTTTTTAACAGCTGTACAGCTTTTACATAATCACCTTTTTTTGCTGCTTCAATTCCCGCATCAATGTTGTCTTTGGAATAAAGATTTGAAGATATTACCATTAAAAACAAAAACAGTAAAGATCTTTTTAAAATAGTATTCATCATTTTGATTATAATTTAAATTATTCTTAGTTAATTTAACTTCATTTTATGTCAATAGTTCTGATCGGTTGGTTTACAGGAACAAGACTGTATTTCAGTACGATCTTTTGTCCGTCGGTTTTTGTTAAAAATGTTATAAAACCGGTTGCTAAAGTGATCCCTACTTCTGATGTAATAACATAAACAGTTCTTCTGTAAGGATATTTTCCGTTATAAATAAGACCCTGATGGAATTCTGCAAAATCTTCCTGTCTGCCGTTGTCCCAGATCTTTGAGACTCTAAGCGGTTTAACAGTGGAATCTATAGTATCATGATTACCTGTTGTCAGCCAGTTCATATTTACAATTCCAACAGCGTTTTTATTTTCCCTGACTGAATTTATCACCTGAACTGATGTTGAGCAGATCACTGCAGAATTTGAATACTGAGCCTGTTTGAGCACACTGTCAAGAATATAATCATGAGTAGATGAATTCTTTCTCTGGATAAACAGCTTAATATTTTCATTGGATTTATTGAAAAAAGCTTTGGATTCAGCGTTCTGTTTCTCATCCTGAGATTTAATATCAAGCCAGCTTTTCATATTTCCGTCAAAGATCTGTTTAAGGTCATCCGATGTAACTCTGGCTACGGGATTTTCCGGATTTACAATAAAACCGATCCCGTCTACAGCAAGCGGATACTCAGTGATCTCAAGTTTATTCTTCTGCGCAATTGATCTTTCTTCCTGCGTAAGACCCCTTGTTACAACTATAAATTTCGTATCGCGGTTGATCAGATCTGCCACAGCATTACTGGTGGGAACTGACTCCATGTTTATTTTAGCTTCCGGGTTCAGCCGCTGAAATTCATTAATTTCAGCTCTCATCAGAGGTTCTACATTTTCATCAACCACTATATTCATTTCACCTGTAGTGGCAACTGATTTTATCTCATCAAACTTACAGCCGGAAACAAGTGATGCGGAAACAATAAGAAATAATATTAAACTTAGAGTTTTCATTTACTTTTTAAAAATTTTTCCCTTTGATTCTCCAGCTCTTCAATATTTTTCTTCAAAATATTTTGTTTGTATTTGGTATAGGAATTAACAAACCTGTAAACTCCGTATATCATAAGCACTATTCCGAGCATTAATTTTGTGTTTTCATTCCCGCCGGGAAAAACCAGTCCGGTGAGCAAAAGAAAACCAAATACAAATGTAATTAATGATGTACCGAAATTTATATATATTGCAGCATTCAAGACTTCAAATTAAAGTAAGCCTGATCCGTGAATCAGGCTTATAGTTTTTAAAATTGCATAATTTGTTTGATTACTAATAAGATATGTAAAATATTGTTTCCGTATAAACACTGTCAGATTCGAGATCAAGAAATTGTTTTTAATTTCTCCGGTAAATAATACAATTTATCTATTCACCGTCATCATCAGCTTTTTTCTTGTCTTTTGAGCTAAGAGTAAAACTGAATGGTACACTTACCCAGCATTTGACCGGCTGACCGTTTTGAAGAGCAGGAGTGAATGTAAGATTCATTACTTTGTCTGATACTTCATCCCTGAAAACATCAGGTCCGCTGATTCCGCCGACTTTGATAACTGATCCGTCTGTTCCAACCAGTACCTTTGCAACAACTCTGCCTTCAATACCTGACTGTCTTGCAATTTCAGGATATCTCATTGATCCTTTTACGGATCCAAGGTTTACTGCAACAGGAGCTTTTTCAACTTCAAACTGCTGGAACGTATCTTTCTTTTTTTCCTCTTTCTTTTCAACTTTTTCTTCTACTTTCTTTTCCTGAACTTTACCGGTAAACTCTGCATTAGGATTAACCAGGTTCGGGTCATCGGTACCTGTTGATGCAACCGGAAGTTTTACTTCTTCAAGTTCTTTTTGACTTTTGAGCTTTACCTCTTCGGTAACTTCTTTTTTTGCAACGGGTTCAGGAGTCAGAGCAGAAAGATCTTTAAGAGCAATGTCCTTAGGGGGTTCCGGAGGAATCTCATCAATCGGCGGTGGTACATCAAGGTCCTGGAGATTAACTATTCTCTCCATGCTTTCTTTATCCTGTTCGGCTTTTACTTTTTCATAATACAAAGCCATTACATATCCGCCAATGAGAAAACCATGAATAATAACTGCAATTACAAGTCCCCTTGTTAGATATTTCTGATAAAACTTTTTCAGCTCAGGTGCTCCGTATTTCATTTTTTTATTGATTTCCTCGAAGACCTCGTTGCTGTTATCTATATTTTGATGGCTGGACATATGACCCCCGTTTTTAAGTTATAATTTTGTATTTATAAACTATGGTTAATAATTTTTGTTCCGGATTGTTGTAAACTTATAATAATTTTTAAACAATTAAAAGTTATTTAGAAAATATAACTTTAAATAAACGCTTTACTTCTTGGGTCCGAAATAAGGCAACACGCCTATGGGATTACTGAAATATTTCCTGATCAGATCCTTTGAAGACTCAATCTCATCAGATCGCGGAATATTATTCACTTCAACAATTTCATTGTCAATATTTTCCGAATCAAACACCGCTTCGATCTTTCTTTCATCCCTTATATCAAGAACATCCTTCTTGTCAATGACAGACAAATGAGTTCTGGGTACAGTCTGTTTTTCAGGGATCTTTACATCATAACTGATATAGACACCTGATACGGGAATTACTTTCGGATCTACAACAAACATTTTTCTTTCGGACAGGTAATATTTTCCTTGAAGCACATTATATAAATTTTCCGCAAGCATAAGTTTATATTCATCCTTTGAATACTGCTCATCATTCGAAAAACCTTCGGGAGCAAAAGCCACTGTTCTGGCAGAGTAACCTTTATGCGCAAGGACTATTGTTCCAAGCGGACAGTCCTTAAAAAGTATTCTTGCATCTTCATGTTTCATTCTGATACATCCGTGCGAAGACGGTCTGACACCAAGATTTGCATAATAACCTGTTCCGTCAATTGAATGGAATCCTATACCCTGATTGAAAGGCATGAAATGATACATATTAGCGGAGTTAAACTGAGTTGACTGATGCAGTTCCTCCTTATGGAAAATTGCAAACAGACCCGGTCTTGATTCGAGAGCTTCCGGATCGCCGCTTTTATTATTCCCGGTTGAAACAGGATAAGAATTAACATTTCCGTTTCTCCAGTGCTGATAAAGCATTTGCCTGTCAATTCTTAACTCAAGCCAGCAGTCCTTGTCAGTATAAACTGTATCCTTTATTCCCATAGAAAGATCATTTACAGACAAAATATTGAATTTACTCTGACCGGTAATTTTCATTCCTCCCGTTTCGACAATATAATTCAGTTTCGGATAACCGGAATTTTTCATAGAATTAACTATGAATCCGGAAATCGAAAAGAATAATACTGCAGCCGGTAGTACTACTGAATATATTTTGTTCTGACTGATCAAATTTTTTCTAAATTAAGGAATAATTAAAGCTATTTATACAATTAATACATTGCTGACATAAAAAATATCAAAAATATATTTAAATATAAATATACTTAGTACTTAACCGAATTTACCGGTTACATACTCTTCCGTGAGTATTTCTTTGGGATTTGTAAACATTTTTCTGGTCTTAGAGATTTCAACCAGTCTGCCTGTATAAAAGAATGCAGTCTGATCGCTGACCCGCGCGGCCTGCTGCATATTATGGGTAACGATAACGATGGTGTAATCCTTTTTAAGATTATATATAAGCTCTTCAATCTTTGAAGAAGAAACCGGATCAAGAGCGCTTGTAGGTTCATCCATCAGAATAATTTCCGGATTTACTGCAATTGTCCTCGCAATGCATAATCTCTGCTGCTGACCTCCCGAAAGACTTAAGGCGGGGGTTTTGAGTCTGTCCCTGACTTCATCCCAAAGACCTGCGCTGACAAGATTTTTTTCAACAATAATATCGTGTTCTTTTCTGCTGCCAATTCCGTTAAGTCTGAAGCCCGCTGTTACGTTTTCATAAATTGACATGGTCGGAAATGGATTTGGTTTCTGAAATACCATTCCTACTTTTTTTCTGAGATCTACAGTGTTGAAGTCCATAATATTCTCACCGTGTATAAATATCTCACCGAAAACCTGAGCTTTGGGAGTCATGTCATGCATCATGTTAAGTGATCTCAGAAATGTGGATTTCCCGCATCCGGACGGACCTATGATTGCTGTTACAGAATTCCTCTTAATTTTTATATTAATATTCTCAATCGCCGGTCTTTTGTTAAAATATACTGAAAGATCTTTTGTTGTGACGGCATTTTTTATAATGACAGAAGGATCCGATGCCTGTTCAATTTCGGGTTCTTCTTCTTCAGTATCAGCGAAGGTCATATTTAAATTCTGCTTAACCAATATATATTTTTTATTATTAACTGTATTTATTTCTTGTTACAAATCTAACCAGGAAATTTACGACAAAGACAAGGAATATTAATACAAATGCTCCGGCCCATGCCTGCCTGTGCCAGTCTTCATAAGGTGATATTGCATAGACGAATATCTGAAGAGGCAAAGCTGCGATTGGCTGATCCAGTCTGGTCTGCCAGAATGAATTGCCGAAAGCAGTAAAAAGCAAAGGCGCTGTTTCTCCTGCTGCTCTGGCTATTGCAAGAAGCACGCCCGTAATTATTCCGGAGGAAGCTGTTTTTAAAACCACTTTCAGAGTAGTTTTCCATCTTGAGACTCCGAGGGCTAGCGATGCCTCACGAAGAGACTGCGGAACAAGTTTCAGCATCTCTTCAGTGATTTTAGTAACCGTGGGTATCATCAGTATTCCGAGAGCAAATCCGCCTGCAAGAGCGCTGAAACTCTGCATGGAAAGAACCACCACACCGTAGGCAAATATTCCCACTACTATTGATGGAACACCGCTCAGGACATCGGTTGTAAATTTTATTACTCCAGCTAAAAAACTTTTTGAATATTCCGCAATGTATATTCCTCCGAGAATTCCGATCGGGATGCCGATAAGTCCTCCGATTCCGATCAGAATGCCGCTGCCGACTATTGCATTTGCCATTCCTCCGCCGGTTTCTCCTACCGGCTTAGGCAGCTTTGTGAAAAAATCAATATTCAAAGCGGAGATTCCGGACTGGGTTGTGTAAATAAAAATATAAAGCAGCGGAAGAATTGTTAAAACCGAAGAAACAACGCAGAGAAATATCATCAGAGAATTTACAAATTTTCTGCGCTTAAGATTTGCCGGATTTTTAAATACTTTTTCTGCTGTCATTATGCTTTTCTTGTAACGCTGTAAATTAGCAATCTTGCCATTGAATTAACTATAAATGTAACACCAAACAAAATCAGACCAACTTCAATCAGCGAACTGACCTGCAATCCACCGGACGCTTCCGCAAATTCATTTGCGATCACAGAAGCCATCGTATATGCAGGTTCAAATAATGATGCCTTGATCTGAGCTTTATTACCAATAACCATTGTAACAGCCATTGTCTCCCCTATCGCTCTTCCGAGCCCCAGCACAGCGCCGCCGAGAATTCCGCTCCTTGCATTAAGCAGAGCCATTTTAATCCCTTCCCATTTTGTTGCACCAAGTGCATATGCAGCTTCCTTCTGTGAAACCGGAATTGCTTTAAGTACATCTCTTGTGATTGCCGTAATGATCGGTGTGATCATGATGGCAAGTATAATGGAAGCAGTTAGCAGTCCTGTACCGTACATTGTTCCCTGAAAGAATGGCAGAAATCCAAATACCGATTGAAGGAACGGCTGGATTGTTGTTCTCATGAAAGGCGCAAGGACGAATATTCCCCAGAACCCGTATATTATGCTTGGAATTGCCGCAAGGATCTCAATCAGAAAACTTAATGATGTCCTGACAGATTTATGAACGATCTCCGACAGAAAAACCGCAACTCCAATACTGATCGGAAGTGAGATCAGTAAAGCAAGAAAGGATGATACAATGGTTCCGTAAATAAAAGTAAGAGCTCCGAATTCTTCCCTGACCGGATCCCAGTTCCTGGAGAAAATGAAATCCAGTCCGAATTTTTCAATACTGTCAGAAGAATCAAGAAACATTTCATAGATCATATAAATAACAAGACCTATAATGCTGAGTGCAAAGATCAGCGTAATGTTCTCAAAAATAATGTCACCGATCTTTTTCTTACTCGTTATTTCCTGTTTTGGATTTTCCGTAAGATTATTTTTTTAAATTACTTTCAGAAAATACTACTGAATTTTAATGCTGTTTACTTTATCCAGCGCTTTTGCGGAAACGCTTTTCGGCAAAGGAGCATATCCTAAATCCTGCGCAAAAGATTCACCTGTAGTAAGCGCCCATTCCAAGAATGCTTTCATTGTTTTCCCCTTGAACTCATCTTTCTGATCTTTGAAAATGAGAATATAAGTAAAACTTGAGATAGGATATGAATTTTTTCCTTTTGAATTAGTAATGGAAATCCTCAGATCATCAGGCATTTCGGAGATTGAATTATCAGCAGCAAGTGTAAGCGATTCAAGAGTCGGAAGCACATATTCGCCTTCAGCGTTTTTTATTTCAGCATACTTAAGTTTATTCTGCAGCGCGTATACCAGTTCAACATAACCGATAGAATATTCGAGTTGCTTTACAAGACCTGTCACGCCTTCATTTCCCTTACCGCCCTGTCCTACGGGAAATTTTACATCTTTAGCCACGCCGATCCTGCTCTTCCATTCGGGATCAACTTTTCCAAGATAATCAGTGAATACATAAGTGGTTCCGCTGCCGTCAGTTCTTGAACAAACAATAATTTCCTTGTCAGGGAGATTTATTCCAGGATTCTCTGCTTTGATCTTTGGATCATTCCATTTTTTTATAACTCCTTTATATATGCCTGCAATGACATCACCGGATAATTTTAAATTTCCTTCCGTTCCCGGCATATTATATATCAAAACAACAGATCCGATAACAGTTGGAATATGTATAATACTGTTGTTGTTTTTTGAATTTGCCTTTTCAATTTCTTCATCGCTCATCGGACTGTCTGACGCACCGAAATCGACTGTACCTTCGGTGATCTGTTTAATACCGCCGCCGCTTCCGATGGACTGGTAATTAATTTTAGCGTCTTTGTTTAATTTTGCATATTCGTTGAACCATTTTGAGTAAATGGGATATGGGAATGTTGCTCCGGCACCGTTTATCTGAGCTCCGGATTTATTTACTGCGACTTCTTTTTTTCCGCATGAAAAAAACATTACAGTAAGGATCAATATTGAGATAATTTTATGCATAATTCATTTTATTTTATGGATATACAAAAATACTGTTTATGAAAGACTGTTAATGTTAAGAAATTGTAAAAGATTTTATGCGGTTTTTCTCAATTTACAGATCTGCCTAAAGATCATTTTGAGTTATAAAAGGAAAAACCCTGCTCATTATTTTTGAAAATATGAACAGGGTTAAAAAATTGATAACTTTTAACGTAATTATTTAATAAGGATCATTTTCTTTGTTTCCGTGAAATCACCGGCGGTAAGAGTATAATAATAAACACCTCCGGCTGCCGATTCTGCATTCCATTGAACTTCATAACTGCCGGGAGATAAATTTTGGTTTACAAGCGTTTGGATCTCCTTTCCTACTGCATCATAAATTACAAGTCTGACATTCGAGTTATTGTTTCTTTCATTTGAAATAATATTAAATCTTATATTGGTTGATGGATTGAAAGGATTCGGATAATTCTGACTCAACCGGAAATTTTCTGCAACATTTGTATTCAGCTGCGTGATTCCGATATTGGGATTATCCGGGCTGTAAAAAACAAATTTATTATTTCCGAGAGGACTACCGTTCAGAACTGCATTAGTATATAAAACTTCAAAAACAGGAAGTTTTCTGTTTGGGATAAACCAGGCATAGCTTGTACTTGTAAACTCCAATACAAATGGAGTTCCGATATTGCTGGAATCTGTTGAATGTCTTATGCTCTTTACCCGCAGGGCATTTGCGAATGTTCCTGACGGCAATGTAATTGTCCCCCACGCGTCTCCTGACACGTTCATTGTTCCGTTCAAATAACTTGTTGCTACGCCGTTAATATATGTTGAGGCAAATACGTCTGAAAAGCTGCCCCCGAAAGTAAAAGGATACTGCATCAGAGTCTGTGGGTTGGAATATGAATTCAGAAGTGACGGATCCCCGATACCGTAATAAAGAAATTCTGAGGAAGAACCTGCATAAAACGTATAACTTGTATTATCTGAAGTGCTTGCTAAATTTGAATTCGGAAACTGAGCAGCGTAAGAGGTGGAGCTTGCAGACACCCAATTTGTAACTGTGCTGTCCAGCCTAACAATACCTGAATAATTCCAGGTTTGATTTGCGCCTGAATTTCCTTCTGTAATTCCGGTAGTATCGCAACGTACTGATTTTGAAGATTCACCGGGAAGAGGATTATTGGAACTTGTAATTACTATTTGCGCAGAAAGATCTGCAGATATAAAAAGGATAAGTAAAAATAACAGGTTTTTCATAATAATGTTTAAGTTTAATTGTTTAATTCTAAATCTAATTAGATTAATTCTTAATAAAATTAAATTAATTAAAATTATCAATAAACAACATTATTTATGTATCATCTGATAAGCATCATTTGCTTTGTATCCTCAAATTTGCTGCTTCCCGAAACCGCAGTAATTTTATAATAATAAACCCCGCTGGCAAAGTTTGAAGCATTCCAAACTATTTTGTATCTACCTGAGGAAAGATCACTGTTAAGAAGAACTTCGGAAAGTTTCCCGAGAACGTCGAATATTTTTATTTCAACTCTGGAATCGGACGGCAGACTGAAAATTATATTAGTGGAAGGATTAAATGGATTAGGGTAATTCTGTTCAAGGTCAAATTGATTTACCTGTATATCCGGACCGAATGAACTTTTCACTGTGAAATTATCTATCCAGACATTGTCGGAATTTTTACCGAGCACTCCGGCGTCTTTCAGATAATAATTGACGGCAAAATAGATATTTCTGCCCGCATATGCAGACAGGTCATACAGTTTATTATGCCATGCGCCTTCAGGTCCGTCAACTTTAAATCTGTCAATCTCCATAAAGTCTGATATTTCATTTCCTGTGACGGATATAAGAACTCTCAGAGTATCTTTATAACTTTTATCAACGGCGCCGCACCAGAAAGAAAGCTGATCATATTTTTCGATAGTTGAAATTTGCGGTGAGATGATCCATTCATCTATGACCCTGTTTTCATTAGCGTTCAGAGAATTATAATCAATAAAATAATTTCCCGCTTTGGGATTCAGAAGTCCCGTATTTGTAAAAGTAAATGGCTGATGCAGCGGCTCGTAATCCGTCATACTGCTGTCATTATTTATGAACCTCCATCCCCTGGATTCAGCATTAAGGGAATCAAATACTTCATAAAATTTTAAGGTTTGCGCAGATAAAACGCCGGATGTGAAAATTAATACCGAAAATAAAATTTTTATTGTGATTTTTTTCATAATTTAAAAGCAAAATCCGGGTATAAGAATATTCTTTACCCGCTGAAGCATTTCAAGCGCTCCGATAATAGTTGTCGGAACAGGTTCATTTATTCCCGCATGAGCCATTGCAATCTCAACAAGACCTTTCTGAAAACCCGTAAGTTTTTCATTATTAAAAAACTCCCTGTCAGCAAAATTATTGTATGGTCTCGGAACTGTTACCGGCCAGGTACTTCTGTCCCTCGGTTCGTCAAGATTAAAGATATTATTTAATGTATAAGGATTAAATTCGTCCCTGTTGGTAAGATAATTAAATCCGTGTTTTTCCTTCAGCGTTTTGATCACTGAAGTATGCTCAAACGGCGTATGAATAATTGTATTCTTTTTTAAATATGCAGATACAAGTACAGTCGGAACTCTTACACCGCTTCTGTTGAATGCAAATCCCATTTCATTTTCATGTGAATAAGGTACCGGAATATTCAGATAAGGAGGCGTAACGCTTATCGGCGGCTTGTGATCATAACAGCCGCCGTGCTCATCATAAGTGATTATCAAAAGAGTATTCTGATAATTATTATTCGAACTTGAAGAATTCTTTATCGCATTATAAACCGTATGAATCAGTTTCTCACCTGCCAGCACGTTTGAAGGCGCAGGGAAATTTGTATTCTGCATACTGCCTTCGTCAGGCGGATGCTCGTCATTGTGAAACCAGTGCATCCTGGGTTCAACAAAGGAATACTTAGGCAGATTTCCGGTCTGAACATCCGAAAGGAATTTATCAAAGGAACAGAAATGATCGAGATGTTTTATAAGTCTCGGCAGATGAAGTAACAGCGTAGCCGGAATAATATCAAGAACATCAAAATAAACTTTCCACGGGACGCTCACTTCCTGCAACCTGTTGTAAACAGTTACCGCGGCATTCTCGACCCATCTTGCCGAAGGAGCGTTGTTTACAAATCCCCATGAAGACGCTGAATTAAAAAATGATCTGTTGCAGTAGGTCTGACTCGGCACCGAACAGTACCAGTTATCACAGACTGCAAATTCCTTTGCAAGTTTGCTTATCACAGGAACAGCGCTCGGAGGAAAACAGCTCATTATAATTCTGAATTCCTCATCCTTTGGATATCTTCCGAAGAATAGTTTAAAATAATAAATGTAATCAGTGACGAATCCATTCATTGAAGCGGTATCGGGAACCGGGAACGGCTCATTATAAGGTGAAAGCATATCTTTTACATGTCTGTATTTGTTTGAGTCCGGAAGTATCGTTCCGAAAAGCTGTGTATTGACATGAGGATATTCCTCACCGGGATCGGGACTTGGATTGGTCATAACAGAATCCTTATGAACGCTGATGCTGTCCATTGAATAAGTTGTATCGCCCGGACTTATATTCAGCGGGTTAGATAAATTTTTACCCGCTACTCCGTCAAAGTAATCGCCTGCAGGAACCTCCTCAGGAGAATAAAGATATCCAAGCATGTTATCAAATGACCTGTTCTCAAGCATTAATACTACTACGTATTCATACTTATCAATATCAGCAAGGACTTTTTTATTGTTCAGAAGGGATGGAAAAACAGAACCAATCGCTCCGAGAGCAATAGAAGAGGAAGTTAGTTTCAGAAAATCTTTTCTGTTCATTAGTCAGTAGTTTAGTAGTTCTGTAAAATATTTCTCAGCGGAAGCCGAATAAACAATTTTAATTTTTTCAATATAAACATTTATAAATAAATTTTCAGGAGAATAGAAAATTTTTCTGGGGATTGTAAACAGTGCTGTCCAAAACATTTTCAAATAAATAAAAAAACTTTAATAATGAACTCTTTTTTATTTTTTAATTTAAACAATTTTTTTAACCCACCTGTGATAAATTGCCGAAAAGAAATTCAGAGTATTGGCGCAAAGCAAAAATTTCCTGTTTGAGCCAACCGTCATCGCTATTCTGACGGTTGGTGAGTTGAAATTTTTGCCGCCAATATGAATGAATTTCTGGCAATTTATCACC
>JAFDZR010000069.1 GCA_018266875.1 Bacteroidota bacterium
AGTTTTCTAAAACTTTCTTTTAGTTTTCTAAAACTTTCTTTTAGTTTTCTAAAACTTTATATCAGTTTCACAAAACTTTATATCAGTTTTCCAAAACTTTGTATCAGTTTCACAATAATTCTAAGAATTTTCAACAGGAAAAAATTAATTACTCAAAATGAACTTTTTGAAAAACAAAGGAGAAGAATTTTAAATTAATTATAAAGCACTTTTAATTCTTAAAAGTAATTTTACAGTTTAATTTTTTAAATTTCTTGCGTATGCGGGAATCTGCTTTTTTAGACAATAACAAGAGTCACAGAAAATAAAGATGATGAATTTCAAATCAATTAAAAAAGCAATTTTAATTTTTAAATGTAATTTTACAATTTAAATTTTGATTTTTTAAATTGCTCTTTGTTCAGCCCGATCTGACAATCTCCGGCATAAAGGAGCACTCATTCGGATTTAATATCTTCAGCGAGTTCGAGTTCTAATAAATCGTATAGAACTTCTTGATTTTTTCAATGTCGTGGACGAATTGGGCTTCGAGGCAAAACCCAAAACCATTCCTGATAGTATCTCAATATTCCAGTCCCATTGAAATCGTCGCCTCGCTCCTGCTGTCTGAATTACCACTGAATATTTTCTGAGCTGCATCCATCTTTATAAATCTGTATTCAAGTCTGAGAAATGCTTCTTCAACCGGTCTGTATTCAATGCCCAGTGATACTGCATTTGCTTTGACTCCCCTGCCATCACTTAAAACAGGTGAAACAATTGCATTCAGGTCCTGAAAGAATTCACCTCTGAGCGCTGCGCTGAACTGCGGAATGAATCTGTATCTTCCGGTTATAGTTGCTCCGTAAAAATCACCTGATTTTGTAGTATCAGAAAACTTTGATTTCTCCTGCATTCCGTAATCAAACATAGCGACTACTTCCGTTTTTTCAGTTGGATTATAATAAACAATAAAATTATTAAGCAGTCTTGTCTTTCCAATTGTGCCCTGCGGCTGTTCATTTCCAAATATATTGTTGTAAACAAAATTCAGTCTGGAATTAGGCGCATAGGAAAGCTGCACTCCGGCTGATTTGTTTTTATTATTGTCTTCAAATAGGTTATATCCGTTAAGTACCAGAAGTGAACCGCTGAACTTATCCGAAAAGTCATAGCTGAACTTTATCCCGCTCTGAAAAAGCGGCTCGAAATTACCCGGAAGCGAAAATGTACTAAGGATATTTGTCCTTGGAATGCTTTCTGTTCCAATATGAGTAAGGAAGTATCCCGCGTCTATCCAGAAATTTTTTGCAGGGGAAAATCCCGCATTCGCTTCCTGAATATATTTGCTCCTTGTAACAGGTCCGAAATCAGCTTCAGGTATATCTCCGAACTGCAGAGTAAACATTCCCCTGACTTTTTCAGAATTGTATTTCAGAGAAGCCTGCGCAATGTTCAATCCGAACTGATCCCTGTAAGGCGCAGTCGTAGCGAATAATCTCGGCGCAAAATAGTCTGTTTTATCATTATCATATGAATAATATGCATCCACATAAGCGCTGTAACTGAAGTTCTTACTAATTGAGATCAGTTCTTTTACCTGGGAAAAAGAATCTGTCTGTAAAGAATGTAAAGTTAATACTACAAGCAGAGAAAGCATGATTTTTTTCATGTGTAATAGTTTTAAATTTTCAGATAACTCTGCACGCCTTCCGGAAAAGGCATGCAGAGATAATGTTAAATAGAATAGCAGATGTTACATGGCATCTGTATAAGCATGCTCGCCGTGAAGTATTTCATCAAGACCAATTTCTTCATCAGACTGTGAAAGTTTCACGGGTGTTATTTTATTTATGATGACAAGCATCACATAGGTAAATCCGAATGCATAGACCGAACTTATAACTACTGCAAGAAGCTGTTTTATAAAAAACGAAGATCCGCCGAAAAGCAGACCGTCCGCTCCGTTGGCATTCACTTCCAGTGTGCCGAAAACTCCGAGAAGGATTATCCCGATCATTCCGCCTACACCATGAACTCCCCATACATCAAGCGCATCATCCCATTTGAGTTTATTCTTTAATGCAACTGCAAAGTAGCATATCACACCTGCGAGAATTCCGATCATAACTGCTGATGAAGTGGTAACATATCCCGCAGCGGGAGTAATTGTCGCCAGTCCCGCAACAGCGCCAGTCAGAAGTCCCACGAATTTTGGTTTTTTCTCGATCTTCCATGCCAGAAGTATCCAGACGATTGCAGCGAATGAAGCGGCAATGTCAGTATTAAGAAAAGCGTTCGCTGTAACCTGATCAACTGCAAATTCGCTTCCGGCATTAAAGCCGTACCATCCGAACCAGAGAAGACCTGTTCCGAGCGCAATGAGCGGAATACTGTGCAGACCCTGATCGAGAATTTTTCTTTTCCCTACATAAAGAACCGAAGCGAGAGCCGCCATTCCTGCTATATTATGAACTACAATTCCACCTGCAAAATCCTTCACTCCCCACTGCCACAGAATACCTCCGCCCCACATCATGTGAACGAAAGGAAAATAAACAAGCAGAAGCCAGAGAGTTAAGAAGATGAGATAAGCTGAAAATCTCACGCGGTTTGTAAATGCTCCGGTAATGAGTGCAGGAGTGATGATTGCAAACATCATCTGATAAGCCATAAATACGAGCATTGGAATACCTGCATTTCCGAATACAGGAATATTGCCGTTTGCTGTTACAACCGCCGAGCTGGTATTAATATCAATACCGTTCATGAAAGCCCAGTTAAAATTTCCTACCAGACCGCCGAAGAGATCAGTTCCGTCGACGACGTTACCGCTGAAGCATAATGAAAATCCAAAAAGATACCACATTACAGTTGTCCATCCCATAGATACAAAACTCTGTATCATAATGGCGAGAACATTTTTTCTTCCGACGAGACCGCCGTAAAAAAAAGCAAGGCCGGGAGTCATAAGCATTACAAGACTCGTGGCCAGCAGCATAAAACCGGTATTACCAGTGTCCCAGTTTGGCATAAGCTTTTGATTTTAAGTTATGAAAGAATAAAAGAACTTCCTAAATTAATTAATTAAAAAAACAGTAACAATTATCAAATTATGTGCTCTGATCAAAATAGACCAATACTGGATACTATTGAAAATAGACTCATTCAAAATTCAATTTCACCACCAAGCCGCGAAGAAACCAAGAAAAACAAAATTATAATTATTTGTAATTTGTAATTTGTAATTTGTAATTTGCAATTGCTTTCCTCACCACTAAGTCACCAAGTAACCAAGTCACAAAGAAAAAGGAAATTAAATTTATTTGTAATTTGTAATTTGTAATTTATAATTTGTAATTTGAAATTTGTAATTTGAAATTGCTCTCCCTCAGGTTCCTCAAATTGTCATTCCCGCAAGCTCCCGGCGGGAATCTATAAAGCTACTATTTTAAAACTATTCCTAATTCCTAATTGATAATCATTACTTCCACTCCATGTTGTTTAGCAAGTTCATTCATAACAACATCATCCTTTGAACAAATTACAACAGACCTTACACTTTTCGGCTCAAACTTCTCTACCAGAAACTTACTGAAATAAGCCTGCCCGAGCAGATACAATCTCAATCTGTTAGATTTCGTCTAAAAGATGATAAGATATTTTCATTAAAAAGCTTTCTTATATAGGATTATTAAAAGACTAATTTTTCAGAAGCATATCTTTCATATCAATTTCAATTTTAACATCGATGATAGCTTGAAATGCACTTAATGTCAATTCACCAGAAAAGGAAAAAAGATCAACTACAATTTTTTGAAAAACATACTATGTAATTCAAAATTCTTGAAAATTAAAGTTATGTTATTAACAAATTAAATTAAATTATTTCCAATAATTTTTCTTTTGTTATAATTTGATTACTGGTTATCACTTTTACAGTTGGCGGTTCAGTCGCGTTGTAACTTTTTAGTTCTTTAACTAACAAATCAAATTCAATACTAGTAGCGACAATAACTTTATCTAATCCAATTACATCTCCACTAACAATTTTTTTTTGAACATTTTTAGCTTCGTTATCTTCAAGCGTTAATAAATAACAAAGTGACTTTCGGTGTACATATTTCAATGCAATTGCTTCCAAATCAGCTTGCTTGTATCTTTCACGTAAACTTGTTTTAGCCGATATGCAAATTGGACCGAATTCGGTTGTGTAGAACATAAGATCATAAATAACATTTGGAACAAATGCTACTTTTGCACTAAGATACAAAGGCATTATTCCTTCCCTAACAAAAAGAGTAGCCAGAATATATTCGAAAATTCTACCATTTAAATTATTGTTTTTTGAGATATGTTTCTTATATATATCCCAATATAAATTTATATATTCCGAAGGTGTCGAATATTTAACATCAAGAAAAGATGGAAATAAATTGTCGAATATGTTGGCAGCTTTTTTACCTTTTCCAATTGCTATACCCAATTGATTTAATAATTGCATTAAGATTCAATATTTATTGATTTTAAAATGTTTTCAGCAGTTGCTTGTATTGCAGGCACTGCTACCGAATTCCCAAACTGTTTATATGCAGAAGCATCAGCAACACAATTTATTATAAATTTATCAGGAAAACCTTGCAATCTTGCCCATTCTCTGGGAGTCATTTTTCTAATACCTTCCCTATTTACTTCACCTTTAATGTGTGTAACAGGATTAAAATCTGTAATTCTATGATCATATACTAAATTTCTTTCTTTTCCCATTCCACCGACAACAATTGCATTTGCTATTCCATCATCCTCAATAATCTCAAAACCAAATCCATTTCCTTTGCTTTCGTGTCGAGCTCTGTGCTTTTCAAGAGTTGTTAAGTATTGGTTTGATAAATAATATTTCGTAGAGACGACTCCTTTTTCTTTGATATCTGAGAATTTAACTTCTTTATTAATTGCTTTTGGATATGTAAATTTAGAAACGTTTTGATCTATTCGAAATCCAACAATGTAAATTCTTTCACGATTTTGTGGGACTCCAAAATCTTTAGCGTTGATAATCTCAGGTTCCGGTACAAAATAGTTTAAATCGTTTCTTAAAACATTTAAAATAGTTTCTAATGTTTTCCCTTTATCATGATTTCTTAAGCCTTTTACATTTTCGAGAAAAAAAGCTTTTGGTTTTTTCCTTTTTATTATCTCTGCAACATCAAAAAATAAAGTTCCTCTTGTGTCATTAAACCCACCTTTTCTACCCGCAATGGAAAAAGCCTGGCAGGGAAATCCTGCGCATAGTATATCAAAATTATTTGGAATAAACTTTTTTGTTTCATCTTTGGTAATATCTCCAAAAGGTTGTTCGCCAAAGTTTGCTCTGTATGTTTTCTGAGCTTCTTTATCCCATTCACTGGTAAAGACACATTTCCCACCTAAATTTTGCAAAGCAATTCTGAAACCTCCAATTCCCGCAAACAAATCTATGAATGTAAATAAGTAATCTTTTGGAGGAGGGAATGGTACATCGTTTACATCAAATAAAACTTGTTGAAGTGCTTTATCAGATATTTTCGGATAATCTATTTCAGGATAATTAAATAAATAATATATTTTTAGATTTTCTTTAAAACCTTTTTTGAATTTTTTCGAAAAATCTGATCCGAAATTTTGTGCATAATGAGTAATCATAGCAATCCTTTCCTTTAAATTTTCATATTTATCATTTCTGATTATCTTTAATGTCTCTTCAACCTCAAAATCAACTTTGCTTTTTTTCAATTATTTTCTGTTCTATTTTAGAAATACATTTATTTAAATTTTTATCTATATCTTTTCCCCAAAATCTTAAAACTCTCCAACCTTCTTTTCTTAGTCTGTAAATCACTTCTTTATCTCTTTTTATATTCCTTTCAATTTTTGATATCCAAAATTTCTTATTGCTCTTATGATCATATTTTCTTTTAGCCCAATCTTTTCCATGCCAAAATTCTCCGTCAACAAAAATTGCTAGTTTATATCTTTTCAATGTAATGTCAGGTTTTCCAAATACATTCTTATTATTTTTTCTGTATCGATATCCTATTTTCCATAATGCTTTAGCTAATTTAATTTCAATTTTAGAACCACTACTTTTAATAGCTTGCATGTTCTTTCTTCGTTGCTCTTTAGTGTGGCAATCCATGTTAAATGAAAAGTTAAATTCGATTAGATATTATCAAGTATAATTATTAAATAATTTATTATCAATTTATGTTATGGTTTTCATTTTTTATTTTCACGAAACTCAATTGAAAATAAGAAAATTCAAATCAACAATAAATATTTAAATCACAAACAATTTTAGATTTTAAGATCTTATGTTTTTAATTTACAAATCTTATTCCTCCCTGTCTCCATGCCTTCGTGGTGAAAATCAAAACCTACTCCCCCAGCTGCCGCCGATAACTCTCCGCCCTCGATATCATCTCATTTATAGATTTCTCCTGCTTTCTTATACTCCTGGGTCTCAAATAAAACCAGTTTATCAGGAACCAGGTCAGCACTATTGCATATGATGCGATTCCCCAAATATGGCTCATGCGGGATGTGTATTCTATCATGTACAGGAAAAGTCCCGCTGAGAGAACTATAAAATATATGTTCAGCATTGTATTCTGTAAAAAAAGCTGTTTCTGCTTTATCTTCAGGAGACGCTGCAGGTATTCCGCACTGCTGTCTGTCAGATGATTTTTCGTCAGCAGCGGGATCATCAGATTGTAAACCGCAAGATATGATATCATAGCCAGTATCGTCAGCGTTATCCCGATCTTTGTTGTGATCATCTCCGGCTGATAATAAAACCAGATGAATCCGATGAATAAAGATGTTAATAACAATGCAGCATTCGTCAGGATCAGTCTGCTCAGACTTTTCCTTCTGAACTTGCCGGCTTTCTCAATGAGTTCGCTGCTGTCCGGCAGTTCCGCCTTCTTACGGTTCCACAATTCCTTTATGTCTGTATTATTCTTCATAGCCTGTGAATTTTTGTGTTAGTTTTTCTTTGATCCTGTGAATTTTTACCCTTACATTCGATTCGGTAAGTCCCATTATCCCGGCTATCTCTGACTGCTTTATGTCTTCCAGTTCCATTGAAATTATCAGCCTGTCTGTTTCCGGGAGTTCAGATATGCATTTGTATAAAAACTCCGTCTTTCCGTCTGTCTCTTTGTCTTTCTCCGGATGATATGTATCTTTAATTTCCTTTGGCATTTCACCTTTCGGCATTCTCCTGTCCTTTTCAATGTGTCTCAGACAATGATTTGAAGCTATCCTGTAAATCCATGTTCCGTGTGAGGATTCATTCCTGAAATCCGGGAGCTTTTCCCAGACTGTTATGAAAGTATCCTGAGTAATGTCTTTCGCTTTTTCATGATCATTGACATATCCCATGCACAGCCGGAAAATCTTCTGTTTATAGTGTGCGTAAATTTCTTCAAAAGTAATCAATGACTTTGAATCAGTTTAAAATAAATATTAATTTAAGAAACTTTTCAGCTGTTCATCATACCACTCATTATCATCAAACATGATAAAATGAAGACCTTTTGTGGAATATCTTAAATCGGCTGTTTTAAGGTTTTTGTACTGCTCCGTTATTACCGGTTTCATGTTTGTAAAATAGGATTCCAGCAGGATTAATGCAGGACACTTTACGGAAGATATATTCTGTCTGAGATCCGTATTTGAGAAATCACAGTACATCTTTGCAAAGGTAGTTCGGTCGGAAATAACAGACCAGTTCACAACAGTCTCAGTCATTGAAGTGTCAGCGAGCAGCATCGGCATTGTGCTTTTCTGTCTTTTATAAAAATCCTCATCTGAAACAGATTTCATCTGTGAAAGCATATTGCTGCAGTCAGGATTTTCAACTGATTTGAAATTGGGATCCATCAGAGCAGCCAGACATGGCAGAGCGTCAACTACAACGATTTTAGAGATGAGTTCAGGATAATCCGCAGCAATTGCCAGGGCAAGACCGCCGCCCATACTGTGACCGATGATTACAGGTTTATCTATATTATTGTCTATAATATATGAAACAATCCCCTCTTCCCACTTCCTGAAAGTCGGATCCGGCTGCGGCGCAGCGCCGGCAAAACCGGACATTGTAAGAGTATAGCATTTATAACTATTTTCGAAATTTATTTTGGTATCGTTCCATACATCACCTGAACAGGCAAATCCCGGGATGAAGATGATCGACTTTTCACCGTTACCGGAAATTTTTACATCGAAAGGATATGGATTGTCTTTTGCAAAGCAGGTTACATTAAGCAGAAGAGCAATGAATAAAAGAAAGATAACAAGTCCGAAGAGTTTTTTGAAATACATTTTCATTTTTTAAATTTGTTAAATTGTTTACTCTTTAGATACATAAATTGTGAAAATGTTACAACTTTTTTTAAGACAATGGATATTGGTCAAAGTTACAAAGTAAAAGAATATACAACTACCTAAGCCGGGACTTTGCATTTTGTATAATTTCAATAATAGCAGGACAATATGACCCGAAATAAAAAAATTAAAATATTTACCTTCGAGTCTTCGAGTCTTCGAGGCGATAATCACGAAATTGTTTTTTAAACTATTATACAAACCAAAACAATATTTCTCATTCTGAATACTTTTCCAATATACCCTCTCTTTTATCAAAAGGGAGGGCTGGGATGGGTTTTAAAGAGATTTGACTGTCAGATTTGCATCAGTTCCGCAGATCCGGCGCTGACGGCAGCTGAACCGGTGTCGTCTCTGTAAAGCCAATACGGACAATACTTTGCAGAAGCGGCGTAAAATATTTTCACAAACCGTGTTTTTTTACATTTGACACAGCAAATCATAATTAATATTTTTAAGTGGTTATTAATTTTTAAAGGAAAATTCACAGTCCGGTTCAAAGCCGGAAAAAACTTTAAATATGAATTTTATTATGTTGTTCCGTAAAAATAATTTTGTCAGCCTAATCTCACTTAAATGAAAAAACTCATTGCATTCATTTCGGCATTCGTTTTTGTTAACGTCATTTCTGTTAATTCTTCTTCCTCCCAGTCTGTCTGGCAGTGGCAGGAGCCTCAGCCGACAGGAAATGCGATGAATGCAGTTTCGTTTGTAAATGAAAATACGGGATATGCAGCCGGTAATGTTGGGACAGTCATGAAAACCACAAACGGCGGTCTGAACTGGGAGCTGAAGAATATCGGATTTGACATTTATATTCTTGCCGCTTGTTTCGTTGATGAAAATCTTGGCTTTATAGCCGGCGGAAATAACGGGACTATATTAAGGACAACCAACGGCGGTGATAACTGGCAGATTGTATTCAGCGGAGGAACTACTTTTATTAGAGATATATATTTCCCTACAAGACATACCGGTTATGCCGTAGGTCTGAACGGAAGGATATTCAAAACAACAGATTCCGGATCGAACTGGTCTCAGCAGAACAGCCAGACAATTTTACCGTTTTTCTCGGTTGATTTTCTTGATTCATTAAACGGAGTTGTCGGAGGAGCCCGATAC
>JAFDZR010000006.1 GCA_018266875.1 Bacteroidota bacterium
CTTTCTTTTGGTCGTACAAAAGAAAGTACGTTTACTCAAGTAAATTTTGATTTCTTAAGATAAACGTTTTGGACACAATTGCGAAAGAGTTACGAGTTAAAAGATATTTGCAGTTATATTTAAATTTTCTATACTAAATATTTTATGGAAGTAAATTTCGTAACTCGTAACTCGTTATTCAACATTGAAACCTGACAGAATTGACTTTAAGAATTTTATTTTAACTTCTTAAAAAATTCTGTCAGGTTTTACTTTTTAACGGATATTTTTCTTTTTCAGTATATTTCCCAAAGTTCTGCCTTTATTTTTTGATTAAATAAGACTAATTTAGTCCTAATTAAAAACCACCGAAAAAATACAAGATAAAATGGGAAATGAAACTGAAATTCTCGAAAAAGTAACTTCGAGCGATTATAAATATGGATTTTTTACCGACCTTGAAATGGACACCGCTCCTAAGGGTCTTAATGAGGATATTATTAAATTCATATCTCTCAAAAAAAATGAACCTGCGTTCATGCTTGAATGGAGACTGAAAGCTTATAAACACTGGCTCAATATGACAGAGCCAAAATGGCCGAACGTTAAATATCCTCCCATAGATTACAATGATATTATTTATTACGCCGCACCGAAATCAAAAAAGAAACTCAACAGTCTGGATGAACTCGATCCGGCAATCAAAAATACTTATGACAAGCTCGGCATTCCTTTGGAAGAGCAGCTTATTCTTGCCGGCGTTGCAGTCGATGCTGTTATGGACAGTGTATCCGTCGTTACAACATACAAGGAAAAGCTTGGAGAACTCGGCATAATTTTCTGTTCGATGAGCGAAGCAGTTGAAAATCATCCTGAACTTGTGAAAAAATATATAGGATCCGTTGTTCCTCAGACGGATAATTTCTTTGCAGCTTTAAACTCTGCTGTGTTTACGGACGGTTCCTTTGTATATATTCCGAAAGGTGTCAGATGTCCGATGGAGCTCTCGACTTATTTTAGAATAAACGCTGAGAATACAGGTCAGTTTGAGAGAACATTGATAATAGCAGATGAAGGCAGTTATGTCAGTTATCTCGAAGGTTGTACAGCTCCGATGAGAGATGAAAATCAGCTTCACGCTGCAGTGGTCGAACTCATTGCAATGAAAGACGCCGAAATAAAATATTCTACTGTTCAGAACTGGTATCCCGGTGATAAAGACGGTAAAGGCGGAATATATAATTTTGTTACAAAGCGCGGGATCTGTTCGGGTGATAATTCGAAAATATCATGGACTCAGGTGGAAACAGGTTCATCGATCACATGGAAATATCCGAGCGTTATTTTAAAAGGCGACAATTCCATCGGGGAATTTTATTCCGTAGCTCTTACGAATAACCGTCAGCAGGCGGATACAGGCACTAAAATGATGCACATCGGAAAGAATACAAAAAGCAGAATAGTATCCAAAGGAATCTCCGCAGGTAAAAGTCAGAACAGTTACAGAGGACTTGTTCAGGTCAGCAAACGCGCTGAGAATGCCAGGAATTTTTCACAGTGTGATTCGCTGCTGATGGGTGACAGATGCGGAGCTCATACTTTCCCGTATTTTGAAATAAAGAACAAGAGCGCGCATGTTGAACACGAAGCCACTACTTCAAAGATAGGCGAGGATATTATGTTTTACTGCAATCAGAGAGGGATCTCTGAAGAGGATGCAGTAGCTCTGATTGTGAACGGATATGCGAAGGAAGTTCTTAATCAGCTGCCGATGGAATTCGCGGTCGAAGCGCAGAAGCTCCTGGCAATCTCATTGGAAGGCAGCGTCGGATAAATCGTCCCGCTTTTGCCTCAAAGATTCGAAGACTCAAAGAACTGATTATTTATGAAAATTATTAATACGATATTATAAATGAAAAATATTATCCAACAGAAAAGAAGAAAATTTATTAAAGGAAATAGTTGATTGCGCTTATAAAGTGCATGTGAAATTAGGACCAGGACTTCTTGAAAGAATTTATGAAGTTTGTTTTTGTCATGTACTAAGTAAAAAGGAAATCAGGTTTTCCTCACAGGAGAAAGTCCCAATTGTTTACGACGATATTAAATTTGAAGAAGCATTCAGAATTGATGTTTTAGTAGAAGATAAAGTGATTTGCGAATTGAAAGCGGTAAATGATCATAATCCTGTATTTGATGCGCAAATTTTGAGTCACTTAAATTTAGCAAAAAAATATATTGGATTACTGATTAACTTCAATGTTCCATTAATTAAAAACGGTATTAAAAGATTTATTATATAATTTAAAAAATACTTAAACTCTTTGAGCCTTAGAGCCTTTGAGGCAAATCAAAAGTAAAAAAAACAAAATGTTAATAATAAAAAACTTAAAAGCAAAGATAAAAACCTCCGAAGGGGACAAGCAGATCCTCAAGGGAATTAATTTAACCGTGAATGCAGGCGAGATACACGCCATCATGGGACCAAACGGTTCCGGAAAAAGTACGCTGGCTTCTGTGCTGACAGGACGCGAAGGATATGACGTCACCGAAGGCGAAGTCCTTTATGACGGTAAGGATCTTCTCGATCTCGATCCTGAGGAAAGAGCCCGCGAAGGAATATTCCTCGCATTTCAGTATCCGATAGAAATTCCCGGTGTATCAAATGTGAATTTTCTGAAGACCGCAATAAATGAGATAAGAAAATCAAAAGGCGAAGAACCGATGAGTTCAGTGGAATTCCTCAAAGTGATGAAGGAAAAAGCAAAACTTGTGGATATTGATCCCGCAATGCTCAGCAGATATGTAAATGTCGGATTCTCAGGCGGTGAAAAAAAACGCAATGAGATCTTTCAGCTTGCGATGCTCGAACCGAAACTCTCCATCCTTGATGAGACCGATTCAGGTCTTGATATTGACGCGCTGAAAATTGTTGCAAACGGCGTGAATCAGCTTAAGTCTGATAAGAATGCATTCATTGTCATAACGCATTATCAGAGACTACTAAATTATATTGTGCCTGATTTTGTGCACGTAATGTATGAAGGAAGGATAGTGAAATCAGGCGGAAAGGAACTTGCGCTGGAGCTTGAGGAAAACGGATATGAATTTATTAACGGAATTAAAGAAAACGCGGAAGCTTAATTTTTTCAGAAGGGAAAAATATTTATTTCAATGGAAAATAATTTAAAAGAAAATAAAACTGATAAAGATCTGAAACAGAAGCTTGTTGAGGAATTTAAGTCAATGGAATCAAAACTTAACGGCGAAGCTTCGGGTAATTTTCATAAGATCAGAAAAGACGCTATTGCTGTATTTGATAAACTCGGATTTCCGGTGAAAAAAATGGAGGAATGGAAATACACAAATCTTAATCCGCTTCTTAATCATGATTTTCACTATTCATCTGACAGAAAGCAGTCAGAGCTTAAAAAATCTGATATTGAAAAATATAAGTTTGAAAGCGGTGAAAAGAATTTTCTTGTCTTTGTGAACGGAGTTTTCATCGAAGATCTTTCCTCAGTGATCTCAAATAGTGAAAACATTTACGTGGGAAATATTACCGGAGGCAGAAAAAAATATCCGGAAATTTTCGAAAAGCATTTCTCCAAATATGCGGATTACAGTGACAGATCCCTGGTCGCTCTGAATACGGCATTTTCCGCTGACGGAGCATTTGTTTATGTAAAAAAGAATACTGATCTCAAAGAAGCTGTTCACATACTTCATATAAGCGACGCTGAAAAAGAAAATGTAATGCTGCAGCCGAGAAATCTATTTGTGATCGAAGAAGGCGGCAGGGCTGAAATAGCGGAAGATTATTATTCAAAAGGAGATAATTTCAGTTTTACGAATATGGTAACGGAAGTATACTGCGGAAAAAATTCGCATACAGGACATTACAAAATCCAGAACGAAGGAGATAAGGATTACCACGTCGGCATGACACAGGTTCATCAGGAACAGGACAGTAATTATTCCAATACAACAGTTTCATGGGGCGGATCAATTATCAGGAATGATCTCAATGCAGTCTTTGACGGAAGAAACACCGAATCGCATTTTTTCGGATTATATCTGCTCGACGGAAAACAGCACGTTGACAATCATACTCTTGCCGATCATAAAATGCCCGATTGTTTCAGCAATGAACTGTACAAAGGCATCCTCAGCGGACATTCTACGGGAGTTTTCAACGGAAAAATTATGGTAAGAGAAGATGCGCAGAAGACAAACGCTTATCAGTCAAACGGTAACATACTCCTTTCCGATGACGCAACCATTTATTCCAAACCGCAGCTTGAAATATTTGCCGATGACGTAAAATGCAGTCACGGTGCGACTTCAGGTCAGCTTAATGAAGATGAAATGTTCTATATTAAATCCAGGGGAATAGGTGATAAGAATGCTAAAGCGCTGCTCCTGAAAGCGTTTGTAAGCGATGTGATCGACAGTATAAAAACTGATGAATTCAGAGAGCACGTTGAAAATAAACTTGAACATAAATTAGAATATATCCTCAGGTAAAATTGGAAGCACCCGTCAAAAATACTGAACTCATTGATACTGCAAAACTCAGAGAAGAATTTCCGATCCTCAGGCAAAAGCTGAATGGAAAACCTCTTGTATATTTTGACAATGCCGCGACTTCCCAGAAACCTCTGTCGGTAATTAATGCAGTTACGGAATATTATGAAACGATAAACAGTAATGTCCACAGAGGCATACATACTCTCAGCGAAAAGGCAACCGAAGCATATGAGAATTCACGCGAAAAAGCGAGAAGTTTTGTCAATGCCGAAAGTACAAATGAAATTGTTTTTGTAAAAGGAACTACCGACGGGATAAATCTCATTGCATCGTCATTCGGGAATATGACAGTAGGGGAGGGAGATGAGGTCATAATTTCAGAAATGGAACATCATTCAAATATGGTCCCGTGGCAGAATCTCTGCAGACAGAAAAATGCAGAGCTGAAATATATTCCGGTCAATGACGACGGCGAACTGATGATGGATGAATTCAGATCTATGATCAATGAGAAGACGAAATTAATTTCAGTTGTATATATTTCAAATACGCTCGGCACTGTAAATCCCGTTAAGGAAATAATTGAGATCGCGCATTCGCATAATATTCCTGTGGTTATAGACGCCGCGCAGGCGGCGCCGCATCTTAAGCTTGACGTGAAAGATCTTGACTGTGATTTCATGGCGTTCTCGGGACATAAAATGTATGGTCCGACTGGCATAGGAATTCTATATGGAAAGGAAAAGCATCTCGAAGCAATGCCGCCCTATCAGTTCGGCGGTGAAATGATCAAATCTGTTTCCTTTGATAAAACGGAATTTAATATACTACCTTACAAATTTGAAGCCGGCACTCCTAACATTTCCGGGGCAATTGTTCAGGGAGCTGCGGTAGATTTCATTGAAAAACTCGGACATGAGAATATTCACAATTCCGAAATGAAACTTCTGGAACATGCAAATAATTTATTTGAAGAGATCGGCGGAATCAGAATTATCGGAACTGCAAAAAATAAAACCAGCGTAATTTCATTTATAGTTGAAGGCGTCCATCCCTATGACACAGGTTCAATACTTGATAATCTTGGAATTGCAGTAAGGACGGGCTTTCACTGCACACAGCCTCTTATCGAACAAAGATACAAACTTCCGGGAACTGTAAGAGCTTCCTTTGCTGTATATAATACCACGGGGGAAATTGATTTGCTGGCTGACGGTTTGAAAAAAATAAAAAAAATGTTTCTGTGATGAATACGAAATCAATAAAGGAAAGGGAAGATCAGATAGTTGAGGATTTCAGTCTGTTCGATGACTGGATGGGAAAATATGAATATCTGATAGAACTGGGAAAGAAACTTCCAGTGATCGATGAAAAATACAAAAACGAATCTTACGAAGTAAAGGGCTGTCAGTCTAAGGTCTGGCTGAATGCGGAAATGAAAGACGGACTGCTGCATTATAAAGCTGACAGTGATGCGGTTATAACCAAAGGAATCATTTCGCTTCTCATTAATGTCTTATCCGGTAACAAACCGGATGATATACTTAATGCTGATATGGATTTTATAAACAGGATCGGTCTGAAGGAACATCTTTCTCCGAACAGAGCTAACGGATTAACGGCTATGGTAAATTATATGAAAAAATTTGCATTAACTTATTCAGGACAAAATGTTAACTAAATTAAAAAATCTTTTTTCAAAAGAGGATAAGCCGGTAACAAATGAAAACGACAGCAATCCGGATTCCGTTGTCACAGCCGCTGCTGTTGAAAAAAGTATTGATACAAAACAGGAAAACGGCGTATCCGGCGGAAATACTAACGAAGTTAAAAAAGATCTTGATATAGATGAAAACGGAAACGTACGTGAAGTCGAAACAGTCGAAGTCGCGGAAACGGATGAGAGCAAAAAAGAAAAAGAGAAACAGAAAATAGAAACAATAAAAGAAGAAGTCGTTAAAGTTCTCAAGACATGCTATGATCCGGAAATTCCCGTAGACGTTTACGAGCTCGGACTGATTTACGAGATCATTCCGGCTACTAACGGCGATGTCCTGATCGTCATGACACTCACTTCTCCTTCCTGTCCTGTCGCAGGCATACTGCCCGGCGAGATCGAACAGAAAGTCAGGGAACATCCGATGGTAAAAGACTGTAAAGTCCAGCTTACTTTTGATCCTCCGTGGAGCCAGAATATGATGAGTGAAGTAGCCAAGCTTGAACTTGGATTTTTGTAAAACCTGCGGTATCAGTCGGATGATTATTAATTCAAACTGGATCTGAGGATTAATGATTAAAATTGACCTGTCGCTTCTAATATACCAATGTCCCTTAAATTTTATCACCTGAAAGTATCAGAAAAATATTTCCTTAACAGCAGCGCTGTCCGGATAACTCTGGATGTTTCTGATGAACTGAAAAATATTTTCTCCTACAAACCGGGACAGTTCCTTTCCTTTAAGATCAATATCAACGGAACAGATTACAGACGCGAATATTCAATCAGCAGTTCACCGTTTTGCGATATTAATCTTGAGATTGCCTCAAAAAATGTGAAGAATGGTATAGTCTCAAATTATCTTTTCGATTCTGTGAAAGAAGGGGATACGATTCTGTCATATCCGCCTCAGGGAAGTTTTTATACCGAACTCGATCCGTCGAATAAAAAACGTTATGTAATGATTGCCGGAGGCAGCGGCATTACTCCGGTATTCTCAATTATCAAATCCGTTCTTCATACTGAACCTGAAAGCGAAGTTGTTCTTTATTTCGGGAATGATACTGAAGAGAGCATTATGTTCAGAAAAGAGCTTGACTTACTTCATTCGCAATTTAAAGAAAGATTCAGACTGCTTTATACGTTAAAGGATTTCAATAATGAATGGAAAGGATTTAAGGGGATTGTTAATACAGAGGAACTGGAAAAAATACTGAGCGGAACTTATGATCCCGGATTGAGTGAAACCGAATATTTTATTTGCGGACCGGCTGAAATGATGAAACTGATAAAAGATTTTCTTAATAATAAAAAAGTACCGCACAATAAAATACACATTGAATATTTCAGCGCGCCTGTCTCACCTGAGAAATCAGAAAAAGAAGATAAAGGAGGAGCGCAATATGAGAAAAAAAATATCAGAGTGATTCTGAACGGCGATGAACATGAAGTTAATGTTCCTGAAAATTCCGTAATACTGGATGCGGTAATAAATGCTGATCTTGATCCTCCGTTCTCATGCAGAAGCGGGATCTGTTCCACCTGCCGGGCTAAACTTTATTCAGGAAAAGTGAAAATGGACGAACGCGAAGGTCTTTCAGATTCGGAAATTGATGACGGTTACATACTGACCTGTCAGTCACATCCGCTGACTGATGATGTGAAGCTGGAGTATATGTAATTCCCAAATCTTCTCATTCCCGTTAAAACAACTAACTGAACCGGTTTACCTTAAAGGCACGAAGACTCAAAGATTCACAGTTCCGAAGTCAACAAAACTTTGTCATTCCTGCGGATGCAGGAATCCATGTCGAAGTAAGCGGGATTACAATTATATATTCAATTTATTATCTATTAAAGCATTTGAATTTGAAAGATAGAAACTGCTTACTTCCCCTTTAAATAGAAATTATTTTTTTTAATTGAATAGTCCTGTCAAGTCAGTGGATTCCTGCATTCGCAGGAATGACAAAGTCCGGAGCTTTCCGTCAAATTACAGTAGCAGGTGACGGGGTTTAGTTTGTTGTTGGTCACGCTCGCTTCGCTTACTAAGACCAACAACGGCACAAATAACTTTATCAATGTGCAATTACTGTTTGACATTTGAAATTCGTAATTTGAAATTTACTTAACCAGCGACAGCTTCTTTGTCTGAACAAAATTCCCCTCAGACAGCTTATAAAAATAGATCCCGCTCGCAAGATCACTGCCGTTGAATTCAGTTGTAAAATATCCTGCCTCCTTAAATTCATTCACTAATGTCTTTACTTCTCTTCCCGAATTATCAAAAACTCTTAATGTGACAAAGCCATTCTCCGAAAGTCGGTAAGAAATATTTGTAACAGGATTAAACGGATTCGGATAGTTCTGCATCAGTTCAGTCGATGCAGGAATGCCGATCACCACTTCATTCGACAGATCATAAAATTCAAAATAGCCGTTGAAGTCGATCTGCTTTAAGCGGTACTTATATTTTCCGGATGTTAGATTTTTATCTTCGAAAATGTAATCTGCAGATGAGTTGGAATTTCCCTGACCTTCTGTGAATCCGATCTTCGTCCATGCATCCGGAGATTCATTTTTTACTGCTGATCTCTGCACCTCAAAGCCGGAGTTGTTTTGTTCATTAGATGTGGACCAGTTTAATTTTACTGAGTTTGAAATTACACTTGATGTGAAAGAAGTAAGTTCGACGGGTAAGGGCGAATCGCCATTGAGTAAAATTGCAACTTCATTTCCATAGTATTCATATTCAGCTATATCAATATCTCCATCATTATCAAAATCACCTGATGCTGATGATACGAATGAATATGAATTAATAAAAAGATTATTTCGAGTAAAAGAACCATCTCCATTATTTATATATTGAATCAAATATGACGCTGCTCCAAAAATATTTATTAAATCAATATATCCATCTCCATTAAAGTCAGCATCTAAGGAATTATTGTAAATGTTAAAATATCCTCTATCTATATGCAATCCTGTTCCGTCATTTTTTAAATTTAATCCCGGTGAGATCATATCATTAAATCCATCATTGTCATAATCAAAAGTTTTTGAGCCTCCCACAAATAAAACTTCGGGTGAATAATCACTTAATATTTGTGAATAAAATGTTTGAACTGAAAATCTTCCTATACCATTATTTGTAAAACTATGATATGTCTTGCAAAGACTATAAAATCCTATGTTAGGACCTGCAAATCCAAGTCCATTAATTACAACTAAATCTAACGTACCGTCATTATTTAAATCATCTATCATTAATCTGTCAGAATAAACATATTGCGGATTAAAACAGGAATGATTTATTTGATAAGTTGTATCAATTGAAGATATGCCATTAGAATTTTTTACAATATATACATCAGTATTATTTTGATTTGAAAAATAAACCATATCAAAATATCCGTCACCATTCAAATCTCCAATTGACCCATTCAATCCCGGATAGAAAGTAGTCTGAATAAAATCTCCATTTCCATTATTTTGAAAAAAATATGTAATATTATTTGAAGTTTCCTGAATATCCAGATCTCCGTCATTGTCAAAATCAGCCATAACCGGATATCCAGAAACACTAATTGAAGAGTAAAATGTAAATACAGCGTTGCCGTTGTTTTTATAAATCTTTTCTGATATTAGAAGGTCAAGATCACCATCATTATCTACATCACCGGATATTATATATGGAACTTGAATAGTTGGTATTCCAGATGATTTTGTAAAAATTCCCGTACCGCCAAGTGCTTTTGTTTTGAATGAATAAACAAATGGAGAAATACTCTCATTAGCAATTGTCTTTAATCCGGAAGTAAGTGTTAGACTGATCTTCTCGCCGTTCTTAAAATTATTAACAGGATTAATTGTCAGAGTTTTTGTCACTGAATTATAATCAAGCGAAGCAGTCATAAGCCCGGTCTGATATCCGAATAGTTTTATGTTTGCATCTGTCATCAGCGAACCGTTCATATCCTGCATAAATGTGATCTGAATGTCAGAAGATTTGTCAACAATATTTGAATTCATCGGTGGTGAAACGGAGTTTATAAACGGATTTATAGGTGTTGAATAAGCAATTGGTGTTAAAAATATACTTATTATTAAAACTGATATTTTTTTATTAAATTTTTTCATAGCTCAAATTTTTATTTTATTTTTAAAATTTTTAAGGTTTTATCACGCTTACAAAATTTGTGGAGTTATTTTCAGCAATAGCTGAGTCTGAATTATCAACTATATAATCTCCATTTAAATCTGAATCAACATAACCTGTTAAATAATTAACAGCGTCATCTACAATTTGAGTAACATCATTTATATCAATAAATCCATCTTTAACAACGTCACCAGAGAAAATACAAAATTTTCCAAGAGAATCTAAATTTCCTCCATAAGCTTTTAAATATGAATCAGTAAAATCATAATCAGATTCTGAACCATTTGAAATTGAAATTGTATTTGCACTCCAAGTCTCAAGTGAATTTCTTCCATAAATTGCCAAATAATAGTTAGCAGGTGTTACATGTGGAAAATTAAAGTTTCCTTGGAATGTTACAGAATCGATAACGGATTTAACTGTAGAGGCTATTCCATAAGGTGATGTAGAATTTCTTAATTGTGCTGATAATGTATCTATGATATTATGCTTTCCCGAAACCGAATTAAAAAATCCTTGAACTGTACAATTTATATTTACCACTGATGGAGGTCTCCACTCATTTAGTTTCTCTATACCCATTTTATATAGAAAGATGCTGAAATATTTCCCATTTACCATAGAATCTTGTTTTACTCCTTCACACCCTCCAATTTTATGAGTTGCATGTAAAATTGTACTTTCACTTGAATAAAAATACACGGAATCTCCTACTATGGTACCTACGGTATAAATTGATCTAATAGAATCATGAAGTGCTATGAATGGCTGATGATTATTTGTTCTGTACCAGTCTTCTCCGTCATCTGACCACATTAATTCTACATCAGAAGTATATTCAGGGTAAGTGTAAGGTGGGTCATTTGTCAAACCTCCGTTATTTCCGACTCTGTACATTCCAACAAGTCCCCACCAGTCATCGCCACTTCTAAATGCCTGCATATAGTAAATTTGAGTTCTGTAGTCAGGTGAAGTATCGTCTATATAATCAAGAGTATCAATTTCAACAATAATATTTCTTGCACTCCAAAATGAAGAGCTTCCAAAATAATTACCGTTTTTCATTAATGCTATTTTTCTTACTCCATCTGGACAAGGTCGATAAATATCAAAACAACATTCATTCTGAGTAGGAAAAGGTCTTACATATCCCCAATATTCATGTTCATCTTCATTCCATATAAATGATTTATCTTCCCCAAGCTCCATAACGCTATCAGGGTATAAAAAATTAAAACCGCCATCATTTGATTCTCCTTTAATCATATAGGAAATTTGATTTACCCAATCTCCATCAGCTTGATAAAATTTAGATGAGTCCTGGTTCTTTATAATTACATCGTCTGAAAGTACATTAACTGACTGTTTATCAGTCCAGGTAATTCCATAATCAATAGATCTTGCTAAATAAAATTTATAGCCATTTTGTAGATCTCTATTAACATAATATAACTTAAAAGTATCCTGTCCCGCATTATCCTGATATTCCATTGGCATATACAAGAAAAATAATCTGTGTCCATCTGCATTATGAGGAATGACTGCAGTAGGATATCTTGTCGGATAAGTAAGCTGACTGAAAGAATTTGTAGGGATGATGAAACTCAAGCAAGCAAGCAAGCAAGCAGT
>JAFDZR010000070.1 GCA_018266875.1 Bacteroidota bacterium
TTAATAAAATTTCCCTGTCCGAGAAATTTGCGCAGCAAATTTTGAGTTGGAAATTTTATCGCAATTTTTCACGAATTTAGGCAATTATTCATCCCGAGTTCTCGGGACGACTTTTCTTTGGTACTTTCTTTTGGTCGTACAAAAGAAAGTACGTTTACTCCAGTAAATTTTGATTTCTTAAACTAAACGTTTTGGACACTATTGAAATTTTTTCTATTTAACGGAATTTGAAACTTAATTCTTAATTTATCAAATCTACAAAATAATTTTCATCAATAAAATTCCCGAATGAGTGAATCTCATCCGTTAGAATTCTACGTGTGAGGGATTTTTAAATTTTGTATTAATAATTTATAGAACTAATTTTATATAAATATTTGTAATACATTTAAATACAGCTTAAATTTAATTAAATTGATTTAACTTAATCAAAAGGAGTAATATCATATGATGAACGGCGCACATCTTCACCTTATATTAAACCATATTCCAATAATAGGTTCTCTGTTTTCCATCTTCATTCTGATAATAGGGATCATTAAAAAAAGCGACGATGTGAAAAAAGTCTGTATGCTTGTTATTATTTTTACGGCTCTTCTTACAATCCCTGTATATCTCTCCGGAGAGAAAGCCCAGGAAAAAATTGAGGGAAACTATGATGACGTAGCCGAGGATATGATAGAGCCGCATGAGGATTTTGCTCTTTACAGTTTTATCGCCATGGATATAGTCGGAGCAATGGCTCTTATATCAATGTTCCTTTTCAGAAAACCGAAACTGCTTCCAAATTCCTTTGCGTTCTTAATGCTTGCTCTTCTTATTATCGTTAACGGAATGATGGCTTACACCGGAAATCTCGGCGGCAGAATTCACCATCCCGAGATAAGGGAAGACAAACTCCCGTGGGAATCTTCAATAAATAATAATAATAATTCCGGTGAATCCGTAACAAAAGATAAGTCAGGGAAAAATGAAGATGATGAATCTTCTGAAAATGAAAGTGATAATGACTGAGAAAAACGCTTTTTAACTGTTTATGCTTTCCAGTATCTGTTTCATATCTACGGGAATTTCAGATTCAAACCTGATCTTTTCACCGGTAGCCGGATGTACAAACCCCAGCACTCTTGCATGAAGCGCCTGCCTGTCAATTTTTTCCAGAAGATTTCTGATCCTGGCTTTCATGTTCGATGTAAGATTTACTGAATGCGGCTCCCTTCCTCCGTATGTTTCATCCCCGAAGACAGGATGTCCCTTGTCCGCCATGTGAACTCTTATCTGATGAGTTCTTCCTGTCTTTAGATTCAGTTTTATCAGAGACAGGAAATCATATTCGCTTATCACTTCGTAATTCGTTACTGCTGTTTTGCCTGCGGTTTCACCTTCTTTCAATACAGTCACTTTCTTTCTGTCTCTTTTATCCCTTCCCAGTCTGTTTGATATCTCTCCTTTTTTCTTTTTAAGTTTTCCCCAGATGATCGCTACATATTCCCTCTCTATTGTGTGATGAAAAAACTGCTCGGAAAGTTTTCTGTGAGTTTCTTCGTCCTTAGCTATTACAATAAGACCTGATGTGTCCTTGTCAAGCCTGTGAACTATCCCGGCTCTTTCAAATCCGTTCAGATTCGAAAGACTCCCTTTCTGCTTTTCAGCATAATAAAGAATTGCATTTACAAGCGTTCCCGTATAATTTTTATATGCAGGGTGAACAACCATTCCGGCAGGCTTATTGATTATCATCAGATATTCGTCTTCAAAGACTATCTCAAGCGGAATGTCTTCGGGAAGTATATCCTGCTTCTCGGGATATTCAAGTTCAATTTCAATTTCATCTTCCGGCTTTACAATATAATTTGATTTTACCGGATCGCCGTTGACGGTTACATATCCGAGATCAATCGCCTTTTTGACCTTTGTCCGCGATGCATTCTCTATGAAATTCGAAATATATTTGTCAATTCTCTGCTTTGTTTTTACTTCAGGAACCGTAAAAGTATAATTTCTTTCCAATATTAATTAAGATAATTTATAAATTTGTCACAGGATATTCAGAATAAACTCATTTTTCGCCATATTCTTAAACTCAAGAATATACTGAAATTTAAATATAGTTTTTTTATTTTAAAACAGTTAAAATTTAACTTTATTAGAAATTTCTAAGATATCTATTTTTATGAAATTTAAAAATTAGAATCATGCAAAGCAAATTCATTATTAATACAGCAAAAAATTCGGTAATAACTTTCCTGTTTTTAATGTCTTTTTCATTTGCTCTGTATTTGTCAGGTTGTTCTTCCTCAGATGAGGAAGAGGTTACGGATAAAAGAGAAACTGATTCGGTTGAGGTTTATTCCCTTTTGCAGAAATCATTCGGTACTTACAAAAAAGCATTGTCTTTTAATGAAGATTCAGACAGTAAAAATGCATCTGAATCATTTGAGTCTTCATTAAAATACCTTCATAAGATCAACAGCAAGATACTGAATGATGCCGGGAATTACAGGTGGAAACAGGATTATGATGAACTGGCAAAGAGCATTGTGCAGGATTATCTGGCTACACAGAGTGAGATCAAAAACGGAAGTCTGGTTTTTGATTTTGCGGATAAATATTCCGTGCAGTATCAGAAAGTGGAAGAAGTAAGCGGTGACAGAGAGCCGCTTCCGGACGGAAGCGATATTCCCCTGGAAAGAAATTCGGCAGTTGACGGATACATTGATTTCTTTTCGAATACAGACCGCGGAAAAAGTTTTATCGATAAAACCCTTTACCGTTCGGGAAAATATTTTCCTTTAATGAGGAAGATACTGAGATTCAACAACGCTCCCGAAGAACTGATTTATCTTTCGGTTCAGGAATCAGGACTTACTCCCTCAATTGTATCCAGAGCAGGCGCAGTCGGACTCTGGCAGTTTATGCCTGCAACCGGTTACGCTTACGGATTAGGTCAGGATGAATACCGCGACGACAGAATGGACATTGAAAAATCAACTGACGCAGCCGCCAGACATCTCAAGGATCTTTACAGAACATTCGGAGACTGGTACCTGGCATTTGCGGCATACAACGCAGGTCCGGGCAGAGTAAATAAAGCTATCAAGAAAAGCGGTTCGAGAGATTTCTGGACTCTCAGAAGTTTTCTCCCGGGTGAAACGAAAAATTACGTTCCGTCAATACTTGCTCTTTCATTTGTCTTCAGGAATCCTGAAGAATTCGGATTCAGGGATGTTGAATACGGCAAGCAGCTCTCATTCGACAGAGTAAACGTAAATGCTCAGATGACTCTGCAGCAGATTGCTGATCTCTGCGAGACGGATATTGAAACCATCAGAGAGCTTAATTCAGAACTTACTCAGGATATGGTTCCTGATTACGAGGATTTTTACCAGATCAGGATCCCGCACAAGTCTTACAAAAAATTTCTTGCCAATTATGATAAATCTACGGTGATAGATAAAAGCAGAAGCAAAGAACCTGAATTCGCAGGCGATGAGGAAGGCGGATACGAAGGAAATATCAAGCTTGCATATTATAAAATTAAAGATTACGATCCGGGTGATCCCAGATCAATTGCCAGCAAGGATGGAAGAAAAAAAATATCCTACATTTTCAAAGAGAAGGATGCCCTGGAAGCAATTGCTGTTTATTACGCCGTAAGACCGGTCGAGATACGTCTCTGGAACAATATTTCCTACGGCACTCCCCTGAAATACAGGCAGAATCTAGATATCTATCTTACCGATGAAAAATATAAACTGCTCTTCGGATTGAGCAATCTCAAAGGAGCTGATGTAAAGAATAAAAATCCGGATACGAAAAAAACTATTGAACCTGTATCCGGGATCACTTCATCTGAAATTTCAAACGACGAAAAGAAAGTCAGCCCTGAGGAAACAGTAAAAGAAAAACCCGTTGAGACCAATCCGCATGACAAAGAAAAAGACAGTTTTTTAAACGCCAACAATCCGGAAAATATTCCCGTGACGGAAAATATGGATGTAAATTCTGCCGAAGATAATGTATTAAATGAGACTGATGATAATTCCGGAGACAGTAATTCTGACATAAGCAACAGCAATAATGACACAGGATCAGATAACACAAGCCCGGATTACACTGAAACCAAAACCGAATCCGTAAATCCTCCTGTTGAAAAAAAGACTGCTGAAAAGAAAACAACAAGTACAAATACAAAAGGTAAAGTTACGTACTATACTGTGCAGGCAGGAGATAACCTGACTGCAATAGCTGATGATTACGGTGTTACCGCCGCTGACATCATTGAATGGAACGCTCTGGAATCGGATAAGATACTGGTCGGACAGAAACTCAAACTTCAGGGAACATCATCAGACAAAGTAAAGACAAGTATTCATACGGTATCCTCCGGTGAAAACCTGACCATGATAGCTGATAAGTACGGTATGTCGCTGGAAGAATTAAAGGATCTCAACGATCTCGATAAAGATGTAATATTCGCCGGACAGAAACTGAAAGTAACAGGCGGCAGTACCAAAAGCACTACGACCAATTCAGGCAGGAAGTCAACCTACACCGTTAAAAAAGGCGAGACGCTTGCGTCAATAGCATCGGATAATGATGTAACGGTTTCCGATCTGATGAAATGGAATAATCTTAAGAATGATAAAATACTGATCGGACAGGTTTTAAAGCTGACCGGTGATTCTCCGAAAAAGAAGAAGAAAAAGTGAGAAAGTATTAATCTGAATTGAAAGAAAAATATATAAGTCATATATTGCAACATTCTTAAAAGAAATATTTGCTGGCATAGCTCAGTTGGTAGAGCAGCTGATTTGTAATCAGCAGGTCGGGGGTTCAAGTCCCTCTGCCAGCTCGGAAAGTCAACCCTGTAAAATTTATTTTGCAGGGTTTTTTGTTTTTAAAATCCCGCCGTTGCAGGAAATCCCGGAAATTTACCTGAGTTAAATTTACCGCCCGCTCCCAATCTCTCAGTCCGTCCTGAAACACCTGATTTGCCTCAAAGGTCCGAAGGCTCTAAGACAATGATCTATAATGACAATCTCCTTTAAGTCTTTGAAACTTTGAGTCTTTTAGTCATTGAGGCAAAAATAAAGTTCAGCCGGAAAGCTGAGAATGTCATGCAAAGCATTTTTAAAATTAAACAGTTAAAAGTGAATTTCAATCAGAAATGATCGAATGCAATACAAACATGAGAGAATTAATGTCAGACAAAAGTGATACCCGGACAAACATAATTGAATACAAAAAATAGTAGTATAAATGCCGGACAAAGAATCATGAATGCCGGACAAAGATTCATTAATACCGGACAAATAAGAGTGAAAACAAAAAAAAGAAGCAAAAATGACGAAAAATGAAGTGTGAATGCCAAACAAAGAAGTGTGAATGTCAAACAAAGAAGTGTGAATGTCAAACAATGAAGACTGAATGTGAAACAATTTTCAGTAAATGTAAAACAATGAAGACTGAAAGTCAAACAAT
>JAFDZR010000071.1 GCA_018266875.1 Bacteroidota bacterium
TTTCAACGTTTTGGACAGGTATGGATAAAAACATATTTTTATATCAAAATTAACCGGTATGATATTGCCATTCAGAGCATTAGAAAATCCCGGCTTTATATAATTCTTCATTTCCTTCTTGTTTCAATTATCAATTTAAATTTTGATTTTTTATACATTAATAATTATAATAGTGATGATGAAAATAAGTTTACTGAAAAAACAGTTAATTTATTTGAAATAATTAATATCATAGAAAATTCCGATTTATTGAATGAAGATGAAAAATGGCTGATAAATCTTTGTAAAACTGAAACTCTCCTATATTCTGATCCTTATTCCAAGGAAAATCTGAGAATAATGAAGGAGCTGGTTTTGAATGTAAGCGAAAACATAGACAAAAACCTTCTGTATGTTTTTATTAATCATCTTAATAATTACTATTTATTAAATTTATCTGAAAATTACGATGATCTGAGAAAAGAGCTGTTTGATAGTTACAAATTCATGTTTGAAAAAGGATTTTTTACTTTAAATGATAAGCCATTCATAAGCTATTCTGAATACAGATCCGTTCTGCATATTTCTGCGGGTCTTGAAAATTTTGAGTGGTCTGAAAGATTTATTGAATATTTTAAAGACATGTTTAAAAATGAAAAGAAGGAATATATCTACGATTACAGTAATGCGTTACTGTGTTATGTGAAAAAGAAATATCAAGATTCTCTGAAGATTATTTCAAATATTCATCCAAGAGAGCAGATAGAAAAAATAGACATTGATATTCTGCGGCTAAAGATCTTTTATGAACTTGATTATTTTGATTCATCAATATCAGTTATTAATTCGTTAAGATATTATATTTATAATAATTCGAATTTGAATAAGGAAATTTAAATTCTCATCTTAAATTTCTTAAATATTACAGGATAATTATAGATGGGAAAAAACTCAGACCTGAAGACAGTGAAATTGAGTATATGGGAGTGGAAATCTCGCGGATTAAAAGAATATCAAACAGACACTGGCTTTTGGAAAAATTGGACTTACTTTAAATAAAAATAATTGAACAGCAGAAAATTATATTTCGCATTTTGCTGAAATTAAGTTAATGTTTGAAACTGTTTCTTTCCCGTAAACTGAAATTACCTTCACGGCGTAATCTTACCCGCAAAATTAAATACATTATTGTCAGCTAAAGAAACATCATTTATATCAACAATATTATCCCCGTCCACATCAGTTGCCGAATATCCTGTTCCATAATTGAAAATGTCATTGTTAACAAGACCCAGGTCAGCTATATCCACAATGCCGTCCTGATTCACATCTCCGTTGTAAACACAGTATTTAGCGCCTTTAAGAACCATATTGTTTCCATAGGCCATTGCCTGTGAGGAAGTAAAATCGTAATTCAATCCGGAACCGACAGCATAAGATTCTCCTCCTGAGCGGCTCCAGGTTTCAACGCTGTTTCTGTGCTTAAGCTGCAAATAATAAGTGCCTCCGGGAGCATTACTGAACAGAAATGAACCTGTAAGTGAAATTGAATCTATAACTGAAATTGCCGAATCGACTATACCGTAAGGCAGGGAAATATTTCTCATATATATTCTCACTGTATCTCTTACACTTAACTTATTTTCCAATGGTTCATAGAATCCCTGTACAGCCAGTTTTATTGCAGCCGGCACCGGAGCGGCGGCAATATGATTTCTTGTAATGATCCAGTAATATACATTCGTATGTGACTGTCCGTTATCCATGTAAGCCAGCTGATTCCTGTAATGTTTAAAAAAGTCCAGAGCTTCCTGAGGATATGCTATTGCCTGAATTCCTACTGCGACAGAAGTCCATTGCCATGCGATTGTGTCTGTATTGGCGGGATTGAAACAGGGAGTAAATTTAAAACCGTTCGGAGTATAATCAAATATATCCTTTGAAAAATTTTTATCCCATAGCTGTTCGGTGACCGGCGTTACAGGTATAATCTGAATTCCGGAAGCGTAATAATTCACATCGCCGAAAAAAGTACTTGCATCCATTGTTCCCTGATATAAATTTGTAACTGTATGGAATTTATCTGTATAGACGGAATTATAAACCGGATTTGTCTGAGGCAGTTTAATATGGTAATACTTTTGAGAAGCTCGGATCTCCTGCGCGAGCATGATCCTTCCCGTATTCATAATATTTTCGTTGTTCACTGCGAGTCCGAAGAGATACATCCCGTACCAGGCGTTAATTGATTCAGATGAACTTTCCTGATTCTTTCCGCCGCCGTAAGGCACCATTCCGTTGGCCCATGAATTCCCGTCAAACCAGTCTTTGTATCTGTGAAGAGCAAAGTATGGATCGCTTCTGCTGGGGTTACCAATATCCCTTATAAGATCAATCGTTCTTTTCATGTAATAATTACTGTTTGCTGTAAACCATGCAGGATCTTTTTTTGCAATTGCCGCCGCCGCATAAATAAAATATCCGTAATGAAAATGATGATCATTATAAACTGCGCTTCCAAAATCCACTCCGCTGCTTATGTCAAGTGAGTCGTGAGATCTGCTGGAAATTATTCCACCGTATATTCTGTCATACAAAAGCGAATCTTTCTTTTCGGGATTAACATTCGGCTTAATAGTGCTTTCTCCGTTCAGCCATTTGGCGAGATAAATTTTCAGAGAATCCCTGATGTTAGCGGCAACGGGAACTATATCTGAATATCTAACCGGATCCCTTTCTATCAGTTCGTCAGCTATTACGGCAAGTCTTGCAAGCTTTGCAAGACTTTTGCCCGAGGAATAAACATCTTCCCACTGATAATTTCTGTTTGCATATGCTGCTTTATCCTGCAGAAGAAATGTTTTCAGTGAATCACATTCTTTCAACGGGACATTAGAGAGTCTGCCTTCCTTTGGATAAAAAGAATAATCCGCCAGCTGCTCAGTCATACTCCAGGTCTTTTTATAAACTTCACTCATTGTTCCTTTGAGAACTTTATACTTCAGAATATTAGTGGTCGATCCCGGAGGAAGTGTTTCGACATGATGAGGAAGAGCAAGCATTAACAGCGAGTCGCCGTATAAAGGACTTTCATTGTATCTTGTATACCGGAATTGGAGATCTGATGTATTACCGGTAACTGTAGCGGCAACTTCTCCTTTTACAGGAAGGAATTTCGAATATTTAGTCAGCAGAGTAATTTTTTCCTGAATTTCCGCCGGAGTGAGATTTTCATTCTGATATGTAAGCTCAGCCATTCTGAAATACCCCGTGAAATTTCGTACCGCATACATGCTTGAATGAAGCTGATCCCATTTGAGAGTTATGGTATCGGAAGTAAAAAGCATCCAGGTCTGAGACTGATATACAGGATTAGGGTCATCCTTAGTTTTCAGTTTGAAAGCCTTTCCGTGAAATGTATTACTGCTTCCGCTTAACTCAATATCGTTCACAGAAAAAAGAGCGGGAGACCAGAAAAATACTTCCGGCTGGATGTTATGGTAGATCATTGATACATAAGGCATTCCTCTCACCATCGGTGCTTCATAGTACTGATTCGTATCCGCAGAATTGGTGTATTTGATTGTTGCGGAAAGTTCTGTGTAATCATTTTTCAAGGAAGTCTTTATATTCATGGAAGGATTATGCTGTCCGAGAAATGACCATGCAGACTGATCCCAGTAGACCTTTGGAAATGTTCCGTTCTGTACCTGTGTAATAAAAGGTCTGTAACCGAAGCCCAGCAAAGAATACTGATCATAAGCCGGATTAGCAGTGCTGTATTCCTTTCCGAAACCTATCTGATATGGGTATACCCAGCATCTGTTCTGACCAAGCTCTCCCTGACCGCCGGGATAAGGGAATGTGGTTCCGTAAAGAAACAGCAGATTGAACCATTCATTTGTCGGATAGGGTTTTGTAAGACTTTCCAGCATAAAATTCCCTGCTAGAGGTACTTTGCTGTTCACTTCCCGCCAAGTAGAAGAAGGCGGTTCCGTAGAAAACGGAGCACCGTAAGTCCACTGCGATAATATTTTTTTATGCGGGAAAAATACTGTTGATATTATTATAAATACAGAAAATAACCTGAATTTATACTTAAAGATCATAAGTGTTTTTAAATTAATTTATTGAGATATTTCAGGACATTTTAAAAATATTAATTATCCGACAGATCAAAATTTCTACTCATTCAATTTGGATATAAAAAAAAATCTGAGTGTTATTTACGAAATTATATATTTGATTTATAATTTAAAATAAATAAATATTCCGCATTTAATTTTTCAGATTTTCTATTTCTGCTGTATTGCCAGTCAAATATCCTTGTTAAACATTTTCAGATATTTTTATAACATTTATATCATAGCGGCTGTTTTTAAGAAACAAACATTGATATTAAATACTGGTTATTTATTTTAACTAACCGGATTCCGGGGAATGATAATTCTTCAATAAGTGATTTAATTTAACTTTACTATTCGCTAAATTTAAATATAAAAACTACTTGTTATGAGAATAATATTATTTATAATATTTATTATGATTGTCAGCTGCACTGTAAGAGCGCAGAAGATCAGTGAGACTGAGGTTCCTGCTGAAGTAAGATCAAAATTCACGGCTTTATATCCGGATATAAAACAGGCTGAATGGGAAAAAGAAGGGAACAGATATGAGGCAGGAATTAAAGTAAAAAATTCTGAAGTATCTGTGATCTTTGACGCAGAAGGAAATCTCATTCAGACAGAATCAGAAATTTCAGTTTCAGACCTACCACAAAACGCAAAAGACTATTGCCTTAAAAAACTGAACAGCGGAAACATCAGCGAGGCTTCAAAGATAGAATCAGCCGACGGCATGGTAACATTTGAAGCTGAGGTCAATGGACAGGATTATATCTTCAACGAGAAAGGTGACTTTCTAAAAAAAGTAATTGAGGAAAGTTCGGAGCATGATGCTGACTGAACTAATTCTTTTTTTAAAAATTGTCAGATTGTATTTTTTACGCTTGATCAACAGCGGAAATGGCTGTTTATTTTTTTACTTTGGGGAATTATGAACCCGATATAGAATTTCAAACTTACTGTTAATTCTTTTTTTAAAAATCAAAATTTTATAAATTCCGGACAGCTTATGACAAAACATTTTTTCCGGTTCATTTTAGTATGTGTTTTAATTTCGCAGGGTTACAGTTTTGCCCAGGATACTATATCTCCTCCCAATCCCGGCGGTATCACAAAAGTATACATCAGCATGATCATCAACAACATAAGCGAGATCAATGCTGCCAATCAGACAGTTACGGCGGATATTGTTCTCAGCGCCAGATGGAATGATCCGCGGCTTAAGAATGAAAGCAAGGGAAACATTGTAGTTTCAGCTGATAAGATCTGGGATCCTTTTCTTACATTTACAAACAGACTTAACATTACAAAATCTTTTCCTGAGAATTTTACAATACTCAATGACGGAACAGTTCTCTATTTTCAAAGAATCTTCGGCAGTTTTACGCAGGTACTGCAGTTCAAGGATTTTCCGTTTGATGAACAGCAGTTCAAGATCAGGATCCTGGATATTACGCTGAATCCGAATGATGTGATACTGGAACCGGATCCAATTCGTCAGTCAGGTCTCGGAAAAGATATTACACTTGCAGACTGGAACATAGAGAAATGGAGTTTCGAAAATTCCTTATTTACTATTATGGAAAATTCACCGGAACGCTCGACACTGCTTTTCACTATTTATGCAAAAAGGGAAAGCGGTTATTACATGCTGATCTTTTTTATACCCCTGGTGCTGATAATAACAATGTCGCTGCTTGCTTTCTGGCTTCCCGCTAATCTCTCTGCAAGTCAGATCACCGTTGGCACAACTTCCATGCTCACACTCATTGCTTACAGATTTATTGTTGTTGCAAATCTTCCGAAGATCTCATACATGACGCGGATGGATATTTTTATTCTGGGCTCTTCAGTGCTTATTTTTCTTACACTGCTCGAATCCGTAATTACTTCAACGCTGGCCAACAAAGGACGGAATGAGCTTGCACAGAAATATGATAATAATTGCAGATGGATATTTCCTCTGCTTTATCTGATATTAGGATTATCCGCTTTTATATTATAAGAAGAAAAATAAAATACAGTATTCTTATATTTTAAAAATGAAAAATCCGTGTAACCATAAGACACGGATTTTTCATTTCAAACAGAAGATATTGTTACAGAATCTCTGACAACACTAAATCATTTCACAATAATTATTCAATAAAACATTGAACAATATTCTTATGGTATAATTTTACTCACAAAATTAAACGCATTATTATCCGCAAACACTGCATCAGTAAGATCCACTACATCATCTCCATTTACATCTGTTTGCACATATCCTGAAACAAAATTAAACGCATCATTATCGATCAGACTTCCGTCCGCAAGATCTATTGTGCCGTCCTGATTTACATCTCCGCTGTATATGCCGAACTTAACCGGTGATGCATCTATCTGTATCATATTATCACCGTATGCCTGAGTATTTGCAGTAGTAAAATCATATGATAAAGCTGAAGCCGTGAACTGCTGAGGGGTCTTGCTCCATGTCTCCAATGAGTTTCTGTGCTCAAGCTGTATATAATAGTCTGCACCGTTTACAGCATTTGAAAACTGGAATGACCCCTGGCCGGATGAATCTACTAATCCAATTGCAAAATCAAGAACCTCATATGGTGATAAGGTATTTCTTAAGTTAACAGATACTGTGTCACTTACCATTGCATCGGTATTCGGATTGTAAAATCCCTGAATGCAGATCTTTTGATTTAGTGTAACAGGTAATTGCAAAACCGGTCTTCTGTAAACGCCATTCAGAGAAGCTCCGGCATATACATAGTTTCTGTATAAGTATAAGGAATATATTGTTATATTGGCGGGCAATCCGTCATTCAGCTGTGACCAGTTCAATCCGTTATCCGTAGAAAGAAATACTCCGTTCAATTCTGTACCTGCATAAACCACACTCCCGTTAACAGCCAGCGAATAGACCAGATCGTTATTCAGGGAAGACCTAGTCCATGTATATCCGCTGTCCAGCGAATAATAGACCCCGCCACCGGTACCGGCGTAAGCATAGTTTCCGTTTAAGGCTAATGAGTAAACTGATTTGTTGTTCAGGGAAGTTGATGTCCAGTTATTTCCGTTGTTATTAGACAAATACACTCCGGCATTACTACCGGCTCCGGCAAGAATGAAATTTCCGTTCGCGGCAATTGATTTTATGTTTATTACATTCAATGAACTGATGTACCAGCTTGTGCCTCCAGGTGAATAGAACAAACCTGAGACATGAAGTCCGGCGAATGCCCGGGTCTGGTTTGATGCCAGTGAATAGATCGTATTATTATTCAATCCGATCAGACTCCAGTATGCTCCGTTATTTGAAGTTCTGTATACTCCTATATCAGTACCTGCATACAAATAGTTTCCGAACATTGTCAAAGAAAATACGACCCGGTTGTTTAATCCAATACCTGCCTGTGTCCAGTTTATACCGTTGTTGGTCGAGGTATACAGTCCGTAATTGAATGTTCCGGCAAACAGGTTAGTACTGTTGTTTGTAAATGAATATACTTCCTTGTTGCCAAGTCCGGAGGAGACATTACTCCACTGCGCAAAGGAATTTTGAGTCAGAATTATCACAATTAAAAAAGAAGCTATCATAAAACTTTTCATAACTATCCTCTATTATAAATTTGTTTTGTCAGATGTAAAAATAATCATCCTTCATGAAATGATAAATGCAATTAAATTATGGATTATGCCGATGAAGTCTGCTGCTGATTTTGGTGAAAACTCATCCGCAATTTATTCAGTCAGTACTCAGCAGCATGAAATACGATTCCATTAATTGTTGGTCACACTTGCTGCTCTCACTAAAACCAACAACGGTAGAATTTTTTAACATTGGGATATTTACCTTTATTATTTTCTAAATTTATCCCATGTGCTTTTAGAAGGGGATCAAAAGATAGTAAACAGAAAACAACGAATCTTGAATTTTAGAATTAAACGTTTTGGACGGAGGCGAATTAACTATGTAACTAAATATTAAATCAAATTGTAATTATAATTTATTAATATTAATTTGACATTTCTGAAAATATAAGTTGAGACCAAAACATTTTATTTTTTTCAACAGTAAATAATTTTTATAATGTTAAACAGTACTTTACTGATTATTTTACGGACTTTCAGAGAAGAGGAGATCAGAAGATTTGACGATTTTGTCAGATCACCATATTTCAATAAGAATACAAATGTTATTAAATTGTATGCTATTGTGAAAAAATATTTTCCCGATCTTAAAAGTGAATATTTGAACCGGGAAAAAATATGGAAGGAATTGTTTCAGGAGAAGAGTTTCAATTACGGAATTATGAAGAATCTGATCTATGAACTTCAGAAGCTGATTGAAAAATTCCTGAGTTACAGTGTTTATGAGATTTACGGATCCGATCAGAAGAGGAATCTTCTGGAAAACCTGATAAGTAAAGGTCTTGACCGTCATTTTGAAAAAAACCTGAAAACATTCAAATCAGAACTTGGCAAACTGCCGGACAACGCAGATAACTTCTATTATAAATACCTGACCGAAGCAAAAGAACAGAATTACCTTTCTTTAAGATATAAGACCACGGAGGCCGGTTTCTGCAATCCTGCAAAGATGAATGATAATCTAATTTCGTTTTTTTTTGTAAATTTCTTTACGGATAATTATAATACTCTTCATGACAGTCTTCTTTACAATAAGAAATATAATATGGAAATTCTGGAATCTGTATTTGAGTTTTTTAATAAAAGTCCTGCCAGGGAAAATGAATTTGTACTTATGAATTATTACACTTTAAAAACCCTGACTGATCTGAATGACAATTCTTCATTTAATGAACTTAAAACACTACTGCAGAAAAACTACAAAAAATTTAAGCATGAAACAGTATATAATTTTTCAATGGCTCTGATAAATTTCTGTAATTTTAATATTATGAAAGGTAAAGCGGGATATATAAAAGAACAGTTCGTTTTGTATAAATTCATAATTGAAAACGGATATTACTCCTCTTTAAGTAAAAATTTTATAAATCCGAATTTGTATGCAAATGCGGTCAGTATGGCAGGTAATTTAAATGAGTTTGAATGGGCGGAGAATTTCATCTCTGATTTCAAACACAAACTTCATCCTTTGCAGCGGGACAGTTATTTCGCACTTGCAAATGTAAGTCTTAATATTAAGAAAAAAAAATTTGATAAAGCTCTGAGTTACTTATCTCAATTCAAGTGTACAAATGTCATTGACAAGATCACTCAAAAAAGATTTCAGATTATAATTTACTATGAATCCGGTTTTATTAATGAATTATATTCTCTAATAGATACTTCCAAACATTTTATTTCATATGATAAAAAAGTGACTGAGTCAGCAAAATCTATTTTTGAGAAATTTCTGAATTTTACTTTAAAACTTTCACATGTAAAAACCCGAAAACAAAATGACAAGTATGATAAATATTACCTGGAATCACTTATAAATGAGATACTTGCCAGCGATGTAAGCAATAAGATCTGGCTGCTTGAAAAAGCTGAAGAACTGAATATTTAAATTACGAATTACGAATTACGAATTACGAATTACGAATAAAAAATTACAGGTTGCTATAAATTAAGGAAAGACAACTCGTAACTCATAACTCGCAACTAATCACATATCTGAAATTCGTAATTTGAAATTTGCAATTGATCTTCTTAAGGAGTGATTTTGCTAATAAAATTATATGAATTATTATCGGCAAATACTCCGTCCGCAAGGTCTGTCAAACCGTCACTGTTCAGATCAGTCGGCTGATATCCTGAAACAAAATTAAATGCATCATTGTCTATCAGACTTCCGTCAGTCAGATCGATCGTGCCGTCCTGATTCACATCTCCGCTGTATATACACCATCTGCTGCCTTTCTGTATCAAATTATTTCCGTATGCCTGTGTACCTGAAGTCATAAAACTGTATGAATTCAAAAAAGATGCAGATACTGAAACCGGCGCAGCGCTCCAAGTTTCAATACAGTTAAAATATTTTACAATCAGAAAGTAATTTCCTGTCAGGGCTTTTGGAAATGCAAATACATTTGTCATACTAGTATAATCGAGATAAGCAAAAGCTGAATCTGCTATACTGTATGGAGGGGAGGACTGAGCAAGCAGAATTTTCACAGGTGCATTTATATAATGATAATCAGCACTTTCATCATAAATTGCTTCCAGCGAAGCGGAAATATAAACATTAGTTGAAGTACAACCGGATGTTGAAGATACGGAGTAAAATGATGACCAGATATTAAGACAGCTGTCGTTATTAAGGTATCTGAAAAGTGGTTTCGGTGACGTAACGGAATTTGCATAATCTGTATTGAGTGAATATACATTTGAAGATAAATTAAGTCCGGTAAATCTGTATGCGGAAATGTTTTCCATGTTTCCATAAAAATTCTTGAATGTAACTGCAAAACTTCCGTCAGCATTTCTTCTTCCTATGACATCTCCAAACCTTGAACTGTTATATTTGGAATAATCCAGAGAAGCAATGCTCCAGTTTCTGGCATTGCTTGTAGTTAATACCCATTGATCAAAGTCTCCTGTATTAAAATAATTATCTGAGAACGTGATCATGAGTCCGGTTTGATTTGTTCCCCCGTTTGCAGCAATCGTTGCATATTCAAGATTATCATAAGTCGGAATGTAAGATCCGGAAACTGCAGGATATACAACTGCATTGCTGTATGCTTTATAAAAATACAATCCATATTCATAACCCGGATATGAACTAAGAACAAATATAAGTGAATCATCCCCGTTATGATAATTTGCTACATCAGTAAATACTGAATTATTAAAACCCGCGGATACAGAATAAATACTTTTAGAAAGATATTTTAGTGTCGGAGAAACTGTAAACGGACTTAATACTCTGCATATTTTTGTCATAAAATAATGCTGACCTCCGGAAACAGAATCCTGGGTTACAGCAATTGTAACAAAAGGATTGAAAGGAAACCTGGCATTATCAGATGTGATCCTTGCCTTTGTATACATACTGTTCAGACCGAAACCGGGAGGGAACAGGGTTGTGCCGGCATATCCCAGAGTCGGAGCAGAAACTACGGTATACCCGATCAGTCTCTGACCGTAACCGCCATTGGTTGTATATGAAAAAACTAAATGAAGATATTTTGTGCCTGAAGTGTTTTCAATGATCTCCATATCCATGTTGTCAAAATCAATTTTGTTATGATCGCTGAATGCGATCTTTGCATAAAGATTATATGTAACACCGTTATTATCAGAATAATATATTCCGATAGTGTCTGGCATGGCAAGCATACCGGTATCACCGTTTGCAAGTCCGACTGCAACCCAGATCTTACCGGCTGAAGAACCTCTCTGCTCAACCTGTGCCGCCAAACCGGCTATCAGATTGTTTTCGGATTCGATCACATAAGAAAGATTTATATTGTCCGTTTCCTGAGGATTGAATCTGTCCGGCGGGATTAAAGTGCCAAAATCATTTTTCCCGCTTACTGTGTTGGTCATGCCGTTGGTTTTTTCAATTTCCTTCTGAAGTTCGATCATTTTATCACCGTCACTGAATGATCTCTCAGACTTTTTTATTTCAGAAATTTTTTCACTGATAAGTTTCTCCGTGGCAGAAAGACCATCATCATTGGATTTACTCAATCTGCTCAATGGGCTGTTATCATTTTTTAATACTGCCTGGAAACTTTTATTCGACATTTCTGATCCGCTTTCAGATTTATTACGCGAAAGAATCAATTCCTGTGACTTCAGGTCTCCCGGATTTAAAAAACAAATCAGAAATATTGAAATAGCAGTATAACTTAAGATCTTAATTGCTTTGAAATTAAACATATAAATAAATACTCCTTTACTGATATAATTTGAATAACAATAACCCGGCATACCGGCATGCCTTTATGGATAGAAGCCCGCGCTTCTTTTCCGGGCTATTGTTAATCTTTAATTAATTGTAAACAAATTACTTGGTAGGAAGGAATTTAGCAAAGAAAGTTTTTTTGATTTTCATATATCTATATCAATAAAAAGATTAAAAACAGGAAGAATCTGCCTTTTAAAGAAAGAAATTTTCACTTTGAAATATTTTCAGGATAGAAAGAATTTATTTTACATAACCCAAATTACACAGATACTTCAGATATGAAATTCGATTTAAAATAGCTGAACAATAAAATATAAAAAAATACGAGCTGCAAGTATTAATAAAACACAACTCGTAACCCGTAACTCGAACTACCTCAAACTATTTGATAATCAGATAACTTCGCTTCGCTTGCCGCACGATTTGAGATTTGTAATTGCTAATTGATTTTATGGTGTGATTTTATTTACAAAATAAAACCCATTATTATCAGCGATTACCTGATCTGCAATGTCAACAATTCCATCACCATTCAGGTCTGTCTGCACATATCCTGTAACCAAATTATAAATATCATTATCAATAAGACTGCAATCGATCAGATCTATTACTCCGTCTTTATTAACATCACCGCTGTAAATTCCAAATTGGATTGGTGATGAGTCTATTTGTACAAGGTTATCACCGAATGCCTTCATTACTTCCGTAGTGAAATCATATCCCAGTTGAGAGTTATAAAAACTGACCGGTTCCTTACTCCAGGTCTCCAGGGAATTCCTGTGGTTAATCTGTATGTAAAACTCAGACTCATTCAAAACGTTATTAAATAAGAATACGCCCGAACCCGTTGAATCAACTAATGTCTTAGCTGAATCCATTATATTGTAAGGAGAAAAAACACTTCTTAAAAAAACAGTAACAGAATCCTCCTGCATCTTATCATTTTCAGGCAGATAAAATCCCTGAATGAATACTTTCAGATCAAGAGTTTTAACATTCAGCATGAATTCTTTTGCTCTGAAACTACCTGCAGGTACCGGTATATAGCTGTTGTAATATTTCCAGCAGCCGGTTTTCTGAAACGGATTATTTACAGGATTGTATTCAACACGCGCTCTCCATTTATATAATATATCCGGATTTAAACCCGAAACATCAGCTATTAGATTTTTTCCCTCTAAACCAAGATCAGTATAATTCGCAGATCCGGTGAAAGTAAAAGAATATGTATTCACAGAACTGCTGAAAATTGAATTACTTTCAATACATTCAATATTCAATTTTCCGTCCGACCTTCCAAGAGGATTAATACCGAATAAATTCAATCTTACCTGTCCGTTAACACCGGTTAATCCTCCTGAGTAAACAACTTCATAATTACCCGGGCGGTTTTGCATAACGTTGGATTTTCTGGAAATAATTGTATTTCCAAAATATACAAATGAATTTCCGGGATTGCTCACAATTATATCAGAAAATCCGTCTCCGTTAACATCTCCTGCAGCAGAAACGCTTCTTCCAAGGTTGAAACCATGTTGATTTACCAATATTGAACTGATTTTAAACCGATCTATACCGGATTCGGTACCTAGTAAAATGTCAGCTCTACCCTGATTATAAAAACTTCCCCAAAAATACTCCCCCCCTATAATTATATCCGAATAACCGTCATTATTAACATCACCGGCAGTACAAACTGAATTACCATAATAACAATCAGGACTCACTTTTGAATAATGAAAGGAATAATTCTGATTCAATCCTGTTTCAGATCCATGATAAACATATATCTGACCAAAGTGTAATCCAAGTTCCGCATAATTAGGAGCTCCGATAACAACGTCAGAATATCCGTCACCATTTACATCTCCGGCTGTGGAGACACTGTATCCGAATAACGCATTTTCCAGGTTTATTTCTGCTGACCAGTCGGCTGTAACAGATAATCCTGCTGCAGAGCCGTAATATGCGATTGCTCTTCCTTCATGAAAATCCGGATTACTGAAATTTTCGTCACCAAATATTATATCAGAATAACCATCTCCGTTTACATCTCCTGCTGTACCTGATGCACCTCCGTAGTCATTTGTACTCCAGTCCGCAGAATCAGAAGGTCCGGAAGCAGAACCGTAATATATAACAGCTTGTCCTGAATAACTCATAAGAAGATCTGAAAATCCGTCTCCGTTTACGTCTCCGGCTGTAGTTGCATTAATGTGACTCTTTTTTGTCCAGTTTGGAATTGGTGATAATCCCGAAGCTGATCCGTAAAATAAAAAAACTCCGTTACTGTCGTCACAAGAAACAATTACATCCGCATATCCGTCGCTGTTCACATCTCCCGCCGTAGAAACCCTTGTGCCGAAATTTGCATTTACAATATTTATTTCAAAGCTCCAGCCGGGAATTGGGGAGGTACCTGTTGATGAGCCGAAAAATACATTTACAATACCTTCTTGATTTTCTGGTCCCGAATGATAAGGATCACCGGTTATTACATCCGAATACCCGTCTCCATTCACATCTCCTGCAATGGCGTTACTCAGTGAATTTTGCAATGTTATTTTATAAGATGTATTAATATTTCCAGAAGAACCATAATATACAAATGCTCCGCCTTCGTTTGTGAATGTGTTATCAATATTCGGCGCACCTACTATCACGTCAGAAAAACCATCCCCATTTACGTCACCGGCGATACAGACAGATGTGCCGAAATTTGCATTTTCTTCATTAACTTCATCAATCCAAAAAGGATTTGACAACAAACCAGCGGGTGAACCAGAATAAATGAATGCCCGTCCTTCTGATGCCTGACCATTTACGTAAAATTTTGCTCCGACTATTACATCCGAATATCCGTCTCCGTTTACATCACCTGCTGTAGAAACACTGCTTCCAAAGTAAGCAGAAGCCTGATTGGATTCGGCTGTCCAGTTAGCAGTGTTTGATAAACCAATATTGGAACCGTGATAAACAAATACTCTTCCTTCATCAACTTCTCCGTTATCATATTTATCAGACCCTATAATCACATCCGAATATCCGTCACCATTTACATCTCCGGCTGTAAACACACTTGATCCGAATTCTGCATGATACTGATTGCTTTCAGCTGTCCAGTTTGCCGTAGCCGGCAATCCTCCCGTAAAACCGTGATATACAAATACTTTTCCTTCATTTTCCTGTCCAACGCCTAATTTATTAGCTCCAACAATAATATCCGAATATCCGTCACCGTTTACGTCTCCGGCTAATGCAATGCTGTTGCCAAAATTGGCATCAATTCTGTTGCTTTCAGCAGACCAGGCTTCGGAAGTAGCTAGTCCCGAAGTAGATCCCAAATACAAAAATACTCTGCCTTCTCCGGACTGCAGATTACTGAATTGAGGTGCACCTATAACAACATCAGAAAATCCGTCACCGTTAACATCACCTGCTGTGGAAACGGAAGTACCGTAAAAAGCTGCTGTCTGGTTTCCCTCACTGATCCAGTCCGGAGCATTTGATAACCCCGTCTCTGAACCGTAATAAACAAAAGCTCCGCCTTCGCTTTGCTGTCCGTTTGTATAATATCTGGCTCCGACTATTACATCTGAATATCCGTCTCCGTTCACATCTCCGGCTGTAGATACTGCATTTCCAAAATTAGCATTTGCCATATTTATTTCAGATGTCCAATCCGGCGAAGAAGATAAACCATCAGAAGATCCGTAATATACAAAAGCTCTGCCTTCGTCAATTTGTCCGTTATCGTATAATACAGCTCCTACTATAACGTCTGAGTAATTATCGCCATTTACATCTCCGGCACCTGAAACGCTAAACCCAAATTTTGAAGCATTCTGATTACCGTATGAATTCCAGTCAGGATCTGAAGATACAGGATCAATTGTAATCGGATAAACAGCATCTTCATCATTTACCACTATGCAAAATTCCTTCTGACTGATTTCCCGAAAACATGATGCAAGTTCTTTTCCGTCTGCATCCCAGGTTTTCAGTGATGAATATCTCATTTTAACTTTTGCGTGCCGGTCTTCAAAATTTACTGCATCAGAACTTACTTTCATCTTAAGATCAGTTAGTGCAGTCAAATTTAATTCTAACCTCTTTGAATTAATATTTTTTTTCTTTATTATAAAATCCTGCCTCATTCCGTTCAAATCATTTATATAACTGATCCTGATGTTTGCATTTTCTATGAATGCTTTGTTACCGGATATTTTCAGTTCGGAATCCTCACAAACATAATCCTTATCTATTATACTGATCCTGATCTCCCATGCATTTTTTTTATTGTTTAAATATTGATTTTCATTAAACGAGCGGGGTGCAGCAGTAAATCCATCATTATTATAATAAAATCTTAAATTATTCTTTCTGTTGGGAGACTGAAATACTTTGTCTTCGTTACTGTAAGTTATATTGTATTCTTCTTCCAGTATATTTTCCGTTATCTGAGAATACCAGTCTCCGTTTGAACCAGATTCAAATTTATTTATTGAGTTTATCTCATTGTTTGTTTGAGTAATCGGAATGAAATCCGGACAGTTTAGATCATGAAAATTATTCTGGTGTGTAAAATGTTTATTTGTATTATCCGGGTAATTGGAATATGTAAAACTCAAAAGAATCAATGAGACAATTATTGCTAACTGTTTCATGATTACTCCTTTTTAATTATAAGTATTTATAAAATATAATTAATTTTTAAGCAGGATAACTTTTGGGTTCTATAACTGCAATTGAGCATAAGAAATGGTCTGAATGATATTTTATAGAAAGCAAATAGTCACCCTATTTGTCTTGTTTACAGATAATTCAATTTCAGAAAAATTGTTTGATTATTATTTATAATAAATTGACTTAGATACTGATTATTTATTTTAGAAGAATTTTAACTAATAACCAGACTCTAAATGCTTTTCAAATTTTTAAATTTGTAATTTCCTTTAAAGAATCTATTATAAAATAATTTATATTAATATGATAAAAATCATAATAAAATTTATTTACGAACAATAGTGTCCAAAACGTTTAGTTTAAGAAATCAAAATTTACTGGAGTAAACGTACAGTCTTTTGTACGACCAAAAGAAAGTACCAAAGAAAAGTCGTCCCGAGAACCCCAACAATGAAATTAATCGCTGGTCTTGGCAACCCAGGTTCTA
>JAFDZR010000072.1 GCA_018266875.1 Bacteroidota bacterium
GCCAATCAGTTCTTTACTATTAATCTTGGCTTCTGAAATCAGATAATTAAATTAATTTCATTAAACAAAGGTAATCAATATATTTGATTACCTTTTTAATTTTAAACCGGCGGAATGAAAAAATCTTTAAAGATAATATTGCTTTTTATACTCTTAACATCACAGGCATTTGCAGTAAAGAATATATACTTTAACTTTGACTATGCTTTGTACAAGGGTGAGAGTAATACATCCATTCTTGAACTATATTATTCTGTAAATCAGAATTCCCTGAAACATGAAAAAGGTGATAACGGATTCGAAGGAGCCGCTATGATTGATATCAGCATTCAGGATTTAGCAACAAAAGAATTTATAATCTCAAATACCTATAAAACACCATCTTCCTTATCTGATACTTCCAGAAAATCTGCTTCACAGAAGCTTGTTGGTCAGTTAAACTATGTCCTGAAACCGGGAAAATACAAACTGAAAATAACCGGGAGTGATTTCAATAATTCCGATAATCAGGATGTGTTTGAATCTGAAATCAGCGTAACCGGCATTGAAAATTCCGGGATTACACTCAGTGAAATTGAACTGGCTACAAAGATCAGAAAATCCGAAAATGTGAAGAGTGTTTTCTATAAGAATACTCTTGAGGTAATACCGAATCCGTCTAATCTGTTTGGTATGAATCTCTCCGAGATGTACTATTACTGTGAGATTTACGGATTAACTCCTGAAAATATTTCAGAGAAATTTTCCATTGAGCATTCTGTACTTGATCTGAACAATAAAGTGCTTATATCAAAATCCAAAGATGCGGAAAGAAACGGAGCGGACAGGGTTGACTACGGAATTGTGAGCATAGACAGTCTCAGCAGCGGAACATATATTCTAAGGATCACGGTCACAGATCCTTCACGCAGTATTTCTTTCAGTTCAGAAAAGAAATTCTATATTTTTAATAATACCGGAGAGCAGGTCAGATCCGATGACAAGGATGATTTTCTAAGGAGTGAATTTGCTTCAAAATCAGAATCGGATGTTACTGATGAATTTCAAAAAATGGCTTATGTAATGTCCTCACAGGAGATCAGTAACTTTGAAAAGCTGAATAATCTTCAGGAGAAAAGAAAATATCTGTATTCATTCTGGAAGACAAGAGAGAGCGCAACAGGTAAGCCCTATACAAAAATAAAATCAGATTATTTTACCAGAGTAAAGGAAGCGGATAAAAATTACAAGGAATCATTTAAAGACGGCTGGAAGTCTGACAGAGGAAGGATTTATATAGTTTACGGAAAACCTGATGATATTGAAAGATATCCATTTCAGGCAGCTACAAAAAGTTATGAGATCTGGAAATATAATTCAGTCGAAGGCGGAGGTGAATGTGTCTTTGTAGAGCTGCAGCCCGGAACGGATGTATACTGGCTTGTAAACAGTACGTTCAGAAACGAACTACGGAACGATAACTGGGAATCTCAGCTCAGATAATAATTTCATTATGGGTAAAAATATAGGAATAATTATTTTATCATTCTTTTTTGCTCTGATTTTATGGTTATATATTAATCTTAATCAGAGCTATTCACTTGATCTGTCAATTCCTGTCAATATTAATTCCTCAAAATCACAGGCTCTTGCAGAGGAAATTCCAAATTCCATCGACGTGAAAATAAACGGTAGGGGATGGGACCTAATAAATATTCTGATCTCCAAAAACCTTGAATATGATATTGACATTACGAAGATGAAAAAAGACACAAGAATAATTACCGAACAGTTTGTGAATGAAAGACTTAAGCTTCAGTCGAATATCTCTGTGATTTCCATTAATCCCGATACCATCCAGATCAGTTTTGACAAAGTGTCGGAAAAAAAAGTCCCTGTCAGAAACAATGTAGCTTTAAATCTTAAAGAAGGTTACAGCATTATTGGTGATCCTGTGCTGACTCCGGATTCTGTCACGATTCAGGGCGCCTCAAATCTTATTAATAAAATAAAATTCATTCCTACTGAATCAAAGATACTAAGCAACATTAACTCTGATGTCAGGGGAGAAATTAAATTAAAGGATACACTTCAGAATCTTCTTAAAACAGATATTTCAAAGGTAAATTATTATTTTCAAGTGCAGCTGCTTGCAGAAAAAAACATCGATGATATCGAAGTTAGGATATTAAATATTCCCGATGACAAGGAAGTGCTGCTTATTCCCCCAAAGATCAATGTTTCAATAAGAGGTGGTGTGGATGAGCTTACGGGACTCTCTTCCGGTGAATTATCAGTAAACATACCTTATAAGGATATAGAAGATGATACTCTGGGCTATGTGGTTCCTGAAATTATCGTACCTGAAAATATGACGCTGCTTAAATCCCAGCCTGAAAAACTTCAGTATATTGTAAAGAAAAAACAGGAGAATTGATAGCTTATCTAAAAAATGAAATCAGAAGTTTATACGAAGAAATAAAAAAACTTGATTTTAAGGTCACTTACATTTTTATTTCAATAGCTTTTATAATATTTCTTTCAATGGTGCTTGCATCGCCGAATTTTTATTATCAGAATGTCGGGAAAGATAAATTATTTTCAAGGATCTACTGGTTTCTGACAGACGGTTCGCTTATGTTTTTGCTTCCGGTTCTGTCAATCAGATTTGTATTCAAAGAAAACTTAAAGGAATTCGGATTTACCTGGGGAGATAAGAAATTCGGTTTTATTACTTCGGGAATTTTTCTTCTTGTAATGCTTGTCACAGTCTGGATAGTTTCAGCTTCTCCGGTATTTGCATCAGCTTATCCACAGGGCGGAATAAGGGTTAGCGAAAGTGCAGTTACTTTTATTCTATATGAACTCTGCATACTGGTTTATATGCTTGGATGGGAATTTTTCTGGAGAGGTTATACCTTGTTCGGATTAAAGCCCAAATTCGGATATTATTCTGTATTTATACAAATGATACCGTTCTTTATTTTACACAAAGGAAAACCCGAATTAGAATTATTCGCCTCAATATTTGCAGGTCTTATTCTTGGTGTTCAGGCTCTGAGAAGCAGATCGTTCATATACTGCTGGCTGCTTCACTGGCTTGTAATGCTTTCTGTGGACGGTATATCGGTTCTAAGATCGGCAAAGAATATTTACGGAACTGGATTAACGGATTTATTCAACTTATTTTTTCAATAAATAATTATGAGATTAGCAATCAATATAGATCATGTAGCGACTATAAGGGAAGCCCGCGGCGAATTTGAACCGGACCCGGTTATTGCAGCCGGTATATGTGAAATTTCAGGAGCTGAAGGAATTGTGTGCCACCTACGTGAAGACCGAAGGCATATAAATGACAGGGATCTTAGACTGCTTAAAGAGACAGTTCAGACCAAACTCGATCTAGAAATGGCAGCTACAGATGAAATGGTGAAAATTGCAATTGAAACCTTACCTGAAATTGTTACGCTTGTTCCGGAGAAAAGAAGCGAGCTTACAACCGAAGGCGGACTGAATCTTTCAGGCGACATGCAGAGATATAAGGATGTCATAAGTGAATTAAAAGCAAAGGATATTCTGGTAAGTCTTTTTATTGATCCAGAACCGGTCAATGTTGATTACGCAATTGAACTCTCAGCTGACATTATTGAAATTCATACTGGAAAGTATTCCAATATGAGAACTGAAAAGGATAAGCTGATGGAACTAAGCAAGATTGCCAGCATTGCATCTCTCGCATCAGAACAGGGACTTATCGTTACCGCAGGTCACGGTCTGAATTATAAAAATATCATTCCTATTGCAAATATCCCTGAAATACAGGAAGTCAGCATCGGACATTCGCTAATTTCAAGAGCAGTTTTTACGGGTCTGCAGAAAGCAGTTGAAGACATGCTTTATCTTATCAGGAATCCAAGTTAAAAATAAATGAGCGAATTAAAAGCATTCAACCTTGTGAAGGAATACCGCAAAAGAAAAGTGGTAAATAATGTCTCGCTGAATCTTAAACAGGGTGAAATAGCCGGACTGCTGGGTCCAAACGGAGCCGGTAAAACGACGACTTTCTATATGATATGCGGAATGATAAAACCCGACGAAGGTGAAATAGAAATTGACAAAGAATATGTTACTTCATATCCGATGTATAAGAGAGCTAATCTGGGAATAGGATATCTGCCGCAGGAGCCGTCAGTTTTCAGGAACATGACTGTAAGGGAAAATATTATGTCGATACTTCAGTTTAAAGATCTGGATAAAAATGAAAGAGAAGAAAGATGCGACCGTCTTTTAAAGGATTTTAATATTGAAAAGATTTCCGGCTCAAAAGGTTATGTGCTTTCAGGAGGTGAAAGAAGAAGAACTGAGATTGCAAGATGTCTTGCCTCCGATCCGAAATTTATTCTGCTTGACGAACCATTTGCAGGGATAGACCCAATAGCATCAGAGGAAATTATGAAACTCGTGGCAAATCTTAGGAACAGGGGAATTGGAATCCTTATAACAGATCACAATGTGCATGAGACTCTTTCGATAGTTGACAGGGCTTATATTCTGATTGACGGAAAAATATTCAGGTCCGGCAAAGCCGAGGAACTTGCAAACGATGAACTTGTCAGAAAACATTACCTTGGGGAAAATTTCAATCTCGACAGGTATCTTTTGAGGGAAAGATAAAAACTGATCTGAGATTCATTATGATTCAGTTCAGTCCTTCAGGAATAATTTTAATTAGCAGAAAATCAAACTAAAGATTCAATCCGTTTTTCCTGATGTTGTTTTGCTGTCTTTGGTTTTTGAATCAGATTTGGTTTTGTCTGCATCTGCAGATTTTTTTTCACCGGATGAGCCGGATTTTTCTGATGTTTCGGATTTTTTGTTTCCGCTGTCAGACTTGTTTTCTGATATTGAAGTTGATGATCCTGAATTTTTATTCTTATAATCAGTAAGGTAAAAACCTGTCCCTTTAAAAATCAAACCGCTTCCTGTTCCGATCAGTCTCCTTAAAGTATTCTTTCCGCATTCCGGACACTTTGTAAGTTTATCATCCTTCATGGATTGAAACTTTTCAAAAAAATGTCCGCAGTTATCACATCTGTAATCGTATGTTGGCATCTCTATATTTTTAAAAATTCCTTTTTTGCTTTTTCATATTCTTCCGAAGTTATAAGCCCTTCGTCCAGGGCTTCCTTGAATTCCTTTAATTTTGTCTTTGTAAATCCTTTGATGTCTTCAGTCTGATTATTCACCATTTCCGCGACATTATCCGTTTCAGGAGCTGCAGACAAGATCTCATCCACTTTCAGAACTCTTTTCTCGCCGTCTCCGCATAAAAAAGTGTAAATGTCGGGATTTGCCTTTAATGCCATAACTTTCCTGACAAAATTATCCTTCTCTGATAAAGCTATTCTTCCTTCTATTTCCCTGGATAATGACCTGAGAATTGTATACTGATATGTTTCAACTTTCCTTTTTGCCTCTCCGGAGATCTCAAATTCAGTCGGTTTATAGATCGTGTCATAATAATACTCATATATTGAAAGCATCTCTGCAAGTTTGTTCTCTTTAAAGAATTTATCTTGAACAGCTTCAGCATCCTTTAATATTTTATATCTCAGAGCATCCTTGCCCTGCTCCTCAAACAATCTGTTTATAAGTCTTGATTCGACTCCGAGCTGTTCCACTCTTTTGACGGTTATTCCTTCCTGCTTTGTATATTTATAAATAGCCTTTGAATTTTCAGTTTCAGGAATAATGTCAAATACACCGAATATCAATCCGAGCATGTAAGCTTTGTATGCTTCGTCGAGTCTGATCTTTTCATCATCATTCAGAGGTATGATGTCATTATAAATGAAATAATTCTTATTTATGTGAAGATCGACATTATGATTCTGGGAAAGTTGCTTGTAATACGGTTTCATCTCTTCCGCAATTGTATAGGAATAGAACAACGGGAATCCTGCCCACTCCGAATAAAATGTAATCGAAGAATTATCAGCTGAGTCTTTGAATTCAACTGAAGAGCCGGCTATTGACTGAATAAGAGTCTGAAATTTCTTGAAAGACGGTGTGTTTGTTTTTATTCCAATGTAAAATTTCTTAGCTGATTCATCGAGCTTAAAACTTCCCGGTATCTCCCTTGTGCGGAGCCACGGGAACGCCTGATTGAACATTCCCCTTATCTTTGATTCGCTTCTTATCGAATCTTTCTCAAAAAGTATGTCAGTTATGTTATAATCTTCCCTGATATTTTCAAATTGTTTTCTTGCAAAATTAAGCATCTTTGTCTCAATAAGCTTTGCGTCCCTTTCCCTGAGAATGTTTACAATGTCTGTTACATCAGATGCGCCGAGCTCTTTCAGGAGTTTGTTGGAAAGATTCTTTATGTTTTCAAAAGCCCTCTGGCCGGTGCCGATATATTTGACATAATATTCATTGCTTACTTCATCAGGTTCATAGACCATAAGGTTGAAACTTGTCTCCTGTTTTTGGATGAAGTGATTATATTTCTGAAGGAAATTATTTTTCAGCGTGCCTAAATTACCTGTCAGCTTATTAAGGTCCGGTATCAATCCGTTTGCAATGATCTTATCGTTGGCAGTCTTTTCCTTGGTTTCGATCAGTGAAAGAATCCTGAGACATATTTCTCTTGCATAATATCTGGACTTGAGCTTGATAAGAGTATTGTAATAATCCTCCATTACATTAAGAACTTTTTCAAGACTGCCAGTCATCGCGGCTTTTCTGAGTACATTGAATTTTGTTCTTGTCTCATCTTCCTTAAGCTCCTGAAATTTCCTTCTGAAGTCTGCGTCCAGTTTTGTCACCAGCGACTGGAGATCCTTTATCTCTTTCTCATATTTCGGAATGTAATCAAAATTGCCGTCTGTCAGAACGAACTGCAATCTCCTTAGCAGATTGATCGCATAAAATACACCCCGCGTGGAATCGTTAACCAGAGAATTGATCTTTCTCTCAAGCAGACCTATCGTATTCCTGTCTCTGTTCCCGATTAAATTCTGAATATCCTTAGATCTGTTGGAATAAATCTGTGTAAAAAACATTCCCTGCCGGTTTACATCGGAATCATCTCTGAAATTAGTATCAAATTTCATTTTCTCATTCATAAGATATGCTGACCAGTTGGATCCGCGTTTACCGCTCACCAGGTCGTTCTGCATAGCAGTTAGAAATGATTTTATATTTGACTGAAGCGAAGTTTTCTCGCCTGATTTGTATAATGAATCGAGAAGCTGAAATTTATTTTTGGATTCCAGAAGTCCGAGCTCGGGGAGGAATTCATTTATAAGATAACTGTCAACCTCGCTCTGAGAACCTTCAGCATAAGTAAGATAATAGTTGATGATCTCCTCGCAGAGCTTATAAGCGCAGGAAATAATTATTCTGTCAACGGGTATCGAAATTGTCGCCTGTCCGAGAGTGGAATATTTACGCGAATACGTATTGTCAGTTACCGAATTGTCATCCGGCCATAATCTCTGTTTGTACTGAACCAGATTTACCCTTACGCCTCTTTTATAATTTGCAAAATCCGAGTTGGAAAAATCCTGGAATATTGTGTCGGCGAGCATTTTATAAATATCCCTGTTATTCTGATCCGAAAGAGAAAGATTCTTGGAATTTTCTCCGTCAATAACATACGTGTCATCAAAAACGCCGGGCTGGAATTTATGAGGTTCATTTTTTTTCCAGGAGACCTCAAATGTATTTTTCAGATTGTAAAACTCGAATTCCTTTAATGCAGCATAACCGTTTGCAAAAACCCTTTCCTTTCCGTATGCCTGATATATTTTCGGCAGAACAATGTAACAAGTGGAAACAGCCTGATTCCTGAAAATACTTCTTATGAGAAATCCCATATCGAGTATCATACCTGACCCCGTTCCTCCGCTGAGTGAAGTGATCACATAAACATTGATCTTGTCAGTATTGACATTCTTTATCTTGTGATTTTCCTTTACGATATTTATGGATTTGGAATCCGTGATCCTCGATTTAGCGGCAGTAAGTTTAGAAACTATCTCGTCATAATTATGAAAGAAAGCAAGTCTTGCCGCAGGTCTTATCTGTCCCGCGCCTGTATTCATTGTACCCAGTTTTGCGATCTCTCCGGTTGTGCTGAGCCATTCTTTAATGTGCGGAACATCCTGTATCCTGTATATATAATCTGAAGGATTTACAGGATGAAATATTTTTTCAGCCGGCTGGAAATCAATTTCATTTATCAGATAATCTCTTTCCCTGGCAATGCCGCTTTCCTCTGAAGGCGCATTATCCGTATCAATGTACAGATAGGATATGATCGGAAAATCATTAATGGATCCGTATTTTTCTACGAATTGTCTTCTGATTCTTAATAAAGTCTCTTTGCCGGTGCCGCCCAGTCCTATCAGAATAGTCGGCATCAGCTCCTGAGTCTTCAGCTCAAGCTTTTCCTTTGCTGATATATCTAAAATCAGATCAGAGTCTTTCTTGTCCTGACCTGTATTCAATTTACCTTCCATTTGTAAATAAAATCTTTTTAATTAAAATTATAACTCAACTATACTTTCGCCGCCGTCGAGTCCTATAACATTTCCTGTCATCCAGTGCGATTCGTTATTGTAATTATCTACTATGAATTCAGCTACCTCCTCGGCAGTTGTGAGTCTGTGAACCGGATTTCTCTGTATTGCATTTGCAATAATATTTTCGCTTTTGGGAATCTTGGATAAAGCCGGTGTCTGGGTTACTCCCGCCCTCAGTGAATTTGCGGAAATCCCCATGCTGCCCAATTCCATTGCCAGCTGTCTTACATAAGATTCCAGACATGCTTTGGCGGCTGAGACCGCGCCGTAAAATTCTATCTGACGTGTTCCGCCGGAAGATGTCATGGCGTATATCTTGCCGCCTTTTTTCATAAGATCATTCTTAATAATTTCCTGCGTCCAGTAAACAAGACTGTTTGCCATTACGTCAAGCGTCATTTCAATCTGTTTCTGATTTATCATTTCATTCGGATCTTTTGAAATGAATGGCTTTAATGTCCCGAATGCGAGTGAATGCACAAGTATTTTCAATTCCGGGTCTTCATCTTTTGAAAATATCTCTTTTATTTTTCCAATAATTTCAGTTCTCTTGCCTGAATCAGCTGCGTTGGCATTAAAGAAATGTACATCTACTTTAAAGGATTTAAGTTCAGAAATGAGATTCCCCACATCAGGCATTGTAGTAGCCCTGTCAAGATGAACGCCAAGAATGTTTACTCCCGATCTGGCAAGAGCGAGTGAAATTGCTTTACCGAAACCGCTTGATGAGCCGAGTATTAATGCATAAAGTTTTTTCATAAGTATGGATTTCTGAAAAAAAAATACTAAAATTTAGAAAAATTACTTGGATTTGACAGCTATAATAGTCATTATCAAACTTATTATAAATAGAAAAATCATCACGATCATGAAAGAAGGGGCTGTCCAGAAGGCAGCCACGATACCCCAGATTATAAATATCCAGACTATTGAGACTATGAAGAATAAATTCCAGCTGAGCAGTAGAGACTGACGGGTTGATCTCTTTTTATGGAAAGTTTTAAAAAGGTTAATGACAAAAATGAAGAAAAACAGACCGAGTCCAAGAAGAGAAAGTAAAATGTAAATAAACAGTCTGGTATTTGTAAGAGTGTTTTCATCAGGAGGAATTATAAGCGAAGAATCTATTTTGGTTACAGTATCTGCCTGGATATATGTTTCAACCTTTTCTTTTGAAGAAGTATCAATCGGCAACTGATTATCTGATTTCTGCGTGTTCTGGTCATTCTGAATATTCTGGCTATTCTGAGTTTTGCTTTTTAAAGTATCTTTTATGTTGGCAGGATCCACATTCTGAGAAATTTTTCCCGATTCAACCGGACCGGCATCAATAGCTGCCGGAAGCAATACAACTGCAAAAAATATTATTGAAAGAAATTTTTTCAAATTATATTTATTCCTTTTTTAAATTATCAATAAATCCTGTATCAAAATCATTATTGATGAAATTTTCATTTTTCATCATCATCTGATGGAAGGGAATTGTGGTATGTATACCCTCTATTATAAATTCATCAAGAGCTCTCGACATTTTCTTAATTGCTTCGTTTCTGTTATTTGCATGGACAATAAGCTTGCCGATCATAGAATCATAATACGGAGGGATTGTGTAACCGTTATAACAGTGAGTGTCAACTCTGACTCCGATTCCGCCCGGCTGATTGAAAGCTGAAATAGTTCCGGGGGAAGGTCTGAAATTATTTGAAGGATCTTCAGCGTTTATCCTGCATTCAATGGAATGTCCGGTCATTGTGATCTTCTTCCTGCTTAATTTCTTTCTGTCAGCTATCCTAATCTGCTCTCTAATCAGATCAATTCCCGTAATTGCTTCGGTTACAGGGTGCTCAACCTGAATCCTCGTATTCATTTCCATAAAATAAAAATTCTTATCCTTGTCCACCAGGAATTCTATTGTGCCAGCCCCGATATAATTTACTGATTTAGCGCCGAGAACTGCTGCCGCTGACATTTTCATTCTTACTTCTTCGTCAATGAAAGGAGACGGGGATTCTTCAATAAGTTTCTGATGTCTTCTCTGAATTGAACAGTCTCTTTCTCCGAGAGAAATTACATTCCCGAATTTATCACCGAGTATCTGAATCTCAATGTGCCTCGGCTTATCAACATATTTTTCAAGATAGACATCATCATTTCCGAAAGAACTCATGGCTTCGGATTTTGCGGTATTGAATGCGCTCTCAATCTCACTTTCATTTCTTACTATTCTCATACCCTTACCGCCGCCGCCGGCGGAAGCTTTTATCATCACGGGAACGCCGATCTGTTTTATAAGAGCTCTTGCTTCTTCAAGGTCTTTTACAACTCCGTCGCTGCCCGGAACTACAGGCACTCCGGATTCTTTCATAGTATCTTTTGCAAAGGACTTGTTTCCCATTGCGGTGATCATCTTCGGAAGCGGTCCGACAAAATTTATCTTCGAGTCGAGACATATCTCAGCGAACTCAGCATTCTCGGCCAGGAATCCGTATCCCGGATGTATGGAATCCGCATTGGTAATAGAGGCTGCAGACATAATACGGGGAATGTTAAGATAACTTTCCTTGGAAAGCGGAGAACCAATGCAAACTGCTTCGTCCGCAAATTTTACATGAAGTGAATTTTTATCAGCATCTGAATATACTGCGACTGTCTTGATATCCATTTCCTTGCAGGTCCTGATTATCCTTAAAGCAATTTCACCTCTGTTCGCTATTAGTAGTTTTTTTATCATCTGTGGTTAATCAATTTTAAAGAGGAAAGTTTTTATTTCTGTCAATCCCTTAATCTTTTTCAATAAGAAACAGCGGCTGATTATATTCAACCGGCTGGGCATTCTCGACAAGTATTTTCACTATCTTGCCGGAAACTTCCGATTCAATTTCGTTCATTAACTTCATTGCCTCGATAATACAGAGTACGGTCCCTTCGGAAACAGATTTCCCGACGGAAACATATGATTCCGCATCCGGAGAAGGCGCTCTGTAAAATGTCCCTACCATCGGTGAATGAACTTCAACAAGTTTGCTGCTGGATGCCGGCGCATCGCTTGATTTTTCAAGCACCATGGATTCGTTTTTTTCCGCTGAAGCAGCAGGTACAGTAGCCGGAACAAAATTCATTGATGAAAAATCTGCTGGCTGTGATATTGCCGTTATTTTCTGTTTTGGCTTGGATAATCTGAGTCTTGTTCCCTCTTCCTCCACTTCAAATTCCGCTATATTGCTTGTGTCCAATATCTTTATGAGCTTTTTTAAGTAATTAAGATCTAATTTCATAATTAAAGAATTAAAATTAATACAAATTTATTTAAATAAATTTTGATTATAGTTTTGCTCTTTCGATGTAATCCCCGGTCCTTGAATCTACCCTGAGCACGTCGCCCTCGTTTATAAATAAAGGAGCATTAACTGAAGCGCCTGTTTCCACTACGACGGGCTTGGTCGCACCTGTTGCAGTGTCACCTTTTACTCCGGGAGGAGCTGAAATAACTTTTAGATAAACGTGTGGAGGGATTTCCACCGATAATGGAACAGAATTGTGGAAAAATATCTGGACGATCTCGCCTTCCTTGAGATAACTTCCGCCTTTGCCGATAATGTCGCCTGCTATATGAACCTGATCAAAAGTCTCATTATCCATAAAAACATAATCGCTTCCGTCTTTGTAAAGAAACTGATAATTTCCGGAATCGAGTCTTTCTATCTGAATGTCTTCTCCTGACCTGAACCTGTTTTCTATTGTCTTGCCGTTCTTTAGGTTTCGTAATTTCACCTGATAAAAAGCCCGTAAATTACCCGGGGTCCTGTGCTCTACTGATATGACTGAATGAAGCTCGTTATTGTAGTTTATTATGACTCCGTTTTTAAGATCTGATGTTGATGCCATTTATTGATTTCGAATATTAAATTTAAAAAATTTTATTTAAAATACCTAAATAACCATATAAAATCAATTTACAGATTATTAACAATTTATTGATATTTTTTATAAAAAATTATAAATTCTGAGCTGATTTTGTTAATTTTTTATAAAAAATTAAAAAAATCAGTTACCTGTCAGGTTAATTTTATCCCGTTTGCTTTCAGAATAAGAGAAAGCTGCCCTACATGCATAGGTTCGTGCCTTATTGCGTGAATGAGCACATTTTTCTTTGATTTTGAAGATCCGAAATTTGCGTCAATATGGTTGTCTTCTTCCAGCTGTTTGTCATCCATGCTTTTCAGGATCTCCATAGCTCTGAGATGCACTTCGTCAAATTTATCCCGGACTTCCTCAAGAGACGGTTCGGAAGTAATTGATCCCGGATCTGTTCCGTAGGAATAATTATCCAGCCATTCAATTCCCATTTCCTGATTACCTATGCCTTTTATTATCAGCAGATGCTCTGTCCACACAAGATGAGCAAGCATCCAGAAGGCGCTGTTCATTTCTGTATCATTGATCCTGTGCCTCTTGGTGTAAAGACTGTCATCCAGTTTCGAGAAATAGAATTTTGTAAGATTCCTTGCGCTTTCGTACGCTTCTGAAAGCGTGCTTACAGATTGATTATTCATGAGTCGGTTTTTTAATTAAAATTTAGATAAACTATGCAAATTTGCATTAATATTAAAGGTTTTAAATTGATTCTGAAAATCGATTTAAGTAATTTACTTCAAATTCAATTATAAATTAAAGAATAACGGAGGTAATTAAATGGCTTTAAAAGTCGGTATTAATGGTTTTGGAAGAATAGGAAGACTTGTTCTGAGAAGAATGCTTGCCGAAGGCGGATTCGATATAGTCGGGATCAATGATCTTACAGATAATAAAACTTTAGCTCATCTTTTTAAATATGATTCCATTCACGGAAGATTCAACGGTGAAGTGAAACTTACTGAAAACGGAATGAATGTGAACGGAGATGAAATAAAGATCACTGCTGAAAAAGATCCGACTAAACTGGGTTGGGGAAAACTCGGTACGGACGTTGTGATTGAATCTACCGGAGTGTTTACTTCGATGGAAAAATTAAAATTACACCTTGATGCCGGCGCAAAAAAAGTTGTTCTGACTGCTCCTGCAAAAGACAAACTGGATGCAACGGTTGTACTCGGAGTTAATGATTCCGTTCTTACGCCGGAGATGAAGATCATCTCAAACGCTTCCTGTACTACAAACTGTCTGGCTCCGATGGTAAAGGTTCTTGATGATAATTTCAAGATCGTAAAAGGATTCATGACCACCATTCATTCATATACAAATGATCAGGGACTCCTTGATCAGCCGCATAAGGATCTCCGCAGGGCAAGAGCCGGCGCAGTCAATATCATACCGACGTCAACAGGAGCCGCAAAAGCAGTAGGGGAAGTTCTTCCGCATCTGAAAGGAAAACTTGACGGATTTGCTCTGAGAGTACCGACACCTGACGGATCAATTACGGATTTTGTATGTGTGACAGAAAAAGAAACTACAAAAGATGAGATCAATGCCGTAATGAAGAAAGCTTCCGAAAATGAAATGAAAGGGATCATTGAATATACTGCCGACCCGATTGTATCGAGTGACATTGTTGGAAATTCAAATTCATGTATTTTTGATTCTCTTTCAACAATGGCAAGCGGTAATCTGATAAAAGTGATCGGATGGTATGACAACGAATGGGGTTACAGCTGCAGAGTAGTGGATCTTATTAAAAAGATTTCATAGGATTTTTTTCAGGAATTAACCGGATGTCATGGATACAATATTTCTTGTTCTGAGTCTGTTTTTACCGCGGATAACTCTGATTATATTTTTTCTTTTACATCATATTCCGCTGAATTCAGTTCCGTTTATAGGCGATATACTTCTTACAGTTTTCATACCAAGGGCATTGATCCTGATTTATATTGCTCAGAATCTGGGTACGGATTCGCCGTGGTTCTGGATCCATCTTGTTGTTGCTGTAATGGTTTATCTCGGCGGCGGAAAGAAATACAGGGATTACAGGAAAAAATAATTTTCTGCGCAGGTCTTTATTACAGAAGTTTAATATTCAAATGAAAATTTTTGTTTTTAAGGACTTGAATAACTATGATTATAAAATTATTTTTGTAACGTTTGCGGGAATAGCTCAGTTGGTAGAGCGCAACCTTGCCAAGGTTGAAGTCGCGGGTTCGAGTCCCGTTTCCCGCTCTTTCTTTTTTAGTTCAGTTAAAATCCGGTGTGGTACCCAAGTGGCTTAAGGGGAAAGTCTGCAAAACTTTTATTCGACAGTTCGAATCTGTCCCACACCTCTGTTAGTATTACCTTCAGATCTTAATTCCGTCAGGTTATCAGATCATTTTTATCTGATGACCTTTTTTATTTTATTACCTCCGGCAGAAAATTCCGCTTTCTGTGAATTCTCATTCCCTTTAATTCCGGTTTCACAGTTTGTAAAGTGTTAATCCCTTTTTTCGTATTTTTCCTCTTTGCTCATCTGCGCTTCTGCATTTTTTAAAAAAAGTATTAGCCGCTTCATTGACTATAAAAATAATTTACCTTAAATTATTAAGGTAAAATAAATCAACTGTCATGGAAAATGTAAATCAGGTCTTTGAACCGGTTGAGGTCATCGCTCATTTCAGGAATCTGAAACTGCAGATCCTCAGATTCAAATGGAACAACGGAGTATACAGGGTCTCGGAAATGCTGCAGAGCTGGAAGATACCGGTGCGCGAAGGTTTTGTGATGCACTATATTGTTACATGCAAAGAGAAGGATCTTTTATGCGAGCTGTCCTTTTCCAATCTCGACATGAAATGGGAGCTGGTAAGATATGATGAGCTTTCCGCCTGATCTGTCTGCCGCGCATAAGAATATATTCCAGGTACATCAGAGTTGCTCCCGCTCCAATACTGTCCAAATTAATTTTTAATGATAAGAAATACTTTAATATTTAATATCTTTTAAACTTGTTGATATATTTTGTCAAATTATCCGCCTGTGAATTATTGCCGTTAAGAATTCGTGATAAATTGCGTCAATAAAATTTCCCTGTCCGGG
>JAFDZR010000073.1 GCA_018266875.1 Bacteroidota bacterium
GTTGCTCTACCGACTGAGCTACCGTCCTAAAACCAAATGTCAAATTACAGTTTTTAACTTTTAGTATCAATCTATAATATTTTTCCAATGCTTACTTACTGTATTTAATTAATTAAAATTTTATTTTGTTTAAGTATTAAATTTGTATTATTCATCTCAGCGTAAAATTGGAAAAATTTGCAAGCGTCATCGGCGGAATAAATATTGACATTAAAGGCACCGCTTTCTCGGAGATAAATGAATCCGGATCTTATCCCGGGGAAGTCTTTATCTCGCCGGGCGGTGTAGCCAGGAATGTTTCTGAAAATCTGGCGCGGCTGGGAATTGACGTTAAGCTTTTCGGATGCGTGGGTGATGATCATTTCGGGAATTTAATTCTGAATGAAACCGCCTCGGCGGGAGTTGATACAGATTATATAATCAAAGCAAAGGGAATGAAAACTTCCGCTTATCTTTCCGCAGCCGGAAGTAATAAAGATTTTTTTTATGCAGTAAATGACATGCAAAATTCAATGGAGCTTATTACTCCTTTATATCTGAAGCAAATTCAGGAAGTGCTCGGAAAAAGTTCGCTCATTGTTCTTGATACCAACCCGGATGCGGAATTTCTGAATGAAGCTGTCCGTTTCGCAAACGAAAAAAATATTCCTGTCTTCATCGATACTGTATCTGATAAAAAAGCGCTGAAGGTTTCAGATATATCCGGAAAGATCGATTATCTTTCCCCTAACAATTCCGAATTTGTAAAACTCTTCGGCGATTACAGAGGAACTGGTGAGCTGGAGAAAAAATTGAACGAAGGTAAGTTTGATAATTTCAGTTATATTCTGCTGAAGAAAGACAAAGAAGGAGCGGACGTTATCTGTTCTGCGGAAAAAATTATTTACCATACCGACGCTCTGAATACCGCGATCAAGGAAGTCAGCGGCGCAGGCGATGCATTCAATGCAGGATTTATTTTTTCCATTATTGAAAGCGGACCGGGAAATGCTGATGTTGTGAAAGCAGCATGGACAGGGAGCTGCGCGGCTTCCTTTGCTCTGAAGTCATTCAGGTCTGTTTCAGAAGATCTTACAAAAGAAAGTTTAACTGAACTGTATAATATTAAATTTAAATAAAATGAGTTTATCTGAATATCTCGATCTGTCGGAAGAAGTCAGATCGGCAGTCAAAGAAAGTAGGCCGTTGGTTGCTCTCGAGTCCACGATAATTTCCCACGGCATGCCTTACCCGCAGAATCTCGAAACAGCACTTGATGTTGAAAAAACCGTAAGGGAAAACGGAGCAGTTCCTGCCACGATTGCAATTATAAAAGGTAAGATAAAAGCCGGTCTGAGCAGTGATGAACTTGAAATACTTTCAAACGGAAAAAAGAACGGAGCAGAGATTTTAAAAGCATCGAGAAGAGACATTCCTTATATTATTTCAAAACGGCTCTGCGCTGCAACTACAGTTTCTGCGACGATGATCTTTGCGGAAATGGCGGGAATAAAAATTTTCGCAACGGGCGGGATCGGCGGAGTTCACAGGAATGCACAGAATACTTTTGATATATCCGCTGATCTTACTGAACTATCGCGTACAAACGTGGCGGTAGTATCAGCCGGTGTTAAATCAATTCTTGATATAGGACTGACGCTTGAATATCTTGAAACTATGGGTGTTCCGGTGATAGGATACAGGACGGACGAATTCCCGGCGTTTTATACAAGAGAATCGGGATTCAAAGTGAATTACAAACTTGACAATCCCGCAGAGATCGCTCAGCTGATAAAAGTGAAAAGCGAACTTGGTTTAAAAGGAGGGATAGTAATTGCAAACCCGGTTCCCGAAAAGTATTCAATGGATAAAAATATTATTGATGATGCAATCAAAAAAGCACTGGGTAAAGCTGAAGAAGCGGGAATAAAAGGGAAAGAAGTTACGCCTTATCTTTTATCGGAAATAAAAAATATCACAGGAGGAAAAAGTCTGGTATCAAACATAAAGCTGGTTTTAAACAATGCAGAGCTCGCAGCCGGGGTTTCGAAATTTATCTGAAACCGTAACATCTGTATTGTGAATTTATTGTGAAATTATTATGAATTACAAATTTCACAGTAATAAAGTATTTTTAAATATGACAAATTATCAAATTAAATCAATAAGTTTGGATAAATTATTTTTAAAGATCTCAGTTCTTTTTCTTTCAGCGGTATTCTTTATATCCTGCGGAAAAACGCAAAACAAATCTGAAAGTGAAAATTCAGGAAATCAAAAAACCGAAGAAAATAAAACCGCGGCAAATGAAAATTCCGGAACGAAATCAGATGATCCTCTTGCAATAAAAGGCGAAGTGATCGAGATCAGCGTTCCGACTGTTCAGTGCAGCATGTGCAAAAAAAATATACAGAATGCGCTGAAAAAAATTGACGGCATTCACACAGTTAACATAGATGTAAAGCTGAAAAAATGTCTTGTGGACTTTGATAAAAGTAAAACCGACCTTTCGAAAATCGAAGGCGCGATCGTAGCAGCCGGTTATCAGGCGAATGATAAGCCTGCTGATAAGAATGCCTATGATAAACTTGATGACTGCTGTAAAGTGGGAGGACATTGAGTCAATTAAGAATTAAGAATTTAGAATTATTAATTGCGAATATTATTGCAGGTAATTATTATGCGCAATCAATTTTGCCGCGGGTATGTTTTGATTTTTAAAAATAAGAATTTCATTTTTTTTCAATGAATGAAATCCTATTTTGTTCTTCAAAAGACATTCAACTTTAACAGTTCAGTAAGTTTGACAAAAATTTGAAAAACGATCCTTCAAATATAAATGTATCAAAATTTATTCCCGGGATATTCAGGAACAATACTCCCGGCAATAATCTTCTTCTTATACTTTTTTTTGTAACTGTTATTGTTGTATTCATTGATCTGGGATCGGAGCTTTCTGCTGAAAAAGATGAGATCGGTACATTCCTTGCATGTCTTGAGAATACGGAAACTGACTCTGTTCTCCCTCTCAGTTTTCTTTCTGATATTGACAGACCTTTATTATTTGAAGCGACACCTGAAGATTTACTTCCTCCGGAACAAACCTTAAAAAACCCTGTCTTCGACAGAGGTCCGCCTGATCTGATTAGTTAAATATAATCCGTTTTACGATACGAAATTCTGAATTCATCTAATGAATCCGGAATAAGTTTATGTTTATTAATCAAATTAAATTAAAAAATAAAATGAGAAAACTATTTTTTTTACTTTTCATAGTAATCCTTTGTTCATCAGTATCAGTATCCGCGCAGCCGAAGATCACAATTCATCTAACGGGCGGCTACGGTGTTCCTTTAGGCGACTTTAAAGTTGACGTTCCCAATGATCCGAATAAAAGACTTGATGCGGACGATCTTCCGTATTATACAAAACAGCTTGTAACTTTCGGCGCTGACGGAAAACTAGCTCTTGGAAAAAAAGGAAATGCAAGAGTCGTGCTGGGACTTTCATATAATCAGTTCAGTAATAACACAAACGGCACATTCAGAATTGATACAGCAAACGGCGGAACACTTGGCCAGGTGAATTTCAAACCTCATGTAAATATATTTTCAGTATATCTCGGAGGCGAATGGGCATTCAGACCGAATGAAAAAATCAATCCGTTTGTTGGGGCAGGTCTTGCCGGTAACTTCTTCGGAGGAGATTTCAAATTCGGACAGTCTGTCTACACAAAAGGCGCATACAGAACAGAGCTTCAGATGAAATCGGAAACAAGGATCGGAATTGTATTTGACGGCGGAGTTGACTTCAGGATAAGCGATAATATAGGTGCGATTGCCGGAATTAAATATCATCTGATCAATGCTATCGGAAAAGGATCAGACGATGAATCTGAAATAGCTGCTGACGAAGTCGATCTCGGTGACAAAGAGCACGTCAGGGATGACGGAACTAACTCTCCGAGCAAAAGCTTAAGTTCATTCAACGGTTATCTCGGTGTTTCTTTCTATTTCGGAGCGCCAAAGACAATGAAGAAAAAATAATCGAAAAATAATTCAGAGGGAGTTTAATACTCCCTCTGAATTTTATTTATCATGAAAAAATTATTTTTTACTTTAGCATGTCTGATGCTTTTCTGTGCAAACCTTTACTCCCAGACAACAGTAACCGGCACAGTAAGTGATGCCGTAACCAAAAAGAATCTTCAGGGTGTTTACGTTTATTTCAGCGATATTCAGAAAGGCGTACTGAGTGATTATTACGGGAACTTCAGCATTACCGATCTGCCTAACGGCATAATGGACATCCGTTTTTCTATGATAGGCTATAAACCCTATGATATTTCTGTGGAGACTGACAAACTTAAAGGACCTCTCGATATACTTCTCATTCCTTCTGAAATATTCACAGATCAGATCACAGTAACAGATACTGCGTCTGTGAAATCCTATCAGACTGAAAAGATCAGCGCAAAGGAGCTGATGCGCATAGGCTCGATGAATATTTCCGAAGCAGTGACAAAGATCCCTGGAGTATGGCAGCTTTCAACGGGGACAGGAGTTTCCAAACCCGTAATCAGAGGTCTTTACGGCAACAGGATTGGAATAATGATAAACGGAATAAGATTCGACAATCAACAGTGGCAGGATGAGCACGGACTTGTGATGAGCAGCGACGGAATTGACAACATTGAAGTCATTAAAGGACCAAGAAGTCTTTTGTACGGACCCGAAGCGATCGGAGGAGTTGTAAGCATCACAGACGAGCATCCCGCGCCGATCGGAAAGGAAATTGCTGATCTTAATCTGAAGTTTTACAGCAACACTCTCGGAATACTCGGCGACATCGGATTCAAGGGAGCTCAGAATAATTTCAACTGGCTTCTGAGATTCGGGGGCGAGACTCATGCAGATTATCTCGACGGCAACGGAGACAGAATTCCCGAAACAAGATTCGGCGGATATAATGTGAAGACAGGACTCGGATATTTAAAAGGAGTATGGAGCGGAAGACTGAATTACAGCTATACCAATTATACATACGGAATTCTCGAAGCGAGGGAATTTGAAAAAGAGATCGCGAAGAATGAAACTCGTTTCGACAGGAGCTTTAACGGACCTCATCACCAGCTGAAAGTTCATAATCTTGTATTCCAGAATATATTCATAAAAGAAAGATCGAAAATAAAGGTTAATCTCGGATATACATATAACAGACGAAGAGAGCAGGAAGGAAATGACGAAAGATTTCTCCCGGACAGTCTTCAGTTCGGAGATCTTAATATGACTCTGAGAACAGCTTCGCTTGACGCAGGCTGGGCATATACAGTTAACGAGAATTCTGAGTTTACACTTGGTACACAGGGATTTACACAGACAAATGTAAATTCAGGCGAGAGGAGATTAATACCTGATGCTGATGTAAATTCAGTTTCGGCAACAGGAATTTTTAATTATCATAAAGAAAAACTTACTTTTGAAGGAGGCGCAAGATATGACATATTTTCAGTTAAGACAAAGGAATACGGTGTAAAGGATTCGGTAAATTATTTTCCGGAGATAAGTCCGGTATACAGGTCTGTTAACGGATCGGCGGGAATTACTTATCAGCTTATTGAAAAATTGCTGCTTAAGGCAAATTTATCAACCGGATTCAGAGCGCCGAATCTTGCCGAGCTTACTTCAAACGGACTTCACGAAGGTGTATTTCAGTATGAGATCGGCAATAATAATTTCAAAAGCGAGAAAAGTCTGGAATATGACGCAGATCTTTTTTATGACAGCAGATTTTTTTCGTGTGAACTCACGGCATACAATAATAAAATAAATGACTACATATATCTCGGTCAGACAAACGATTCAATTCAGGGTTATCCCGTCTTCAGATATTTTCAGTCGGATGCGGATCTGAAGGGAGTTGAAACGGATATTTTTGTAAAGCCGTATGACTGGCTCAACTTCAGATTCAACTATTCAACTGTAATTGCAAAAAGAAAAGACGGAACATATCTTCCCCTGATACCTGCTGATAAAATCACAGCTGCTGTTCATTTAGAACTGGACAACTGGAAGAATTTTTACAGCCCATACTTTACATTATCAACTTACACCGCTTTAAAAAAGACAAGACTCGGAGAAAATGAAGTGTCAACTCCGTCTTACACTCTACTGAATCTGGGATTCGGCTGTGATTTTAAATTTGAGAAGCAGCTTTTCAATATCACAATAAGCTGCAATAATCTGCTGAATAAAGTATATGTTGATTTTATGTCCAGGATCAAACTGATAAGCGCTGATTACAACGGCACTACTTTCGTTGCAAATAACATCGGAAGAAATATCGTTCTGGCTGTGAAAATTCCGTTCAAGCTTTCATATAATTAATTAAAATCCGCGGGAATTGTCATTCCGGCGAATTCAGAAATGATCTTTTGTTGCGAATGCAGAGAATCAGCTTTTTGCCGGCAGTGTCTTTAAAAACATTTAAAGGATAAAAGACCATTCTGATCTGAAAAGGGGACAGCTAAATCATGGAAAAATAACTGCACTGAAATACAGAAACGAAAAGCATTTCCGGAGTGTTTTCGGATTCATATCAATGAAATTATTTCTCTCCGGAAAATTAAAGAATAAAAATTTTACAAAAAAACTAACTTGTTTTTTTTAAAAAAAGTGTCTTTGGATTTTTAAAGAGTTTAAATAAGTCATAGATAACAAAAAAGATATTTTATATATTTACTACATTATTTTTTCAAAAAATCCTTAATGAAAAATTTTTTAATAGATTACAACCTCAAGGTTCGTTTACCCATCTTATTATTTGTAGTTTTAGCTGTTTTTGCAATCACTTATTATGTCTCTTACGCTGAAAGAGTCGGCGTGGGATATCAGCCTGTACAGCCCATTGCATATTCCCACAAGCTCCATGCAGGCGACTTGAAAATTGACTGCAGATACTGTCACAGTGATGTGGAAAAATCCAGACATGCAAACATTCCTTCACCGAAAGTCTGCATGAACTGTCATTCAATTGCAAGAAAAGACAGACCTGAAATCATAAAATTAACTGATTACTATACACGAGGCATTCCGATAGAATGGAAGAGAATTCACCGCGTTCCTGACTTCGCTTATTTCAATCACAGCGTCCATGTAAATAAAGGCATTGACTGCTCCAACTGTCACGGCGACATTGCGGCAATGGAAGTAGTGGAGCAGGTGAAGGATTTTTCTATGAGAGCGTGTCTCGACTGTCACAGAAATCCGGATCAGACCATCAAGAACATTACGCCCGGAAAAGATAAGAAACTTATCAACAACGGTCCAACTAACTGTTCAGCTTGTCACAGATAAATAAAAAAATTTAATGAATAAAAATTTACCCGTTAGCAACAACAACACCGGCTCCGGGATCCTACCGGAAAAACTAAACAGAAAAAAGTTCTTCGTATTCACGGGACTTGCAGCATTAGGAATTGCAGCTGCATCAGTAATCCCGTTCAATCTCTTCAGATCAAATACTCCGAAACCTGCGGCTTCTCTGAAAATAAAAGAGAATCCGAATGCAGTCAAAAGAAAATCAAAAGAAGCAAACTCAGAATTAAACAATGGATAAAAAATATATAGACATAAGCGAAAATATTATTGAAGAGAATAAGGAACTCATTCCCGCTCCTTCAGCTTCATCCGACGGCAGTGATGAGCCGAAGGATATAAATTACTGGAGAAGCTTCAGGGAATTGTACAATGATCCTTCCTTCAGAAAAGAGAAGAGTATGGAGTTTCATCCGGGAGAACTTGATAAACCCGACTTGAATACTTTCTCTAAATTCTCAAGAAGAAAATTCCTTGCCCTGCTCAGCGCTTCGGCTGCAGTTGCAGCTTCAGGCTGTTCGAATTACAGGGACAAAGGCGAGCTCATTCCCTACAATAAAAAACCCGAATCTGTTACGGTCGGAAATCCGACTTATTACGCTTCCACCTGCACAGGATGCAGTTCCGCATGCGGTATTCTTATCAAAACTCTTGACGGCAGACCGGTAAAAGTGGACGGCAATCCCGATCATCCCGTCAGCAAAGGAAAGATCTGCGCAATAGGACAGGCAAGCGTCATGAGTCTGTATGATCCGGAGCGTCTGAAGAATCCTGTAGAGAGAGTGAACAGAGTAAGTCCGAACAATATGGACTGGAAGACAGCCGATGAGAAGATCATTGCCGAACTTAAAAGCGCAGCAGCTTCCGGAAAGGAAATTTCGGTAATAACGCATACTGTAAATTCTCCTTCTCTTAAAAAACTTTTTGATGAGTTTGCTAAAGCTTATCCTACCGCTAAAGTTTATTCGTATGAACTATTTGAAGACACACCGAGAAACAGCGCATGGGAAAAATGCTACGGTTCAAAAAATTATCCGCTGATAAGCTGGGATAAGGCGAATATAATTCTTTCGCTTGAGTCTGACTTCCTCGGAAATGAAGGCAATAAAGTGGAAACCTCAAGGCTTTATACATCAGGAAGAGACGCCATTAACGGAAAGGAATTCAACAGATTATATTCGGTCGAGGGAAATGCTTCCGTAACCGGAATGAATTCTGATTACAGATTGATACTGAAGACGGATGCCATTGAAGAATTTGTGATGTGTCTGCTGAATGAGCTTGCCGGAAAGGAAAAAATTTCATCATATTCCTCAGACGCCGGCATAATGTCAAAGCTTCAGAGTTTCAATTTAAAATCATTCGCGGAGAAATATAATTTATCCGAAGAAGTGATCAATCATCTCGTATCCGATCTGAAAAAAAATCAGGGAGCGTCTTATGTTTCTGCAGGATCAATGCTTCCGGAATCAACTCACATTGCAGTGAATATGCTAAATGAAGTTCTCGGAAATTCAGCGCTCTATAAAAAAGAAGTATCGAATGTAAAGGTAATGCCGCTCAGTACGAGAGAGGAACTGGAAAATCTGGTATCAGATCTTAATTCAGGAAAGACAACAGTTGTCATTCATTACGATTCAAATCCGGTCTATCATCTTCCGCCTGATCTCGGTTACGCCGATGCGGTGAAGAAAGCAAAGACAATAGTTTCCCTTTCGGAATCCGACAACGAATCTTCAAATGCGGGAAATTATGTACTGCCCGTGAATTCAATGTTCGAATCATGGGGAGATTATCAGACGAGAAATAATTTCTTCAGTCTCCAGCAGCCGGTAATTGCGCCGATATACAACAACAGACAGAAGGAAGACATTCTGATGACATGGATCAGCGGCAATCCGGATTCTTATAACAGCGACAGTTATCATAAGTTTGTTATGGATAACTGGAAAGCGAACATTCTTTCTTCAGCCGGAACAGACAGTGATTTCAACAGAGCCTGGTATGCAGGACTGAATGACGGAGTTGTAATGGTTTCAAAGAAAGAAGCTGCCGCGCAGGAAGGCGAGAATGTTCCGGCGCCTGAAGTTTTCAATCCGGCTTCATTTGTTTCAAATACATCTTCCATGAGATCCAAAGACGGTTTTTCGCTTTTACTGATTAAGAGCGGAGCTCTGGGTGACGGAAGGCATGCAAATAACGGATGGCTTCAGGAACTTCCAAAGCCCGTTTCAAGAATTGTATGGGACAACTATGCGGCAATTTCAGTGCAGTCAGCGAAAGCGCTCGGAGTGGATTCAAATGATAATATCAGCATTACAACACAGTCGGGTAAAATGGATATTCCCGTATTCGTGCAGCCTGGAATGGCTGACGGAGTTCTGGCGATTGAGCTTGGTTACGGCAGAACGGTCTGCGGAACGGTCGGACTTGATGCGGGTTTCAATGCAAATGTATTAATGACTAAAAATCCAGCTCTCAGCAGATGGTTTTATAATGATGTAAAAGCGGAAAAATCTTCAGGAAAATATGAGCTTGTTTCAGTTCAGGATCAGTATCCGATGGATGAGCCGCTTTATAAGGACATTCAGTATAGAAGAGAGATCATTCAGGAAGGGACTTATTTACAGTTCAAAGAGAATCCTGATTTCCTTCACGACAGGCATACAAAATATTCAGAAGAAGAAACATTCAAATTAAAAGTTGGAAGTATCAACGAGCAGTACAAGCACACCGGAACGAAGTGGGGAATGGTCATTGATCTCAATAAATGTATCGGCTGTAATGAATGCGTTGCGGCATGCAGCGTGGAAAATAACATTCCCGTTGTAGGGAAGGAACAGGCAAAGAAGCACAGATCAATGCAGTGGATCAGGATTGACAGATATTATTCAGGCACGCCGGAAACGCCTAAGGCGAGTTTCCAGCCGATGCTTTGTCAACACTGCGATTTCGCGCCGTGTGAAAATGTCTGCCCTGTAGCGGCGACTACTCACAGCGCAGACGGAATCAACGGAATGGCTTACAACAGATGCGTAGGTACGAGATACTGTTCGAATAACTGTCCTTACAAAGTAAGAAGATTCAATTACTTCAACTTCAGGGATCATTTCAAAGACGGAATTCAGCTTGAGGAATCGTTTACACTTATGCAGAATCCTGAAGTCACTGTGAGATCAAGAGGCGTGATGGAGAAATGTACATTCTGTCTGCAGAGGATAATGGATGAGAGACAGATGGCTATTCAGGAAAACAGACAGGTAAAGGGATCAAATGTAAAGACGGCATGTCAGGAAGCATGTAACACGAATGCGATCTCATTCGGTGATCAGAATGATAAAGAATCAGACATATTCAAACTCAATAACAGCAAACTGGCTTACCATGTACTCGAGGAAATAAAGGTAAAGCCGAATGTTACTTATTTAGCAAAACTTAGAAATGTATATGAAATTGAAAAAGAGGAGGCGCATCATTGAGTCTTTGATGATGTGATGAAAGTTATTTATAAAATAAGATGAGATGTTTTTTTAAAATATTGTTATTCTTTTGTGTGGCTTTTTTTGCTGCGGAGTCTTTGAATGCACAGGCGGTGACGTGGCAGAAGGTGTATGGAAGTAATATTTATGAAGGAGGTAGATATGGCATTCAAACATATGACGGCGGATATATGATATTAAGTGATTCAAAAAATTGGGGTAACTATTTATCAGATTATATTTATTTATTAAAACTGGATCAGTCAGGTAATGTTGAATGGTCGAAATTATTTGAAGTTCCTGAAAGAGGAGTTAAAATTCAACAAACCGAAGATAGTGGATATGTTATTGCGGGATACGGGAATGATAAAGGACTCTTAATTCGAACTGATATAGAAGGAAATGTAATCTGGAGAAAATATTATACTATAAATAATAACCCGGCATTATTTTATTCAATGCAAATTTTAAAGAGCGGTGAGATAATTGCATGCGGACGATATTCATTTCCTATTCAAGCCATTTTTGTAAAAACTGATACTAATGGAGAAGTAATTTGGCTGAATTCTTTTACAAACTCTGCAAATTTTTGCTACTCACTTGATATAACTGAATCAGATGATAATTTTATTTACACTACCGGAATAACTAGTTTAAAAGGTTATTCTCATACATTGGTTGGTAAGTTGTCATCAAGCGGAGATTTTATTTGGTTTAAAAATTTTCCTACAACAAGTGCTGGAAATTCACAATATGGGAAAGCTATTATTTCGGAATCTATAAATTCTATTATTATTGGTGGTAATGTCAAGTTAAATAATTCAGATAAAAATTATGCTTATAGAATAGATTCATCCGGAAATATGATTTCAGAAAATATTTATTTGCCAAACGGAATTTTAACTTCGATGTGTAAAACTTTGACAGGCGGATATATACTTTCGGGAATTGGTTATAGTACAATTTCTTATGATGTATCTGTAATAAGAAAAATGTTATTAATTTAATAATTGAAAATTATGATCTTAATTAAGTGAAATGTTTGATAAAATATTTACAAAATTTCTTAATATTGAAAACTTTAAAAATAAGGAGCGCACTTGAGTCTTGATGCCACTTACACAAAAGAGATCCCGTTAGTAGAGAGCAGGACTTCTTTTAAAGACATTGACCACGACATTGCTCTGCCGACTGAAACCAAACCTACAAAGGGATGGTGGATCGCTTTTCTGATATCTCTTACCGCGCTTTCAATAGGAGGTGTAGCTTTAGGATTTACAATCTTTTACGGTATCGGTATGTGGGGAAACAATCAGCCGGTCGCATGGGCGTTTGGTATTATCAACTTTGTATTCTGGATCGGTATTGGTCATGCGGGAACGCTGATCTCTGCTATCCTTTATCTCTTCAGACAGAAATGGAGAACCGGTATCGCTAGGTTCGCCGAAGCGATGACGATATTCGCCGTTATGACTGCGGGTATTTTCCCGATCATTCATACCGGAAGACCGTGGCTGGCAGGTTATCTTATTCCATTGCCGAACATGAACGGAGTCTGGGTGAATTTTTATTCGCCGCTGCTCTGGGACGTGTTCGCTGTCTCAACTTATTTTACGATCTCTTTCCTCTTCTGGGGAATAGGACTTATTCCGGATCTTGCAACTTTAAGGGATAAGACAACCAGCAGAGTGAAGAAGACAATTTATTCCGTGCTCAGTCTGGGATGGACAAATTCAAACCGCAACTGGAGCAATTACGAGAGAGCTTATCTGATACTTGCCGGAATTTCAACTCCGCTTGTGTTATCAGTTCACTCAATAGTTAGTTTTGACTTTGCCGTATCGGTATTACCCGGATGGCATACGACAATCTTCCCGCCTTACTTTGTGGCAGGAGCTATATTCTCAGGATTCGGAATGGTGTCAACGGTATTGATAATCGTAAGAAAGGTTTTCAATCTTCAGCATATCATAACCGTTAACCATCTTGAAACCATGAACAAGATACTTCTCGCAACGGGAATGATGGTGGGATATGCATACGGAATGGAATTTTTCATAGCCTGGTACAGCGGAAATACATTCGAGCAGTTTATATTCATTAACAGGGCATTCGGTCCTTATGCATGGTCATACTGGATTATGGTATCGTGCAATGTGATTTTCCCTCAGCTCTTCTGGTTTAAAAAGATCAGAAGGTCGATACCGATTACAATGGTACTTGTAATTCTTGTCAATGTCGGTATGTGGTTTGAAAGATTCGTTATCATAGTAACATCGCTTCACAGAGATTTTCTGCCGTCAAGCTGGGCAATGTTCACGCCGACGCTGACAGATCTCGGACTGCTCCTTGGAAGTTTCGGGTTTTTCTTTACGTTCTTATTATTATTTCTGAAATCACTGCCTCTGGTATCGATTTCGGAGATCAAAGCTGTGGTTGAGGGAGCGCAGCCGACTGTTCATCCGCATCCTAATACAAACGGACAGCATCACGGCTGAGAATTAAAATTTTAGAATTAAGAATTTATTAAAAAGATGTTAAAAAAAATTATAAATAAGGTCAAGGAGTTCGATACCGTCAGGGATGAAGACCGGAGAAGCAATAAGCTTTACGGTAAAGCCGCTCTTTATAATACTCCTAACGAGATCACGCTTGCCGCAGCGGAAGTAGCCGGCAAGGGGTATAAAAATTTCGATGTATATACGCCTTATCCCATGCACGGCATGGACGATGCGATGGGAATGCCTCCTCCGAAGATCGGTTATGTTTCATTCATATTCGGAATAACGGGAACGGGTCTTGCGCTTCTGATGATGATCTGGATGTCTTCAATAAATTATCCGAACATAATCGGCGGTAAACCATTCTTCGGACTTCCGGGAGCGATTCCTATCACGTTTGAATCTACGGTTTTACTCTGCGGTATAGCTACAGTGCTGGGTCTGATCATTCTCTTCAGCAAGATGCCGAAGCTGAACAGTCCGCTTAATAACACGGAGTTCATGAGCAGGGTGACCTCTGATAAGTTCGGACTCGTAATCCAGGCTGATGATGAAAAATATATTGAAGATGAAGTATTAAAATTATTCTCAGAGACGAAGGCGTTTGAAGTTCAGGATATTTATTACCGCGAAAGCAATCTTATACAGAAGACACCTTTGTTTGACTGGAGATTCACGGCGGCGATCATCGGAACTGCGCTTATAACCGCAGTGGTAAGTTATGTTACTCTGAACTATGTGCTTTATGAAACAGTGCCTTTCAACTGGATGTGGAAACAGGGCAGGATAGACGCCCAGAGCAGGAGTGATTTCTTTCCGAACAAATCAGGAATGCGCGATCCTGTAACGGGAACAGTGGCAAGGGGATTCATGCCTTATGAATACGCCGGTATGCCTGATTCAGCGGTAAAGCTTTTATCGAATCCTGTTGCAGTCACAAAAAAATCCATAGAAAGAGGTCAGGAGAGATTCAATATTTACTGCAGTCCGTGTCACGGATATTTCGGTGACGGCGACGGAAGATTACGGGATCAGTTCCCTAAACCGCCGAGTCTCCATAATCAGAAGGTAAAGAACTGGTCTGACGGAAATATTTTTCACGTCATCACAAACGGTCAGAATGTAATGCCGAGTTATGCTGAACAGGTGTCGAAAGAAGACAGATGGGCGATTGTGAATTATATCAGAGCGCTGCAGAGAGCTAAAGATGCGAGCGAGGAAGATCTGGAAAAAGCGAAGTAGTGGATTTTACCTCAAAGGCTCTAAGACTCAAAGGAAAAAAGAAAAAGAAACTTGAGTGGTTACCACCAAGACACGGAGACACAAAGGAAAAGATAATAAAAAAATTGTACCACGCCGTTGTTGTTCTTAGAGAGCGGAGCGGGCGTCACCAGCAACAAACGGAAACTTGAATATGGCAGTTGTTTGAGTTGTTGGTGACCAAAAAGATTGTCGGGATGAAACAGTAAATTTAAAGTTTGATTTAGTTAAACTTATTGGAACACCAACAACAGCACTTTAAAAGAGTTTAGTTAAGAAATAAAAAAAGTATTTGAATTATTTTATATAATAATTTATAATGGACTATACAAAAAAACCTTTACCGCAAATAGTAGGAAAAACCGGATTCGGTTTACTCGGAATCGGATTAATTTTAGTTGCAGTTTCATTTGCAGTTGACAGTCACAGGGCATTCTTTGATTATCTCTGGATGTACATGTTTCTGGTCAGCATCGGCGTCGGTTCGCTTGCGCTCGTTGCTCTGGAATATCTTGTCGGGGCTACTTGGAGCACGCCGTTCAGAAGAGTATCTGAATTTCTCGCTTCCATTATTCCCCTGCTGATCATTCTTGTAATTCCGCTTTTATTTGGAATGCATGATCTGTTTCACTGGACACACGCCGAAACGCTTGAGAACGATCCTCTGCTTCAGGCAAAAGCGCCTTATCTGAATGAAAGTTTCTTTTTTATAAGGACAGGGATAATTATTCTGATCTGGGTAGTATTCTATTACCTCTTCATCAGAAATTCCGTGAAGCAGGATGAAACGAAAGATCCGCTCCTTACAAAACAGAGTATAAAACTGTCAGCTGTTTTTGCGATACTGTTTATGTTCACAATTACATTCACTGCAATAGACTGGATGATGAGCCTTGAATTCCACTGGTTCTCAACCATGTTCGGTGTTTATTATTTCGCCGGAACGGTAGTGGCTGCATTCGCCGCCGCGACTTTCTGCTCTGTGCTCTTAAACGAGAACGGTTATCTTGTAAGCCGTCTGAAGAACAATAATTATTACAGCTTCGGAACGCTTCTTTTCGGATTCAATGTATTCTGGGCTTACATAGGATTTTCGCAGTATATGCTGATTTGGTATGCCGACCTTCCGGAAGAGACTTTCTGGGTGATGATGAGAATGAAAGGAAGCTGGAATTATTTTTCGATCGGACTTATATTTATTCATTTTGTAATTCCGTTCCTGATGCTCCTGCCCAGGAGTTCCAAGGTAAAACCAAAACTATTGGTTGTAATGTCTGTCTGGCTTTTGGCAGCGCATGCATATGATCTTTACTGGCTGATAATGCCGAGTTTTTATACAAGCGGCTTCACATTCGGCTGGAGCGAGCTAGGATTTTTAATGTTCGCAGTCGGGTTAGTAATAACAGTATTCAAGATGAGAGCCGATAAGATCAACATGGTTCCGGTTGGAGATCCGAAACTTGAAGCCGGACTTAATTTCCATTTGAATTAAAAAATCCGGGTCAAACAGCCGGTCGTGGTTATTAATTTCGGAAAAATTTTGAAATAAAAAAACCGGATTAAATTTGGTAAATTATATAATATTTTTTAATAATGTCACATAACGAAAAAGGCAAGAAATTCAATGTTTACGATCTCTTCAGAGATCTGGAAAAATTTTACGGCGTGCTGTATATGCTTCTGCTCGTTTTTGTTGTATTCCTCGGCGCCAGATATGTGCAGACTCTTGATTACAATAAACTTTTCTCAGCGCCGGAACTGCTCGCCGCCGATACCAACATGAGAGTTCCCCTTGCAGTAAAAAAAGGAACCATGACACCTCCCGTAGATGTAATAAAATTCAGCACACCTTCTCCTGATCTTATAACAAAAGGAAAAGAATTATACACGACAAACTGCGCCAGCTGTCACGGAGAGACTGGGCAGGGTAACGGACCTGCCGGAGCTGCATTGAATCCTCCGCCGAGAAATTTCGCCGATCCTAAAAACCAGACCTGGAAAAACGGTGAACTGATCTCGCAGATGTATGTTACTCTTCAGGAAGGGATCCCGAATACCGGAATGGCAAGCTTCAGCACTATTCCGCCGGAAGACAGATTTGCAATAATACAGTATGTAAGGACATTCAGTCCGGTTTATCCCAAGGACACTCCTGAGGAACTTAAGAAACTTGACGAGAAATACTCGCTTGCAACCGGAGTTAAAGCCGCGAATCAGATCCCGGTTCAGCTTGCAATGGATCTTATGGTTCTCGGCAAAGATACCCTGGTAAAGGATCTCGATAATATTCTTGCAAAAATTGAAACTGAAAAGAGCGATACTTCTGCAGTAATATTCAAAAAAATAACATCAAACAAAACCAAAGCACTGACATCACTTGCATCAAACATGAAATGGACTGAAAGCAATACGGAATTTATGAATTTTTTAAAGACAGATCCGCTGGATAAGGGATTCAGAGCAGGCGTATTCCAGCTCTCACCCGCAGATTCAGAAAGGGTCTGGCAGTATCTCAGAACTCTGTTTGAAAAAAACAGACTCTGAAAAAAATAAAGCTTTATGAAAAACAAAACATTAGTAATTTTAATTTTCTCAATACTTATCCCCCTTACAGGAGGCAGATTGTTTTCACAGGAAAGCAATGAGCCGAAACCGGAAATCGGGATATATGAAAAACTCGGAGATTTTATTCCGGATGATGTAATCCTTAATGATGAAAACGGAAAACCCGTTAATGTAAAAAGTCTTTTAAAAAGACCAACGATTTTTTCGTTTGTATATTTCAGATGTCCGGGCATATGCACTCCTCTTCTGAACGGACTTACAAAAGTAATTAACCAGGCGGATATTGAGCCGGGAATTGATTACGATGTAATTACGATCAGTTTTGATCAGACCGAAGGATATGAACTTGCGGCGGGAAAGAAAGAAAGTTACATAGGTTCTCTTAAAAAGAATATATCTCCCGACGGCTGGAGATTCCTGACCGGAGACAGTCTCAACATTAAAAAGATCACTGATGCGGTTGGATTCAAATTTGCAAGGCAGGGAAATGATTTCATGCACGGAGCTTCGCTTGTAATGGTATCGGGACAGGGGAAAGTGATTAGATATTTATACGGAACTGATTATCTGCCATTTGATCTGAAGATGGCTGTAACAGAAGCCTCCGAAGGAAGGTCTGTTCCGACCATTTCAAAAATCGTGAAGATGTGTTTCAGTTACGACCCTGAAGGAAGGAAATATGTATTGAACATCACAAGAGTTGCCGGCGGCGGAATACTTCTGCTCCTCGGAATTTTTGTCGGATATCTGACTTTAAAAAAGAAGAAAACAAATTTAAATAATACTTAATTAATTTATGGCTAACGGAACTATAGCTGTTGAAGGAAAAACAGCTGAAGTTGATTTTTATCACGTCAAGGGAAAGTACAAAGGAATACTTTCCTGGCTGCTGACTACTGATCATAAGAGGATAGGACTGATGTATCTGTCTTCAATGACTGTATTTTTTCTGTCAGCAATGACACTCGGCGTATTGATGAGACTTGAAATGCTTACACCCGGAGAGACGATTATGAGCGCACAGACTTATAATTCGTTTTTCACTCTTCACGGCGTAATAATGATATTCCTTTTTATAATACCCGGAGTGCCCGCTGTATTCGGTAACTTTATACTGCCGATTCAGCTGGGGGCAAAGGACGTTCAGTTCCCGAGACTGAATCTCTTATCCTGGTATCTTTACATGATCGGGGGAGGTCTGGCAATATTCTCACTTTTTGTTGGATCGGGAATCGCGGATACCGGCTGGACATTTTATGTGCCTTTCAGCATCAGGACAACAACAAACGTTTCTCTGACTGTATTTGCAGCATTTGTACTCGGATTTTCATCCATACTTACCGGACTGAATTTTCTTACTACGATACACAGACTTAGATGTCCCGGAATGACCTGGTTCAGAATGCCTCTTTTCGTCTGGGCGATATACGCAACATCCTGGATACAGGTGCTTGCTACACCGGTGATCGGTATCACTCTTCTTCTTGTAATTCTTGAAAGAGCATTCGGCATCGGAGTATTCGATCCGACGCTGGGAGGAGATCCTCTGCTTTATCAGCATTTGTTCTGGATATATTCGCATCCTGCAGTTTACATCATGGTTCTCCCTGCAATGGGTGTTGTATCGGAGATCATACCGACATTTGCAAAGAAACCGATATTCGGTTATGTGCCGATAGCAATATCGAGTCTCGGCATAGCTCTGGTCGGATATCTTGTCTGGGGACACCACATGTTCTCAAGCGGTATCAGCGATACATCAAGAGTAATATTTTCATTGCTTACATTTATAGTTGCTCTGCCTTCGGGAATAAAAGTATTCAACTGGGTGGCGACTCTTTATAAAGGTTCAATTGATGTGACAGCTCCAATGCTTTTCACTCTGCTGTTTATTTTTATATTTTCCATAGGCGGACTTACCGGACTTGTGCTTGGCGCTCTGAATACTGATATTTTTCTTACGGATACATATTTTGTGGTGGGACATTTTCATTATGTGATGTTCGGAGGAATGGGACTGATATTCTTTGCATCGCTTCACTACTGGTTCCCGAAAATGTACGGAAAAATGTACAACGAAAAAGTCGCAAAGGTAGCGGCTTACTGGATAGGGATAGGATTCAATGTGCTTTATTTCCCGATGTTCATTATGGGATATCTCGGAATGCCGAGAAGATATTATGATTATCTTCCTGAGTTTCAGACTTACCATATAATTTCAACTGTAGGGTCATGGATACTGGTTTCAGGAATACTAGTAATGGTATTTAATCTGATAAACGGAATAAGGAACGGAAAGAAGACAACGGATAATCCTTGGGGCGGAACGACACTTGAGTGGACGGTTCCATCGCCGCCGCCGCTGGAAAATTTCGAGGAAATTCCTACTGTTACAACCGGTCCTTATGATCATACACATATACATAAGCAGGAGGTAAAAAATTGAGCCAGAACACTGAAACAGCTGTTCAGGAAGAGATCCATGAGATCCACATGCACAGGGATGACTTCGGATCTAAAATGGGAATGTGGTTATTTCTGTTCACCGAAGTTCTGCTTTTCGGAGGACTCTTCATTCTCTATGCAAGTTACAGGTTTATTTATGCGGAATCATTTGCAATAGCCGCAAGCGAACTGGATGTGCTGATGGGCGCAGTCAATACGGTTATACTTCTGACAAGCAGTCTAACTGTAGTGCTGGGAATAGTTGCTCTTCAGAAGAACAACAAGAAACTCTGCCTGTTCTTTCTTTGGGTTACAATAGCATGCGGAATATTATTCCTTGTGAATAAATATTTCGAATGGGGTGCAAAATTCCATCACGGCATTTACCCTAAAGGTCCGGCTCTTCAGGATATGGGTGAAGGAGAAGTGATGTATTTCGGTCTTTATTATGTAATGACAGGTCTTCACGGACTGCATATAATTGTCGGACTTGCATTCATTGGATTTGTGATGTGGCAGATAAAGAAAGATGTAATCACTGCCACAAATTTTCAGAAGCTTGAGAATTCGGGATTATACTGGCACCTTGTTGACATAATCTGGATATTCCTGTTTCCTTTATTTTATCTTATACATTAACAATAATTTTATAAAATTTAATAAATTATGAACAATCATAAATCTGATATTACAGAAGTAACGGGACTTGATGATGTGGGTGACGGTCACATTGCTGAAGCTCATCATCCGACCTACGGAGTTAATATACTTGTATGGATCGGACTGCTTTCGCTTACGTCAATAACAGTTGCGGTAGCAGGTATAAATCTCGGCAGTCTTGCATTGTCAGCCGCGCTGATCATTGCTCTTGTGAAATCAATGTTCGTGATAAATTTTTTCATGCATCTGAAATATGACAATAAAGTGTTCAAGATATTTGTAGGTGTGTGTATGCTGATCTTTATTGTTGTACTTATTTTAACATTTTTTGATCTAACATTCAGATATTAACAGTTAATTAATTATGAGACCTAGTATAATAAATGAAGTAGATACTACCTTTTGGATAATAACAGGTATATCAATAGTTCTTTTGCTCATTATCACTGTGGCAATGTTGTATTTTGTTTTCAAATATAACAAGAAAAGAAATCCTGTCCCTGAAAACATAGAAGGAAACACAACGCTTGAAGTAATATGGACGATCATCCCAATAATTCTTGTTCTGTATATGTTCTTTGTCAGCTGGTCGGGTTTCAGGAATATGCGCGATTTTCCGAAAGACGCTATGGTAGTTAAAGTAACAGGGCAGATGTGGAAATGGACATTCGAATATGATACAAAGAAAAAATCCGATACACTGATGCTTCCGCACAATAAGGACATTAAATTTGACATAACTTCCATTGACGTACTTCACAGTTTTTATATGCCTCATTTCAGGACAAAGGAAGATGCGGTTCCCGGAAGAATAAATCATTACTGGATAAGGACAGCAGATCTTGGAACATATTATGTAGCATGCGCGGAATACTGCGGACTGAATCATTCATATATGTATGCTCCGGTAAAAGTAATTCCCGAAGAAGAATTTGAGATCTGGAAAAACACGCTGCCTGCTGATACAACCAAGAAAGATACATCAGCGGTTAAAAAGGATTCACTTAGTTCATCGGGAAGCGTAACTGATTCAACGAAGATGAACAAAGATACCCTGAAGACAGGAATAAAGACTGACAGTATTAAAAAGTCACCTGCTTCGGATATGAAAAAACCAGATACATTAAAAAAATAAATTCAGAAGAAAATTCAGACAGCAGATACATATAAGAAAGATTTTACATTAGGCTCAGGACTGTTATTCAGGACCAGGGTAGTGCTTGAACTGACGAAGATCAGGATCACAATGCTTGTGGCGCTGACAACATCACTTGGATACATACTTGCGTTGAATGATCTGAGTTCATATTCATTCTATCCTGTGATAGGGATATTTTTGCTTGCATGCGGAGCAGCGGCAATGAATCACTATCAGGAGAGGGGAACGGACATACTGATGGACAGGACAAAGGGAAGACCGATTCCATCAGGAACTGTGACGCCGTTTTTTGTCATTTCGGTTTCGGTTGTGTTTTTGATTGCGGGATCGGCGGTGCTTTTGTTAAAGTCGAATCTGCTTTGTTTGTATATCGGGTTGTTTACTTTTTTGTGGTACAACGGAGTTTACACTCCGTTGAAGAAAGTAATGGCGCTGGCGATAATCCCGGGTTCGCTTGTAGGAGCTCTTCCCCCGATGGCGGGATGGGTTGCGGCAGGCGGTTCCCTTACCAATGAGACAATTATTCTTATTGCTTCGTATTTTTTTATATGGCAGATCCCGCATTTCTGGATCCTGCTTCTGGTATACGGAAAGGATTATGACAGGGGAGGCTTTCCTACTCTTACTAATATGCTGTCTCAGAGACAGCTCATTAAAATTACATTTACATGGATCCTTCTTACTGTCGCTGTTGCTCTGTCCATCAATTTTTTCGGTATCCTGAATTATTATGTGTCTAATGCTCTGCTGGCGGTATTCTGTTTCTGGATCTTTACAAGAGCAATAAAATTTCTGGACAGAACAGGTGATAAAAGCAGTTTCAGGAATATGTTCATAAGCATAAATATTTTTACTCTGCTTATCATTACACTTTTGTCGGTTGACAAACTTGTGAAATTATTTTTAGAATAAAAAATTAATATAACAAATATATCAAATGGATTTTTTAGACAAATTAGTAATCCCGGCGACTACCCAGCATCTCTCGCTGCTTAAGATAATTCTTATAATGTCGCTGCTTATTTTCATTCCTTTTTACGGTATGCTGGTCGGTGGAACTGCTTTTTCAGTTATATTCAATGCCTACGGCAGAAAGATCAAGAATAAACTCTTTATAAGATTTGCCAAGGATATCATTGACAAACTTGCTATAAACAGATTTGTCGGAGTCGGACTTGGTATTATTCCGCTGCTTTCTATTACATTCTGTTATGCACAGCTTCTTTTTGAAGTAAAAGTCATTGCCGTCAGTCTGCTGTTTGTTGCAACGTTATTTCTCGCACTGGCTGTCAATTTTATTTACAGCTATCAGAGTACGTTTCAAATTGAATCCCTGATAGAGACATTCAAGGGGATTTCGGGACTCAATAAACACGAACTTGAAACCAAACTCCCTGAAGAAGTATCAGATTACGAATTTGATCTTATGAACACAAATTCCAACTCAGGTCTTTACGGTTTTGTGCTGCTGCTGATTACGGGAATCTTCTTTACAGGAGGCATTACTATTGTTCAGTTCTCAGAAAAATATCAGGATTTCCAGAATATTGCCCAGATATTTTTATCAGGCGCAACATTCATTAATTTTATTATGCTGCTTGTTTTATCTGCGGCCGTAACCGGAACAGCTATTTTGTTCTTCTTTTTCAGCTGGCAGGGCGGCATGCATGATATGGAAAAGGAGTATTATAATTTTGTCAAAAAAATCGGTTCAAATATTGCCTTTACAGGCGCAGCGCTTACACCTGTTTTTCTTTTCATAAGTTTTTTTATGATGCCGAATTCAGCTTTATCAGGAAGCGTGTTCATGTACACCGGACTTGCTTTTGTTTCCCTTCTTCTGTTATGTAATTTTCTTTATGCTGTAATTAAGAATTCCGATATGAAATATATCGGCGCTGCTTTTTATTTTGTGATACTTTCCTGCGGATTCATAATAATGAAAAATCAGTCTGCTTTTGGAACAGCATCATACAAACATCTTGAAGCAATTAATCTGATGGCTGAAGAGCTTCATAAGGAGAAAAAAGGTAAAACTGTCAATACTGAAGGCGTAAACGGAGAGGAAATATTTACAAAGATCTGTTCTGCATGTCATAAGTTTGATGTTAAACTTGTCGGTCCGCCCTATCAGCAGACAATACCGACTTATAACGGAGATGTAAAGAAGCTGCAGCAGTTTATTCTGAATCCTGTTAAAAAAAATCCTGAGTACCCTCCGATGCCTAATCCCGGTCTCAAACCGAAAGAAGCGGCTGCTGTTGCACAGTATCTTATAGATAAAATAGCCGGGAAAAAATAAACGGATCTAAATAGAAATTTATAAAAGCGGAGTCTGACTCCGCTTTTTTTTGTAACCACATAGACACATAGACACATAGACACATAGGATATTTAAAAATTTTTTTTAATAATTTTTTATTTAACCTTTACCTTTACCTTTACCTTTAACCTTTGACGTTTGACGTTTGACGTTTGACCTTTGACGTTTGACGTTTGACCTTTGACCTTTAACCTTTGACATTTAACATTTAACATTTAGCATTTAACATTTAGCATTTAACATTTGACATTTAACTTTTGACATTTGACATTTGACATTTGACCTTTGACCTTTGACCTTTGACATTTTGGTGACTTTAAAATTTTCTGCGGTTGTTTTAATTTAAATTTTAAATATTCTCTTGGATAATTTACAGTATAAAAGAACATTTTGAGAAAGAAGAAAATAGTAGTATTAACCGGAGCAGGGATCAGCGCTGAGAGCGGACTTTCTACTTTCAGGGATTCGGGAGGATTATGGGAAGGGCATAACGTGATGGATGTGGCTTCACCGGAAGGATGGAGGCGCAACCGGAAGCTTGTGCTTGAGTTTTATAATCAAAGACGAAGACAGCTTAGGAATGCTGTCCCGAATGCCGCTCATACTGAACTTGTCCGGCTCGAGGAAAAATATGACGTTACAGTTATAACTCAGAATGTTGATGACCTTCACGAAAGAGCTGGCTCTTCAAGTATAATCCATCTTCACGGTGAACTCAACAAGTCCCAGAGTACAGCTGATCCGGACCTGATTTATGATCTGGAAGGCGAAGACATTTCAATAGGTGATAAATGCGAACTTGGATCTCAGCTTAGACCATTTATAGTATGGTTTGGTGAACTGGTTCCCAAAATGGAAGAGGCAGTTATGGAAACACTGAAAGCCGAAATATTCATTGTGATAGGAACTTCCCTGGTTGTTTATCCGGCTGCCGGATTAGTCGCATATACGGGAAATGAAATTCCCAGGTACCTGATTGATCCCTCTGAACCGGAATTGAATTTAAGTTATTCAAATCTTACACATATTAAATCAAAAGCTACTTCAGGTACTAAAGAACTTGTTGACAGATTAATGAAATAAACGGAATTATTTTGTTTAGGTATATAAAAAAAGCTGTTTCCGCTTTCGCAGAAACAGCTTTTTAATTTTAGTGAATATTTATTTACTTCAGTCTCTTGAAGTCTATCCTTCTGTTCTGATATCTGCCTTCTTCAGTATCATTTGAAGCTACAGGCTGATCAGGACCATAACCTACGGTTGATATTCTGGAACCTGATACTCCGTTTGCAACAAACCATGCTTTAACGGATTCGGCTCTTCTCAGTGAGAGATCCATATTGTGAGCTCTGCTTCCGGTATTGTCCGTATGACCGCTGATCTCTACTTCAAGATCCGGATTATCTTTCATATAACCCAAAGCTCTTTCAAGTACGCCTTCGGCAACTGAAGATATATCAGCGCTGTTGGTTGCAAAGTTGATTCCTTCAAGTGTGATCACCTGACCAACTTTTATAGGTTCTTCTTTTGGTTTTGGAAGATCATCGGAAGGATCCAGAGGATTAGTGCCTCTTCCAACTTCAACACCGTCCGGAACTGTTCCAAGGTCAGTATCAGCTACTCTCGGATTTGTTTTGTAAATGAGTACTTCATCACCGTCACTAAGGTTGTCACCGTCAGTATCCCTGTTGTTTGGATCTGTGAAATAAGTATTGACTTCTTCGTTGTCCATTAATTTATCATCATCTGTATCTTTTTTGAGAGGGTTTGTATTGTAAGTCTTAACTTCGGCTCCGTCTGTAAGGGTATCACCGTCTGTATCCTTATTTAAAGGATTTGTCATATATGTGTTTACTTCTTCACCGTCATTTAATCCATCACCGTCAGTGTCAGGATTATTAGGGTCAGTGCCGAGCTGCTCTTCTCTGCATTTGGTAAGTCCGTCCCTGTCAAGGTCAGTTTCACAGTCATTACTTCCTGCAAAGGTCAGACCAAGAGAAAGATTAGCCGAAGCATCTTCCCATTTACCGAGAATGAAATTATTCAGCTGATCTGTGAAAGGATAAGAAATTCCACCGCTTAGATCCAGCATAACATTGTCGGACATTCTGATCTCAGTTCCGATACCGAGAGGTATAAAAGCCGTCCAGCTGTCAGCTAATTCATTATAGTCAGGAATCGTGATGTTTGAAGGCAATTCCTTAGTAGTATATTTTAAAAGACCTATTCCTCCGTAAAAATAAGGATTCCAGTTCTTTGAAGCGAACGGAGCAATTCTTAATCTTGCGTCTATTGGAATAATATCGGTCTTTACATACTGTTTTCCGGTAGTTCCGGTTCCTGTATTTACAGAATGAAAATCATCTTCAGTCTTATATTGCCCGAATCCGCCGCCAAGTTCTATGGCAAGCATTTGCGAAAGTTCAAAAGCAAGATAAGCTCTGGCAGTATACGAATATGAAGCTTTATACTCAGAAAATGGCATCAGTTGATTATACTGAATACCTCCTTTTACAGTATAATCTTTAAACTGAGCTTTCGTACCTGCTGCTGCAATAAAAGTAAGTGCAAATAGCATTAGTAGAGTCTTTTTCATAATTTTCCTTGGTTTAATTTATAAAATTGAGTGAATTTAACTAATTCAAACTAAAGAATAAATTTAAAAAAACAATAGTTTTTTTTAAAAGCAGCGGTAAAAAAAGGAATTAAGATCCGGTAGAATTTTTATGATTATAGGTTAATTTTAATATTAAGTACATTTATGTATGTTTACAGCAGAAAATTAACAATTAAAATGAAACAACCCCGGGAAATTAATTTCCACGGGGTTTTAAAATTGATTTGGCAATCCTGTCACCTCGCCCGGTTTCTCGCTTCCTCATAAACAGACTGATGTGAGCGGTCATATGAGATAAGTTTATCATAAACTCTTCTGTCACCGTATTCCAGAAATGTCTCCGCTATTTCAGATGCTTTTGAATCATAGAAAATATCAACATTGAATGCTTTCACTTCCTTGTTCTTGACTTCGCTTATGACTTCAAGAGCGCTGAGAATATTTGCATAAGCGTGGTCCCTGTTAATTGCGAGAGAGTCAAGACCTGTCCACATATATTCAAAAAATCCTTTCCTGAAATTATCGTAACGGACGTTCATAAGTTCCTGAACAAGCTGAAGTCTGGAAGGTTTTGAACCGCCTCCGGTTTCATTCCATCCGGTACTTCCCACAGATACCCTGTTGCACAGATCAAGGGCTTTCTGGTAGAATCTTGTTCCTCCTTTCGGATAATACGAATCTTCGTCATATCCGACTATCATATAGGCGTAATAATCAAGCATGCTCAAAAGCGGATCAAATCTCAGATCGTTTTTAATAAATGGCATATTGTCATTATAATAAAATTCACACCTTTCGTCAAGAAACCTGAACGCGGTTGAAAATTTGGGATCGTTCCTGTTAAACGGATTGTAAACTTCCCGCTGGCTTGCAATAAACAGCTTTGCATCATAATTAAATGTAACAGTATTAACTCCCGTAAAATTGAACTGCATGGATACTCTTATGGGAGCGATCTTCTCATCATGATATTTATTCTTATTCAGATAATCCTGGACTCTCTGTTTGAAATTTACCAGTTTCTCCTGGGCTGCGGGAGGAAGCTGATCATAGTTTACTATTACATCTACGATTAGATCCCTGTCCTGAGCCTGAAGAGGCGTTTTCTGTATAAATGAAATTAATATGATAATTAAAAACCATTTAATTTGTCTTTGCATTTTCTCTCTCTTTCAATTAAATTTATTACGATAAATTTGATGTTACATTTCAAATAATCAATTCATTTTTAAAATTATTAAAGGCGAACGATGAACAGGTTAGTAATGATGATTATAGTGTTGTTTATGGTAAAAAGTTCCGAAGCCCAGTTTGAAAATACGGAAACAGGTGCAAGAGCTGCAGGATTGAACGGAGCGTTTACTTCTGTTTCAAACAATTCTCTTGCTGTCTTTTACAATCCCTCGGGATTAGGTCAGTTAAAATTCAGGGAAATTTCGGTTTGTTACAGTCCTTCTTTATTCGGGGTCAGCGGTTTATCTCAGGCTGCTTTCAGTTACGCTGAACCCACGGAAGCAGGTACATTTGCGGTAGGAATAAAAACTCTGGGATTTGAGCTTTACAGGGAATCAGTAATTAAATTATCTTTCGGTAAAGTTTTCAAGGACAGGATCTTTCTCGGAATTAATGCAGATTATTTTAATCTCAGTATAGCAAATTATAATTCAGCTTCTGCTTTAGGGCTGGATATCGGAGCAATGGCTTATATATCGGATTTCATGAAATGGGGATTTGCGGTTAATAATCTGACAGGATCAAAAATTGGAAAGACAAAGGAAAAGATACCGCAGGTTTACAGGACAGGTCTGACTTTTCAGCCGTCTGAAAATTTAATACTGATATTAGAAGCTGAAAAAGATGTGAAGTATCCTCTGTCAGTAAGATCAGGATTTGAATACTCTGTGCTGGATCTTGCTGATCTGAGAGCGGGAATAAGCACTGAGCCGGTTTCATTCTCGGGAGGCATCGGACTGAATTACGGCTTGTTTCAGTTAGATTATTCTCTTTACAATCATCAGGAACTTGGAATTACACATCAGGGAACTTTGAGCTTGAATTTCGGCGGCAAGGCTTCAGGAAAATATTACAGGCAGCAGCTGAAAAATTCTTTCAGATGATTTCAGGATTTTTAAAAGGGAAATATTTAAGAATTTATAAAATAGTGGATTTAATTTAATTTAATTATATTTGAAGTACAGAAAATTAGGAAATTGCGGCAGTAAAGTAAGCGTTATAGGATTCGGAAGCTGGCTTACAATAGGGGGGATGGTCGACAGGAAGACCGCATCATCCCTTATCAGGACTGCTTTTGATAACGGAATTAATTTTTTTGATACAGCCGATGTATATTCAGGTGGCGAATCTGAAAAATTTCTCGGAAAAGCATTATCCGAATTCAGAAGAAAAGATCTTTTCCTAGCATCAAAATGCTACTGGCCTGTATCAGACAATATCAATGACAGAGGTCTTTCAAGAAAACATGTTTTTGAATCCGTTGAAGAATCCCTCAGAAGTTTAAAAACTGATTATATCGATCTTTATCAGTGTCACCGATATGACAGTGAGACACCTGTGGAAGAGACATGCAGGGCATTCAATTCTCTTATCGAACAGGGAAAAATACTTTACTGGGGAGTCAGCGAATGGACGAAAAACAATATTGCAGAGGCAGTCACTGTCTGCAGAAAATTTAATCTGCATGCGCCGGTAAGCAATCAGCCGCAGTACAGCCTGCTTTACAGGGACATTGAGAAGAACGGAGTAATGGACTACTGCACAAGGAACGGTATTGGCCAGATAGTCTGGTCACCTCTTGCGCAGGGAGTTCTCACAGGCAAATACAACGGCAAAAAAGCGGCAAAAGACACAAGACTGGGAAATGAAAAGTATAATGTATTTGTCAAAAAAATTGCAAGCGCAGAAAATCTAAAGAAAGTTGACAAGCTGATAGACATTGCAGGTAAACTGAATACAACACCTTCCTGTCTGGCATTAAGCTGGTGTCTGAGGAAGGAAATAATTTCCAGCACCATTACTTCAGCAACCAAATCGGAACAGCTTAAAGAAAATCTTAAAGCAGGCGACTTTGAAATCCCTGCTGAGATAATAAAAAAATTAGACGAAATTTTTAAAAAATAAACATGAATTATCTTGTAATCGGTGAACCCTGTGTGGATGTGATACACAAAGCCGGCGGTGATACAATTCACAGCTACGGCGGAATATTATATTCTCTGATCAGTATGGCTGTTCTCGCAGACAAATCCGATAACATTATTCCAGTTATGAATCTTGGTGAAGACGAGTTTGATAACATAACTGCAATTCTGAAAAAGTATCCGAATATAAAAACCTATGGTATAAATAAATTAAAACATGCTACAAGGAAAGTTAATTTGTATTACAGTCTTTATAATTCAGATAAAAGCGCAAGGTTTGAGAAATCAACGGATCCTACTTACACGCTAAATTACAGCAGCATAGAAAATTTTATGAATATGGCGGATGCAATTCTCATAAATATGATCTCAGGCGTGGACATAACACTTGAAACTCTTAAAAATATCAGAAAGAATTTCAAAGGATTCATGCACATTGACATTCACAACATCGTAATGGAAACAAAGGAAGACGGTAGCAGGATTCATGTTCCCGTCGATAACTGGTATGAATGGTGCACTAACACTGATACAGTGCAGATGAATCAGTTTGAAATGGCTTCTCTCAGCAGAGAAAAACTTACTGAATATAAAATAGCCGAAGAGATACTCTTCAATAATCTGAATGAAGTAAAAGGTATAATTGTAACAAGAGGCGTAGACGGAGTTACGGGCTTTACAAAAAAGGAAAAAATTTACGGTACGGAAAGATTCAAGGATATAGACCATATGGAAATTGCCGCAATAGAAAATCCCAGATTCAAGGATTCCACCGGCTGCGGAGATGTATTCGCTTCCGCTTTTACTCTTGATTATTCCAGGAACGGAAACTTTGACAAGAGCATACACTTTGCAAACAGACTCGCATCATTTAATTCCTCGCTTGAAGGAATCTCAGAACTAAATAAACTGAGGTAAAATGTATTGTCGAATTTCATACATTCCCCGATTTTATCATATCTTATGAAAGTTTTTATAACCGGTGCAAACGGATTACTCGGACAGGCGGTTACTTCAATATTTACAAGAGAGACGGATCATGAACTGATCCTCACTTCAGTAGAAGATTCCTCTTATCTTGAATACGGACATACCTATTGTGTACTTGATATTACTGAAAAGGAAGATGTGAAAAAGCTTATTTACTTTCACGAACCTGATGTGATCATTAACTGTGCAGCTTATACGAATGTTGATAAATGCGAAACCGAAAGGGAATTGTCATGGCGGATCAATGTCGACGGAGTAAAGAATCTTATCATTGCCGCAAAGAAGATAGGAAGTAAGATAATTCATTTTTCAACTGATTATATTTTTGACGGAAAGAACGGACCTTATGATGAACTGTCAAAACCAAATCCTGTTTCGTTTTACGGAAGGGAAAAACTGGCAAGTGAAAATGCATTGGTTACCAGCGATATTAGGTTTGCCATTATCAGGACACTTGTCCTGTACGGTATCGGAAATAATGTTAAACCGAACTTTGCATTATGGATGATCGATGAGCTGAAAAATAACAGACCGGTCAATATCGTGACAGATCAGATCAGCAATATGACAATGATAGACGATCTTGCTTACGGAACTCTGAAGATAGCTGAAAAGGATGCTTCGGGAATTTACAACATTTCCGGTCCGGATATTCTATCCAGATATGATTTTGCTTTAAAACTTTGCGAAGTATTCAAATACGATAAGAATCTAGTAAAACCTGTAACAACAGAAAGTCTTAAACAACCGGCTCCCAGACCTCTTAAGTCTGGGCTGATCATTCTCAAGGCGCAGTCTGAACTCGGATTCAATCCCATGGATACGCTAGAAGGATTAAGACTGCTTAAAGTTCAGCTTGGATATTAAAAATAATAAAAACATATATGCTTGATATTAAAACTATACGGGAAAATCCTGAGATTATTAAGGAGAAATTAATTCAGAGAAATGAAAACACTGAAACAATTGAAAAGATTTACGAACTTGATAAAAGAAGACTGGAGCTGATCCATAAAACCGAAACTCTTAAGGAGGAAAGAAATAAGGTTACGGATGAAATTGCTGTCATGAAAAGGAATAAGGAAGATGCTACGGAAAGGATCGCTGAGATGAAAAAAGTTTCCGATAATATCAAATCTCTTGATGAAGAACTGAAAAAATATGACGGGGATATTGACCTGCTTTTGAAATATGTTCCAAATATTCCTCATGACTCTGTCCCGTTCGGTAAATCTGAAAAAGATAATGTGGAAATCAAAGTTTCAGGCGAAAAGAAAGGCTTTGATTTCAAAGTCAAAGATCATGTTCAGCTTGGAAAAGATCTTGACATACTTGATTTCGAGAGAGGTGCGAAGATCTCTGGAAGCGGTTTTGCATTATACAAGGGTAAAGGCGCCGGACTTGAAAGGGCTCTGATAAATTTTATGCTGGATGAGCAGGGAAAGAACGGATACAGAGAAGTTCTTACTCCAGTGCTGGTAACAAGAGAATCAATGGAAGCTGCAGAAAAAGTGCCTAAGTTCGAAGAGGATATGTATTACATGGAAAAGGATAATATGTTTGCAATACCTACTGCTGAAGTATCTATTCTGAATATTCACAGAAACGAGATCCTTAAACAGGAAGATCTTCCAGTTAAATACTGCGGATTCACCAACTGCTTCAGAAGAGAAGCCGGAAGTTACGGAAAAGATACAAAAGGATTCCTGAGGGTTCATCAATTCAACAAAGTTGAGCTGATAAATTTCTGCAGTCCTGAAGAATCTTATTCGGAAATGGAAAAAATGCTTTCGCATGCCTGTGGAATTCTCGATAAACTTGGTCTGCATTACAGAATAATAGAACTCTGTACTGCTGATATTGGGTTTGCAGCATCAAAGTGTTATGACATTGAAGTATGGTCGTATGCAGAGGATAAATGGCTTGAAACTTCTTCAGTCAGCAACTGTACCGATTTTCAGTCCAGAAGGGCAATGGTAAGGTATAAGAAACAGCTCGAAAACAATAAAACTAAAACGGAATTTGTTCACATACTGAACGGATCGGGTCTTGCAACATCAAGATTAATGGTAGCGCTGCTTGAGTCAAATCAGACAAAGGAAGGAAACATTAATGTGCCTGATGTTCTAAGGAGATATACGGGATTTGATATTATTTAAAAGGAGTGTCAGTCAAATTTCTTTTTAGCCAGAACAATTGCTCCCACAATGGCGGCAAGAAGCAGGAATGATGCCAGTTCAAACGGAAATGAATAATTTGTATAGAGCTCGGCTCCGAGAGTTTCCGCAGTACCAAGCCTGACCGCCTGATCGGATATCATCTGAAATTTCCCCTCAAAACCAAAAAATACGGTATATCCCAGAATCCCAAAAAGCATAATTGCCAGAAGAATGGAGGTAAGTTTCTTGTATGAATATTTTTCACTCATTTTCTTCTCATCCTGCAGATTCAGAAGCATAATGACAAACAGGAAAAGTACCATGATGGCTCCCATATAAACTAGCACCTGTATAATTGCAATGAACTGCGCTTTCAGCAGGAGATAAAGACCTGAAACCGTAAAAAAGTTCAGGATCAGAAACAAAGCGCTGTTGATTGGGTTTCTCCTTGTGATCATGAAAACAGCGGATACAAAGGATAAAATACTTAGCGAGAAAAATAAAACAGTTTCGAGATCGAAATTCATAAATTGGATTTATTCAAGACGCTACAAATATAAGATTTATATTTCATTTTTGTAATTCCAAATAACTTCGGTTAAATTTTTATGCAGACATAAAATATTATCTTGTATTTTTGATCAGTTATTCTTTTTATTGGAAAAATTAAATAATGACGCATGAATTCGGGCAATTCACTTTTGAGTGAAAAAGATAAGATTAAAATAAAGAACCTGATCAGCTCCCGGAATTTATCTGAAATAATCAAAATTCTTGAAAAGGTTAAAACCTCTCATGCCAATACTGCAAAGACAAAGGACAAGAGATTTGTCATAAGGGAAATTGTAAGGGAGATAATTGATTCAGGAAAGGATACCGGGAAAGATTATTTTCAAACAGGATTATTTTTCTGCAGGAGAAAAGAAGACAATGCAAAGGAGATCGGTATTTCGCTCATCTGGAGAGGTTATAAACAAAATCCCGGAAAGGTTAAGGAATTTTTGCTGAAGACTGCTGATGATCAGAACTGGGAAGTCCGTGAATATGCAGGCAGCGCTTTTGCCGATACTCTGTTTTACAACAGGGAATTTTACAAAGATCTTATCGAATGGACAAAGCATCCGACTGAAAATGTAAGAAGAGCAGTTGTATTTTCGGCATTGGGAATGAGGGACGAAAAGAATCTGAATAAAGCATTCAGAATTCTCAGATCTCTGATGAATGACAGATCTATTTATGTCAGGAAAAATCTCGGACCGTTTATATTAGGATCTTACTTTGGAAACAAGTTCCCGGAAGAGACGACTGCCTTCTTACATAATTGCTTAAACGACAGGGACCTGTATGTAAGATGGAATGTGATAATGTCATTTAATAACAGCTTTGGAAAGAAATATCCCGGTAAAGCATTCGAAATTTTAAAGTATTTCTATGATGATGAAAATTTAGTTGTAATAAGAGCAATGCGTTCGACATTGAAATTTCTCCGCAGACATCACAGAAAAGTAACGGATGAATTCATAAAAAAATATTACAAAGATAAATTTAACTTAGCGGAATTAAATCTTTGAGTTACGTAGCCTGATTATTTCAGCTGCAATGCTTACGGAGATTTCCTCAGGAGTCGAGCTTTGTATCTCAATACCTGCGGGAGCTTTTACTTTCCTTAGAAGATCCCTTCTTACACCTTGTTTAGCCGCCTCGCTGAAAATTTTTCTGATCTTAGCTCCGGTTCCCATAAGTCCGAGATATTTGAGATTTTTATCAGCAAGCTGAAACAGAACCTCCCTGTCGCTTTCAAAACCGGTAGTCACAATTACTGCGTATGTTTTAAGCGGATCAATGATCTGTTTTCTGATCTTACTGTATGAATCAATGATTACATTAATTCCATCCGGCATATTATTTTTTATAATGAGATCCTTTCTGTCGTCATACAATACAACATTAAAACCAAGATCATACATAAGTCTGCTTAATGATGTCCCGACATGACCGGCGCCTGCAATGAGTACAGTTTCAGCAAATGAAAGATCTTCGGTGAATTTCCAGCTGTTGATACTTTTAAATTGAAATAAATATCTGCCTGAATTTCTCCTCCCATGAGCCGATGTCCTGAATCCTTTACTGCTGATAATTATTTTCAGAGGTTTCCTGATATTGAATGATTCAGTTAATTTCTTTATTTCAGGGAGATCAGCTGCTGTAATTGATACAGAAAGTAATAACTGCGAACCCGCGCAGATAAGACCTGAATTCGCAGACGGAATTTCAAGCTCATCCGGCAATTTTCCTTTATGATGAAAATATCTTTCGGCTTTGCTGTATGAGTTTACATCCGGGAAATTTTTTATGCACTTTTTTATTATTCCGTATTCCATTATGCCGCCGCCGATTGAACCGGTAAAATCGCCTGATGAAGAGACAGCCATTTTAAATCCTGTCTTCCCCGGAGAACCTTTTTCATGTCCGGCAACGCAGTAAAGTATTATCTTATTTTTCTTTTTTAATTCCGTGAGTATAAAATTCCAGATCTGAAGTTCTTTCATAAAAATTATAAAATATTGCTTTTTTCTCCGGTCTGCGATTCATAACGGACACCATCTGCATCGGATTTTTCATAAAGTTTAAGAAGAACTTTTTCAGGTGTGAACGGAGCTGAAAACTCCGGTACGGCGTGAGAGTTGAATTCTCTCACAGCATTCATAATAGCAAAATAAACTCCGATGCCATACATGAGTGGAGGTTCGCCTATGGCTTTTGAATTGAAAATTCCCACAGGGTTAGGCTCTTTAAGGAATCTTATATCAACATTTCCGGGAGCAAAATGAACATCAGGGACTTTGTAAGTGGAAAGCAGATCAGAAAGTAGTTTGCCGTTTTTATCATGAATGATTTCCTCTATTGTCATCCAACCGAGTCCCTGCAGTAATGCACCCTCGGCCTGTCCAAGATCAATTACCGGGTTAAGGCTTGTACCGAAATCATGAACGGCTTTTACTGAATCGATTTTAAAAATCCCTCTCATGCAGTCAACAGTTACTTCCGTCACAGCAGTACCGTAAACATGATATCTGAAAGGCGTTCCTTTATTTGTGTCTTTGTCGAAATGCAGTTCAGGCGTAGCATAATGAGCATAATCGCAGAGACTGATTCTTTTTGTGTAAGCGTTTTCAATCAGATTATTCCAGTCAAGAGTTGTTTTATCATCATTGATATATACTGATTCATCTTTGATCTTTAAGTTGTCAGAATTATTTTCTCCGAGGTCTTCGGCAGCTGAAAGAAGTAACCTTTCAAGAATTTTAGAACAGGCGATATAAACAGCATTGCAGTTCAGGTCAGCTCCAGAGCTTGCAGCCGTAGGAGATGTATTAGCAGATCTTGTTGTATTAGTCGGTTCGTTTTTAATTCTGTCCTGACTGACAGAAAATACTCTTGAAATCACCTCACGGATCTTTGCGTTCACTCCCTGTCCCATTTCAACCGCAGCTGTGCTGAAACTAATGCTTCCGTCAATGTAAATATTTACCAGCGCGTTTGCCTGATTCATTCTTGTATTTGTGAATGCAATGCCGAAACATATCGGCATTACGGCAGATCCCTTTTTGAATAATTTATTACCGGCGTTAAATTTCTTCTGATTCATTCTGATTGATTCAAAATTAAACTGTGATTCAGCTTCATTCCATGTCTTCTCAGCCATCACATTAACGGCTTTCTGTCCGTAGTGAAAGTACTGACCTTCTTTAATGAGATTTTTCCTCTGGATTTCATACGCCGGAATATTCATTTTCAGAGCGGCTTTATAAACCGCGCTTTCAATTACAAATTTTCCCTGAGGACCTCCGAATCCCCTGAAAGCAGTGTTAGGAGCAACGTTTGTTCTGCAGCAGTATCCGGTTGCTTTAACGTTTGGAATGAAATAGCTGTTAGTGCAGTGAAAAAGCGATCTGTCAAGAATTGCGGGAGAGAGATCAGCAGATGCGCCTGAATTCTGATAAAAAGAAACTTCGTATGCTAAGATCCTCCCGTCTTTGTTTAGTCCAATTTTAAAATCAGATGAATAAGGGTTTCTTTTTCCTGTCATAATCATATCATCATGTCTGGAAAGGATCAGCTTGACAGGTTTATTCATTACCGAAGCGGCAAGCGCTGATAATGCAGCCCAAGCAGACGCCTGATCTTCTTTTCCGCCGAAGCCGCCTCCGAGTCTGAGAACCTCAACTTCTACTTTATTACGTGAAATACCGAGAACATCAGCAACTGTTTTCTGAACTGCAGAAGGTCCCTGAGTGGATGAAATAACCTTTATGCTTCCGCCTTCCAGAGGAAATGAAAAAGCACCCTGTGTTTCGAGATACAAGTGTTCCTGTCCACCGGAATCACATCTTCCTTCTTCAATGAAGTCACATTCTTTCCATGCAGTGTCAACATTACCGGAGGAAAATATTCTCGGAGGAATGGATAGATAACCTTTAGAAAAAGCTTCTCTCGGGTCAGTAATTACCGGAAGTTTTTCGTATTCTACTTTTATTTTCTGAGCTGCGGTCTCAGCAATGAATTTTGATTCAGCAATAACCAGAGCTACAGGCATTCCGATAAAATGAACCTCATCATCAGCCAGTAGTTTTTCATCCTGAACAATTCCGCCGATCTGGTTTACGCCCGGAATGTCTACGGAAGTAATTATCCTTAAGACTCCCCTGACCGAAAGCGCTTCGGAAAGATCAACAGACAATATTTTTCCGTGGGCAATCTGAGAATAAAATACTTTTGCATAAAGTATACCGTTCGGAACATTAATATCGTCAATGAACAATGATCTGCCTGTGACGTGCTGAATAATATCATAATTCTTCATACAGTTTCCTTAATATCAATAAGATTCGGAAAAAGTTTTATAAAATGAGCATAGATCAGTCTTGAGAGCAGAAGTCTTTTGTATCTTTCACTTCCTCTAGCGTCACTTATCGGTGAAATTTCAGTGTCAGCTATTTCAACCGCCTGCCGGAGAATTTCGGGATCAATGTTTTTACCGAGCAGAAATTCAGAAGCTGCAGAAAGATATTTTGGAATTTCAAAAACACCTCCTGCGGAAATATGGATATCGGAGATAAAATTATTATCAAGCTTAAGTAAGACCGCTGAATTTACTGAAGCTATATCAAGATAAGTTCTCTTTGAAACCTTTTCAAAATTAAAAAAATATTCACCCCCGGGAATACGGAATTTCAGATACTTTAAAAATTCATTCTGCTTCCTGACAGTCTTTTTATAACTTATGAAGAAATTCTTCAGTCTGACGGATCTTTCCTCAGTACCGCCGGATAGAATTACTTCCGGGTCGAGAGCCAAAAAGAAAGCGGTCATATCCCCGATAGGAGAAGCGTTATTTATATTTCCTCCGAGTGTAGCGCTGTTTCTGATAGGAGTTGAACCGAACAATTCAGAAAATTCGTTTATTCCGGGAAAATAATCTTTAATAAGAGGTGAATTCAAAATATCAGTAACAGTTGCACCTGATCCTACGAAACAAAAGCCATCTCTTTCAAATATTTCGTTTAAATTATCAGATGATCTCAGAAATGTAAGTTCGGAAGAGAGCATCTCAGCAGGTTTCTGGACAAAGAGATCAGTTCCTCCTCCCACAAAATATTTTGGTGTTTCGTTCCCGTTTTTCTGTCCTGACATAGTCTTTATATGCGGAAGTTTCTCTTCAATATTCCGGAAAAATTCAGGCAGAACATTTCTTCTTATCAGATATTCAATTCTTTCATGAAAATCCTCAGGCAGCTCGCTGAATTCAGCTGCAAGATCATTTACAGCTCTGATTATGGAATTATGTCCGGTGCATCTGCAAATATTTCCGTCAATTGCGTCAATGATATTATCATAGGAATTATCCTTCCCTGACAGCAGGAAACCTGTTGCGGAAACAATGAATCCGGGAGTGCAGAATCCGCATTGTGAAGCGCCTTCATTTATAAAATAATGCTGAACAGGAGTGAGATTATTTTTTTTCTGATTCAGACCTTCTATAGTAACGATATGATGACCGTTTACATTCATAAGAGGAATCAGGCAGGAATTGACAGTCCGGTAAACGATCGTGTTATTCCTGATCTGACCTGAGATAACAGTACAGGCTCCGCAGTCTCCTTCCCGGCAGCCTTCTTTTGTTCCGGTAAGTCCCGCAGACCTCAGGTAATCGAGGAGTACGGCAGCGGGATTAAGTTCTTCGGAAATGAGATTATCATTAAGTAAAAAGCTTATCCTGGTGTTCATGAATTTTTACGGAATCTGAATTAGTTATTTGGAATAAATTAAAAATATTACAGTGAATTAACAACGGATTACAGAATAAAAAGGGGGAAAACCGTTTAAAAGGTTTTCCCCCGGAAAAAATGAAAATATCCCGAAGCAGATTATCTCTTTACTAAACCCGAACTCAGAAAATCATCTACCATACTTTCTGAATAAGACTTAGCAAAATCATTCAGGGAAGTAGGATTAAATGTCTGCGACTGTGCTGACCATAATAACTGCTCATCATTTACATTGTAAAAATTACTTGTGAGAAACACATTTGTGGACTTTGTATAATATCCCGGTGAGTGAACTACATTGTATGAACCCCAGTAATAGTTGTAAAATGGATAATATGAATTATAAGGAGAATAATATGATGTTCCCGGTACGTATCTTTCTTCTTCTTTAATATCAAGAACTGAAATAACAATTGCGCCGTCAATCCCGAGTTCTTTCAGTTTGGCTTTTACTTTTTCCTGATTCTCCGGATCGGCTTTTCCGTCACCGTCAGAGTCAAACATGCTGTTTGGTAACGTGTTTGTTCCTGAGACTGCGTTTATACCGTTTTTTTTCAGCTGACTTACAACTGCATTCTCAACTTTTGATTTTGCAACTATATTGTCAGATATTCCCATCACTATTATTTCTTTATATTTCTTTGCTGCTGTAGCCGGTTTCTTCCACGTACCTGACATCTCAGTTACTGATGAACAGGAATATAATGTTACAGTCAGCAATACTGCAACGACTGTTAAAAATACTTTCTGCATTTGATTATTTTTTTAGTTTGAATTGATTAAAAATAGATGATTTAAAAAATAAGTTAAAGTTAAATCTTTTTTATGAACAAGACTACTTCAAAATAAGTTCTGTAATTTCTTTATTTATTTTTTCGGCTATTGAAGGTGAAACTGCTTCTGTTATTACACGGATTACAGGTTCAGTATTTGATTTTCTTAAATGAATCCAGTGATCTTTAAGATCCAATTTCAGTCCGTCATCTGTTCTTATTCCGGTAACATTTTTATTCAGCGAATATATCTTTTTCACTTTTTTCAAAACCGAATCAGCGTCTTTGATATTTTCGATCTTTGTTTTAAAATTGTGATATTGAGGAAGCATCTCCCTGTATCTGCTCAGACTTATTCCTTTCTGCGCCAGTTCATTCAGTACAAGAACTATTCCTGCAAGTGAATCTCTTCCGTAATGAAGGTCAGGATAAATAATCCCGCCGCTTCCCTCGCCTCCGACCACAGATCCTCTTTTCTTCATTTCCTTAACTACATTGATCTCTCCGACCGGACTTCTGTAAACTTTTGAATTATGCTGAGCTGCAATATCATCCACTGCCCTGGTTGTTGAAAGATTTACAGATGCATTTTTCTCTTTGCCGTGAAGTTTCCCGAATACATGATTTACAACCATAGTAATTGTGTTTTCCTCTCCGAATGGTTTTCCTTTATCAGTTATGAGAACGAGTCTGTCTGCGTCCGGATCTACGGCTATACCAATGTCTGCTTTATTCCGGAGTACAGCACTGCTTAACTTTTTCAGATTAACCGGAAGAGGTTCAGGTGTATGAGGAAAGACTCCGCCTCCGCTGCAGTATAATCTGATAACTCTGCATCCCAGTTTTTCCAGAAGCTCCGGGACAATAAAAGAACCTGAAGAATTTACTGCATCCACTACCACTTTGTATTTCTTTGACCTGATTTTTTTCAGATCGAGGATATTTAATTTTAAGACTTTGGAAATGTGGTAATTCAGAATTGAGTTGTCGCTTATTAATTTGCCTGTATCTTTTAAATCCGCATATGTGAATTTACCTTTAACTGCTGTCTTTATTACTTTTTCAATCTGTCCGCCGTCAAGAAATGTTCCGTCCGGATTAAGAAATTTTAATCCGTTCCATATCTGCGGATTATGTGAAGCAGTTATCGAAATGCCGCCCGAGCATTTAAGATCCTCTGCCGCTATCTGAACTGTCGGAGTCGGAGCAACGCCAATGCTAATAACATCAGCTCCGCACATTCTGAGAGTGTTGATAACTATCTGCTCTGTTATTTCACCGTTAAGTCTTCCGTCTCTCCCTACAGCAATTTTTACTTTTTTCTTTTTTGAATTTTGTCTGCAGTATTCAAAAAATGCTGAAGTGTATTTTATTATATTTTCAGGTGTCAGACTGTCACCTGAAATTCCCCTTATTCCTGAAACTGAAACTATTAGATCTGACAAATTCTCGTTTTGTTAAATTTATTTTTAAATTTTTGATTCGAGCTCCTTAAGCTGTTCGGATGAATTCACTCCCGTTATCTCCGTAATGTTTTCCGCAATGTAAGCTCCGGTTTTTTTACCTTCAGTTCTGAAATATTTGAAAACATCCGTAAGATAATATTCGCCCTGCGCATTGTCAGTCTTGAGCGTATCAAGCGCTTTGAATAATATCCCGCTGTCAATAATGTATATGCCGGAATTTATCTCTCTGCATTTAAGCTCTTCAGCATTACAGTCCTTGTGTTCCCTGATATCATAAAACTCATTTTTTTCATTTCTTAAAACCCTGCCGTATCCGGCCGGATCTTCCGGAACTGCTGAGATCAGACTTGCGTCAAAATTGTTTTCAATGTGATAATTTAAAAATAAACCAAGCGTTTTTTCAGAAAGTAACGGAACATCTCCGGAAAGTATCAAAACATCACCGCTAAAATCCTCAAGTAATTCTCTTGTCTGCATTACGGCATGTCCGGTCCCAAGCTGCACGTCCTGATGTGCGAATTTCAGTTTGTCTTTTAAATCCGGATATTTCTCATTAAGGAAATCAATCACGGAGCTTTTCTGATGACCAACTACAGGTATTATAATATCGGAATTTATTTTTTGCGCAAGCTCTACAACATATCCGATCATCGGTTTTCCTTTAAGCTCAAACATTACTTTAGACTTGTCGGGATTTTTCATTCTCTTGCCTTTCCCGGCAGCCATTATTACTGTTGCTAATTTTTTTTCCATTAAAAGGTGTCTTGTTTTTCGGTTATTCTGTGAAGTAAACTTCTCACTTTGTGAAAATTATATTGTCAATCAGCCTTGTACTGCCGACTTTACACGCTAATGATATAAGAATTTCACCTGTATACCCGTTCAGATCCCTAATCTCTTCGAGCGAATTGTTGTCAGTGATCTTGTAGTACTGAAGCTGAAAATCAGGGGATTTTTCTTTAATGATATTTTTAACCTTCTCATAAATTATTTCAGTGTCAGTTATCTTTTCCCGTGTAATCATTTTTTCTCCTTCCTTCAGAACATGAAAAAGTACAGATGCTTTATCTTTCTGTTCGGAAGTGAGGAATGTGTTTCTTGAACTTCTGGCAAGACCGTTTTCCTCACGGATCGTCTCACATATTATCAACTCGGTATCAATGTTTAGATCTGAGATCATTCTTTTCAGAACTGCATTCTGCTGTGCGTCCTTCTGACCAAGATATATTCTGTGCGGTTTTGCAATGTTCAGAAGTTTTGTAACCACCGTAGCCACTCCGTCAAAATGACCGGGTCTGAAATCACCTTCGAGTTTCTCCGTGACATTTGAAAGTGTGACTTTTGTAAAATGATCTTTCCCGTACATCTCCTCTGCCTCAGGATTGAAAATATAATCAGCTCCTGATTTTTCGCATATGTGAAAATCCCTTACAATATCCCTTGGATATTTGTCAAAATCCTCACCCTTTCCGAACTGTGTGGGGTTAACGAATATACTTACGATAAGAATGTCATTTTCTTGTTTTGCCCTGAGCATCAGCGAAGTATGACCTTCATGAAGAAATCCCATGGTTGGGACAAGCGCTACTTTTTTTCCTGTACATCTGTAAAATTCTGAGATCTGCTGAACGGCAGTGATATCCTTGACTACCTTCATTAATTCTGAATGAGTTTTAGTATCTGAGCAAGTTTTTCTTTAAGGTCTTTTCTGTTTACGATCAGATCTATGAATCCGTGCTCAAGCAGAAATTCCGAAGTCTGAAATCCCGGCGGAAGGTCTTTTCCGGTTGCCTGCTTGACAACCCTCGGACCTGCAAAAGCTATCAGAGCTTTTGGTTCGGCAATGTTCAGATCACCCAGCATTGAAAAAGATGCCGTCGAACCTCCGGTAGTGGGATTGGTAAGAATTGATATGTAAGGAATTTTTTCGTCGTTGAGTTTTGCAAGCTTTGAACTTGTTTTAGCGAGCTGCATCAGTGAGATTGCGCCTTCCATCATCCTGGCACCTCCGCTTGAGGAAATAATGATCAGCGGGTATTTTGTCTTTATAGCTTTGTCAATCGCTCTGCTGATTTTCTCGCCTACAACACTTCCCATACTTCCGCCAATAAACTTGAAATCCATACAGCATATTACAACGTCTATGGAATTTATTTTCCCAGTACCTGTTCTGATGGCATCAAAGAGTTCAGTGTTTTTAATAGTATCATCAATTCTTTGCTTGTAGGGTTTTGTATCTTCAAATTCCAGAGGATCTATCGAACGCATTTTTTTGTCCATTTCCCTGAATGAACCTTCATCAAGAATTATCCTGAAGTATTCTTCGCTGCCTATCCTGAAGTGGTGTCCGCAGTGTGTACAGATGTATATATTGGATTCAACAGTTTTCTTGTGTATCATTTCCGAACAGTCCGGGCATTTAAGCCAGTTTCCGTCAGCTATTTCCTTTTTCGGTTCGTGTGTTGATATGTTTTCCTTGGATCTTTTAAACCAGGCCATAAGATTAATTTATCTTAAAATAAAAAAGATATGCGCCAATATAAAATCAATTTTTCGGAATAAATTCTTTTATATAAACCGGAATTGAATCCTCAGGATGAGTAAATTCCCGGGCAGTGATCTTGTTTAAAGTCAGATCCATCTGGGATTTCATGAGATCCTCTGCGGAAGTGTTCAGTAATCCTGGTCCGATTAATTCTTTCAGGGTTTTAAAGTTTTCCTGTTTTGTAATAAAAACTGCACTGCTGTCTTCGATTTCACTGATAAATCCGAAAGTATATTCAGTTATTCTTTTGAGCTGTCCGTCAGTTTTTTCATATTCAGAATAATAATATTCCATGGTTTTGGGATTGGAAGGTATAAGTGAAATGATTTTTTCCCCTACAGGTGCAATATTGGCGAGTATGTCAAGCGTTGATAATTCTATAAGTCTGCATCCAGTTACAAAGCAAATGCCTTTAGCAATAGAAGATCCGATCCTTAGACCTGTAAATGAACCCGGTCCGTTGGAGAGACTGAGATATTCGATTGTCCCGGGGTCAATTCCGTATTCTGAAAAAGATCTTTTCAGTTCATGAACGATCATATCAGCGCCTTCTGATTCAGTCAGTATGTTATGGAAAATCGTTTTTCCGTTTTCAGAAAATGCAGTTTCGGAAATTCTAGAAGAGGCGTCCAGGAAAAGTATTCTCAAAATTCAAATGATCTTAATTGTTCTTTCATTCTCTTTTTCACCGTAATCAAAAAAAACTCTGTTTAAATTGCCGCGGAAATATTCCTCTGCAAGCTCAGCCCACTCAATAAGGCAGAGAGAGTTTTCATTGTCAAAATCGTTCAGACCGAGCTCGGTAAGTTCATTCAGATTGCTGATCCTGTAAAGATCGTAGTGATAGATCAGAACCGGTTTTCCTGTCGCAGGATCTTTACCCGGATATTCATTTTTAATTATAAAGGTCGGACTGGTAACCAGATTATCAGCATTGAAATAACTGCAGATACCTTTTACGAATCTTGTCTTTCCTGAACCGAGATCACCGAACAGTCCCGTAACTGATCCCGGTTTTAAATTCGCAGCATACTTTCTTCCGGCCTGTTCCGTAAAATCCGCAGAAACGGATTTTATTACATTCACTGTCATCAGACCTTTGATTCCAGTGTTATTACCGGAAGTATCATCTCGTCTATGGAGATTCCTCCGTGCTGAAATGTGTCGTTGTACTGATTAAGATATTTATGATAGTCAGTTGGATACACAAAATAAAAATCTTCTTTTGCTATTATGTAATTTACTACTCCGTTTCTTTTAGGGAGTTTGTATTCAAGAGGATTTTTTATCATTATTGCATTCCTCGGATCGGCTTTTACATTTCTTCCGCATTTATATCTCAGGTTTGTCGATGTATCTTTGTCTCCCATTGCCTTCACGCCGTGTAGACATCTTATGCTGCCGTGATCTGTTGTTATGACTATTTTAATGTTCTTTTTTGTCGAAAGCTGTCTCAGCATTCCGAAGAAAGATGAATGTTCAAACCATGAAGCTGTAAGTGATCTGTAAGCCGACTCGTCAGGAGCGATCTCTTTCAATATTGCATTGTCGCTTCTTGAATGGGCTATCATATCAACAAAATTTATAACAATTGTATTCAGTTGATTCTGACAATAAGACATTATCTTGCTCTCAATTCCTCTTCCGAAATTTGAATCCATTATCTTCGTATATTTGACCTCGTTTCTGAGCTTTATTCTTCTTCGTTCAAGAAGTTTCATCAGAAATTCACGTTCGTAATTATTCTTGCTGTTCTCATCATCATCATTCTTTTTCCACAGTTCGGGATAATGCTGTTCGATCTCAGACGGAAACAGACCCGAGAATATTGCATTCCTGCTGTAAGGTGTAGCAGTCGGAAGAATTGAATAATGATAAGATTTTTCAATATTGAAATATTCATAGAGATATTTTTCCATAACGAGCCACTGGTCAAGCCTCATGCAGTCCACTACGAATAAAAACACGGAATCGTTTTTATCAAGCTCGGGAATAATGAATTTATCAATTATCTCAGTTGATAATATAGGTTTGTGTCCGGTGGAGTTAACCCAGCCGAGATAATTCTTTTCTACATATTTTGAAAATTCAGTATTGCAGTCTCTCTTCTGGTCAAAGATAGTCTGTTTTAATCCGAGTTCAGGATGTTCGTCAAGTTCCATTTCCCAACCGGTCAGTTTAAGATAAATATCGATCCAGTCTTCCCATCCGGGGTTATCGGACATAGCCATTGAGAGTTTGTTGAATTCCTGAATGTAATCCTTTGAGACCTGATCTCCCTTGAGTCTTTTGGATTCAAGCATTTTTTTGCAGACAAGAAGAAGCTGCGTCGGATTTACAGGTTTAATTAGGTAATCAGAGATTTTTTTCCCTATGGCGTCTTCCATTAGACTTTCGGTTTCGTTCTTTGTAACCATGACCACAGGAAGACTTGGTTTCAGGTCTTTGATTTCTATCAAAGTCTGCAGTCCTCCCATTCCTGTCATCATTTCATCCAGGAATACAAGGTCGAAGTCGTTCTTTTTGATAAGATTCACACCGTCTTCACCGTTTGTAGCTTCAAGTACGTTGTATCCTTTTTGTTTGAGGAACATAATGTTGGATTTGAGGGATTCGATCTCATCATCCACCCATAATATGTTGTTTTTGTTTGCTGTTTGCATATCAGATGCCTGCATGTCTTTTCCTTTCTTTTCCTTTTTTAGAAGCTTTAGAAAAAGTAAATAATTTCGATAGCAGTATTAAATTAAGTTTTATTCGATTTAAAATTAACGATAAATTGAAATTTTATAAAGTCAATAGACCGCTGCGGTTTGTAAGTAAAGTATAACTCTTAAAGATCAGTAAAAAATCCGGAAGGCAGTAATTAAAGTTTTAATAGGTTTACACAAAGATACAATATTTGTTTCAGAATAAAAAATCTAATTTTTATTTATGCAGGACAGAATTTCATTCTTTCCTTGCCAGTGTCACGATGTTCTCAATATGGTATGTATGAGGGAACATGTCCACCGGCTGTATATTCTCAATTTTATATCTCTCTTTTGAACAGATTATCTGCATATCGCGGGCCTGAGTGTGAGGATTGCAGCTTACATAAATTATTTTCTCAAAATCACTTTCTGACAGAATCTCGCATATCTTCGGATGAAGTCCCGATCTCGGCGGATCAAGTATCACTTTGTTGAATTCTGATATTTCCCTGAATCCTGTAAGAAAATCCTTTATGTCGGCAGTGATGAATTCAGTATTCAGTGAATTGTTAAGCTCTTTATTGATATTTGCATCATCTACAGCGCTCTGCACTACCTCAGCCCCAAGTACTTTGTTTACGAAATTTGATATGAATAAGGATATAGATCCACCTCCGCAGTAGAGATCCAGGACATTATCAGTGTTTTTCAGTCCGCTTAGTTCAACAGCTTTTTTAAAAAGAACTTCAGCCTGAAGACTGTTGGTCTGAAAGAATGATCCTGATGAAATCCTGAAATTAAGTTCGCCGCTTTCGATGCCCGTGTTAAGCTTTTCGTAAATATATCCTTTACCTTTTAAAATAATTTCTTTATCGGCTACAGCTATCTGCGCCTTTTTTTCTGAAATGGAATTTATAATGGTAGTGATTCCGGGAAATGAACTATTCAGATTTTCAACGTATTCCCTAATCAGAATTTCATTGTATGAAGAAGTGATGAGATTCAGCATGAATTCGCCCGTGTTCTTTCCTTCCCTCAGAACAAGGAATCTCAGAAATCCGCTGTGTGTCTTTGTTGAATAAACAGATATTTTTCTTTCTCTGAAAAACCGCGATGTAAATTTCAGTAATTGATTTGAGTATTCGGACTGCAGCAGACATTTTTCAATGTTGATTATCTTGGAATGAAAACCGGGAACGTGCAGTCCCAGTGCGTATCCATCTTCCGCTTTATCCGGCTTGTCATTGTTTGTTTCCTCTCTGCTGTAATCAGATTTCCATTCATCGTCAGAAAATGAATACTCCATTTTATTTCTGAAATAATAAATCTCTCTGCAGCCGATCGCATCCGGTACAGACAGATCTTTGAATCCGCCTATCTTGGAAAGAGCGGTTTTTACTACATTGGTTTTGTATTCAAGCTGTTTAATATATTCATAATTCAAAACTTTGCATCCGCCGCACGTCCCGAAATATTCACATTGAGGATCTCTTCTGAACGGGGAAGGATTAATAATCTCAAGAAGCCTCGCCTCGGCATAATTGGATTTCTTTTTTCTTATCCTTATAAGAGCTTCATCACCCGGCAGAGCTTTCTCAGTGAAAATAACAAAACCTTCGGCTGTCCTGGTAATGCCTTTTCCTTCTGAATTCAGATCGATTATTTTAACGCTTAATTCGTCGCCTCTTTTTACCAATTTTAATTATATTTTAATAAAGTTCAATAATAATTATTATAATACCAATTATAAATGTTATTAATATTAATGAGCAGATCCATCGACAGTGAGAATATTAAAAGCGGAAGAAAGGTTGTAGCCGTTGAAAAAAATTCAATAGAAGATCTTCTGAAAAGATTTTCGGAAAAGAAATTTTCGGCGTTGTTTTCGGAAACAGTTGAACTGATCTTCAGATGCAAGGGAAAAGTTGTGGTAACAGGTATTGGAAAATCCGGCATTATAGCCAACAAGATCGCAGCTACATTTAATTCTACCGGGACATACGCGCTCTTTCTGCATTCAGCCGACAGTATCCATGGTGATATGGGGGTTTTCAGAAAGGGAGATATCGCTCTGATCATTTCAAAAAGCGGTGATACTACAGAGATCAGACAGCTTATCCCGGCACTTAAGCTGATGAATATAAAGATTATTTCAATTTCAGGAAATCAGGAATCTGAACTTGCAAGAGTTTCCGATATTGTCCTAGACTCATCTGTAAAAAAAGAGGCATGTCCCCATAACCTTGCCCCGACTTCTTCAACAACCGCTGCGCTTGTGCTTGGAGATGCAATAGCAATAGCTCTGCTTGAAAAAAGAGAGTTCACGTCTGATAATTTCGCAATGGTCCATCCCGGCGGACATCTCGGCAAAAGACTTCTGCTTAAAGTGGACGACATAATGACAAAGGATGATGAAATCCCCGTAGTTGCTTCGAATGCAAAACTGAAAGATGTCATTTATATGATATCATCAAAAAGACTCGGCTGTACCTGCGTTACAAGCAAGTCCAGGATTGCGGGAATAATTACAGACGGTGATATCAGAAGACTGCTTGAAAAGAATCTCGACGGTCTTAATGAGATCAAAGCAAAAGACATCATGAATCCGAATCCGAAAATTATTTCAAAAGAAATGCCTGCCATAACAGCTCTGGAAATAATGGAAAAAAATAAAATCACCCAGCTTATCGTAGGCGACAGATCAAAAAAACCTGTCGGCATGATACACATGCACAGGTTAATTGAAGAAGGTCTTTAAAATGATTAAGCTTTTTCTTACACTCTGCCTTTTCACGATCTCCCTATTGCTCTGTTCCTGTGATGATAAGTTCAAACCTTCGGCAAATGATTCCGGCTCGGGCGATTCGCTGTCGCAGGAAAGCTGGAATTCCAGAGTTGTATTTTCGGATTCAGGAAATACAAGAGCAATCCTTACAGCCGGACATATTTCCGTATATACTTCCAAAGGATATACTTTAATTGACAGCGGAGCAAAAGTTGAGTTTTACAGGGACGGAAAGATCGTTTCAGTGCTGACGGGAAGACATGGAAAGATAGATGACAAAACAAAGAATATTGAAATATCAGACAGCGTAGAAGTGTTTAATAATGAGGGAAGCCGGCTGAAGACGGAAAAACTTTTCTGGAAAAACAGCGAACAGAAAGTATACTCGGATGATTTTGTCAGGATTTCAACTCCTGATGAAATTATTGAAGGTACAGGATTTGAATCGGATCAGAATCTGAAAAATTACAGGATATTTAAAGTCAGCGGAATCTTTAATGGCAAATGAAAAAAATATTTTCCAAATATGCATTCTTGATCCCTGTCTTCTTTTTTCTCATTGGAATGCAATACTCTTTTGCTCAGGATAAAATTGAACTGAAAAATGCAGACCAGTTGACAGGCAGTGTGGTTGACGGAGAAAATGTAAGGATAGCAAATGGAAATGTTGAATTTGTACAGGGTAATGTAAAAGTATTCTGCAGTTCAGCGACACAGTTCATAACCACTAACCGAGTAGAACTGAGGGGAAATGTCAGGATATATCAGGATACTCTGACTCTGCTTACGTCAAAAGCGAATTATTTCGGAAATGACAGAAGAGCCATCTGCGAGGGCGGTGTAACTCTCAAGGATCCTAACGCAACCATCAGGGCGGATTACGGAATATATTCTTTCAACGAAAGCAAAGCAGTTTTTAAAGGCGATGTTATAATTGTAAATCCCGGCTACAGGATCACATCAAACGAACTCACTTACATGAGGAATACTGAAGATTCTTTTGCTGAAGGCAATGTTGTTGTTACTACTGATTCGGCTGTTATAAAAGCTGACAAAATTGATTTTTATAAGACCGCAGGCAGGACTTTCGCTGCCGGAAATGTGACAGTCGAAAGTGACTCCACTGTAATTACTTCCGATACGGCAACAAATTATTCTTATGAAAGAAAATCAATAGCTTCAGGAAATGTAAAGATAGTCAGTCTTAACAATAATTCCGTTATTTACGGAGATTATATAGAAAATTATGAGAAAGAAAATTTCACGATTCTGAAAAAGAATGCAAAACTTGTTCAGGTAGAGCAGAATGAAAATTCAGATACTCTTTACATCTACAGCGATTCAATGAAAGCTTACAGGAATAAACCTGATTTCTACATTGCCGAAGGGAATGTCGGGATAATCAGAAATGAGTTTTCCGCAAAGTGCGGAAAGGGAATCTTTTACAGGGAAGAAGAAACGGTTTCGCTTTCTGAAGAGCCGGTAGTATGGCAGGATCAGCTTCAGTTAAAGGGAGATTCTATATATGCAGAACTGCCGGGAAAAAAACTAAGCAGAATATATTCAATTAAACTGAACAGACTTCCGGAATCTGTATCTTCCTTTGCAGTGTCGGCAAACAAAGATGAATATTTCAGCGACAGGTATGACCAGATTAAAGGAGATAATATAACTATGATTTTCAATGAAAATAAGATAAATGAAATTGAAGTTGTAAATAATTCTGTCAGTGTATATTTTGTTTATGAAGACAATAAAGCTAACGGCGCCAACAGAATAGAAGGGAGCAGGATAAATATATATTTTGACAGCGAAGAAAAGATCTCAAAAATAAAAATTGAATCGGACCCTGTCGGGAAATACATTCCGGAAAAGCTTATCAGTTCGGAAAGTCTTGTACTTCCCGGATTTGAGATAATTAAAGACAAACCGGAAAGAAAATAAAATTAAAAAATTAAAATGGATAAAACAGGCGAACATTATCTGGAAAATGTCAGATCGGAATTTAAAAAATTAAAATCCCTGGGAGATAAAACTTTTACTCAGATTCGGGATGAGGATTTTTTTCTTTATCCTGATGAGGAATCAAACAGCATTGCGATAATTATCAGACACCTCAGCGGAAATATGCTTTCGAGATGGACGGATTTTCTTACATCAGACGGCGAAAAGAAATTCAGGAACAGGGATGAGGAATTTGACAAGCTGTTCTATACCGATAAAGATGATATTTTATTGAGATGGGAAAACGGATGGCAATGTCTATTCAATGCTCTGGATTCTCTCAGCGCTGATGATCTTTTAAAGGAAGTAGAAATAAGGAAAGAAAAACATTCTGTTATTCAGGCAATAAACAGACAGCTGAGTCATTATGCGTATCACATTGGTCAGATTGTTTACATCGCAAAGCATATTCAGTACAAGGACTGGAAACCGCTTTCAATTCCGAGAGGGAAGTCTGATGAATTTAACAGGAAGATGGGAATGTGAATTTCCGAATGGAAATTTATTTCAAGCAGAATGCTTTTCAAAAAACTCCGCACATTTTTTCAGAGAAATCCGGCTTTCGGGAATATCATGCTGCTGAAATACGTGCCACATTCCTTCGTATAGATCCAGTTCGGATTCTAACCCGGCATACTTAAGAGTTCTGTCAAACAAAACACTTGAACTCAGAAAAATGCATTTTGTCCCTTCAGTAATTAAAACCGGAGGAAAGCCCTTTGAGAAATCTGCATTTATCGCTGAAACTTTCGGGTCGTTTAACTCAAGGCCGTCAGCATATGCTTCTGCGCAGTTTTTCAGCATCGGATTATAAACCAGCACAGGATCCGAATCAGCAAGCGTATGAAATGTGTCTCCTCTTTCCGTCAGATCGATCCACGGAGACATCAGAACAACAGCTGAAGGCATTCCCATATTACTGTCTCTGAGTCTGATCACAGAATTTGCTGCTATTCCACCGCCGGCAGAATCCCCGAAGAGATAAATATTTCCCATAGAGTATCCTTCTGATAGCAGAGCTTTGAATACAGAGATGACCTGCTCCTGAATTGTATTCCAGTCCGCTTGAGGGGAATTTGTATAATCTACAGCAATAGTCCGAAGACCTGTTGAGTGGCACATTGGAGCTGAACAGTTCAGTGTGCTCCTGGCGCTGAATAAAGTAAATGCGCCTCCGTGAATATATACCAGCACTTTGCTGCTGTCTTTAATTTTTTCAGGTTGAATTTCCAGTACTGATACATCACCTTTTTTTATTTCCTTTAATGTTACGGAATTTTTTTCAATTACTGCTTCTGTTATTGCCCTGTAATTCTCTTCGGTTTCTTTTTGAAGCAGAATCCAGCCGGAAGTGTCTTCAGGTGCCGGACATGAATATTCATAGATTTTTTTTTCGTAGACTTCTTTTAATATCTTCTGAGCTTCGGGTGAAATTGTTTCAGGTATGTAATTATTCCTGATCATATCAAATATCTGTTCCCAGGACAGCATCCTTAAATCTCCCATTCTTTTTGTCATAAAAAGGAATTCCAAGAATAGAGTATGAATTGATCTTTATTTCGTACTTAAAGCGTTTAATGACGTCACTCTTCTCCGCTTCAAGCGAGATAAGTATAAATTCAGCCAGCTTTGCGGCATCTTCTTTACCGTAAGCAAATCCCGTAAGTCTGGAATTATATTTCTGCGGTGATGCGACAGGATTTTTTAAAGTGAATTTTGTACTGAGATTTTTCATGGTTTCTATTTTACAGTAGAATGCAGGGATATAAAAAAGAATGTCTCCTCCGGTAAAGTCATTACTGCCACCGAATAGATTCTTTATGAAATTACCTGAAGCTTCTCTTTCTGTTATATTAATTGTTGTATTGAGAAGCCAGAAGGGTTTATAAATCAGTTCGCCTTCAGACCTGACAGCCGCAGCAGCAAAATTAATCTCAATGTCTTTCATTTCTCCGTCAATCTGTTCGAATCCGCTGCCGCAGCTCGAGCAGTATACTATGTTATCATTAACTTCAACTGTAAGACCGCTTCCGCAGTTTTTACATCTTACGGCTTCCAGAATAAATTCGCTCAATTTTTTATAGATTAATATTTTGAAAAATCATCTGCGCGATGATCTCAATAAAGCGCTGATAACGCTTCCAATAACGACTGAAGCAGCAACATTTTTTGAGAAATTCAATGCCTGATTATTTTTCAGTTCAGATGTTAAAGTGTTTATAGACATTGTGTTGTCTTTTTCCAGCCCGGTTCCTTCTTCGATCTCACCACCGTATCTGAATTTTTTATAACCCCACCTTGTGATAATTACTCCAAGTACAAAGATTATCATGAAGGCAATGAAGGGAAACTTTTCATCAAAGCTGAGCATGGTAAATACTCCTAGGAAAGTCATCATATACATTCCTATCCCGGTTGCGATAATTCCCAGCACAGCTCTGTAAAGATTATTGCCGGGAGCTTTTCCGTAGCATATGCTTCCGTCATCACCGTCCACCACAACCTGATAGGTTCTTCCTTCGAAACTGTATCTAATAACCCAAAGCGGATAATAAACTATATCAATGCTTTCCCTGACAAGATCAAGATGTTCAAAGGATATATTGTAAAGATCAATTGAATTCCTTGATTCATTTGTAAAATTATTTTTAGCAAAATCAAAAGCTTCTTTCTCCGAGGCAATAATATTGAACACCATTCCATCCTGCTGTAATATTTCGAATTCAGCGGGAAGAATAGTATCTCCGGTTAGGTTAATTTTTTTTACTCCGAGTTCTGCAACATCACAGGCTGAGTAAGTTCTCTCAAAGGAATTCTGGATCTTTTTTTCCACATCGACATAATAAGTGGAAGTTCTTCCGTTAGAGGTGCTGGTTCTTTTTTCCTGACCGAAAATCCATCCCACAACATCGGCTCTGACTCTCCAATATGGGATATATGCAAGAAAAGCGTCTTCCATTTTTGCATCAGTTCTAAGTTTTCTGGATTTTGATAAACCGGATCCGAGCCATTTGAAAGCATTTGAAACTGCATCTTCGCGTTTCAGATTTTTCGGAACGTAATATTTCCTGGTTCCGCTTTCACCTTTGACAACGAGTAAAGTCCCGCAGTATTTGCAGTTAAAGGAAATAATCCCTTCCCGCAGATCAAGCTCACCGCTGCAGGACGGACAGGAAATTCCGCGAACGATTTTTTCCTTTTTCATTCCAGGTGAAGTATCTGGTGCAGTAACAGTCTCAGTTTGATCAGCCATCTATATAAAAAATTAAACTTTTTTTACAATCCAGTAAGCTGCAGCGATAAGAGGAACAGCCGCAATTCCATAAACAAATATTTTAATAAACTCTCCGATAAGAACAGTTTCATTTGACAGTTTCGGGCTTATCATAAAAGAAACAGCAAATGAAATAATGCTTGCAACTGCAAAAATAACTATAGCAGCGGCAAACAATAATCTGAAAGGCATTTCGCTTTTAGCGGGCCAGATATTTGCATAAACCATTCCGGATGAAGCTTCAACAAGCGCAGAATACTGCTGACCTTTGTAGTTGTAATAAAAATGGTAGAAAGGAACATGAACAAGATTTGATTCGGTAATGCTTTCAGCATTCACTCCTGACTGGGAAAGCCAGCTCTTTGCAGATTCATACAGTACATCAGCTTCTACGAAGTTCTCGTCTTTAAAATCTTCTTTTATAAAAGGTTTTAGATTTCCGGCAGGTATCTTTAAATTTTTAATTTCAGAAACCGAAGTCGAATGCGCCGGCTGAAGATAAATCCTGTCTCCCCGGTCATCCTTTGTTTTGAAATACCATAAAGGGAAATAATAAAAACTAACCTGCGAAATCTGAGCAAGTTTATCAAGATCTTTTACGTGAAAATTTCCTGCCATCCATCTTCTTAGATTTCCTTCGGCTTGTTCCCTGTCAAAGTTTGAATGAACCACGAAATGGTTGACGACTTTTCTTTTATCAAGATAAATTGATGATCCACAGTATTCGCACTGCAGAAATTTTTCGTCCGCCTGGATAGTATTCTCTCCTCCGCACTGAGGACAGATTATTTTAGAGGATCCGAGTTCGCTCATTAATTTTACAGTTTAGAAAGAAGATCTTTTTTCTTTGCATCAAATTCTTCCTGAGTTATCAGACCATTTTCTTTCATCTTGCCGAGTTTTTCAATAGTTGACATAATTTCACCAGAGGACATTTTCTGCTGCTGACCGCTCTGCTGATTAGTGTTCTGCATCTGCTGAGCCATCATATTAGCCATTGTCATGCCTGCTCCGAGTCCTACTCCTGCTCCAGCCAGACCGCCGCCTGCTTCATTTTCAGCTGATTTTTCAATAGCGCCGGCAGTTTTGAATTTCATATAATTATCAAGATTGCCGACTGCTCCCATTGAACTTCTCTCGTTAATTTTTTCCTGTACGTCTTCCGGAGGAACAATCCCGATGAGAATAAGATCTGAAAGTTCGATTCCCATAGAATTAAAGAAATCGGATACTTCCGCTTTAACAGCGGATTCGATCTGCTGATAACTCTGTCCGAGTTCGAATACTGTTTTAAGATTTTTGCCGAGAACAGAATTTAATCTTGAAACGATCGCATCCCTGAGGTAATCTTCAATATCATTTGTAGTGTATAATCCCTGAGTGGATACTATTTCCATCATGAACAATCTCGGATCGGTAATCCTAATAGAAAATTTACCCGAAGCTCTGAGCTGAACATACGTCAGTTCTGAATCCTTGAAATTGACAGGAGATTTTGTTCCCCATTTCAGGTCAATGAATTTTTTCATTGAAATAAAATAGATCTGCGCCTGAAAAGGAGATTTTCCTCCGAAAGGAATGCTGATCAATTTTGTGAGAAGAGGAATATTTTCTGTTGTTAAAGTATGTCTTCCTGCATTGAAAACATCAAGGGCTTTTCCGTCTCTGTAAAACACTGCGCTCTGAGAATCCTGAACAATAAGCTGGGTTCCGAGTCTGAACGCAGATGAACCGTCCTGAGGCTCTCTGTGAACCATTGTTTTGCCAGTTTCGTCAAAGTATTGTACTATGTCTATAAATGCCATAATTAATTATTATTAAAGTTTAAAATTATCCGCTCAGCGGATTTGATTATAATATTTTTTACTGTTTTAAAAGTTCTTCTCTTTCTGTGAATTTTTTAAGGAACTCATCAAGCGAATCCGAAATACCTGTGATATAATTTTTAAGATCCTCCTTTGCCGCCGCTTTCTTTTCAAGCTCGTCAAATTTACTGCACAGTGCATCGGCGTTTTCGAGCAGATTTCCGTCAAACTGATAAAGCTGATTAAGTTTATCTTCTTTAATTTTTATAACATCGAAAGCTCCGCTGTATCCGCGTGAAGCTGATCTTAGTTTTGCAATTACTGTTTCATTTTTTTTGTCAATTTTGTCAATACCGGAAACGGAAAACAGATCTCCGTTATCAGACAAAAGGGAGACTGTATTCTTGAGTTTTGTTTTGTTTTCTTCCAGTCTTTCAGCGAGCCCGGATCTGAGCAAAGTGTCAAGTTCTCTTGAATTATCACGGTTCACATATCCGTCATAACCGGGAATATATCTTTTTATCTTTTCAAGCCAGGATTCATTTGATCTGATCTGATCGAGCTTTGATTGAAGGTCGTTCATTTATTTATGAGTTTTAATTTTTTAAAAAAAAGATTTTATTTATGCGGAAGAATAAAAACTTTAATTAAAGGAGTTGATGATCATGTCCGGTAAAAAATTATTCATTGCAGCCGCAGTTGTTCTACTGTTTAATTGTTCAAAAAGTTATTCGGAAAACCAGTGTCTGAATAAATATAACAAAACCTCATTAATTTTTCTTGACACAAACAAAAAAAATCACCAGAGTATTACGGATGCTATTGAATTAGTACGTGAGATAATGAATGGAGAAATAATTTCCGCCTGCAGGAAGTTCAGAAAGGATTACCCATACTGGGAGATAAATATCATAGCCGCAGGAGGGAGTTCGGTTGAAGTAGAAATAGTACACAGTGAAATGAAAATCCTCAGCATGTCTTCGGATGAGGGACCATTCACATATGATTTAAAACCTTCTGATGTTCTCATTTCTTTTTTTCAGGCGGTAAGAGTTGTATCTGAAAAAACAACGAGTCCGATTTTAAAATGGAAATTCCTGAAGGTAAAAGATAAATGGGAATATGATTTCTGGCTGTTCACAAAGTCAGGAAAAGCACAAATGAGAGTTGATGCTGAGACAGGAGAGATAATTTCAGCAAAGAAAAAGAAAAAGTAAATATTGTAAGTTTATTATTAAAATTGGTCCGAATATAATGAAATTTCAGCATGGGAAAATTATCCGATAAAATAATCTGAGAAACAATTTAAAAAGCACCTGTATGATTAAAATTAAAAGGAGTGAAGATGACAAAGAAAGATGTAGATAAACTGACTTATGAAATTATAGGAGCTGCAATTGATGTTCACAGGGTTCTTGGTCCCGGATTACTGGAAAGTATTTATCAAAAGATACTGAAGTATGAATTCGGGTTAAGAAACATCCTATACAGATCGGAGATCACCATGCCGTTAATATACAAGGGGTGGGAAACTGATGCCGGGCTGAGATGTGATTTTTATATTGATAACTGTATAGTGCTGGAAACGAAAGCAGTTGATTCGATTCTTCCTATTCACAAAGCGCAATTGATGACATATATGAAATTATTGAAAGCGCCTAAGGGGATTTTGATAAATTTTAATTGTGTGAATATATTTGAATCGGGGCAGAATACATTCGTTAATGATATTTATCGCTCTTTACCACTGTAACCACATAGACACATAGTGAGAGATAAAACCACATAGACACATAGTGAGAGATTAAACCACATAGACACATAGTAAGAGATTAAACCACATAGACACATAGTAAAAGATTAAACCACATAGACACATAGTGAGAGATAAAACCACATAGACACATAGTGAGCGATTAAACCAAATAGACACATAGTAAGAGATTAAACCACATAGACACATAGTGAGAG
>JAFDZR010000074.1 GCA_018266875.1 Bacteroidota bacterium
CGCAGCAAATTTTGAGTTGGAAATTTTATCGCAATTTTTCACGAATTCAGGCAATCATTCATCCCGAGTTCTCGGGACGACTTTTCTTTGGTACTTTCTTTTGGTCGTACAAAAGAAAGTATGTTTACTCCAGTAAATTTTGATTTCTTAAGCTAAACGTTTTGGACACAATTGTTCCCGCTCATAACTTTCATTTCAATAATGGGTATAATAAAAAAATTATTTTTTATAAATTACTCTAACCCGTTAAGAAAAAATAAATATGAGAATATTATTTAAAGCAAGATCAGGTAAGCTTTCAACCTCAACCGGCATTCTGCTGATCAGATTGTCACTTGGATTTATTTTCCTTTTTGCCGGCGCGGAAAAAATACTTCACCTCCAGGACTTCATAACTTCCATCCAGAGCAAAGCTCAGATGAATAACAGTCTTGCATTCATACTTGCATTTATTCTGCCGTTTATGGAAATGTTATTCGGAGCATTGTATATCATAGGTTTGTTCACACCGGTTACCAGTTTCTTTATTTCAGTGATGACTGTCAGCTTCATGGTGGTGCTGGGAACAGGGCATCCGGAGCTGGCATACAGTTACAATTTTGTATTCCTGGCGTGTGCGCTTGCTACTATGTTTATGGGTGCAGGGTTGTTCTCGTTTGATGCTCTTATTGACAGGGAAAAGAAGGAGAGAAATATCACGGTATCACCTCCTGTAACAGTGGTTAAAGATGTCATGAGCACTCCGGTAAAGGATGAAATGAAAGATGGAAATAAAAACGAAGGCGGTGAAGCAGAAAAAGAGATAAGAATTACAGTTGAGAGCAGCGATGTAAAAGAAGATCCCGGTAAACAGTAATTTTAAAAATCCGGAAATTTATTCAAAAACTTTTACGAATTCCTCAAAAAGTACAGGCATACTTTCATCGAATTCAATTGATTCTTTTTTAAGTTCGTCAGTGAAATATGTGATGTGAACTTTTCTCCAGTATTCAAGTGATCTGTTTCCTTCTCCCTCTCGTGATGCAAGCTCTTCAGTCATCCGGTCAAACTGTATAACGGAAAGTTTTTCTGTCCTGGTTATGCACTGAGCTTTACCTTCCCAGTCTGTAATTACGTTGAATCCGCCGACTGCGGGAAGTTTTTCGTTTTTCTTTTCATACCACTAATAAAGTGAACATGTAGCTTTCTTGATTCCGGATATTACAAGCAGGGCAAGTTCATGTGCGCATTTTTTAGTGTTACAGAAATGCCATGAATCGTAACTACTGTCTTTGTGTTCAGGATTTAATTCTGTAAATCTCTCCCACATTTCCCTGACCGAAGTATCTTCCATAAAGTTACTTTATAATAAGACTTTCTCTTTCCGGACCGACTGAAATATATTTTATTCCAAAACCCGTCAGTTCTTCGATCTTGTTAATGTATTTCTGAGCCGCAGCCGGAAGCTGTTTAAAATCTCTGCATGAAGTAATATCCTCATCCCATCCGTCCATTTCAATATATTCAGGTTCAGCGATCTCAAGTGCAGGCGTGAGAAGAAAATCACTGTAACTTTTACCGTCTACTTTATATGCAACACATATCTTAAGTTTCTTCTGACCCGAAAGACTGTCAACTTTTGTAAGTGCTACTTCATCTGCGCCCTGTATCCTTGCTCCGTAACCTGCTGCAACAGCATCGAAATGACCTATCCTTCTCGGTCTGCCAGTGGAAGCTCCGTATTCATATGCCGTCTCTCTTAGTAATCCGGCTTCATCTTCATTCATCTCGGTTACAAAAGGACCGCTGCCGACGCAAGTTGAAAATGATTTCATCACTCCGATTATTGTATCAATCTTTCTGCCCGGCAAACCTCCGCCTATTGGTGCAAATGTAGCAAGCGTGCTTGAAGAGGTGGTAAAAGGATATATCCCGTAATAAATATCCCTGAGTGTGCCAAGCTGTGCTTCAAATAAAATCTTCTTTCCGTCTTTATAATATTCATCCAGCAGAACTGAAGTATCGCAGATTTTGTCTCTGATCTTCCCGCCGAACTCATTCAGCCAGTCCATTATTTCATCCGCTTTTATTATCTTTTCACTCTTATAAACATTCTTTAAAATAAGATTCTTCCATTCTGTAATTGATTCCACGCGCTTTTTTAAGTGGTCAGGAAAATTCAGTTCGCCAAGCATAATGCTTTTTTTCATATAACGCTCACCGTATGCGTAAGCAATTCCTCTGCGGGTGGATCCGAATGCGGAGCTGCCGAGTCTTTCTTCTTCCAGATTATCTTCAAGTCTGTGATAGGGGAATGTAATTGTAGCTCTGTCAGAAAGACGTATATTATCAGTGCTGATCCCGTTCTTTTCAAGGTCTGAGATCTCATCCCAAAGAGCTTCGATATCAACGACCATTCCTGTTCCCAGGACATTCATAACATTTTTATTGAATATCCCGGAAGGGATTAGATGCAGTTTAAAAGTACCGAAATCGTTTACCACAGTGTGCCCTGCATTATTGCCGCCCTGATATCTTACTACTGCATCAGCTTCCTGTGCAAGGTAATCAACCATTCTTCCTTTTCCTTCGTCTCCCCACTGAAGCCCGACTAAAACCGTAATTTTATTTAACATGCTTTTTTAGTTTAATATAATTTAAATAAAAAAATCTTCAATCAGCTTTATCTGAATTGAAGATTCTAAGAATTGGTTAGTATAATTATACAGATTAACTGTTTAGATTGAATACTTTTTCAAGCTTTGAGATCCTGAAGATATTTATTATTTTATCGTTGGCTTTTTCAATTTTCAGGTTTCCGCCTGAACTGTTAATGCTTTTCAGATTACTGATGAGAACTCCTATTCCCGAGCTGCTTATGTGTGTGAGATTTGAAAGATCAAATGTAATGTTCTTAATACCGCCGCTGATCTCTTCGCTTACAACCTCACTCAGGGTTTTGTGATTGGTCAGACCGAGCATATCATTTTCTATCACAATAGTAACTGATCTATCATCACCTTCGCCTGAATATTTTTTTAATATATCAGTCATTACGCTTTCTTTACTTTTGCTGATCTTAAGTTTCCTGAAGCCTTCTCTTTTAATGTCTGAACAGTCTTGAGTTTCCAGTCTGTTACAATAGCGCTTGCAACGAATACGGAAGAATATGTTCCGGTAATGATACCGACACCAAAAGTAAATGCAAAGCTTCTGTTTACTTCGCCGCCGAAAATAAATAGAACGAGAACAGTAAGAAACACAATACCGCTAGTTATTATTGTTCTGCTAAGGGTTGCGTTAATACTCTTATTCATAACATCCAGCGTATTTTCATTCTTGAACAGTTTAATATTTTCCCTGATCCTGTCAAATACAACCACTGTATCATTTGATGAGAAACCTACAAGCGTCAGAAATGCAGCAAGCATTGACTGATTGAATTCAAGTCTCAGACCCGGGATCACAGCGTCAGCTATTGCGATTGCAGCAATAGTAATGAGAACATCATGGAACAGCGCAACAACTGCGCCGACAGCAAAAACAAACTGAAATCTGAATGCCAGATAAATAAGAATTGCAATAAGAGAAAATATAACTGCAAAGAATGCATTTCTCCTCAGTTCGGCTCCTATCTTTGGTCCTACCTTATCAATTCTTTGAACTTCAAAAGTATTATCACTTATTTTATTTTTTATTCCTGTCTGAATTTTGTCTGACACAAGCTGTCCTTCTTCCTGCATCGGCGTTCTCAGCAACACATCTTTTTCAGTACCCATTGTTTTAATTTCCATTCCCTGGAAACCCGCTTCATCCATAGCTGCTCTGAGATCGGAAATGTTTACATCCTTTTCGAATTTTAACTGCAATTCAGTTCCGCCGCTGAAGTCAATTCCGAGAGGAATACTTTTGGCTGTTAATAAAACAACAAAACCTATTACGATAATGACAAGAGAAACCATATAGAAAATTTTCCTTTTGCCTAAAAAATCATAATTAGCGTTTTCAAAGATTCTCATTATAAGTTCAAATAAATTTTATATTAATAAATTATCCAAAGTTAACTTTTCTGCCTTTTTCCAAGATAATATCGATAATAAAATGCGTTATCACTATACCGGTAAATAAATTGGCAAGAAGACCGAATATCAGAGTTAAAGCAAATCCCTGTATCGGTCCGGTTCCGAACTGATACAGAATTATTCCTGTAATAAGTCCGGTCAGGTGTGAGTCTATGATCGCGGAAAATGCTTTCTTGTAACCGAGCTCAACTGATGTTTTCAGCGGCTTTCCGAGTGAAAGCTCTTCTCTAATTCTTTCAAAAATAAGAACGTTTGTGTCAACAGACATACCTATTGAAAGGATCAAACCTGCAATACCCGGAAGTGTAAGAGTAGCTTTAAGCGATGCCATGATACCGAATATAAAAAGCATATTGATCACAACAGCAACATCCGCAATGGATCCTCCCATCTTATAGTAAAACACCATAAACAGCGCAACAAGTATCAGTGCCGCAATGGATGAAAGAATTCCCGACCTGATCGAGTCTTCACCGAGTGACGGTCCTATTGATCTTTCTTCAATTATCTTTACAGGCGCAGGCAGAGCTCCGGCTTTTAAAACGATCTCAAGCAGTTTGGCTTCCTGTACGTCCGCCATTCCTTCAATCTGGGAATTTCCCCCGCTGATCTTTCCTCTTACCACGGGAGCAGAGTAAACAACGTTATCAAGTACTATTGCAATTCTTTTATTTATATTTGCTCCGGTGATTCTTGCCCAGTCAGATGAACCTTCGGCATCCATTTCCATTGTAACCACAGGAGTGTTGCTTGTCGGATCAATGTTAGCTCTTGCGTTCACAATTACTTTTCCGGTAAGCTCAGCATCTTTCTTGACTGCATAAAGAACATGTATTTTTTCTCCGCCCGAATCGAATGTCTTTTTTGACCATGCAAACTGAAGGTCAGAAGGAATAACACTCTGTATATCAGGTCTTTTAAGAAGTCTGTCTATTTTTTCCTTGTCACTGTCTTTCACATATCCGTCTGCAGTTCCGCTTTCCTGATTGAGAGATACCATTGCAAAGAAAGGATATTTTTCCTTGAATTCTTCCTCGCTGAGTTGTTTGTTTGCGGTATCGGATTCATTTCCTGCCGTGTCAGTTGAAGAAAGTGAAGTGTCGGTTTTCTTTACGGAATCTTTATCCTTTTTAGCAGAGGTATCCTTGCCTGTGATCTTCTTTTCCGTAATTGATTTTTTCTCCTTCAGAGAATCTTTTTTGCTGGCAGAGGTAATATCAGTTGAATCTTTTTTACTGACTGATTCTTTTACAGATGTCAGGGAATCATTTTTATTTAGTGATATAGTGGAATCAGAGGATTTTGCTGTATCGCCTGTCATTACCTTATTAATGGCTTCCATGATTTTTACGGTAGCCTGCGGATCATAAAGGAGTTTGAATTGAAGAAGAGCTGTTCCTTCAAGAAGTTTTCTGACTTCCTGAGGGTTGCTGACTCCTGGAAGTTCAACAATGATCCTGCTGTTTCCTATTTTCTGAATCTGCGGTTCGGCTACACCATACTGGTCCACTCTGTTCCTTACGATCTCAACAGCCCTGTCGAGAGCGTTGTCAATTTCAGATTTGAGTCTTGATTCAACATCAGTTTCGGTGTCCCTGATCTCACCATAATAGGTCTTGAGATTCAGTCCTCTTTCGGCAAGCTTTACCTTGAAAGTCTCAAGGATTATCTCGTCATTGTTTTTTGTTGATTCTTTGACTTCTGCAAGAATAGAAACAAGCATATCATCTTTTTTCTTTGACATGTCTTCAAGAAGTTTTACAACGTCAACGTCCATTACGACGTACATACCGCCTTTTAGGTCAAGACCGAGTTTTAGCCTTTTATCCCTTGCGCTGATGAGCTTTTCATTATTCTTATCCACAAAATCCGCGCTGTCCTGTCCGGTTAATTTGGAAAGTTCCTTGGATAAATTGTAATCCTGATAAGTGGGATAAAGAAAGTATACTGAAAGCACAATCAGTGCAATAGTTAATACTATTCGGGAAAGATTTTTCTTCAAAATTTCACTCCGTAATATAAGTTAATGCCTTATGTAGGTTTAAAAAATACAGTCTTCAATATAATTTTAATGCTTAGAAATGTCAATGTAAATTAAAGAGCGGAAGCCCTCTTGTTATCATACCTGTCCAAAACGTTGAA
>JAFDZR010000075.1 GCA_018266875.1 Bacteroidota bacterium
AAAGAAAGTTTTAGAAAACTAAAAGAAAGTTTTAGAAAACTAAAAGGAAGTTTTAGAAAACTGAAAGAAAGTTTTAGAAAACTGATAGGAAGTCTGGGGGACCCTTCCACAAATACCCGGAATCCATTGAAAATTTATGGAATCCGTTGGCAGATCAGTGGCAGGAATTCTGAAAATGAATTCTAATCTTGATATTGAGATATAGAATATATAGCTTGGTTACCAATTTTTAATATTTTTTTTACAAATAATTATCGAACAATGAAAAAGTTTATAATACTTTTTGCATTATATTGCTTATCGGCTTCAAGCTGTAATAATGATTCTGTTTCTTCCGGAAATTCGGACTATTCCCCTTACTGGGAAGCTTTTATCGGCAGTGATTCGGCTCTTTCTCATCATTATGAACTTGAGCTGGCGGTAAATAACGGATCTCTTTCTGGTTCAGCTGTAATACTGGATACCAATGCAAGAAATAATGGTACATTGACAGGATCAGTTAACGGAAATTCAGTGTCCATTACTGCGGATTTCCCGACAGATAAATATGATTTTGTATTTTCGGGTACTAAATCAGACAAAATAATTAACGGTAAATTTATTTTTACACATCCGGTGACTCTCGGTCCTGATACAGTTGATCTGGCGCTGCTTTATTCCGAGAATAGAGTTTTGAATTTCGGCACCCCTCCTGCGCCTAATCCGTATTTGTTTCAAACTATATTTACAACTCCGACTCCGACAGGTCCTCCCGTTATCTTCGTTCACGGAATGGGTACTACAACTGTCGAATGGGACAGTCTTTTTGCAGCTCTTGACGCCGGTTTCAAAAGCCGTCATAATGTTTATGCGTATCAGTACAACTGGCAGGACTCCATTATGATTAACGGAAGGATATTAAAAGATTCAGTTGACGCAAAAGGTCTTGTCAATCCCATCATTGTCGCTCATTCCATGGGAGGTCTTGTATCAAGAGCTTACATTGCAAGCGGCGGGCAGATCACAAAATTAGTAACTCTCGGTACACCTCATCGCGGCACCCCTCTGGCGAGTCTGCTCTGGATCACTCCTAATCTTGACTCTCCCGGTCCGAATGATATGAAAGTTACAGGACATTTCATAACGAGTATGCTTATAAACAGTGCAGATGTTGCAAACAGAAGCAAGTATTTTTGTATAGCCGGAGAAATGGGTGGTCATTTCGAAACAAGTTATCCTTTCAAATGGGTATGGAATGAACCTTACTATGCTTCAGTCATGAACGGAATTGTTATGACCGGCTGGAAGATTTTATTGCCTTACGGAAAGAATGACGGACTGGTAAATGTTTGGTCAGCTTTCTTTGAAAACGGAGGTGTTAATTTAGTATTTACTTTACCGCAGTTATATATTGATCATATGCATCTGGTTTCACCAAATCTGGCGCCGGCGATATTTAATTACATTAATTCATTATAAATGTTCTAATTATTTTTTTAGTAATAATATTTTACTTAAACTTTAAACCGGTAAAACAGATGAGAAAATTTATTGCTCTTTCTTCTTTGATCATTCAACTTGCACTTAATTCCGGATATACTTTCGGACAATGGACACAGTCTTCAAACGGTCTGGGAACGGATAAATTCTGTTATGCATTTGCAGTCAGCGGAAGTAATATCTATACAGGAACTTTGAACACGGGAGTTTATAAGACGACTGATAACGGTAACTTATGGTCACAGACAGCTTTAAATAACAAAACAGTTTTTTCCCTGGCTGCAACAGGCAGCAATGTTTTTGCAGGCATTCAGAGTGAAGGAGTTTATCTCTCAACAAACAGCGGTTCCAGCTGGACACAGTCACTTGTAAATTCCGGTTCTGCCTTTGCTCTTAATCTTTCAGGAGCGAATGTTTATGCAGGTCTGGGTCCGGGCGGTGTGTACTTCACTTCAAACAACGGAAGCAACTGGTCACAGATTGGGCTGACAGATAAATCCGTCTTCAGTATTGCAGTAAGCGGCATTACTGTTTTTGCGGGAACTTCGGGTTCAGGAGTTTTCACAACAACAAATAACGGAGTCAACTGGACGCCGACCCCTCTGAACAGTGTCACTGTTTACGGATTAACGGTCAGCGGCACAAACATATTTGCGGGTACAGCTTCCGGAGTTTATTTATCAACTAACAATGGCAGCAGCTGGTCTCCGACTTCATTGAGTTCTGCAATTACCGTTCGATCAATTACTTCAAGCGGCATAAATGTTTTTGCTGGAACATCAGGCAGCAACGGAGTTTATTTTACATCAAATAACGGAACTGCGTGGGTACAGAAAAATCAGGGACTTCCGTCAGCCAATTCAATAATGTCACTTTTAATTGATAACAATTTTATTTACGCCGGAACTTTCGGACAATCAGTTTACAAACGCACTTTTTCCGAGATCATCAATGTCAGGAATATTTCTTCGGAAGTGCCTTCTGCATTTTCCTTTGATCAGAATTATCCAAACCCTTTCAATCCTGTCACGAAAATAAAATTTGCTGTTATGAGAACTGAAGATGTGAAATTAACTGTTTATGATATAAAAGGCCGTGAAGTAAATACACTGGTTAACGGTTCGCTCAATCCCGGAACTTACGAAGCGGTCTTTGATGCTTCTGAATTTTCCAGCGGAATATATTTCTATAAACTTTCGACGCCTTCGTTTTCGGAAACGATGAAAATGATACTGCAAAAGTGATGATTATCAATTTTCAATGATCAATTGTCAATGGTCAATTATTAATTAATAACTAATAGCGATTAATAATGAAGTATAATAACTAGTAATTCAAATCATGCAGATTCCCGCATACTCGGGAATGACAATAATTGGAAAAAAATTCATAATTCGTAACTTGTAATTCGTAACTCGTAATTCGTAACTCGTAATTCGCCTGGCTTGCAAGTTTTCTGCGAGTTAAACCGAGCAACTAGAACAGTAATTCCCCCTCACTTTTATTTCCAGTTAAAGAAATAGTTTATCGCTAAGAATAAATTTATGATATATATAATTTACATTAAATGATTGATAAATTAGTTTTAAACTAAATACCGATAAACATTTCTGAATTCATAAATATCCTAGAAATCTGTTTTTAGAATCTTTTGAAAAATTTATTCAGGAGGAGTAATAAAGATCAAGTTTATTATTACCCAGTGTACTGGTAAACTGGCGGTAATCTAGATAGGGTCTTAAATTCCAAAATCAAAATCCTTTTTAATCACATTGAATCTTCAGACTGGATAATCTAATTTTAAAATAATTTTAACGGCAGGCTGAGTATTTAATATATTTTAAATAAAATCTACCGACTGCATGAAGTTTATAGATTGACTGAATGTAAGTTTACTCTGAAAGATGACAAGCAACAGAAAATGAATATAAATAATTAAAACAGCGAACACGGTGTCAGTCAATAAAAAACTCTCACAGTTCTCCGCGACGGCGATCAGCGGTAACGATATAACCTCATCATGTCTATATGTTTCAGCTCTTTCGATTTTTTATGCAGGACAGTACGCTTTTATTACTCTGATCCTGGTATCAGCAGTTCTGTTTTTATTCAGAAAGATATACGGCGAAGCAGTCGGGGCACTACCTCTTAACGGCGGCGCTTACAACATTCTCCTAAACACCACCAGCAAGACAAACGCTTCAGTCGCCGCATGTCTTACAATTCTTTCTTACATGGCAACGGCGGTTATTTCCGCAAGCGAGGGAATGCATTATCTCTCTACAATTATTCCCTGGCTTCCGGTGATCACAGCGACACTTGTTCTGCTCACACTTTTTCTTATTCTTTCTATACTTGGGATTACAGAATCAGCAAAGGTCGCATCACTGATATTTGTTTTCCATCTTACATCACTTGCGATACTGATAATCTCTGTATTCTGGTATCTGACAGCCAACGGAACTTCAATATTCTTTGAGAATTTTTCTCTGCCTGTGGAGGGAAGTATTACTTCAGCATTATTTTTCGGATTCAGCGCAGCAATGCTTGGGATAAGCGGATTTGAGAGTTCTGCAAACTTCGTGGAAGAGCAGAGGCCGGGAGTTTTCCCGAAAACTCTCCGCAACATGTGGATAGCGGTTACAGTCATAAATCCACTGATAGCAATTCTTGCAATTGCAGTCATACCGTTAGCCCAGGTCGGGGAGAATAAAGAATCACTGCTTTCTTTCCTTGGGAATCAGACAGCGGGAACCTGGCTTTCATGGCTGATTTCTCTTGATGCATTCCTTGTTTTATCGGGAGCTGTTCTGACGTCGTTTGTCGGAGTTGGCGGACTGATGAAGAGAATGTCGCTTGACAGGATCCTTCCGCAGCTGCTTCTGAAAGAATCGAAAACAGGAAGCGCTCCGAGGATACTAATTGTCTTTTTTATATTATGCGTTTCGATTCTTCTGATCACGGAAGGGGAGCTGGAAGAACTTGCGGGAGTTTACACGATCTCTTTTCTTGCTGTAATGGCGTATTTTGCAGTCGGAAACATTTTACTTAAAATAAAAAGAAGCCGTCTGCCGAGACCTGAATACGCTTCACCTATCACGGTAGTTCTGGGACTTGTTGGTGTCACAGTAGCGCTTTACGGTAATATAAGGATCCATCCGGATTATCTTGTAGTATTTCTTCAGTATTTTGTTCCATCGGTAATTTTGATTTACGCATTGATGAACCGCAATACACTGCTGGAATATCTGCTGACAATATTGAAGAGCATATTCGATGAAATGAGAAAAGTAAGTCTGCTGAGTCATATCAAGATAAAAGCTGTTTTAAACAGACTTCATGCGCAGGAATTTGTTTTCTTCTCGAAGGCGGATGATATTTCCATTCTTAATAAAGTAATGATATATGTGCAGGAAAATGAAATTACGGGTAAAATAAAGATCGTGACAATACTTCAGGAAGGTAATTTTGTATCGGAGAGTTTTCTTTCGGATCTGGAAGTGCTTGACAGGATGTATCCCAGCATCAAGATTGATTTTATTACACGCGTAGGCACGTTCTCACCGGAAATGATAGATCAACTGAGCAAAGAATGGAACATACCGAAAAACTTCATGTTCATCAGTGTACCCGGAAACAGATTTCCATACAAGATCTCCGAGCTAGGCGGAGTGAGACTTATAATGTAAGCATCAGAAATTAATTTCAAATTACGAATTTCAAATTACGAATTTCAAATTTCAAATTACGAATTTCAAATTACGAATTTCAAATTACGAATTTCAAATTACGAATTTCAAATTACGAATTTCAAATTATGAATTTCGAATTACGAATTACGAATTTCAAATTACGAATTTCAAATTATGAATTTCAAATTATGAATTTCGAATTTCAAATTACGAATTTCAAATTACGAATTTCAAATATCAAATAAAATTTCGATATTTTGAAAATCCGCAACCTAAAGGTTGCGGCTACATAATCCTTTGAAACCCGGTAGCTTATTATTCAGTATTAATATCCAATTCAATTAAAAAATCATGCACAGAGATGAAATACTTAAAAAGATCTTAGAGGAATTAAGATCTTATCCGCAGGTAAATTTAATCGCCGAAGGTGGAGCAAAAGCTTTTAACCGTTTTGATGAGCTGTCAGACCTTGATCTGATGGTGGATGCAGAGGACGGAACAGTTGAGGAAACTGTAAAATCATTTGAGGATTTCCTTGAACGGCTTGCCGGAATAAGTTCGGTTTATGCAGCAAAGACGGAGAAGCAAAATCAGCATAAGTTCTACAAACTGAAAGATGCCGGAAAGTTTTCAATAGTGGACCTGTTTATAACCGAGAGATCAAATCCTAAGACAGAACTGGATAAGTATATTCACGGAAATTTTGTTGTCCATTATGACAGATACGGTTTTATGATAGATCAGAAATTCGACCGGGAACTTCTTAATAAAAACATTGAAGATTCAGGAATTAAGTCGAAGGCTGTATTTGAATTTTTTCTTTATCAGACAGAAAAAGAAATAATAAGAGGTCGGTATATTGACGCGCTGGCATATTATTTTGATCTTACGATTAAGCCGCTTATAAGATCACTTAGGATCAAATACAATCCTGTTCATTATAACTTTGAACTTAGATATCTGTATGACGAATTTCCGGCAGGTCTTGTAAAAGAGATTGAAGAGCTTTTAAGTATAAGAGATATTAATGATCTGAAAATAAAACTTAATAAGGCAGAAGAAATTTACAAAAGGGAGATCTTTAAGGGAATGTGAAAACTTAAAACCGGAATAGAACCGGTTTATTTTTTGTAGCATATACTCTGTTTTTCATTAAAATCAGACTGTCTGAACTGCAAATACTGTTAATAAAATTTTTTTCATTTATTATCCTTTCGTTTGCTTAATTCTGTTCCAGGATATTCTGAATGTTGTATTGTTTTGTCCTATAAATGTAATGAGGTTGTAAAATAATTGTCACAAGAATATCAATAATTTAATTATTTTACAAATTTATAACCGGCCGAATGGAATGTGAGTATGTGTTCGGGAATTGATGGATTATTTTCAATTTTTTTACGGATCATCAAAATGTAATTATCAACGGTCCTTGTAGAAGGAAATACATCATAGCCCCACACTTTATCGAGAAGCGTATTTCTGGAAACAAGCTCACCTTCATGGTTTATAAAAAATTTAAGGATCTCGAATTCTTTTAATGTCATATTGATTTCATCTTTCCCTTTAAATGCAATCATCCGTTTAAAATCTATTTTTATTTTACCGAAAGAGTAATTCTCAATGTCAGAACTGACCATTTCCTTTCTTCTCAGAATAGCTTTAACTCTGGCAATTAATTCTCTGACGTTAAAAGGTTTGGTTACATAATCATCTGCGCCAAGTTCCAGTCCGAGTATTTTATCCACATCCTCACTTTTTGCGCTGAGCATAATTATAGGTGTATATATTTTTTTTAACCTGAGTTCTTTGCAGATTTCAAACCCTGACATAGTAGGAAGCATAATATCCAGGATTATCAATTCCGGAATTTCCCTTATTGCTGTTTCAATTCCTTCCTTCCCGTCTTTTTCAGTGATTAAACTAAAACCTTCTGTTTCAAAGCTTTCTTTTAATCCTGCAGATACAGCGGGATCATCTTCAATGGATAAAATTTTTATTTTCATTTATGTATAATGGTAAAGTTATTAAAAATTTACTACCTTTTCCCGGTATACTGAATACTTCAATATTACCGGAATGAGCATCAATAATATTCTTTACAATAGCAAGTCCGAGACCTGTTCCCTTTATTCCTGTTTGTTCAATTTTTTTATCCCTGTAATACGGATCAAAAATATCCTTAAGATTTCCCGGGGATATTCCAATTCCTTTGTCTTCAATTGATATAAGGACATTATTATCATCAGTATATGATATTACTTTCAGATATTTTGTTTTACCTGAATATTTTATTGAATTGGAAATAAGATTTTCAAACATCAAAGTAATCTCATTGCAGTCTCCGTTAATGTATAATTTATCTTTAGAGATATTCAGATCCAATTTGAATTTATTTAGTATCAGATCATATGTCATACTTTTCAGAACTTTGTTTAATACATCATTCACGTCAATCATGGTAAAGTTGTAACTTTTAATTCCCTTTTCAATTTTTGCATAATTTAAAATGTTATTGATCATCCTGTTGAGTCTGTCTGTTTCGCCGTCAATATAATTCAGGTATTCTTTCTTTTTCTCAAAAGTAATCTTTTCATTTTGCAGGAGATCAGTAAATATTTTAATTGAAGACAGAGGCGTTTTAAGATCATGGGAAACGGTTGCGACAAAATATGATTTCATTTTATCGAGTTCCCTGAGATTCTGAATTTCCAGTTCCTCTTTGATGATCTGTTCCTGCAGCTGTAGTCTTTTCAGTGCGAGTGAAACAGCGGATCCCATTGTACTCAGAAGTTCTATGTCATCAGCAGAATATCTTAATTCGGAAAGCTTGCTCCCGAGAAGAATTATACCTATGAGATTATCAGATTCCAGAGTAAGGGGAATTCCCAGATTAATATCTCTTCTTTTGAAAAATTCTTCAATCGAAGTATCAACGTTAACATCCTTTTCGACTTTATCAGTTACGCCAAATGGAAAAACGAATTTTGAAAATATTTCTTTAACTTTCAGAGAAGATATATCTTCTGACAAATTATCAAAATTGAACTGTGCTATAATTCTTAAACTTTCATTGGCAGGTGTAAATATGCATACTGCAGCAGACTTTACGGGTATTTGTGAATTTATTTCCTCAAGGAGTTCATTCCCGAGAATTCCTGCAGTGCTGCATTTTGTGATTTTTCTGTTCAGATCCGAAATAGCATTTTTGAATGTATATTTCTGTCTGTAAAATAAGATATCAACATAATTTTTTAGTTTAACTCTTACCGGATTAAAAGCAAGAGCAATGAATGCAACAGCAGTAAGATTTATGATTCCTGAATGCTCACCTATGATCTCACCGGTAAGAAAACTTAATCCGTAAATAATTCCGAAATACATCAGCACCATAAAGACCAGCAGCAAAGAATAGATTATACTTCTTTTAATTATAACTTCAATGTCAAACAGCCTGTGTTTTACGACTGCTATCGAAAATGATACTGGGATCAGAATGAGGAATGAAAGCAGTATATCTTCTTTAACGGGAAAATCCAGTCCGAAAATACCCGGAATTAGCCAGAAGAAAATGAAAGGACCGGCACCTGCGCTGAGACCCCAGAATATCCATTCGAGTCTGGATTTTTCTTTTCTTGTCGGAAGTTTTTTGTACTTAAGAATAAGGATTACTGAACTTAATGCCAGAGCCGCAAGTAAAAAAAACTGTGCGGTTCCCCAGAGATCAGAATATATTTTTAAATAACTTACATTAAGATCACGCATTGCAATAAACAATATGTAAGCCGTAAATACACTGAAACCGGATACAGTAAAGTAAAGTATTTTAACAGCCTGATTTTGATTCCTAGAAAAATATGCAGGGAAAATCAGACTGAAATGAAGGAAGAACATTCCGCCAAAGATATAACTTATAGTGTGTGATATTCTTATAACATAACCCATCCAGTCGCTGCTTCTTTCAAAGCTGCAGGGTGATGTAAAGACTGCCAGAGAGATAGTAACTAATGTCAGGCAGAGTAACCGTGCTGATTTATCTTTCCTTCCGAAAATACAGACATAAACTCCCGGAAACCAGAAAGAAAGTCCTACTAACAGTGTTGTTAAAATGAAAAAATTGTCTTTGTAATATTTGTTAAGACGGACGCTGACAGTTTTGTATGTATCATTACCTGAATAAATTTCCAAAGAAACTTCATCTCCGATCTGTTTTGTGTCTGCAATAAATTCTGTTTCAAGAATTGAACTAACGGGAAAATTATCAACTGCAATAATCCGGTCAGAAATTTGTATCTCCGTAAATGATGAGTCTGAAATTATATTATTGTCAGAAGAATGGTAAGCGAAAGGAAGGTCAGATTTGTGATTTAATCTGTATACTGCATTCAGTCCTGTAATTAAGGATGCAAGAATAAACAAAATATATATTAATTGCCTCATACGTATGGTGGTTTGAAGGGCAGTAAAACATATTTTCTATAATTTACGATATTGAATTCTAATATTCTATTATAAAAATTTTTAGAAATGAAAATTTATTCAATAGTGTCCAAAACGT
>JAFDZR010000076.1 GCA_018266875.1 Bacteroidota bacterium
GCCGGGGATAACAGGCTGATGACTTCCAAGAGTTCACATCGACGAAGTCGTTTGGCACCTCGATGTCGGCTCATCATATCCTGGGGCTGGAGAAGGTCCCAAGGGTTTGGCTGTTCGCCAATTAAAATGGTACGTGAGCTGGGTTCAGAACGTCGTGAGACAGTTCGGTCTCTATCCTATGCAGGCGCAGGAAATTTGAGAAGGCTCGCTCTTAGTACGAGAGGACCGGAGTGAACGAACCAATGGTGCGCCAGTTGTCATGCCAATGGCACAGCTGGGTAGCTATGTTCGGTTGAGATAAGCGCTGAAAGCATCTAAGCTCGAAACTCGCTTCAAGATTAAATTTCCCTTCCCGATTCGTCGGGAAATAAGACTCCAGGAAGATGACCTGGTTGATAGGCTGCAGGTATAAGTATAGTAATATATTCAGCCGAGCAGTACTAATAAGTCGAATGACTTTTCCTATTTTTTTTATCTTACTTTGATAAGGTAGTGTATAGGGCATCAATTTAACATTTTAAATATATAAGTTTTCTGGTGATTAAATACAGGGGTCACACCTCTTCCCATTTCGAACAGAGAAGTTAAGGCCTGTATCACTGATGGTACTGCATGGGTAGCTGTGCGGGAGAGTAGGTTTCGCCGGAATTATTCTAAAAGCCGTTTCGATTTATTTCGGAACGGCTTTTTTTTTGGAATTTCGTTTTTGGGATCTTAGAAATATAATTAACTAAAAACTCCTGAAAAATTAATTCACCTGTGGAATTGAAGCATTTAACTCAATAATAAAAACCTCTTTCGTTTTGCTAAGTCTTATTAAGTCTGCTAATTAACATTGGAGAATGTTGTTCCTTTCCTTAAATTAATGGTTGATTAAAATTCAACTTCACTTATTTCCCAAAATCCATAGTTACTCAGTTTTAACCTGATTTTAAAACCGCAGGAAATATGTGCCTGATTTCTATTGTTGCCGTTTACAGAATACGTCAGTTCACCTTCTGAACTCCCATTATTTTTTTCAAGATCAAATTCCGTTTTATAAAATTCAAGAAGTTCAATCCCAACAGGTTTAACAATTTCCCGGAACTTAACGAGTTTCTTCAAAAGCTCATCATTTGTATGTTCTATACCATTATATTGTATGCTGTCATCAAGAAAAACAAATTGAAACTGCTTCTCATCAAATTGTTTTTCGAGAAAAAATTTAAAAAATTCTTCAACAGTTGTTTCAATATCATACTTATGATTCGGATGAAATTCCTCATAAATAAAATGTGTCTTCATTCCTTCAATTCGTATGTCATCTATTTCTTCGTGAATCAATTCCTCAGTAAGAAATTTATAAATTATGCCTTTTTCATACTCGCATACACAATCAAGGATCAGTCCATTTTCTTCAAAGAGAAAAAGTAATTTTTCAAGTTCAGCATTCACTTCATGAGACGCAAGCTCTTCAAACTTTATTAAATCCGGTTTGCCAATGCGGTCATAAACCTTGATCTTTTTCTTCACTGCAAACTGTCTCTCCCATTCATAAATATAATTCAACCATTCATTCTCAGTCTGTAAATCAGTATCTGAATATGATCCCATCATTCCGAATTCAGATTTTAATTTTGCTTTGATCAATTCATTTTCAACATTTCGGATTTCCTCCGGCTTAAGTCCGGCACCGTTATCTTTATTTTTCATTTTAAATAATGTCTTAATTTATGAATAATTATTCACACCCCAAAAATCACTTTAATTTATATCTGATTTATCCAATTGTCAAATGTTAATATTTCCTGTTTGTGAAAATGTTATGCGTTTTTTTATTTTGGATCCCGAATTCTTGATAATTTTTTATTGATGAGTATAAAAAAATTTTTTCTTTGAAAAACAATTTATCATTTAAAATTTATTATTTAAAATTGAACAAAGGTGCTGCATAGGTAGCCAAGCAGGAGAGTAGGTTTCGCCGGAATTATTCTAAAAGCCGTTTCGATTTATTTCGGAACGGCTTTTTTTTTGGAATTGAAGCATTTGCCTCTAAAAATATTGAATCCTCTTTCTTTTTGGCAAGTCTTTTTAAATCTGCTAATTAACATTGGAGAATGTTGTTCTTATCCTTTCAGAAATTAATGAACGGCACTAAGGTATACGGTGATGCGCTTGCCAAGAAACTGGCTAAGGAAGATCCCGGAAAAGCGGGAAGAAGCGCTGAAAACTATGAAAACTGTTGCTTAACTTTTTAACATGCATGCAATCCGGTAATTTTATATTCTTTTAACCGCCGGGTAATTTAGATCTTAGAGGTTTAGAAAGTTAATAAAATAAGATCGAATTTTCCTCAAAAAAATCCTTTTTAAAAAACTTTTGTCCTTGAAGTCTTGGAGGCATGTATATACTTTTTGTTTTCGGTCTGCTTGAAGATACCGGAAAACAGAGTGTAAAGAATTATTTTGTATATTGCCCGAATGACAGACAAAAATTACATAAGAAATTTAAGAATTCCTACAAAGGAAAATCCTATAAGGATACTTGTCAGTGCCTGCCTGATCGGAATTAAATGCGGCGTAGACGGGGACAGCTATGGTGAATATCCAAGTGTTTTAATGCTTTTAAATTATGACAATGTAAAACTTATACAGTTTTGTCCGGAAGATTTTGTATTCGGCACACCAAGAGAAATGTGTGACATACACGGCGGAAATGGTCTTGACGTATTGGAAGGCCGTGCAAAAGTCTTAACGGAATCCGGGACAGACTGGACCGAAGGAATGATAAAAGCTTCGGAAAAAATGCTTGAAATTGCCCAGGAAAATGAAGTAGAATTAGCGATCATGATGGATGTTAGCGCTGCCTGCGGAAACCGTGTAATTTATGACGGTAACAGATTTGCTGAAAACAAAAAATACCGTATTGGAATGGGTGTCTGCGGTGCCCGGCTTCATAAGGCAGGATTTAATATAATAAGCTGGCGGGATTATGAGTCACTGGAAATTTTATATTCACGTATTGACCCCGATCATAAGATTGACAAATCAGCAAAGGACTTTGACAGGCATGAATGGTATATCGATTATTTTAAGGATGAGATTGATAATGATAAATAATAAGAGTAAGGATATTGTATAAGATTGGGGAAAAGACCAAGCTGTTAACATTTTTATAAAGTTACAATACAGGTTTCCCGGCTCTTTCCGTATTCTGCAAATCATCGTTCCCGGTCTTTTGACCGTGAACTAAGCTGACTGATAATAAAGTAAAGAGAAGCAGCTATAAGATTCATAATTTTTCCAAACTTATTCCAAACTTATTCCAAACTTATTGAAGCACTTTGAAGTAAGTTTGTTTGTAAAAACTATTTAACAGACAAGACAATGACAAAAAGTATATTAAAACAAATGCACAATGTCGGCATCGTGGTAGAATCCCTCGATAACGCAGTTTCTTTTTTCACGGAGATAGGACTGAAGCTCGAAGGGCGGGCGACTGTGGAAGGCGAATGGGCGGGTCAGGTAACCGGGCTCGGTTCTCAATGCGTTGAGATCGCCATGATGGTTACTCCCGATGGTCACAGCCGTCTCGAACTCTCACGGTTTCTCACTCCGTCTGTAATTTCCGATCACAGGACCGCTCCGGTAAACTCACTTGGTTATTTGCGGGTCATGTTCAATGTATCAGACATTGATGAAATTGTATCCAGACTGACTAAGCTTGGAGCTAAGCTCGTCGGCGAAGTGGTTCAGTATAAAGACTTGTACCGGCTCTGCTACATTCGCGGAATCGAAGGGATCCTCATAGGACTGGCAGAAGAGATCGGAAAGAAATGAATTGAGTAAATCATAAATGTAATCAGATTGTATATTTCCCCCTACTTTTTAACTGCCCGAAAAGTTTTAAATCTCTAGTTTAAGACTGACCTTAATTCTTAATTACAAAAATTAATCTATCTCTTTCCCTTAAAGGAATTACAGAAGATGACTCACAGGATTTTAAAAATTTTCATTCGCCGAAATTATTTTATCATCCTGCAATAAACATCATTTTAAAAAATATGTCTTTTAATATAAGCAGGGTATATTTTGATTCTTCATAACCGGAGAAAAAAATTACATTCGCTTTTAAAATTTATTTTTGCTTATATTATCTGAATAAAATCATTACAAAAAATTAAAAAAGAGCAATGACTGAAATACTTTTAATTATTCTGATCCTGATCGTGATCATAAACTTACTGATCATACTTTTCAGGAAACAGAATGTAGAGATCAAGCCTCAGCTTAAAGAAGTCGAAGATTCCATTATCAGATTCGAATCTACACTTGATAGAACCGAAAAATCCATCAGGGATGAATTCCAGAGGAACAGAACTGAGACAAGTGAGATCGCGAAATCTAACCGCCTTGAGTTGACAAAATCACTTGAGTCATTTGAATCTAAATTCACTGAAAACATAAAACAACTTAATGATCTGCTAAGACAGAAATTCAGCGACTTCTCATCCCAGCAGACTGAAATAAATAAACAGACCACGGAAAATGTGAAGGAAGTAAAGCAGTCCGTGGAGAATCAGCTGAAATCAATACGCGAGGACAACACAAAACAGCTTGATGAAATGCGCAGGACAGTTGACGAGAAACTCCAGAAGACTCTGAATGAAAGATTAAGTCAGTCTTTTGAAACGGTTGGCAAGCAGCTTCAGGCTGTGCAGGAAGGTCTGGGGGAAATGAAAAATCTTGCAGCAGACGTCGGCGGACTTAAGAAAGTCCTGAGCAATGTAAAAATGCGCGGAGGAATCGGTGAGATTCAGCTTTCGATGCTGCTGGAACAGATCCTTGCGCCGGATCAGTACGAAGCGAATGTAAAAACAAAATCTGGAAGTTCAGATCAGGTGGAATTCGCAATTAAACTTCCGGGAAAGGACGACACGGGAAAAAATGTATGGCTTCCGGTTGACGCCAAATTCCCGAAGGATATTTATGAGCAGCTGCAGGAAGCTTATGAAGAGGGTGATCAGGTGAAGATCCTTGCGGCGCAGAAGAATCTTGACAATACAATAAAGAAAATGGCAAAGGACATTGGTGAAAAATATCTGGATCCGCCCGACACGACTGATTTCGGAATAATGTTTCTGCCGTTCGAGGGAATATATGCTGAAGTAGTAAGGAAGGCGGCGTTGCTGGAAGATCTGCAGAGGAATTACAAGATCATAGTAACGGGTCCGTCCACGCTGGCAGCGATATTGAACAGTCTGCAGATGGGATTCAGGACGCTGGCGATACAGAAGAGAAGCAGCGAAGTGTGGCAGATACTCGGAGCGGTGAAAAAGGAATTCGAGAGTTTCGGCGGTCTGCTCGGCAAAGCACAGAAAAGCATACAGACCGGACTCAATCATCTGGACGATGTCATGGGAAAGAGAACGCGTGCGATACAGAAAAAACTCAAAAGCGTAGAAGCCCTTAGCGATAAGGATTCGCGTTCAATACTTCCGGAAATAACAGACGATCTGCTTCCGGCTGATGACGAAGAGGATGAAAGTGATGAAAGTGAGCAGTAAAATCAGGATATTGCCGGATGATAGGGAATTTATAAAATTAAATTATGACTGAATGAAGTCAATAATGTCCAAAACGTTTAGTTTAAGAAATCAAAAT
>JAFDZR010000007.1:0-40380 GCA_018266875.1 Bacteroidota bacterium
TGTTTTAGTGTTTTAGTGTATTTGTGTCTTAGTGTCTTAGTGTCTTAGTGTCGTAGTGTCTTAGTGTCTTATTGTCTTATTGTCTTAGTCTCTTAGTGGTGTTCAATAAAAGTTGCGGGAAAAAATTAATTAAATAAGACATATTCCGATATATTCTTTAAAATCAAAAATTGATAACTTATGCACATTACTATCATTGCATTAAACAATATTGAATTTCGAAGGATTAAATTCCGAAGAAGTAAGAGAACGTGTTTCTTCGGGTCAGGTAAACACTTACGACAAGCATAAATCAAAGACGATAAAAGAAATATTCATTGAGAATATTTTCTCTGTTTTCAATTTTGTCATCTTATCCATAATCATATTTGTTCTTTATTTTTATTTTACATCAGGCGATTTCCGTCTGATACTCGACAGTATAGGCATATTGATTATAGCGGTACTTAATACTTTTATTGCCATTTATCAGGAGATCAAAGCAAAGCGCGCTCTGGATAAGGTCAAACTTCTCCTGAAGAAGGAAGTGATTGTTTTAAGAAACGGAGTTGAAACTCCGGTCGATCCTTCAGACGTGGTTAGGGATGACGTTATTAAGATCCGAAGGGGAGATCAGATAATTGTTGACGGAGAAGTGCTTTTTTCAAATCATCTTGAAATTGACGAGTCCCTTCTTACGGGAGAATCAAACCCGATTCACAAAAAAGAAAAAGATGAAGTATTGTCAGGGAGTTTTTGTCTTTCAGGGAATGGATTTTATAAAGCCCGGAAAGTTGGCAGTGAAAGTTTCGCAGCAGGAATTACATCACAGGCGAAGAAATATAAATTTGTTCTGACTCCGCTTCAGAGGAAAATCGACATGATAGTCAAGATTCTCTTCGGGATAGCTCTTGCTCTTGTAATACTGGAGATATCCATGAACAAGGGTGGATTTAATGTTGACTTTGTTAGAAAGATCTCTACGATACTTATTTCACTTGTTCCCCAGGGTCTGGTACTTATGGCTTCAGTAACTTTTGCGATTGGAGTTTACAGGATCAGCAAACTCGGAGCGATAATTCAGAAGCTCAATGCCATAGAATCTTTCTCAAATGTTCAGGTAGTCTGTATGGATAAAACCGGGACGCTGACGCAGAATAAACTCAGTGTGAGAGACATTTATAAGGTAAATGGAAACTACGGCAAAGAGGAAATCAGAGGTCTGATCGGCGCATATGCCGGAATGACAAGCGATAAGAATGCAACCATTGAGGCAATTGGTGTCTATCCCGTTACTCAAAACATTGAAAGGAAGGATGAGCTGCCTTTCAGTTCGGAAAGAAAGTTCAGCATGGTTAAAGCTGTAATGGAAGGTGAGGAAATCTGTTTTGTCCTGGGAGCTTATGATATTCTCGTAAACAGACTGTCGCCTCTACATAAGGCAGAGACAGAAAAAGTATTTTTCTCTGAAAGCATTTCAAATTACAGAAATTTACTTTTTGGAAAAGCAGTTACGGAAATAACTTTTGAAAATTTAAAAGAGGACAATAACAGTTTTGAAATTGAACCGTTCTGTATCATTTCGGTCACTGATAAGATCAGGGAAGATGTCTTTGATGCAATAAAGCTGTTTGAGAAAAACGACATAAGCATAAAGATACTTTCAGGGGATTCCGCTAAAGCGATACAGGAAGTATCCAATGAGATAGGATGGAAAATAAATGACAGTGATCTGATCTCCGGCGATGAACTCGGAGAACTTAATGACAAGGATTTTTTAGAGACAGTTAAGGAAAAGGTGATTTTTGCAAGACTCAAACCCGAGCATAAATTAAGAATTATCAGGTCTCTCAGAAAAGATAAGATCTATACTGCAATGATAGGGGACGGAGTTAATGATCTGCCTGCGATAAAGGAAGCCGATCTTGGTGTTGCAATGGAAGAGGGGAGCAGCATAACAAAGGACATAGCGGATATCGTACTTCTGAAAAATAAATTTTCACTCATGCCCGCTATATTTGACGAAGGTAATAAAATAGTCAACACTGTAAAGGCGGTCGGTAAACTTTTTATAACCAAAAATTTTTTTGTAATTTATATATCGCTTCTATCACTGTTTTTTCTTCTTGATTTTCCGCTGACACCGAGAAGAGTTTCGCTCATTAATATTTTCGGGATCGGGCTTCCTGCATTCATTATTACACTGAGGAATAACAATGTCGAAAAGACGAAGAATTTTCTTGCTGATGTAATTTCATTCGTGGTGCTTTCAGCGCTTGTAATAGTAGCAGCGGGTTATTCCGGTATATATTTTGCGCAGAAAAACTATAATGTATCGGAGAGGGATCTGCAGATGATAATGCTGACGATAATCATTATTACAAATATTGCAAATTATTTCGCAATTGTCCTGAAGAAAGACGATGAAAGTAAGCTTGTTTACCTCGGATACGGACTGGTTATATTATTCCTGTATCTTTTTCTCGCGGCATCTTCCTTTCAAAGCGGGATAATTCATCTTGTAAAAAGATTTTATGAGATCGATTATATAAATCCTGTCCTTTGGCCGCTCATTTTGACAATAAGTCTGATCTCTTCACTTATCATATTTTATCTTCAGAAATTAAGAGAGAAAGTTTTTAAAAATATTCTGAATTAAAACCTAATTATGAAATTTAAAATAAAACTTCATACGCAGATCATCATAGGTCTTTTGCTTGGCGCGGTGTTCGGGTCAATATTCCATGTAAATCAGAATAAGCTTGTTTATATATCAGCGGGGAATGAGATTGTCTCAGAGGACTGGAGTGAGGTCAGTTTTATAAGAAAAGATTCTGTGATAAATACTTTTGATTCAAAGGCGCAGATCAGCATTATCAAGATCTTTAAAAGCATCAGAGACAAAAAAGAATCGGATGACCTGAAAATCAGCATAGCATATCCTGACGGAAGAAAAGAAATGATTGAGAATGTAACGGCAGTCAGCAAAGTCAGCTCAATCGGAGTAATGCTGAAACCAATCGGGGATATTTTTATTAGACTGCTGACAATGATTGCTGTTCCTCTTGTTCTGTCCTCGCTGATCGTCGGAGCGGCATCTCTTTCGGATCTCAAGCATATAGCAAAAATAGGGGGGAAGACAATCGGATTTTATGCAATGACAGCCGTAATGGCGATTACAATCGGACTGTTCTTTGCAAACGTAATACATCCCGGAAAATTCATGCCTGAGGAAAACAGAAAAAGATTAATGGAAACATTTCAGGAAGATGCCCAGAGCAAAATTGAAGAAAACATTGATCTTGATATAGTTGATTTCATAGTAAATATTGTTCCGAAAAATCCTTTCAGGGCAATTGCAGACGGTAATTTTCTTCAGATAGTTTTCTTCTCGATCCTGACCGGAATTTTCCTTTCTCAGATAAATTCGGAAACAGCAAAAACCTTACTGGGCTTTTTTGACGGCATATCAACAACTATGATACTGATAGTCGAAAAGATAATGGTGATAGCTCCTTATGCAGTGTTTACGCTTATCTCCGCCACCGTAGCGGAGTTCGGCTTCAATATACTTCAGACCTTGCTGCTGTACTCTCTTACTGTCGTAATCGGCTTAGCGGTGCTGACATTTGTTGAATATCCGCTGCTGCTGAAATTGTTTACTAAAATGAGCGTTTTCAAATTTTTCAAGTCACAGGAGCAGGTAATTGCAGTTGCATTCTCAACAAGTTCATCGGCAGCCACTCTTCCGGTGACAATGGATATTTGTGAAAAAAAACTCGGAGTGCCGAACAGGATTGCAAGTTTTGTACTTCCGCTCGGGACTACTATCAACATGGACGGAACAGCTCTTTATCAGGCGGTAGCTGCTATGTTCATTGCCCAGGTTTACGGATTTGATCTTAACTTGACTCAGCAGATAACTATTGTTCTTACAGCGGCACTTGCAGCAATCGGCACAGCTCCGGTTCCCGGAATCGGTCTGATAATGCTAATTATTGTACTGAGGTCGGTCGGAGTTCCGACTGAAGGCATAGCGCTGATCATCGGCGTAGACAGACTGCTCGATATGTGCAGAACCGTTCCGAATGTTATAGCGGATTCCCTGGCATGCGTGGTAATAGCCAGCAGTGAAAATGAACTTGGCGAGTTAAATGTTGATTAATACAGTTTAATTGAATTTTTACTTATTCAGATATGTTAAGCTTGAGTAATTTAATTAAAATAAAATCATACCTAAAATATGTTAAAATTCATTTTCGCTTTATTTGTCCTTTTAAATTTCAACCTTTATGCAGGTTGTTCGGATTCAACTGAAATAAAAAATATTAATTCAAAAACAGAAAATACAAAATTGAATTCAAATTCAAATGCTAACATTGAAAATATTACCGTCACGGATATGGATGGTAAGACAGTGAAGCTTTCAGACTACAGGGGAAAAGTACTTTTGATTGTAAATGTTGCATCACAGTGCGGCTTCACTCCGCAGTATGAAGGTCTTGAGGCAATTTACGGTAAATATAAAAACAGGGGCTTTGAGATCCTTGCATTTCCCAGTAATGATTTCGGCGGTCAGGAACCGGGAAGTAATGAAGAAATCAGGACTTTCTGCGAAACAAAATACAATGTTACTTTCCCGTTGTTTCAGAAAATTCCCGTACTTGGTGAAAATAAGAATGCACTGTATAAAGTGCTAACTGAAAACTCAGACCCTTCAGGCGATATTGGCTGGAATTTTGAGAAATTCATAATTGATAAGAATGGTAACATAGCCGGAAGATTTAAAAGCAAAGTCAAGCCCGAATCCGAAGAGATAACAGGTCTGATTGAAAGGGAGCTCGAAAAGTAAATTAATTAGATATATAAAAAAAGCGAAGGCGTCTGCCTTCGCTTTTTTTTTGTGCCTTTAAATATTGTTATCTTAGAACTGCAAGTTTCTGAATCTGGGTTTCCTTTTGGGAATTTCCGTCAATTATGATCTTATAAAGATAGGTTCCGTTTGCTACAAAATCTCCGTCCTGATCTTTTCCGTCCCACGGAATCTGATTGAATCCGATTGAGACAGGGTATTCAAGCTCCTTGATAAGTCTGCCTGAAATTGTATAGATCCTGATCTTGAGTCTGTCAGGAGCAGTAAGACCACCGATATTGAACATAAAACTTGTTTCAGTTTTCATTGGATTCGGATAATTATAGACATCTTCCACTATCATCTGATCACTCAGTATGACATCATAGAATACCGAATCAGTTACACCGTTATTGCTGTAAACAACTGAAAGTCTGTTGATCCCGGTTTTAAGTTCAGGATAGAACATCGAAGAACCCGCCTGTGCAGAGCTGACGTTATCTTTTTCTGCGGTTCTGCCGGTCTTGCTTGGATTTCCTTTCTTAAAGTTTGGAACCGGATAGCCATTCAGTTTCATTAATAAAGATGAAGAATCAGTCCTGAAAGTATTATCATTCTCAGCGCTTTCAATTTCTACTTTGATCTCAGGATTCTGTCTCACATAATCTCCGTTGTTAAGTATTGCTCCGTCGCTGTAAACTTTTAAAGCGACCGGACTGTAGTGGAAAAGATTTTTTAATTCTATATAAGCATTGTTGTTGAAAGTATAGAATTCATTATTAGATGTGATAGGTTTAACTGACATGAAAATTCCAATACTGTCCCTGAATTTAGGAATCGTGATCTTCTTCTCGTATTTTCTGTATTCACCGACATTGATCGGGAGATTTACAGTATCGCTTAAAAATATCATGGCCGGGTTTACAGAGTTTCTGTAAAAGTTGATAATGAATCCGGGCAGATCGCTGAATCCTGGATTATAGCAGTTAGCCTGAACTTTAAGACCGCTTCCCGCTTTATAGTCTGAATTTACAAAAACTGAATTTACATCCCATACAGGTTCAGAAGGCGGAGTGTAAACTACTTTTATGGAATTTATAATACTCGAATTAGTACCTGTAAGAGTATCTATTGAAATTTTAGCAACCAAATTAAGATTCGGATAAGTGACTGCGCTTACGGAACTCAGATCTGTAAAACTGCTGGTTGAAACGTTTGACATGAGTAGAACCTGAGTATTGTTAGGCGTAATTCCATATACATCAAAGAGTATCGGACTGCCGGGATATAAAGTCTGTTCCCACGAAAAATTTCCCCAGCTTTGAGCGGGACCTACTATATTATTTGCTGAACCGACGGAATATTTGAAATTGGCATTGACTGTGCTTGAGGCTTCTGACCAGTGATCACAGTCGAAACAGGTTATAAATGATCTGCAGCACGGGTCGAACATTTCAGAAACCTGTGAATGACTTGCGCCTCTGTAACCAATAAGACTCCATGAATGGAAATATCCTATATATCCGATAGAGTCACAATAGATACTTCCGAATTCTCTTAATTTCGATTTTGCTGATGCGGAAAGTAATTGTCCTCCGGGAACGTAAGCCGCACTGAGAAGCATGAGATACTGTGTGCTGTCAAATGTATTTAAATAATTTACCAGAGAATCTGATGATGTCCCGGAATTCATTTTCAATACTTTATAATCAAGAATTGTTCCGTTCAGCTTTTTTACTTTAAGTAAATTCAATCCGGTGTTGATACCTGCGTCAATGTATATATTCTTGTTTCCAACACTGAAATAAGATGCTTCTTCACCGTTGCTTCCGTAAGATCTGACATACAAAGTGCTGGTATAATCACTCAGCTGAAGTCCGTTATTCTTATACTGCAGAGAGTTAAAATCCGAACGGGAATACTGAGTGTTATATAATTTTAACCATTCAATATTATTCGTATTGTAAACGTACTTTTCACCGCTAATGCCGATATCCTTTCCGGACTTGTAAATAAAATTCTGAGTAGAAGACCAGCCTGTGCTGTCACCGTTTATTACGCTGTTCGTTCTCCAGTAATAGATCCTGTCGGATATCATTACGGGAAGATTTGTCTTAAAAGAAGTTGAAGCACCCGTAATGCTGCTGTTTGCAAAAGTTTTTATTAAAGGCGAATTAAAGTTTAAGGATGTATCCATCTGAAGTATTACCTTCACAGTATTCTGCGAAGTTTTTACGAGAGGATTGAGGCACGTAAACTCAACGCTGTCAGCTATCCACACTATCGAATTCGTAACCGGTTTTAATGGGACAAATGAAATGTTCTTAACAGGTATTGAAACATTTAGAATATTATTGTTTTTGTTTTCATTTGGATTCCAGTTGTTCGGATCAAGGTTTACAAGCATGTTGTAAATACCTGATGAATCAACTTTAAAAGTATAAGAAACTGAATCCTGATTTTTGATATTTCTTCTTATGGTATCCTTTGTATAATACACCTGATTGTCTTTGTAAAGCTGAAAGCGTATTTTGAGCGAATCGGAGTTTAATCCGTAATTTTTCGGATAAGCGGTGAATGTAACATTTTCTCCGACTCCGGGAAAACTGCTTGACAATTTATAGTCTGCAGAAGTAATGGAATAATCAGGATTCCTCGGAAGATTTAGTTTAGCCGCAGGGTCCCCGATAAGTGAATAGCAGTTTAATGTATGTCTGATACTGAAAGAGAGGGAGTCTCTGCTCATTTGTTTGTTGGCATATTTTGTAAGATCGCCTATTCTCCTTGTGGAATCATTTTTCATTGAACTTTGAATGTAAGACCCGAAATCATTTCCGTATTGTGAATAGCTCCAGCCTGTTGTTCCGATAAATCCAATAGCTCCTTTGTCTCTTAGGTATACAAACCTTTCTCCGAATCCCCTGAAATCCGGTTTAGAATTCTCACCGGTGAAACATGTAAGACTTAATACCATAGGAAGCTGATTACCGTTTGTCAAAGTATTGGGATCTGTCATTGCAATTTCCCAGTCATGGCTTCCGGCATGACCTCTGAAGTTGACAAAAAGCGCTCCTCGGCTGATGTCATTCTTGACTGAATCTTTTATATTATAAGTAATATTACCTGGAACATCCGTTCTGAATATTCTGTGAGGAATTCCGTTTATCGGCGGAATGTCAATATAAACTCCGATATCATTATTCGATTTGGTTATATGACTGTTCTGCTCTGAAGTTGTTCCGCCGCCGGTAATAAAAATAAAATCCTTTGACCATTTTGCGGCAGTTTGATTTTCATATGCAATGATCTTATCAACCATATCCTGAGCTTCAGTAGGGTAATATGCAGGCAGTCTGCCTACAGAGATCATCGGATAATAACAGAATGTTCCTATGTTCAGATTTGTGAAATAGCCGTCTGAAGGCGGATAGCCGTAAACAGGAATATAATTATTACTGTATGCGGATGATGAAAGATATTTTTTAGGATCAAGCGATCCTCTTCCGAACAGGCAGACATATCCGACTTTAGGACTCTGCCAGTTGTCATAAACATATTTTACAAAACTCCTGACCGCAGCAGGATCTTCAATACCGAAATTAAAAATATCATACAAGTCCTCAACTTCAGCTTTGAATGATCTGAAATTGTCTTTGGTCTGTCTGTATGCTCTGAGCTGTTCCGCCTGCGCATCAAAGAGCTTATTGTAAATTATCAGATAATCAGCGCCGTTTGAGGTTGATACCAGATTCGGAACCTGCTTCTGTTTTATTCGGAAAGGTTTTTTGGTAATGTTATTGTTTACTATCTGAAAATTACCGTTGCTTTTTCCGGAAAATTTTAATGTATCAGCCGAACTGGTATTTCCGGTTATTCTTCTGTAATTTACAACATCATAAATATTAACAGGATTGGAAGAATTATAGCCTTTGAAACTGAATTTCCTGGTGGTTGTATCTGCAGAGGCGGAAAGGTCAGTTGAAACTGTTGAATTTTCAAATGTAAAGCTTCTGGGATATTGAATCTTAAATTTGTCAAAATATACTCCGCCTGAAGTTCCGGGAGCAGGGATATATTTGATTGATACTGTATTGTTTCCCGGTACAAGCAGTGAACTGGAAAAAGTCACTGTGCTGTCAAATCTCAGGAAATCATTTTTAGCAATTGTAACAATCAGATTTCCGTTTACTTTGATCTCAAGATTGTGTTCGTTTAAAACTGAAGTGTTTCTTACTCTTGGATATGCAAATACATAGATAGAAGCTGTTGACGGTACAGGGCTCAGATACGGTAAGGTAAATGTTTCCGAAAGAGTCTGATTGTCATTCAGTGTAGCCCAGTACCAGCCTTCTCCCTGAAATTTCTCGGTGCTTAAAAATCTGTAATCACTTGCGCTGATATTTTCTCCCTGAGAGTAAAAATAGTTTTTATCAAAAATTTTTATATCCGTAAATGAAGGACTCGAGTAATTTGCAACTACGGGAAAGTTAAAATCGGAATATCTCGTTCCCAGCGCTCCGCCCCAGTCGATCCAGTAAACATTGGTATCTGAATAATCATTGTAATATTCATCTGTAGTGTAGAATATATTATTGTTCGCATCATAAGTATTCACGATGCCGCCGTAATTTCTCTTTCCGTAAAAATCAAAATAATCATTCGCGTCAAACGAACCGTCCTGCTCTCCGGAAAAATAAATCGGCAGCTGAACACCTTTGTTGTAAAGCTTTACAGTTCTAGGATCAAGACCCGCAGTGTTTATCCCTGCATTTGTAAAATCATTCCTGTCGATCCTGTAAATGCCATCGTCAGCAATATATAATTTCAGATATGTTTTATTGGGTGTAATCCAGTTATAATTTTGGGACAGCAGTGAGCCTGCAAGAATAAACTGAAATATACAGATAAAAAATATTTTTTTCATAAGGGGTTATAAATTATTAATATTGGGGTTTATAATTATCTATCTCAGAATAACCAGCTTCTGAACGCCGGATTCTGTTTTATTATTATCGTTTAAAAAAAGTTTATAAAGATAAGTACCATTGGCAACATAATCGCCGTCATTATCCTTGCCATCCCAGAGGATCCTGTTTAATCCTGATTCCGGCTGAACGTTTATCTCTTTTATCATTCTGCCCTGTACTGTATATATCTTGAGCCTTACGCCTGAAATCAGTTCAGGTGAATTTAATTCATAAATAAACGAAGTTTCATTTCTCATCGGATTGGGATAATTATATATACCTGTAAGTTCAGTTTCATTTGAAACAATGAGATCCAGCGAAAGTGAATCAGTAATTCCAGCTGAGTTTTTATATCTTAATAAAAGTCTGTTTGGTCCCGGATTCAGATCTGGTTTCAATAAAACAGTATTGTTTCCTGTGATATTCTGATTATCATAATCTGCGGGAGTGATCACCTGGTTTAAATTCCCTTTATTGAAATACGGAATATGAATTCCGTTAAGGTCTACTGAAAGTAAAGATGTATCCTGCAGAACGGAAATTTCCCTTTGACCTGATAATGTGATCCTGATATCCGGATTTTGCCGAACTTTCTCACCGGAATTTATTCTCTTACCGTCTGCGGTTATCTCAATTTCGTCTTTTGTATTTCTTGTAAATAGATTCAAAGGAATAAAAGCGCTGTTGTTGAATGTATAAAATTCATTCTGACCGTTCTTTGGTTTTATCTCAATCCATGCAACTGAACTGTCTCTTAAACCCGGATTTGTAAAGCTGTTCGCATAGGTTAGCGTACTGTCGGTCTTTAAGATCTGTGTAACAGTATCACTTGATATTAAGTTTGAATCGGCAATGGATTTTAAATAAAGATTCACAACGGTCCCGAAAATATACCTGTATCCGCCGTTTGTGTAATCAAAAGAAAAATTAACCGCGCTGGCATTTTTTGAAGAGACTCCCGACTGTATCGAATTCTTGTCCAGAATCAATTCAGAAGCGGCAGAATAATTTACTTTAATTGAATTCAGTACAGGTGAGACGTTTCCGGTAACTGAATCAATTTCCAGCTTTGCAATTAATTTCAGTTCAGGATACTGATCTGCATTTATAGTTGCAAGTTCATTAAATTCGTTGGATGTTAAATCCTGTCTGAGAACAGTTTCATTTCCTCCTCTGTCAATTCCAATTATGTCAAATTTAAGACTGCTGTTTGGCTGAAGCTGATTGACCCATGAAAAATCATACCATGCGCTTGCAGGTCCGATTACATTTGTAACAGTACCGGAAGTCTTCATGAACCTTACATTCATGGTTGTTACGGCTTCTGACCAGTGATCACAGTTTATGCAATTCAGTGCCGGTCTGCAGCACGGATCGAACATTTCAGAAGCCTGTGAAGGACCTGCTCCGAGATATCCTATAAAAGCCCATGAGTGAAAATAAGAAAGAAGTCCGATGGAATCGCAGTAAACGCTGCCGAACTGTCTGAGTCTTGTTTTTGCAGCCGCGCTGAGAGTCTGACCTCCCGGAAAGTATGCGGCATTGAGCAGCATCAGATACTGTGTGGTGTCAAACGTATTTAAAAAATTAACAAGCGAATCCGATGAAGTGCCGGAATTCATTTTCAGGTTCTTAAATTCCAGTATGGTTCCGTTTATCTTCGCGACTTTGAGAAAATTCAGTCCCGTGTTCTGGCCATTTTCAATGTAAATATTATTGTTGCCTACGCTGAAATAAGAAGCTTCTTCAGCGTTGCTGCCGTAGGATCTGACAAACAGAACTGCGTCTTCGGACTTCAGCTTTAATCCGTTATCAAAGTAAGTGTTGTTCATTTCAGAAACATCAAACTGATCTTTCTGCGATTTTGAGATCACTACGGGAAGACTTTCGTTTATAAATCTCATTTTCCTGGATTCCAGCAATTCTCCGTCATTGTAAATGAAATTCTGATACTCTGACCAGGCGGAAGTATCCGAGTCTATTATTGACCTTGCTCTCCAGTAATAGAGAGTGTTATTGTTAAGAACCGGAATGGATGTTTTGAAAATTGTTGTTCCGCCTTTTATGTTGAAATTCGTGAAGGTCTTTTTTACAGGCGAATTAAAATTCAGAGAAGTATCCATTTCCGCAAGGATCCTTACGTTACTCTGAAAATAGTCAAAATTCGGATTAAGTATCACAAACTCTACGCTGTCTTTGAACTGAACTGAATTATCAGCCGGTCTGACAGGAATGAATGAACTTTCTTTCAGAGGAATATCAATCCGGATCACATTGTCATTTTCATTTTCAAGCGGAAACTGATTATCGGCATCAAGAATCACTTTCATGCTGTATATGCCGAGAGTGTCTATCCTGAAATTATAAGCAATTTCCTTTCTTACTGCAAATGCCGAAACTACTGTATCTTTGAATGAATGATTTACATTATTTTTTATCAGCTGAAATCTTATTCTGCAGTTAGCTGCATATATACCTAGATTTATTGGATTTATGGTAAGTGTAGCCGGTGTGTTCAGGGATAATGCAGTAGGTTCCAGTTTATAATCAGAATTTGTTATCTTGAAATCAGGTGTCTTTGGATATTTTAAAGTAACAGCCGGATCACCTGTAAGATTATAACAGTTCACTGTATGTCTTATTGAAAATGATAATGAATCCCTGCTCATGCTCTTGCCGGCAAATTTTACAAAATCTCCTATAAATCTTGTAGTATCAATTTTTAAAGTCTGCAGCATATAGGATCCGAAATCATTTCCGTTTGTGCTGTAACTCCAGCCTGTCGTACCAACAAATCCAATGGCTCCTTTATTCGGCAGATAAAGAAATTTTTCCCCGAAAGCTCTGAATTCGGATTTTGCCGATTCCCCTGTAAAGCAGGTCAGACTTACAACCCAGGGAAGTAAATTTCCGTTGCTAAGAACATTCGGATCCTCCATCATGACTTCCCAGTTATGACTTCCTGCATGCCCTCTGTAATTCACATATACACTTCCTTCATTAAAAGCTTTTTTGATTGAGTCGGCATAATTATAAGTAACCATTCCGGATGTGTCATTTCTGTAAATCTTGGTACATTCACCGGATACCGGAGGAGAATTAATATAAACGTTACAGTCAAAATTTGATTTCTGCTGATGTGATGCCTGTTCAGCTAATGTGCTTCCGTTGGTAATGAAAGTATATTTTTTATTCCAGTTGTCATAGGGAAGATTTTCATAAGCAATTATCTTATCAACCATTATCTGTGCCTCCGAAGTGGAATAAGCCGGCAATCTGCCTACAGCAATCTGAGGATAATAATAGAATGTTCCGAAATTAAAATTAGCGAAATAACCGTCTGAATTCGGATTGCCGTAAACAGGCACAAGGTTTTTATAATAAACCGAACCGGAAGAATTTTTCTTCGGATCAAGCGAACCTCTTCCGAATAAACAAATGCTTTTAAGTTTCGGAAGCTGCCAGATCTGATATATGTAGTTTGTAAAATATCTTACAGAAAGAGGATCTTCAATGCCGTAACCGAATACATCATAAATGTCCTCAACATCCGCTTTGTAAGAACGGAATCCGTTGAAAGAACTCCTGAATGAACGCAGCTGTTCCGCCTGTGATGTGAATAATGAATTATAGATGATAAGGTAATCCGCTCCGTTCGAAGAAGATACAAAATCCGGAACCTGCTTCTGCTTGATCCTGAAAGGTTTGTTTCTTACGGAGTCGTTAATAACAAATAATTTACCGTTTCCCTTTGCAGTTAATTTCAGAGTATCTGCATTTGATGATGAACTTATTATGCGCTGATTATTCCTTACGTCATAAATATATACAGGCAACGAACCGTTGAAACCGTTTACTTTGAATAATTTTGAGGTTGTGTCCGACGGTGTTAAATCTGATGATAAAATTTTATTCCCGAAAATAAATTTCCTCGGATAGCTTATCTCGTAATTATCAAGATACATTATTCCGGTAAATCCGGGCTGATGATTGTATGTAATTGAAACAGTGTTTACGGATGTTCCGCTCAGAAGTGAAGTAGAAAAAGAGACAGTTGTGTCAATTCTGTTCAGATTGTCAGAAAATAATGTACTGATCAGAATTCCGTTGATCCTGATTTCAAGTGAATGCTCATTGTTTACTGATGTATTCTGAGTCTGCGGATATGCAAATATTTTAAAGGTTGAATTCTGAGACGAACCTGTCTGAACCGGCGCGGAAAATGTATCGGTCTGGATCTGAGTATTGTACATCGCTTTCCAGTACCAGCCTTCTCCCAGAAATTTTTCAGTTGACAAAAATCTGTAGTCATTTGCTGCAGCGTTTTCACCCTGCGCATAAATTAGATCTTTCTCAAAGTGTATTTTATCAATAAAATAATTATCCGGAAACAATCCGGAAACGCTGTAGGATGAATTCTGGAATCTTATTCCTGTTGCTCCGCCCCAGTCCACCCAGTAAACATTTGTGTCAGAATACTGATTATAAAATTCATTTGTGGTATATACTACGTTATTATTTGCATCATAAGTATTTACAATGCCTCCGTAGTTTCTTGTTCCGTAAAAATCAAAAAAGTCATTGTCGTTGAATACGCCGTCCTGCTCACCGGAAAAGAAGATGGGTATCTGAATTCCTTTATTGAAAACCTTTACGGTACGGGGATCAATTCCTGATGTGTTTATACCGGCATTCTGAAAATCATTTTTATTAATCCTGCTCATTCCGTCATTAATAACATACATCTTAAGATAAGTCCTGTTAGGAGTGATCCAGTTTGGGTTATTCTGTGTATAGGAAATTTCCGCAAAAGAGAAAAAGACCAAAAATAAAAGAAGCAGAGTTGATCTTTTAATAAAAATACTTTTCAAAATAATATTATAATTTTCATTAAATAATAAATTTGGGTCAATGGCTATGAATGACTAAGGTGTCTGATTTTTCTGAAAACTTTTGAGTTAAGTCTGGAAGGGGATACATAAGTCATTAAATTCATAACGTAGCTTTTTCGGTTTCTCCAGTTATGGTATTCCCTGAACATCTCATTGATAAAAGGCACTCCTGATTTGTAATCGGATAATGTAGCGCAGGAAGTAAGAATGTAATAAGTTATTCGGTCAATAATTTCCCTGTCATTCCTGAAATCTGAATTTCTCAGTTGTCTGGAAATATTCAGAATAGATCTTGCTTTATCTTCAATCATGCTTTTGGTGTTTTTAACAAGAGATATTTTTTCCTTTGAATCCATATTAACATAAAAAAGTATTTCCGGAACATGAACGATCTTATTGTTGATCTTTGCAGCTCTTATATCGTATTCGTAATCTTCCCAGATCCTTGACCTTGTCCACGGTCCGATTTTATTTACAATTTCCCTTCTCCAAACGCAGGCTCCCGTAGCCCATGGTCTGCCGTGAACATCAAAAATTATCGGTATGATCTGATTGTAAGACAGATCATTTTTGTTCCTGAGAAAATTTCCTTTGCTTCTGATCAGCAGTGTTTTGCTGTAAGCCATTCCGACTTCCGGATTCTGCTCAAGCGAATTGACGAGCTTTTCCAGAAACTGCCTGTGCCAGAAATCATCTGAATCCAGATAAGCAAAATAATCGCCTTTTGCAATCTGTCTGCCGGCTTCTCTCGAGAGTCCGGGTCCCAGATTTTTTTCATTTCTGATCAGCTTTATATTGAAATCGGGAGAAATAAACTCTGTCAGATTTTTAAGATTAAATTTTTCGGCTGAACAGTCATCAACAAGAATTACCTCTATTGGTTTATAAGTCTGATTTATAACAGACTTTATGGAAGAGTTAAGCAGTTCGATCCTGTTGTAAAAAGGAATAATAACCGAAACCAACTTACTGGAATTTGTAGTTAAATCCATATTATTAAGCTTTTTGTTTATTAAAAAACAAAGCTGCCCTAAACGGAAATGCTGTTTTTAGCTCTTTAATTTATGAGGTAATTTAGTGATTACAAAATTACTTTAAAATGTATTTTAATACTTTAAAGTAACCAGAAAACACGTCTATTGTTGTAATCCAAATTGTAAAGAAATGCTATAATATATCCTGTATGAAATTATTGGGTTGGATAAAAATAATCATTTATTTCTTTAAAAAAAATGTTTCTTTCAGATAATATGTAAGTATGGAATTATACAGCGAAAGATACTCCGGTTTCATTATAACGTTTTTCTTTCCGAGCCATTTCAGCATTCTTTTAAGCGTTTTGATCACTTCTTTATTCTTTTCGGTCCTGTATCTGAACTGAAATTCCTTTACCGCAGAAAATAAATATTTAATATCTTCTGCAATGTTGTCTTTGTCTATTCCTTTTGATGCAAATAATTTTCTTATTCTCAGAGCCCTTTCTTCGGAGATCTCTATTCCGAGCTGCCTGAAATTTTCCCTGACTATTAAAGTGCTTCCTGAATTAAGCTTGTCATAATTTATTATGCTGTTATTTTTGCCGTGCCTCCTGTGCTCAATCAATATGTCTTTAATGTTATGGACTTTCCCCATGCTGTTGATGAGTGATATAAGACGGAAATCCTCAGCATGATTGAAATTTTCCTCATACTGAATATTATTATCGGTTAGAATTTTCTTTCTGTACATAATGCTTGGATTGGCAAATGTACATTTAAAAAGAAGGCTGAATTTAAGCTCGTTATCTTTTTCAGGTCTGAGCGGTTTTGAAATTATCTTTCCCTTTTCATCTATAATGAAAATATTCGATCCGACAAGAAGATAATCGGAATTCTCTTCCAGAAAATTGTACTGTCGGAAAAGTCTTTCCGGCATTGAAACATCATCTGCATCCTGAATGGCTATATACCTGCCGGCAGAAATATTCAAAGCTGTGTTAAGTGATGAAACCCGACCGATATTTCTGTCAAGATATACCGGTACTATCCTGCTGTCTCTTCCGGCAATTTCTCTGATAATCTCTGTGGTCCCGTCCTGTGATCCGTCGTCAACGATTATATATTCAAAATCACGGAAAGTCTGTGTCAGAATGCTTTCAATTGATTCCCTGATAAAATCCTTGCAGTTTAAAACCGTAGTGATAACAGAGATTTCTGCTTTCATTTTATTTAAAATTTTACTGTTGCTTTTACCGGCTTATCCATTCAGATCTTCCTGTCTCTTTTATAAGTCTGCCGTATTCACTTCTCAGCTTTATCAGCTCCTGTATGCTGCCGATTGTTTTTTCCATTCTGATTATTTCAGGATCACCGTCGCAGGGTTTTCTGAAATTAAGAATTTTTCTGAATCCGTATGATCTCATTTTTTTCAGAAGATACAGGGATCTTTTTTTCCAGTCTGTTTCCGGCTGTGAGGTCTTGTTTCCTCTGAAGTTCAATATATAAGCATCAAATATTATTTTCTGTCTGCCGAAACCGCGGTTGAGTTCGCGCAGATATTCCCATTTCAGTCTCTTTGACGGCAGATAATGTTTCAGCTTTAAATTTTCATCAAACCATATTTTCCAGCCTGCCAGTCTGAGAGCGAAACATAATTCTGAATCGCCTCCGGAAACGAGCTTGTTTCCTGTCCTATCTGACAGAAGGGATTTAAAACCCTTTCCGTAAAGTTCCTCAAGAGCCGCTCTTCTTAATATCATTCCGGCTCCCCAGAGCGAATGTAATCCGGAAATGATCTCACCGCTCGATCCGGACTGCCTGCCGACTGAAAAGCTTTGTTTAAAATCACTGAACCAGTAAGGAAATTCTGAATCCGATACTGCTTCGCTGAATCCTCCAAGCGCTCCGATTTGTTTTTCATTTTCGAGTATCTCAAACGCATTGATCAGGTAATTATTATCCAGCCGGTTATCGTCATCACAATAAACCAGATATTCATTCTCTGCAATATCAAATCCTTTCTTCCTCGCAAAGGATAGTCCTGGTTCCGGTTCTGAAACAATTTTATAAGGAAAAGAACATTTAAACTCTTTCAGTAATTTATCTGCTGTCTCAGCTGTATCATCGGTAGAGGCGTTATCAACAATAATTACCTCACAGCTGAATTTGTCTTCTGATTTAAGCCCGCAGATACACCTTATCGTCTCTTCAAGAAGATCTGAACTGTTAAAACAGCATACAATAACCGAAAAGCCTTTATCCATATGCTTTCATTCCGTCCTTCAAAAAATCATTTCTCAATGTTCTCGTTTTTTTTTGAGGAAGTCCCGTTTTTGAAAGAGTTCAGCAGAAGACTTAATTTGTTCCTTTTGAAAATTGAAGGCGGATACAGTGCAAACGAAGGTATCAGAAGTTTTATGGTTTTGCTTTTATCATTCTTTGAATAAGAGATCCTCGCCTCATCGTACAATTCCTTTGATCTTGCCTTGAATTTCCTGTATCGGAAATAATAATAAAAATCTCTGGGGAAAAATCTTAGTCTCTGCGTGAACTTGTATCTTCCGCTGACTTTATTTCTTATTCCTGATTTTACTTCATAAGATTTTACAATGCCTTTATAATACTTCTGTCTCAGATATTCTGTCAGTCTGTGACCGAAAATTAATCTTATGAAAAGACTCCTTCTGCTTTCTTTGAAAATACTGGCCGGTCTTATCAGAACGGATTTTGCATAATAATATAATCCTTTAAAGTAGCTGTAATTGTAACAGTTTTCTTTTGCAATATTGAATATTACATCCGAGTATTCATTGTTTCTGCCGGAGAACATTAAAGCGAAAATGTTTTTCCTGTCAGCTTCAGCTTTCAGGATCACTTCACTTCTGCTCTTTAATTTAATTTTTTCCTTTAAGGATTCCTTTATCTCGTATTTCCTGATTATTCCCCTGTAATACTTGTTCCTTAATATCTCAACAAATTTATGTCCCAGTACTGACCTGTAAAATAAACTTCTCCTGCTTTTCTTGAACATATTCGGAGGATATACAAGTGAAGAAAACATCAGAAGGACAAGTCCTTTGAAATAACTGTAGTTGTAACATTTATCGTATGCCTTTTTAAAAATCCTGTCAGAATATTCTCTGCTGAATTTTACGCTTCTGAAATAATCTGCTTTAAGATACCTGAATATGCTTTTACCGTTACCGTGTGACTTTTTATTGAATAACCTGAACTTGTAGTAATTGTAAAAATAATGAAATGAAGAACTCATATCATAATTTTTAAGATGCTGTTTCATCGTCTCGTGAGTATTCTTCAGATTATCCGCCGATGAAGTTTTATTCACATCATGAAGCAGAAATGTACCAAGTATCTCCTCAATTTTTCGGATTTTAAAATCTTTATATGCCTGCAGCAAAAACCAGAAATCCATTGTGTAATGATTATCCAGAGGGAATTTGCCGATTTTTTCCTGAACTCTCCTTTTATAAAAATAGCTGACGGGATTTATCGGGAAAGAATAATAAAAAGGCAGCATGATTTTTTTGTAATCCTTTTCAGGATATATTACCATTGGACCGCTTTTCATTTCAAGTATCAGATTACCAACCACCATATCGGTTTCTTTATGAAGGTTGAATTCCTTTACTACTTTTTTAAAAGCACCCGGCGCAAAGAAATCATCTGAGTTCAGATAACAGATAATATCGCCAGTTGACATAGCAAACGCTTTGTTCATTGCATCAGACTGACCGTCGTCCTTTTCAGAAACCCAGTTAAGGTGAGGATATTTCCTGAGGATATTAACCGTGTTATCCTTTGATCCACCGTCAACTATTATATGTTCATAATTATTATACCTCTGTCTGATTACGCTCTGAATTGCTTTTTCGATCTTATCTTCTGATAAAAATGAAGGCGTTAGTATGCTGATCTTTATGTTCTCTTCTATCCTATCATTATCTGTATCATCATATTCATCAACCCACGGCCAGACTGTTTTGTCTTCATCCTGCTTTGGCTTGTATTTTTTATTCGCTAATCTTAGATAAAAGAAATCCCTTTTCCATGGCGCTTTCTTTGTCTCTTCAATTCTTGAATTGTATAATTTTCTGATCTGTTTTAATTCCTTCAGACGCGCCTGATTGAAAACTATCAGAGGCATGTCAGGATCACCTTCGGGTATGTCTTTGCTGAAATAAACCTTTTTCAGTCCGATGTCTTTTAACTTCTGCTTTGCGTCATCATAATTCTCATTCCAGGTTTTTTTAATTTCCACGTAATTACCTTCGATCATATCACCCGGTATAACATTCAGATAAGTATCAAGACCTGCAGTACTAATACCGAAACCTTTCCAGAGCTTGAGAAAATAATCCCACTTAAGTCTAGGAGCCGTCATGTAGTGTTTCAGCTTAAGTTCGGGCTCATACCAAATTCTCCAGCCGGCAAGTCGAAGCGCATAACAGAGTTCCGTATCACCGCCTGAGGCAAGCTCTTTTCCTTTTCTGTCTGTAAGCAGTGATTTGAATCCTTCTCCGTAAAGCTTTTCCAGAGCTTCTCTGCGTAACACCATTCCGGCGCCCCATACGAATCCTCTGGACCATGTGATGTCGCCGGGTCTTTCGAACTGCTGCCCGACTGCATAGCTCCAGTTTTTCCATTTGTGAAACCACTCAGGCGGTTCCACTTCGCATACTTCCTGTGTCTCGCATCCTGCAATTGCAATTTCAGAATTGCTTCTCATTACCCTTACAACGTTCTGAATGTAATTCTCATCCAGCCAGTTGTCATCATCACAGAAAATAATGTATTCATACCTGGATTGTTCAATGCCTTTTTCCCTTGCAGCGCTGAGTCCGGGAACGGGCTGATCCACGACTCTCAATTCTCCTTTGCAGCCGGGATATTTATTCCATTCGCTGAGCGCTACTTCAGTTGTGTTGTCAGAAGACGCATTGTTTACAACGACGACTTCCCAGTCTACATAATTCCTTGTTTTCTGTCTGCTAAGATGCTCAAGTGTTACAGGAAGAAGCTTGGCGCTGTTGTAACAGCATATAACTACAGAGACACCTTTCCTTTGTATCCTTTTACGGAAACCATTTGTAAGTCTGTGAAGATACCTGTAATCCTTCTTTCTTGCTCCTTTCTTTATTAAGCGGATTTGCCTTTCGGGGATTTGGGTTTTTTGTTTCAGCAATGAATTTAATTTTCCCAAGTTGTATTCTATGTATAATGTTTTATGATTATTTTCGTTTGATTTATCGTAATTTAATAAATTATTATATCCTGCTTTTCTCAGGTCGTTCAGGATTTTCCTTATGCCGAATGGACTGACACGTATTTTTCCGGATAAGGATCTTTTTTTAAGGAAAAATTCTTTCTGCCCTTTTTCTCTTATGAGTTTTCTCAGATTATCCCAGGTGATCTCTTCTTTCGAAAAATATTTTTTGTTCTTAAGTCCGGGATTGAAAATTATCTTCTTTCCGGAGTCTGCAATTGAACTGACCAAACCCATGACACTGTATTCCATGATGTCTTCGCTGAAAAACTGTTCAGCTCCGGGATAAAAATAATCAGTGGCTGCTTTTTTCCTTAATACTAAACTATTGCCGAATACAAGTTCAGTTTCCTTTTTATCAGAATCTGATGTTAATGAGTAATCCGCCGATCTGTAAAAAAGATTTTTATATCTGCCGAACCAATCCGGCAGATCTGACTCATTCAGTATTTCTGTACTTCCTGCTGCTGCCGCAATTTCTGTATCGCTTCTGAATAAATTTACAGCGTTCTGAATGTAATTTTCATCGGGAAGATCATTGTCATCGCAGAAAATCAATAAATCATATTTTGATTCCTGTACTGCCGTTTCCGCGAGTTTAATGCTGTCAGTAAATCCAGATTTTATTACCTTGATACCGCCTTTCCTTCCTGGATAATTTCTCCAATCCTCAGATCCGGAATTTTCACTTCCCTTGCCGGAATCATTTACTGCGACGATTATCTCAAAGTTTACATAGTCCCTTATCTTCTGATCTTTGAAACATGAAAGTGTCTGCGGGAGAAGTTTTTCACCGTTCCTGCAGCTAATAATTACTGATACTCCGATCTCTGCCGGTTTTCTGTAGAAGTTTTTAAAATATCCGGCAAGTATTCCCTTAAGCGGCTTCCCTGAATTTTTTCTTAATATTGAATTCTGTTTTTCGGGATTGCGTGAACGTGTTTTTAAAATGGCTTTTATCCTTTCAAGATAAAATCTGAAATAGATAAGGTCAGCATTTTCATTTTCTTCAGAGTAAGGTTTGATCTGCCCTGAGTATTTCTTAAGTTTTGCTAAATTTCTGCGGATGCTGAAATTTCCCGGTACGGCTGACGAATGTTTGCCTTTTTTCTTCGTATCAGGTGAACTTAACTTTTCAATATGTCTTGCTTCTTCAGTCCAGAAATTCAGGAATTCTCTGAACTCAAGTTTATCGGGGGAAATGTATTTTTTATAAATTAAGTCCGGGGAGTTTACGATCTTGAAATTATTGCTGAGTATCATTCCCGGAAGTTCAGCTTCGGCTTCCTGTTCGGTAATGAATTCACTGGAATCTGTAAGATAAGGAATAGTTCCTGATTTGGTCAGATCATCCCAGACGCTTTTGCGCAGAAAACTCCCGCTGATCTGAAAAGTATTCATTCCTGCGCCTGCCCTGTCCTTTAATATCCCGAACCTGCTGTCAAGAAGTTTCCTGTCAATCCAGTCCGGCAGTTTACTGTCCGTATAAAGTTCTTTGCCTGATTTTACAAGAGCTGCGTTCCTGTTTTCTTTCAGAATATTATAGCCTGTCATCAGATAATCACTGCTTAGTCTGAATCTGCCGTTGCATACAAGGATGTAATCAAACTTTGCTTTGTCAATTGCAGTTTTCAGAGCGGAGTTCAGATCTGTATACTCCTGCTTGAACAGAGTAACCGGGAGATCACTGAATTCAGGCAGGGAAGTATGCTTCTTCGCAGTTTTAAAAGTATTGTCCTGCGAACCGTTGTCAATGAAAATGATTTCTGATTTGATTCCGTCGTTCAGTTTCTGATCGAGTATTGAATCAAATGATTCCTTTATTCCGTCTTCGTCATTCTCAAAACAGACGATCACTGAGATCCCGTCATGTCTTACCAGTTTATTAAGTTTGTTGTAAAGAAGGATATTTTTCGAATAGATCTCGGGATCCAGTTTAATCGCTTCATTCAGCTGTGCTTCGGCGGCTTCCGGATCATTAAGATCGGTCAGCAGTTTTTTTGAATTCTCAAAGGAATAATTTGCAAAATGCTTAGCCGCAGATTTCTTTACCTGTTCTCTTTTATCTTCAGGAACATATGATGAGAATCTTTCAATAATCTTGTGAATGTCTCTGATATTCTGGGCTGTCCTTGACAGATTGCTTGTCATCGAAGCTCTGTGTATCCTGTATTCCGCAAGCGGTTCAGTCAGGTAGCCGACCTTATAGTTTGCTGCGATCCTTACCCACATTTCCCAGTCTTCTCCTGCCATCTGCCAGCCGTCGCCTGATATGTCCTTATTAATAAATCCGCCGATATTTTCATACACTTCTCTTTTAACGACCATTGAACAGTACTGTATCCGCTGCTTTTCCGCGATCTTGATCAGTGAATTATCAAGGATTCCGTTTTCCTCCTGTTCCATTTCAGAGATCCAGAGCCAGTTGCCTTTTTCATCAATGAAAATATGTCTGCAGAATGCTGCGCCGATTTCCGGGAAATCAGCAAACATTTTTCCCATCTTTTCATAAAACCCTTTTCTGACAAGATCATCCTCGTGAAGTATGTGAATAAATCTGCCTTTGGATTTCTTTATGCATGTATCATAATTTTTGGAATGTCCGGCATTTACCGGCTGCTGATAAAATTTAACAATGCCTTTTCCGTACTTCTCAACTATCGCTTCGGGATCGCCCTTTGTGGAATGGTCATCAATTACATAAATTTCCATCTGATCGGCATCAGTGTACTGGTCCAGCACACTTTCGATCGCCTGATGAAGGAAACTTGCGTTGTTGTAATTCGGGATCATCACAGACCATAGCGGCCGTTTGACGGAATTGTCTACGGGTAAAAATTTCGTTAATGATTTACTAAGATCTAGGATCATCTTTGTTTAAAAATTTTTTATAACTGTCAGCTTACTTTCCATCCCGGGTCAGAATTTATGAGTTCCATGTATGATCGTTTGTCTGAATTTTCATGAATTATTTTATTCATATCAGAAATTTCATTCTTTTTTGAATCCAAAAAATCGCTGTCGCCCGCTTTTAGTTCATTAAGATATTTCTCCGCTTCTTCAAAGTTATCTTCTCTAAGGCAGAGCAGTACCAGAGTATAATACCTGAGCGACAAAATTCTTTTTATATATTTACTGTAAACATGACCGAATTTACTGTCAATGAATTTATAATAATTTATATCCTTTATCAGATTGCGTTTCAGTGAATCTCCCTGCCAGTTGCCGCTGGAATGTATCCTGTACAGACACATTATCCTGTCAATATAACTTATCCTGCCTCTTTCAGATAGTATTAAATAAAGAGGCATGTCTCCGTATGGAAGTTCTCCGTACCAACCGGGAAGACTGCCGATATTTCTGCACATGACCGATGCCGTCATAATCGGATTAAATCCCTGAAAAAGTTTCTCAACAGGAAGTTCATTATTTATTCCGGTAAACTCTGTATCCCATGTCTGTCCTGAGATCTCATCAATCACCTTTGATCTGTGATAACACATTGCAATGCCCGGGTCGCTGTCCAGAAGATCAGCCTGTATCTGAAGCTTGTTCTCATCTGTCCATTCGTCATCGCCGTTGAGAAGCGCCAGATATTCTCCTCTGCATAAAGGAAATGTCGCAATGTCCATCTGCATCATTCCTATGTTCTTTTCCGGAAGATATGTTATTATCTTTCCCGGAAAATTTCCGGCATATTCCTTTATTATTTCTCGGGTATTATCTGACGAACAGTCCTCTCCGATCACAATCTCAAAATCGAAGTCGGTTTTCTGCATAAGTACAGAATCCAGACACGCGGAAATATACTTTCCGTGATTAAATGCAGACATCCAGACCGTAACCTTCATTTGCCGTAAAATAAATTAAATATTACAAATTTTTAATTCCTATATACATACCTCTGCCGAAAAGTCCTTCCCTGTCATAATGAACTTCAAGTCCTTCATCCTGCATCGCTTTCCTGTATTGAGAATCATCAAAGAGTCCGAGTTCGTGCAGTTCGCTGAAATGAATCACTCCCTCAGGAGTTCCCGCCAGATAGTGTATATCAAGTACGGACATATCATCCTTTAAAATGCTGTTGTACATCCATGCTATCTTCATTTCCTTTTCATCATAATGATTTGCAGTAATAGTATTTACTCTGTATGTCTCTTTGCTGAACCACGGTTCAATGATCAGCAGTCCTTTCGGATTAAGATGCTTATTCATGGTGGAATATGCACTGCGGAGATTTTCATAAGTTTTGACATAAGCGATCGAACTGAAAAGACAGCATATCACGTCATACTTTTTCCCGAGATCAAATTCTGTCATGTCTTTTTCGTGAAATAAAATATCCGGGCATCTCTGTTTCGCTATTTCAAGCAGATCATGATTAATGTCCAGACCTTCGCACCGGAATTCATTTTGAAGATGTTCAATGTGCTTGCCTGTCCCGCATGCAGTATCGAGAACCGACACAGCTTCAGGATTGAAAGATCTAATAATTTCGGTTAGCCTTTCCGATGCCTTTTTGTAATCCTTGAAATGATATAAGGCGTCATAGAATTTTGCGGATTTTACAAACAAATTCAGTAATAATTATTTTTTAAAATTAATTCTTTAAGCGTAAATAAGTTTAATTCTTTGCTGTTGCTTTTTTTCTGTAAGCAGGAAAATATCCTTTAAGATCCTCATTATCAATATTCAAATCCGAGCAAAGCGAGTCATAGATTTCCCTTCTGTAAATCTGTTTCAGATTTCTGAAGGGAAGTTTATAACCTCCGAATCTTTCTTTGGAAAGCGCAACATTGTCATCTTCTTTAAGTCCGCCTCCGAGATTTAATGCAGGTATTTTTCTGCTCCTGAAATACTTCAGTCCTGCCCAGAATAAAGTCGGCGTGTATTTCCTTCCTTCGGGAACAGCCACATTGAACAGACAGTCTGCCGAATATTCTGTATGAGCAAAAATATATACTGCAACTATCCTTTCATTTTCCACAGCTCCAGCCATGAAAATATTTTCCAGAGAGCAGATAAGTTCGAGAGTTTCCCTTTTGAAATAATTTGCTTCGGAAGCGTTGATCCTTTTCAGAAAATCATAATAATTGTTTACAAAAAATTCAGTAAGCGTATTTCTGTCGTAAGTGAAACCGGCTTCTTCCTTTCTGAAATTCCTGATGATCCTTTTTCTGTTGGAATCCAGATTCTCAAATAACTCGGTCAGACTGAGTCTGAGATCAATGAAGTAAAGATTTGTATTTGTGAAAGTGTCAGATTCTTTGTAATAATCCGGACTTTCGAATAACGGGTTAAGACTAATATAACCGCAGATATAATTATTCTGTTTTGTAAATTCATTCCAGCTGCTCAGGAAGTCAGGATGAACTCCGTTTCCGGTAAAGCCCGAAAACCCGTAAGGCGTTACAATATCAGTATATCCTCTGAAACTCCTTTCCGAGAGGGGACAAACGATCCTGACATTGTCTTTCTCAAATACAAACAGGAAAGTTTTAAAGCCGGTTGTCAAACTCATTGCAAAACAGTTGTCTCTTGTGTGAGCAAATGAATGCGGTATATCCTTAAGCAATAAATCCCATTCCGCGGAATCCGCAGGTATCAGTCTGTAATTGTTCATAAAATTTCAAATTCCGATAATGAGCTCTTAACTTCCCCGGGGGAATTGAACATCAGGTTGTCAATCACGGAAAGATTTTGGACAAACTCGTTTTCGAATTGTCTGTAATTGATTTCCAGTGATCTAATAAATGAAAGCTTAATTCCTTCCCTGCTAAAATTATCTGATGAATACAATTTCATTCCTCCTGACAGGTTAATGTATTCATCTGCGCCTTCTCTTTTGCAGATGTCAATTATTCTGTTTTGCCCTTTCATCTCACTGTTGTTATAAACGGAAGATGATGTGACAATTTCAGTTTTAATTTCAAGATATCTGTTCACTGCATTTAACCCTGAAAATGCCAGTTCGGAAATTAATTCATGATTTTGTTTTAATAAATTTTCAATCATTGAATAAATATCTTTAAAGTAAGGCGCTCTTGAATAACTGTGATGAAGTGATTTCAGAAACTTCTTTTGCCAGTCATTTTCATTATGCACTTTAACTTCGTTTATGGGACTGCCGGAACCGGGTCTTTCAACGGGAACAGTGAAAAGTAATGCCTTATCCTTATGTAAAATATAATTCCTGTTGATTCTTCCTTTATTTATGAACTGAACGTCATCGAAGATCACGAATTTATCAACGAAATTGATGAGCTGAAAATATCCAAGATATGGAAAAAAATAAGGCTGCATCACAGCGATCTTCATAGAAAATATCAGTAAAAAATGAAATAAATATACATTTTGACTTCAATAATAGTCATTAAGCATTTTATTTAAAACGTAAAACTTAATGAAATTCTGAAATATAGTTCACAGGCGGGACGACTTTTGTTTGTTACTTTTTTTTAGTCGTACAAAAGAAAGTAAACAGAAACAAACGAAAAGGGAAGGAGCTTAATCCGAAGATTTGAACGAATGAATTTTATGGGAATTACAGATAGTACCAGTGGCAATAATGTCAGAAACTGAATTTATATTTTCAATTCTGAAATGCTCCGATATCAGGCGGGTTTTCCGGAGTCAATCGGTTTCCATAAAAATCCATTTCGGCTTCAGTGAATAAATTAAGAATTTTCACTCCGGAATTAATAAGCGGGCTTCCGGGAAGCAGTTTGTACGAATTCAGAGTATCCAGTCTGTAAGGATTATTGACTGTATCTTTTTTGATAAGAGGACTTTTCATCATCGGGTTTTTATTTAAGCCTATCACAACGCCGTTTAATTTTTCCTGTCCGGTTTTATTAATATACTCTTCAAAGGAATTGTATAAATTCTTGTTCCATTTTACTATGAATTTTTGATCAGCGGCAAAATATGAATTCGCATTGAAAACGAGATTGGTCTGCTTGGAACTGTCAATGTTAATGAATACGGCAGAATTTACAGTATAAAAAATATTATTCCTTACATATGTATTTGAAGTAGGTCCGGAAATTTCAAAACACCCCGATACATTTTTTCTGTCAGCAATGCTTATTATTGTATTGTTGTAGATCTGATTGTTATCCGCTCCGACTATTGAATAGATCTTGATTGCATAGTGATTATTTCTTAGTCCGTCATTCTTACTGATATTGAATCTGATAATATTATTATCGCTGCCTGAATTACCCGATTCTCCTGACAGGAGAAATCCTGCGCCGTCATTATTGTGAGTGTAATTGTATTCAGCTGTACAGCTGTCAGAGCCGTTATCAAAATCGATAGCATCTCCGTCTACATCCCTGGCTGTTATCCCGTATATCTCATTGTATCTTACAATAATATTCCTTGATTCGCCGGTCACAATGCCTCCTCCTGATCGTCCGGCGTATTTTCCGTTATTGAAAATCAGATTGTATTCTACAGATGCGTTATAAGTGTTGGAAATGCTGATCCCGTTTCCGCTGAATCCGTGATCATGCGGAATAATTCCTTTGATATTAAAAATTGTATTACCTTTGATAAGTATATTCTGATATTTCAATCCCCACAGTTTTATTCCGATGTCACCGCAGTCGTAAATTTTATTCCGTTCTGCGGTAATGTTTGAATATCCGAATATCGTATTCCTGTCCGCTCCGAGTGTTATGCCGTTGTCTTTGAAGTTTCTGATAACACAGTCTCTGACAGTGACTCCTGAGCTGTTCTTCCTGGCGTATGTAAATATTGCAATTCCGTTGTATTCCTTTCCGAAATTTTTCGAATAATCCTTATCAGGATTGAAAATACCGGTTATTTCAAGATTCTCTATAATGTATCCGCCTTTGTTCAATACAGCTATGCAGTTTCCTTTGTCAGCTCTTAAAACAGCTCTGCCGAGTCCGTAAGATGTAATGAGTATTGGATCCGAATCCGTGCCTTCTTCGTTATTGAATAAAAGATTTCCTCTGAAAAGATCTCCGCCTCTGAACTGAATTATGTCGCCGGGCTTGAATTTAAATTCAGATACTTTTTTAAGTGACCTCCACGCTTCATTTTCACTCAAACCGGATCTAGTATCGTTTCCTGTATTGCTTACATAGAAAGTGCGTGAGATCCCCGGTTTCAGATGGAGTTTATTGTCCTGTGCCAGCGATGGGTCTGCCAGGAATATGATCAGAAGAATTATAACAGCTTGGAATGTCGGGTTAAATATTTTCATCAGGTATTTGTATCATTAATTATCATTATTAAAATACTGCTGATCAGGATCAGGAGTTTGGGACATTAGACTAAATCCAAAATACTTTGTCTGCGTTCCCATAAAAATTCACTTTTATAAAAATATTAAAAAGTATAACTTACCTACTATCTCTTAAAAATTAAACATATAAAAAATTAATGTACAGGTATACATCTCCCGCTGAGTTTGAGAATTTTACTTACTCAAAGAAAACCCATTTCAAATTATTCGATCTGGATAATTATGACATTAAATTATACGGAAAAAAGATCGACCCAAATACCTGCGATCTGAAAAACTATCAGGACCTTTTGATATTTTCTTTTCTTGTTCATAATCTGCCTGAAAATGCCAAAATACTTGAAGTAGGCGGAGCCGATTCGAGGATCCTCGCTTACTTTAAAAATAAGTTTGAATGCTGGAACGTAGACAAGCTTGAAGGACTTGGGTTCGGATTGACTGACGTGGAATCAAGAGGATACAGGCTTGTAAGGGATTATATGGGAAATTTCAATGAAGAGCTTAAGGATAATTACTTTGATCTTGTGTTTTCGATATCAGCTCTGGAGCATGTCCCGAACGATGATCCGAAAGTACTTAAAGATGTTACGGATGATATCAACAGAGTTCTTAAACCCGGCGGATTGTCAGTGCACTGCTTTGATGTAATTCTTCAGTACAGTTATATATGGACAAATGACCTGCTGCCTTATATCTTTAAAAATGAAGATACAATCAATAAGTTTGTGGAATTCGAAACAATGAAAGAAGATCCGGATCTGTTCCTGATGTCTGAAAAAGCATTCAACAAGACATGGAAGAGCAATGTGAAACAGCCATATGAAGGATTTAAACCGCTGTCCTATAATGTTCTCTGGCAGAAAAAAAAATAGGTCTATTTTTTTCCTGAATTGAATTATAATATAAAATACTGAATGAGCATTATTCCTAAGTCCGTAAGAAATTGGTTTAAAACCAGGATAGCAAATATTGTTAAGGAAGAAAACAGAAGAATAACTGCAAAGGATGATAAGACCTCTGTTAAACTTTATTACCCTTTTAAGAATAACTCGGAATTCTACATTGTAAAAAAGAATAGCGGCACTGAAGTGCTTCATTGTGAACTTGATCTTCCTGTACCCCCTAAAGATCTCTGGCTTGGTTACGGTGAAACCGCAGAGGAATATCTGAACGGAAAAATACAGGTCAAACAAATGTTGAAAATTTCTAAAGAAGGCGGATATGATCCTGAATCTCCCGGAAATATTCTTGATTTCGGCTGCGGAGCGGGAAGAATGATAAGATGGCTTAAACCTTATTCTGATAATAAAGAAATTTGGGGAGTCGACATAAGTTCAGAGCATATAATCTGGGCAAATAACAATCTTAACCCGCCGTTTAATTTTGCCGTCAATACTACTGTTCCTCATCTGCCTTTTAAAGACGGGTTCTTTGATTTCATTTATGCAGGTTCAGTCTTTACTCACATAGACGATCTTGCTGATTCATGGTTTTTGGAACTTAACAGGATAAGTTCTGACAGGGCTTTTCTGTATATTACAATTCAGGACAGAAACACAATAAATCTGCTGAATACGAAATATAAAGCTAAATGGCTTTCAGAGTATATGAATAAGTATCCTGAATATAATACTGATAAGGATAACTTTAATATTATGGTTGGGGGAAAGGGACCGGATTCACAGGTTTTTTATGATATAAATTATTTAAAAAAAATATTAAAAAAAATTTTTAACATTGCTTCTATCAATGAAGAAGCATACGGTTATCAAACTGCTTTATTATTAAAAAAATTAAATAAATGAATTCCGAAAAATTGTTTTTCCCATATAAGGACATGGCAGATTTTTATGTTATTAAGAAAAATAAATCTGCTGAAGATCAGTTATATTGTGAGCTAGATTTACCAGTTCCCCCAAAAGATCTTTGGCTTGGTTACGGAGAGACTCCTGAAGAATATTTAAAAGGGAAAATTCATATCAAGCAAATGCTGAAAATACTAACAGCACAGGGTTACAAACCCGAAGATCCGGGAAATATACTTGATTTTGGCTGTGGTGCAGGAAGAATGATAAGATGGTTAAAACCTTATTCAGGTAATAAAGAGATCTGGGGCGTGGACATCAGTTCTGAACATATTCTCTGGGCAAATAATAATCTGAACCCGCCGTTCAATTTTGCTGTCAATACAACCATTCCTCATTTGCCATTTGGGGATGGATTTTTTAGTTTTATATATGCAGGATCTGTATTTACACACATTGATGATCTTGCTGATTCATGGTTCCTTGAACTTAACAGAATAACATCAGATAATGGATTACTCTACCTGACTGTTCAGGACAGACATTCAATTGAATTACTGGATACTAAGTACAAAGACAAAAATCTTGCTAAATTTATGGAGAAATATCCTGAGTATGAATCTGAGAAGGATAGTTTCAATATTATGGTTGGCGGAAGAGGACCTGGATCTCAGGTTTTTTATGACATTGATTATTTGAAAAGGGTATTAAATAATGTTTATGAATTTGTTTCAGTGAATGAAGAGGCTTATGGATATCAGACTGCATTACTTTTAAAAAAGAAAAAATCAGGAGTTGCGATATCAATCGGCAGTGATTTTAAAGCAAATGCAATATATGAATCAAATCCTGAGTTAATTTCACAACTGAAAGCTAGACTTAAATCAGAATTAATTTCTGAGATCAAATCAGAAATCGATTCATTATTAAACTCAGAAAGTAATCCCAACTTGAAAAATGAAATAAAGTCAGAATTGAGTACTCAGCTCAGAAGAGAATTTAATGCTGACAAATTATATTTCCCGTATAAGGACACATCAGATTTTTATTTAATAAAGAAAAGTAACGCTCAGGAAGATATTGATATTTGTGAGCTTAACCTTCCTATTCCTCCAAAAGAGCTTTGGCTTGGGTATGGTGCAACTACTGAAGAATATCTGAAGGGAAAAATACAAATAGATCAAATGTTGAAGATTGCTTCTGCTGAGGGTTATAATCCTGAAGCTTCTGGAAACATACTCGATTTTGGATGCGGTGCCGGTAGAATGATGAGATGGTTAAAACCTTATTCGGTGAATAAGGAAATCTGGGGTGTTGATATCAGTTCTGAACATATACTCTGGGCAAATAATTATCTTAATCCGCCATTTCATTTTGCAGTGAATACCTTTATCCCTCACCTTCCTTTCAAAGACGGGTTCTTTGATTTCATTTATGCCGGTTCTGTGTTTACACATATCGATGATCTTGCTAATTCATGGTTTCTGGAACTTAACAGAATCAGTTCTGAAAATGCATATCTTTATCTTACAATTCAGGACAGACATACAATTGAATTACTGGATACTGTATATAAAGATAAAAATCTTACAAAATTTATGCAAAAATATCCTGAATATGAGTCTGAAAAAGAAAATTTTAATATAATGGTTGGAGGTAGGGGACCTGGATCTCAGGTTTTTTATGATATTGAATATATAAAGAAAATACTTGGAAATACATTTGAGTTTGCATCAATCAACGAAGAAGCTTACGGTTATCAGACAGCATTGTTATTAAGAAAAAAGAAAGTAAAAATATAATTTATTTAGAGGGAAGAACATCCCATTGATTAGTATCTCTTAAGAAATTATCTTTCCTGACAAAGCAAATATCCATCTGCGCAAGAGCTCCGTCGAAAGGTCTTCTTAGGAATCCCGGAAAATCATAGATGACAAAATCTCTTTCCGCAAAATAAATTATCACTTCATGCACCAGAGGCACGCCTTTCATAAATTCAAAGCAGTTTGTTTCAAGAATAAATACGTCGGCTTTCTCGAATAATCTTTCACCGCCTTTGAGCGCTTCAAGTTCAAAACCCTGAATGTCCATTTTTACAAACTGAGGCGGGATAATCTCTCCGCTGTCTATTAATGAATCCATAGTCCTGATCTGAACAGGTCTTTGTTTGGATTCCTTTTTGAGAAATTCATTTTCACCGAAAACAAAATTTGAACCTGTAAGATTTTCACCGCCGATGGTGAGATAGAGGAATTCTTCCCTGCTTCCCGCTCCGCATATAAAATATTTTGAACCGGGATTTTCAGAACAGAATGCTGCAAGATCTTTTTCCATTTCTTCAAGGGGTTCGATCATATAAAAGACCGAATCCCTGAAGACTTTCTTAGCCATTTTACTCCATGCGCCGTTGTTAGCGCCTATATCCATAATGGAAACAGGTCTGAAATCCCTGTCATAGAGATCTTTCAGAAGTGTTAACATATCCCCTACAGGGCTGTGAATGTCAGGAGTTTTTCCCGTAATATATCCCGGATTAAATTATTATGAAATAAACTGAACTAAAACTTAAAATTAACTTTTTTTCCTGAATTTTCTGCTGAAAGCATAACCAAGTCCGATTACAAGAGGAAGCTCAATTCCGAACAATCCGCATGAACCTTTTTCCTTTTCTTCCTTTTTGGTTTCACCCGGTTTGTTGCTGTTATTATTAGCAGCGGTATTCTTGTCTGATACAACGAAATTTGCAAACAGAGTAACTCCGGATTTTAATTTTTCCGGCTTCAGTCCGTAGACTACAGAATTGTCCTTAATAGTGCCTGAGGTTTTAGTTATTTCCTTTGCAGGTAGTATAAATGTGTATACTGGTGAAATATCTTGTGGTGCCTGATCGTTTTTTGGAAGCTCATACATAAAAGAAATATTATCACCGTTCTCATAATATGTGACTTTTATTTTACTGAAAGCCGGAGCGGTGATGATTTTTCCTATATAATCAAATTTAATAATAGCGAAAATGCTGACTTTGTCCTTATCTTTTGTGTTTATGTTTACACTCTGAACCTTATTATTCGCGGACGTATATGCTGCTCTGATCTTATCTTCCTTGAAAGGAAGTGTCTGGTAAACGTCAGCACCATTAAGTTCGGAATTCAAAGCTGAATATCTGATCTCAATTGTTCCTGACTTGTCTTTGTTGATAGTAGTCTTCTGAAAGTAATCCAGGGCAAAAACATTGTTTAAGGAAATAATTGATAAAGCTGAAATTAAAACCAGTGTTGCAATAATTTTTGTTGAAGTATTCAATTTAATGGTCTCCTGTTTATAAATTAAAAAATTTAATAAGTAAATTAACCTAAATATTTAATTATTAAAAGCTATTATTACAAGTATAATTATCCGGTAAAATAAATAATGAAAAATTAAAAAATCAGTAATTATCAAGTTTTTCCATACAGTAATTGTAAATCAGATAATCCAGCCTGTTATTTTTCTTGAAATTCCTGATGAATTCCGGAGATAAATTTTCTATCTGATCATCTTTTTTTGATTTATTGGCATAAGGGAGTTTTAACCTGGGTTTCCCTGACATATCGGCGAGTTTATCAAAAGATTCCTGCATCCTTTCGACTATTCCGATAAAGAAATATCTGTCCATTACTTCTCTGTAATTATGCTCATCACATGGAATCAGGTTGGCAAGAAAATTTTTATGACCGTTTATGTAATGTTCGAGACTGCATGTTATTGAGTCTCTGCTGTAGTAATACAAAGAAATAATTAGTTCCAGAGGTTCCCTTACAAAAGTAAAAGCTTTAAATTCATCCTGTCTGTCAATAATTTCAGGATACCTTTGAGTCAAAAAATATCCGTCATTCTGAAAATGCGCTACTATGCAGGTGTCGCTTACAAGACTGTCAATATTGAGCTTGTATCTGTGATAATCATTGATGTCTTTATATAATCCGTTCGGAGCTTCATAGTGTTCGAATATAATACTGAACCAGTTATAAAGAGCGTAAACTACAGACGTGCCTCCGCATTTCATTAGATGATGAAATACAAATGCAGGTCTGGATTTCAATGATTCAGAAGGTCTAGTATTTGTAATAGTGGGTAATTTGGGTATGTTATTCCAGAGAATGTTGTAAACGACCTTTGAAACCTCCGCTTTTGGATTCCGGGCATTGTAATGGAAATTTTTCTGCTTTTCTGTGAACAGGTCATCGTCCTCAAGCATTTTCTTGTAACCTACAAACCTGTTGAATTTTTCAGTCTTTAAAAAAAGATATCTGACAATTTCATGTCTGAGAGGAATGTTTTTGAAAAAATATTTTGTAAAGCTAAAGAGTGAGTATCCAAACGGTGACAGCAACATCTTTATATTCGCCTGAAGAGTTGCAAATTCTTTGAGATTTGTTTCAGAATAAACAAATCCGTTAAAAGAAAATATCAGGTCAAAATATTTTACAGGGTAGAATTCTGCTTTTTCCCCGTCAGCATTAAAGAACTGAAGCTCTCCGGAATTTGAATCAGATATCATGTTCTTTGTCAGGGATTCTGAATCTTTTAGGTAAAAAACATTATGATGTCTTCCGATATTATCAGTCGCACGGGGGTCTGCTTTGCCGAGTATAAGAATTTTTGAATTCTCTTCCAGATTGTTATATACGAAACTGTAAAGAAGCAGATTCTGATATTTATCCGTTTTTTCAGATGAGCCGGAAATATTTCTTCCGTAAACAGTTCTCGAATAACCTAGTTCGTTGAAAATATCAAAATGTGATTTTTTTGAATATGTAAAATCCTTGAATCCGTTGGCAAGAAGAATTTCATTATTCTGCCACAATACTGAATATGAAAACATTCTTCCGTTTTTTTCATAAGTCATTTCGTCCGAGACTTTCCAGTACTTGTTAAAATATTCCTCAGACATTATGAAAATATTTTTATCTGTCAGAATCTCGGAAAGAGGCAATTATTTATTCGCCGTTTTTGTATTCTCAAACAGATAGTCCATGAATCCGTTTTGCCAGATTTTATTATCCTTTGCGAAGACATTCAGAAAACAGAACAGAGAATTTCCTAGCGGCTTGATGAGTCTTTTGAACTGATGAAGAACGGATTTGAAAATCTTTGCATTTTCGGGGATATAAACAAAAGCCGATACGGCAAAACTGAAATCGAAATATTCCTCCGGAAAATTATTAACCCTTTCTCCTTTATCATTAATTAATATCCATTCAATATTGATCCTGTCAAGGTCTCTGTTATCCGGAATTTCAAACTTAAAACCAAGTCTCCAGCAGTGATAACCTTCGGAATTCAGTATCTTGGAGACCGGAGATTCCATGTTGCCTATCTCAAGAATCCTGCTGCCGGGTTTAAGATTTTCGGTGACATAGGAGTAAACGAGCATGTTTTGATATTTTTTTACATCAGATTCATCCGGATTGATCTTTGCATCATAGATCTTATGATCAATATTCTTGCTGTGAAAATAATCAAAATGATTGATTCTTGAATAAGAGAATCCGCTGAAAGTTTTATCGCTGATTCCTTTTATGTCCGGATGCGAGATCATTTAGTTTTTTATTTTCATGATTTTAAAAAAGTAAATCAGAACAAAGAAATATTTACATTTGGTATTGCGTAATTTAATTGCAAAATTTAAAAAAATTTAACTTTGACTTACACTGAAATCTTTTTGGGGTAATTATTAGTAATTACTGTGTGACCTGCAGTATGCTAAGTCAGCAAAATAATCTGTTAAAGGGTAACTTTAGAATATTGCCTAAAATATAATATTATTTACTATTTAACAATGAATAACATTCATTTTCTAAAGAAAAATATTCGGATAAAAATCTGCGGTAAATTTAAAGTTTGTCGAATTTTTCCAGGCAGTATTCATAGATCCTGTAATCAAGTTCATTCTGTTTTCTGAATTTACTCCTGAACTCTTCAGACAGATTTAATATCTGTTCGTCTTTTTCCGACTTATTCACAAATGGCAGCTCAACTCTCCTGTTCCCTGTCAGATCCGCAAGTTTGTCAAAAGATTCCTGCATCTTTTCCACAATTCCGATGAAGAAATATCTGTCAAGTACTTCCCTGTAATTATCAATATTACATGGAAAAAGATTTGCCAGATAATTCCTCTGCCCCATTAAATAAACGTCAAGACTGGTAATAATAACATCCCTTCCGTAATAATAAAGTGAGATCATTAATTCCAGAGGATCTCTGACAAAAGTAAACAAACGGAATTCCTTATTTCTCAAAATTGCTTCGGGATATCTCTGCGGCAGGAGATAACCTTCGTATTGAAAATGCGCTGCTATACAGGTATCGCTGTAAATATTTTCCAGGTTTATTTTGTAATTCAGGTATTCGTTTATATTTCTGTAAATTCCGTTCGGATCCTCCGTGTGATCAAAAATAACCTTGAACCATTTGTAAAGCGTCAGGACGACTGATGTTCCGCCGCTCTTCATTATATGATGAAAAAAATATGCCGGTCTTTTCTGCAGACTGTGGTTAGGTCTTGTCTCCGAAACTATGGGCAGCTGAGGTATAGTCCTCCATAAAATATTGTAACAAACCATTTTTACTTTAACAGAATCAAGTTTCCTGTTCAGAAAAAAATCATTTACTTCCATGTAAAACAGATCCTTATCATCAAGCATTAAATAATGTCGTTCAAATTTGTTGACCTTCTGAACATAATTAAAAAGAAAATAAAGGAAATTGTTTCGCTGAGCTACGCCGTTATAAAAAATGTTATCAAAACTGAGCAGTACGTATCCAAGGTCTTTGTTTAATGTCCTGAGATTTGCAACTACATTTGTATAGTTAATGAGACTGTGCTCCAGACTGCTGAATTCATTCATTGAAAAAATGAAATCAAAATATTTAAGCGGAAAAATTTCCAGTTTCTTATTTTCATGATCCAGTATTTCGGGAAAATCTTTATCCGAACTTTTCATTACATGCATCCGGAAAGATCCGGGATCTTTCAGAACAAAATATTGATAATCCACGTTTAAAGCTTTTTTAAAGGTTTCGGAATCTGGTCCGACAGCAAGTATCCTCGAGCCCTTTTTGAAATTATTTTTAATGAGACTGTAGATCATAAGTTCACGGTATCTGACTATGTCAATATCTTCAGGAGTTAATTTTTTACCGTACAGTTTTTCCGAATAGCCGGTCTCATTGAAAAGTTTAAAATGGGATTTTTTTGAATATGTAAATTTCTGAAATTCCCTTATAAGAAGCGGATCATTATACTGCCATAGAAAATTAATTGAAAACATCCTGCCGAGTTTTTCATAACTCATATCTTCAGATAATTTCCAGTATTTATTATAATATGACTCTGCAAGAAAAAAGAGATCTTCATCTTTTAAAATTGAGATACTGCTTGTGTTAATACCTGAATTTGGATTTGAATAATTCAGATAATCAAGAAATTTATTATTCCAGATAAGGTTATCCCTGTTGGCTGACCCCAGGAAGCAATTCATCGAATAGGAGAGCGGTTTCATGTAACCTTTGACTCTGGTCAGAATGGCAGTGAAGAAATCTTCGGTTTCAGGAATGTTGTCAAAAGAAGAAATCGAATAACTGAAATCAAAAGTCATATCTGCAATTTCGTCAACGGTCTGACCTTTATCATCTTTCAGGGTCCAGGTGATTTCCGGACTTTCGGTAGGTTCCTTTGCCGGATCATGAATTATAAAAGATAATCTGTAGCAGCGATATCCGCTTTTATTCAAGACATTAGTGACCGGTGAGATTTCATTCCCAACCTCGAGCAGAAAAGACCCGGGTTTAAAATTTTCAGTAACATAAGCATATATCAGCATGTTCTGATATTTTCTGATGTCGCTCTCTTCAGGAATTAAGCGTTTCTGAAAGAGGATCTTGTCAATGTCTTCACTGTGAAAAAAATCAAAATGCGAATTTCTCGAGTGTGAGAATTCACTGAAGGATTCAGGACTTATTTTGGATGGATTATCTGCTGATGACAATATTAAGTAAATCTATAATTATAAAATTAAATTATCATCCCTGCAGCCACTGTTACTTTCGTAGCTTCGTCTATGAGAATTAAGCTTCCGGTATTTCTGTTCCTTTCGTAACTGTCATAAAATAACGGCTGCGTGGTTCTCAGACGTAATCTGGCAATGTCATTCATTTTCATTTCCTTGTCATTCTCTAACCTGTGAAGCGTATTAATATCAAACTTATAATTTAATTCCTTTATTATTGCTTTGACTTCCTTAGTGGTATGCATTAAAATGTATTTAGCCGCAGGATTCATAGGCTGATTGCTCAGCCAGCAGACTATAACATCAATGTCCTGTCCTGTCTCGGGTTGATTGTTAACTCTCACTATCATATCACCGCGGCTTATGTCTATGTCATCCTCAAGCCTCAAAGTGACTGACATCGGAGCGAATGCTTCGTGAACCGGACCTTCATAAGTGTCAATGGATTTTATTCTTGATGTAAATCCTGAAGGCAGAACTGAAATTTCATCTCCGGGTTTAAAAACTCCGCTTGCTACTCTTCCTGCATAACCTCTGTAATCATGATTGAGATCCGACTGCGGTCTTATCACATACTGTACAGGAAATCGGCAGTCAATGTGATTGTTGTCGCTTGCGATGTGAACATTCTCAAGCAGGTAGAGCAGAGTCGAACCTTCGTACCAGTCCATATTCTCCGATCTGTCCACAACATTGTCTCCCATCAGAGCGCTGATTGGTATAAAGTGAATATCTTTTACTTCAAGTTTTGAAGCAAACTTTTTATAATCCTCCACTATCTTTTCATAAACTTCTTTGCTGTAATCAACCAGATCCATTTTGTTTATGCACAGAACTATATGACTTATTTTGAGAAGCGATGCTATGAGTGAATGTCTGCATGTCTGTTCGACTATTCCGTGTCTTGCATCCACTAATATCACGGCAAGGTTTGCAGTTGATGCGCCTGTTACCATATTCCGGGTATATTGAATATGACCGGGCGTATCAGCAATAATAAACTTTCTCCTTGGTGTTGAAAAATATCTGTATGCAACATCAATTGTAATACTCTGTTCTCTTTCTGCTTTAAGACCGTCTGTGAGCAAAGAAAGATCAACGTAATCAAGACCCTTGTATTCACTGGACTTTTTTACCGCCTCAAGCTGATCCTCAAAAATCGATTTTGAATCATAAAGCATCCTTCCGATCAATGTACTCTTTCCGTCGTCCACACTGCCTGCCGTAGTAAATCTCAGTAATTCGTTATTTTTATAATCGATCATTTACAGTTAATAGTTAGTAGTTAATAGTTA
>JAFDZR010000007.1:40546-41032 GCA_018266875.1 Bacteroidota bacterium
ATAGTTAGTAGTTAATAGTTAATAAGTAATAGTTACTATAAATTTTTTAATATTGTATATAGAATTTTTAAAATTTCTGTACAGTCTTTTTCTAAAGAAAAAAACATATTATCTTCAATATAATTTGTTCTGTTAATTAATCTTAACCAGTAATGTGTTTCTCGTCCTTCTTTGTAAGCTATAGATAATTTATATTTAAAATCCGCTTTTGAAATTCCTCCTGCAGCTTCTTCAATATTAGCTCCAATTGAAGTACCGGCTCTTAAAATTTGTTTGGACAATACAAATTCNNTACTCCCTTAAATAAATGTTTAAGTTTACTATCCTTACAGCAAATTCAAAAGCTTTATCTCTGACAATTATTTCTTTCATCTCTTCTGCTCCCTGTTTATAGTTTTCGAATACTCCTGAATAACTTACAAACATTAAAAATAAATTCCAATTACAATAACAAACAAAAGCTTACTAACTATTAACTACTAACTA
>JAFDZR010000007.1:41143-42828 GCA_018266875.1 Bacteroidota bacterium
TAACTATTAACTACTAACTATTAACTAAAAGTAACCTTCTTTTTTCCTGTCTTCCATTGCCGATTCGGATCTCTTGTCATCTGCTCTGGTGCCTCTTTCGGTCTGTCTTGAAACGGATACTTCTTTGATAATATCCTCAAGCGAATTGGCTTCTGACAATACAGCTCCCGTGCATGTCATGTCTCCGATCGTCCTGAATCTAACCTGAAGCATTTCCGGTATCTCTGTATCCCTTAGATTTAAATATTCGGAATGAGCCAGAATAGAGCCGTTCCTTTGTATGCATAATCTCTGATGAGTAAAATAAATCACGGGCATTTTCAGATTTTCCATATGAATATAATTCCATACATCCATTTCAGTCCAGTTGCTGATAGGGAATACCCTGAAATGCTCGCCCGGATTCTTTTTCCCGTTGAAAATATTCCATAGTTCAGGTCTCTGGTTTTTCGGATCCCACTGACCGAACTCATCCCTGTGGGAAAAGAATCTTTCCTTTGCTCTTGCCTTTTCTTCGTCTCTTCTTGCTCCGCCCATGGCTGCATCAATCTTGTATTCCTCAAGAGTATCCAGAAGTGTAACCGTCTGAAGCATATTCCTGCTGGCGTCAAAACCGGTTTCCTCTTTTACTTTCCCTGAATCTATTGAATCCTGAACTGAACCGACGATCAGTTTAACGCCGAGCTCTTTTATAAGATCATCCCTGTAAGTTAATGTCTCGGGGAAATTATGTCCCGTATCAATATGTATCAGAGGGAAAGGTATCTTTGCAGGATGAAAAGCTTTTCTTGAAAGATGCGCAAGAAGTATTGAATCCTTTCCTCCGGAAAAAAGCAGAGCCGGTTTCTCAAACTGCGCGGCTACTTCGCGGATCACAAAAATTGACTCCGCCTCAAGTTCTTTTAAGTAATTTAAATTATAATTTTCCAATTCTACTGGTTATTTAAAAAAGGTTCGATTTTTTCCATTATTATATCCGTTGACTCTTCAGGAGTATGTAAACCCGTATCTACTGTTATCTCCGGATTTTCTGGCTCTTCATAAGGGGAATCAATTCCTGTAAAATTCTTTATCTCTCCGTTCCTTGCTTTTTTGTAAAGTCCCTTCACATCTCTTTCTTCGCATTTGTCAATAGGACATTTTACAAATATTTCTATGAACTCGTTTTTGCCAAGCATCTTTCTTACTGAATCCCTGTCTTCCCTGAATGGAGAAATGAAAGCCGTTATAACAATTACGCCTGCATCCACCATTAGCTTTGAAACTTCACCTATCCTTCTAATATTTTCCCTTCTGTCTTCTTCTCCGAAAGCAAGATCTTTGTTAAGTCCTCCTCTTATATTATCACCGTCAAGTATGTATGTCAGATAACCCAGTTCATTAAGTCTCATTTCTGTTTCGTTGGCAAGAGTTGATTTGCCTGAACCTGAAAGTCCTGTAAACCATACAACAAATGATCTGTTGCCAAGGAGTTTATTCCTTTCATGCTTTGTAACAGTATGTATCTGGGGAATAATATTATTACCGGCCATAAGTACTTTCGTCGAAATCAGGGATTTTGACTGAAACAGATTAAAAAAGCTGAAAAATGTTTTTAAAGATATATTTAATAAATTTTTTTTACAATGAAAGTATTAATGACATTTGAGTTTACTGATCAGTTGTGTCCAATACGTTTAGTTTAA
>JAFDZR010000007.1:42867-110648 GCA_018266875.1 Bacteroidota bacterium
ACGCAATTTATCACGAATTCTTAACGGAAATAACTCACAGGCGGATAGTCAGACAAAATATATTAAAAAGTTTAAAAGATTATAAATATTAAAGTATTTCTTATGATTAAAAATTATTTTGTGCGGTATTGTTTACTGATAATTTTTATCTTAGATAAATCTCGTAAGCGCTTTCGTTATTTCCGTTTGTGAAGATCTTTCCGTAAGTAAGTTCAGGACTGCCGGTATATTCCCTCAGGCGGTCAAGAAATCCGTTTATCGAACCGTAAGCGCTGAGCTGAAGAATTATGCTTTTTTTGCTTTTCAGTTTTCTGAGTGAAACTTCCGGATCTGATATAAAATAAAATTCATTTACCCACTGATTAAAGTAAATATCCGATCTCAGTTTTTTCTCCAGTATGTTTTTATAAAATTCCTTTCTGCTGCCGGCGTAAATGGTCGCAAAGGCAAGCGGGATGTCTTTATTTGCCGTGCCGAATGCAGGAATGACCTCCGAATCCTTGTATTGCTTTTCCACAAAATCAACCATTTCATAAGCGCTTTCTTTCATCTCTGTACCCTCATAGTATGATGACACAAGCTGATAAGTAATCCATAAGGACATTACGGAGACGGTTGTTATATACAAATATTTTTTACGGATACTGTTTACGGATCCGGGTTTTAAAGCGGTAATGACAAGGTAGGATAAATAAAGTCCGGTGACTGTAAGCATAAAGGATGGGATCATGTAATACTGAGCGTAATGTTTTGATACAATAATGATCTGAAGCGTCATTGCTGTTAGAACTGCTGTAAGAAGCCTGAATTTTATTTCCGCCGGGAAAAATGTTTCCGTCTTTTTAAACCTGAATTTTGTGATGACCGTAAATATATAAACACTGAGAATTATAAGATAAGTCAGACCGAACAGCGGATCGGTTGCAAATATTGAAATCAGATTTTTAGGGAAAGAATATGTGTTGAAAACAGTTGCAGCGCCTTTGCCGTGTTTGCCTTCTTTCAGAATCAGCCCTTCCACCCAGTTAATGAAATAATCCATATTGGAAATGCCGGGCAGAATGAATATTATAAAAAATATCAGTACGAACAGCAGATATACTAATTTGTTCTTCATTCCGTTCAGCATTATCATAGGAATAAAGATCATTGGAATGAAATTCAGTTTGGTCGCAAGTCCGAAAGCTATTACCACTGAGAAAATTATTATTTCCTTTAAGCTGTATTCATTTTCTTTTTTATAAAGACAGTAGAATATGATTCCCATTACAAGCAGCGAAGCCGAGACAAGCAGATTATCCGGCGTGTCAATGATCATTCCGTAGAAGAGTTCAGTTGAAACAAACGGCGAGATCATCAGAAAAAAAGTAACAGGAAGATTCTTTGAACGTGAATAAAAAAAATAACCGAACAGGAACAGAACAAAACAGTTGATAAAATTCAGGACAATATTGATCTTTAACAGATAATCTTCAGGTCTTGCAAAGACATCATTCACAAGGTCAGAGTTTGAAGAAGTAAATGAATAATAAATTTTTATTACTGCTGCGCAGATAACCTGTACTGTAGTTCCCGGATGGTCGAAATGTCCGACGCCGTATCCGTTCAGCTGAGCAAGGTTAAGACCGTTTATCAGATACACGTAGCTTGGATCGTAAAAATTCAGATAAAAAGGTCCCTGTGCGAATTTAAGCAGACCTGCCGTAATAAAAAGGACTGCGGGAAGAATCAGCAGCAGCGGTATTAAAATTTTTCTGTTCATTTATAATTTTTCAAGGACAATGTAACATCTGAAAGCAATAAAATCTTTTAAAGGCGCGAGTGACTTTTCCAGGACTTTGAAAGCTCCGGTGAGGAAATCAGGTATCATCTGTCTGTTTTCAAATCCGCCTGAAGCCGGATAGAGAATAAAGCTGAACTTTTCTTTTTTAAGTATTCTAAATCCGGCTCCGAATTTTTCTTTAAACTTTTCAAGATCCTTAAAAAAGATGAGGTAGGGGATAGCCTGATTAGAATCCCATGGATCTTTTCCGTCCCTGATCAAATCCCCGGAAAAATAATCAATGCTTTTATCAAACGGTTCCGGATGAAATCTTTTATAAATTATCAGGGAAAAAGGGGAAGGGAATGGTTCTATCATTATGACTCTTCCGCCGGGTTTTAAAACTCTCCGGGCTTCGAAAAGAAATTTTACAGGATCAATAAGATGATGAAATACATCTATCATTACAAGATTTGAAATTTCATCTTCGCCGAAAGGCATTTCATGCGCGTCAAAACACATGTCCAGCCATTCCAGATCCGCTATGTCCGCAGAGATAATGTCCTTTTTAAATTCCTTGAAATTACCGCTCCCTCCGCCGAGTTCAACCGCCGTACCGCTCACCTGACTCATATCACCTATGATCTTCCCGTACCACTGCGAATAAATTTCCCTGAGAATTTTTTTTTCTTTCCAGATTTTTTTATGCCTGGAGTAGATGTCATCCATATTTATAATGTCAGATGAATTTAAATTTAAACATGGCAAACAATGTAAGTTTCAAAAGCATCCATCCGTGACTGAATCGAGAAATATTTGTTTCCCCGTAAACCCGCGCATCATATCTGATAGGGATCTCCGCATATTTGAGGTTTAGTTTTGACGATCCGAGTATAAGGTCAAAATCACCGAATGGATCAATGTCACCAAGGAATTTTTTTACTTCTTTGAGCTTAATGTAATTTTCCTTCGAGATTACTTTTGTTCCGCAGAGAGTATCTTTGATCTTTTGATTAAGTATCCAGGTCAGCAGAATTGAAAAGAATTTATTGCCGAGAATATTCAGCGTTCTCATTGATTCCTTTTCAAGCGGATAGACAAGTCTTGATCCGCTAAGGTATTCCGCTTTTTTTTCATAACAGGCAGTGTAAAATTTTGTAAGATCTTCTGGAGGAACAGTCATATCAGCATCGAGTATCATAAAAATATCGCCGCCTGCATTCTCAAATCCTTTCCTGACAGCATCAGCTTTGCCTTTGCCGTCCTGCAGAAAGTATTTGATATTCAATTTGCCGGAATATTTCCCGCACACTCTCTTAATTTCATTTAAAGTGTCGTCAGTAGAATTTCCCTCCACGAATATGATTTCCGTGTCGCTTCCCATTGCAGGTATCCTCTGAACAATTGTTTCAATATTTCCTTTTTCATTCCTTGCAGGAATTACAATGCTTACTTTTTTTTCCTCTCTGCCTGCACTGATGTATCTTGAAATGATAAACTCGTTAAGGCACAGTCTGTTGATCAAAGGAAGATTTGCAATGAATTTATTCATAAACTCTGAAATCAATGGTATATACAGAGGCATTAAAAATTTCCTTCCGCTTTTGATCACATCATATCCTGACAGAACGAGTAAATTTTTAACGTCGTCAAGGTTCAGCCAGTTATTCCTTATCTGAGGCATTTTAAGCCGGAAGAATTCCGCAAGATTGAGAACGGGCAGCCAGAGAAAATTTATGTACGTAACAATTATTCTTGTTTCGTCAGTGCACAATTTTCTGATCTGCTCAAATGACTTCTGGACATCATCAAAATATCCTATCGTATCCGAAATAATCACAAAATCAAATTTATCACTGATTGAAATTTCTTCAGCATCCATCACATAAAAACTGTATCCCGGAAACTTCTGTTTTGCGATTTTAATCATCTCTTCTGAAATATCTATCCCTACTGCTTTTGAGGGTTTAAGCTCCTTAAGCAGATCACCGTTTCCGCATCCAATTTCGATTATACTGCTGTTTTCAGGAATATTGAATTTGAGGAAGTCTCTCAGATTATTATGATAATATTTGTTCCTCGAGATCCATTTCGATCTTTCTCCGGCAATTGAATCCATCTGCTCGATGACATTGGCTTTTCGGCTTTTCATTTCCCGGAGTTTAGGATTTTAAAAGTATGAGTAAGCGGATTTAATGACGGATTATTTTTATGATAGTAAAAAATTGTCAAGTAGTAAAATAAATTATGTTAAGGCAAAGAGTGCAAATTCAGTATCTTATATTCAAAATAATTCAAACAAAATCTATAAAATGATCCCAGCTTCTTTCGTCATGTGAGATCTTTTTAAAAGCCATTGCGCCGTATCTTGTTCTTTTTCCGGGAGTTTTTCCGATTACATTCTTAAATTTATTCGTGATCTTATTTTCATGGACAACATTATTTTTATTGCCCTCAGCTGATCTGGGAGATGTTCCTCCGAAGAATTCATAGGACCTGTTTGATTTAATAAATGAACAGACCTTCTCAATTGCAGGCCAGTCTGAATCATCAAGAATGACCATTCCGCCGACGTGAAGAATTCTGTCCACAAAGAAGAAATCAACAAGAACGTGATCAAAAGTATGCCATCCGTCTATGAAAGCAAAATCCACCATTACTTTTTCAGATTCGAGCTGAGCAAGTCCGAGATGCGAAGGTTTTTCTATGAACTCAATAATATTCTCATATCCGGCTCTTTTAAGATTGTTGAGGCCGATACCATTATAGCTGTGCTCGAAATTCTGGTAAGGATCTATGATATAATGTTTTGTATTCTTATTCTTTCTCAGGGAATCGCAAATAAACAAAGCCGATGTCCCGAATGCAAGCCCGATCTCAACGCTTGTATTCGCTCTGCATTCTCTGGCGCAGTCCTGAATAAGTCTGCCTTCCTCTTCGCTTATCTGTCCTATTACTTTCTGAGGACTTCCGTCGTGCTTTTTGGTGTATCCTGTTTTTAAAATTTCTTCCAGAACTTCATTCATCTGACAGGCTTCGAAATTTTTAAATTAAAAAATTATTGTATTTAATTCATTGCATGATGCAAGATGCAAGATGAATCAGTTGTTCGGAACCATTTTATAAACCCTTATATAATCAATTTCCATTACATAAGGTGTATCGCTTCTGTCTACTTCTCTGTTATTTTCTTCCCAGTCCTTTACTGCAACATTTGCAATCATATACATCGGGGCGGTCGGAATTCCTACAGTTGATTCATTAACAGTTGTCCCGTTGAGTTTCCATACCATTTTTTCCGGGAAACATTCAAAAGACCATACCATCCATTTATCATCGAAATCGCCGGTTACCTGTTTGGTTTTCATATAATAAAATGGTTCTTTCTGCGCATAATCAATTCCCCAGTGCTGAGTGCATGAGATCTCATTTTTGTTTCTTCCGAAATATTCGAATATATCAATTTCAGGCAGCGTGGGTCTTTGTTTGGGTACAAGAAAGAAAGCCGGCCAGAAACCCTTTCTGAAAGGGAATTTAACTCGCATTTCCCATTTACCGTAGGGTTGTGAAAAACTTCTGGAATTACATATCAGACCTGAAGTAAAGTCAAACTGTTTTTCGCTTTCAACATCTTTACCGTAAAGCGATTCTTTTTTTGCGGTTAATTTTAAAATACCGTTTTCAACCTTTACATTCTGATCCTGATAAAACTGCAGTTCCTGATTCGACCAGATGGTTCTTCCTCCGTTGTCCAGAGTGTTGATCCATTTTGAGTTATCGTATGTATCAAAGTTATCCTGAAAAGTCAGTTCCCATCTGTAATCAGGTGGTAAGCTTTCCGGATTTTCAAATGAAAGAAAATGAGTGCCAAGCAGAAAAAGCACTGCAATTCTTAAAAAAACTAAGCTGGTTTTTTTCATAAGGATTTTCTTTTAAGTTAAGGCGGCAGTAATTGTTTTTCAATTCTTTAATTAATTCCTTAAGGTTATTACGTATAGGAAAATTTTTTCTTTAAACCGTTTATCGGTTTTTCTATCAGGAACCATGAAACAGAAGCAATCATAACAAGTACGAGAGACTGAAACATAAATCTGATAATGTCATTCTTAATGTAAGGCATGCCTACCCCGATCAGAATGATCGGAATGAAATTGTGAAAAAGATAAAGCCCGTAACTGATCTTGCCGAGATAAGTCAGTATACGGTTCTCAAAGATCTTTCCTGTTATACCTTTGAATCCGATGCTTGCCCTTGAGATCAGATAAACAGAAAGCACTGAAATATTTGTGTTGAAAAGGAGTTCAATAAAAATATTATCTGAAAAAAAGAAAAGCACAGACATTAAAAGGCATAAGAAAAAAACAATTTTTAAAATTATGTCATTGAAATCAAACTGTTCGCTTCTGTAAACCCTGAAATATGCAAGGATAGCACCGAGACCGAAAGAGTCCATACATGACGGCGTCAGAATATCAAGAAGATTGGTTGAAAATCCGACACTGTCGCTGAAATAATAAATCACTGATGTAAACAGCATCCCGAAGACCGTTATTCCGGCTATTGCACCGAATAAATATTTTCTCGGCGTGAATAAAGTGATAAGCGGCCAGATTATATAAAACTGCTCCTCGACTGCAAGTGTCCATAAATGTGAAAGCGGACCGTCAAAATTCTGGATTTTATAGAAATAAATATTCGATGCGTAAAAAATAAACCATAATATTTTTTCACGGATATTCTGTATGTTTAATATCCAGAGGATGAAAATTGTAATATAGTATATAGGGAAAATCCTTAAAGTCCTTCTGATATAAAACTGCTTTAGAGGATGCAGAAAATTCATTCCTTCCTCACGGGCATCGTTACGGCTTTTAAAAAGGATCTGTGTGATAAGATATCCGCTCAGTACAAAAAAAACGGTTACTCCGATCAGACCGAACGGAACGGAAAACGGAATTTTGTCTTTCGGTAACCAGTGTTCAAACAATACAAACAGAACTGCAAAAGCTCTGATGGAGTCAAGCTGAGGCATGTAAGAGGATTTTCTTTCTGCCGTCATAAAGTGCTCTTATTATTCTGTAAAAAGAAATTCAACTTTTAATTGTCCGGGAAATAATTTCGGAAACCGTTTCAATAATTTTCTCATCCATTCCGTTGAAAACAGGAAGACATAAAACACAGGAAGCCGATTTCTCCGATGCCGGACATTCAGGTCCGTTAATAAACGGAAGTCTGTTCAGGGATGGATAGAAATATCTTCTTGCATTGATCCCGTTTTCAAACAAAATTTCCTTTACACTGATCATTTCTTTTTCACTTCTGAAAAAAACAGGGAAGTATGAATAATTGTAAAATATATCATCAGGTATGACGGGAAAAACCAGCGGTAGATCTTTCAGGAAATTTTTATACAGAATATTTATTTTCTTTCTCTCGGAGATAAATCCCGGAACTCTCGGCAGATTGCACAAACCCATTGCTGCATTGAATTCGGAAGTCCTTGCGTTTATGCCGATTGAATAGTAATCATCATCAAGGTGTCCAAAAGCTCTGTAAAGGAAAAGTTTCTCCGCGAGTTTATCATCTTCGGTTATAACAGCTCCGCCTTCTATGGTGTGAAATAATTTTGTCGCATGAAAACTAATTGTTGAAATGTCTCCGTGATTAAATACCGAACTGTCATTAAGTTTCACTCCGAATGCATGAGCTCCGTCGTATATCACTTTCAGACCGTTTTTATCCGCAGTTTTTTTTATTCTGTCCGTATCACACGGGAAACCATAAACATGAGTGGGAAGTATTGCCGAAGTTTTTTCCGTGATCAGTTCTTCGATTTTTTCAGGATTGATACAGAATGTTTTATCCTCAATGTCGCAGAAGACAGGTCTGCAGTTTTCCCAGATAATAGAATTTACAGTTGCTGCATATGAATAGGGAGTTGTGATTATTTCGCCTTTGAGATCAAGAGCTTTTATTGCAAGCTGAAGGGCAATGGTGCCGTTTGAAACAAGAAGAAGGTTTTTTACTCCGAGAAATTCTTTTAGGTCGTTTTCAAGTTTTTCACAGAGCTGACCCTGGTTTGTGACCCAGTGAGTTTCCCAGATCTTTTTAAGATATTCATTGTATTCTTCGGACGGGGGGAGAAATGTTTTAGTAACATTTATCATTTATTTGCATTTTCGCCGGTTAAAAGATCCCAGTTTAGTTTTGGTTTTACTATCCCTTCTTTTCTTCCTATGTTTCCAATGCGCAGATCGAAAGCGTACATTATCTCAAATGAAAGAACTTCCCGTTGTTCAAAAATTACGTCGGTTTTGTTTTTAATAAGATAGAATTTATGTACGGTATAAGATCCCTGATTCATTATGTCAGGAGGTATTTTACATGTCCATTTGAAATAGCCTTCCTTTACTTTTACGTAATTATTATCCATGCTCGAACCAATGAATACAATATTGTCCAGCTCATCCTTTATCTGAAATACAACGTCAAGAATATTTTCTTCCTTCATCATATTGTAAAAGATAAATTCAAACTCAAACGGATCTCCCGCTTTCAGATGGTCGCCTTTTGACTGGTCAAACTTAAGTTCCGCCTTTATCATTTTGGCATACTCACTGCTCGGCGCCGAATCAAGGTCATATTCCTGAACAGTATATTCCTTGACATAATTACTGAGATAAACTGAAATAACTTTCGATACTTCTCCGTCGCGTACCATCTTTCCGTGATTCAGCTGAATCGCTCTGGTGCAGATTGCTTTAATAGCAGAGAGATTGTGACTGACAAACAAGACCGTTCTGCCTTCCTTTGCAAGACTTTCCATTTTGGCAATACTTTTTCTCTGGAAATCAGCGTCTCCGATATTCAATACTTCATCAATAACTATAATCTCAGTGTCAATGCTTGCAGCAATTGCAAAAGCCAGTCGGATTCTCATCCCGTTTGAATATTTTTTTGCCTGAGTATCAAGAAATTTCTCAACGCCGGAGAATTCCACGATCTCGTCAAACTTCCTGTCAATTTCTTTTTTAGTCATTCCGAGTATAGTACCGCTGAGATAAACATTTTCCCTTCCCGTCAGTTCGATATTGAAGCCTGTGCCTACTTCGAGCAGACTTGCAATTCTGCCGTAGACTTTTGCTGAGCCGGAAGTTGGTTCGGTGATACGGCAGAGGATTTTAAGGAATGTGCTTTTGCCTGCGCCGTTTGGACCGACAATACCGAGCACTTCGCCGTGATTAATCTCGACTGAAATATCTTTCAGAGCCCAGAAATAATCTTCGCGTTCTTCATTATTTTTAAAGGTGTTTAACCTTTTCAGTGTCCTGTAATTTTTGAAAGGAAATTTAAGCCATGAAATAACAGCTCCTCCGAGAGTATCATGAACTTCATTTTTAAGACCTATGAGGTATGCTTTGCTTAATTTATCAGTGGATACAGCAATATTGGCCATTCTGGAATATACTTAGTTTTAATTTTATGCGACGTCTGCAAATATCTTTTCGGTTTTTTTAAAATGGATTGAACCGCTTATAAAAATTATTAATGAACTGATACTTCCCATACCGATCAGATCCCACGGCATAGGATTGAATCCGAGAAGAGATGATCTGAATCCTTCTATTACGCCTACCATCGGATAGAGACCATACAGCAGATATGCAGTATCTCCGAATTTTTCCGCAACTAAAGATGCGGGAAATACCACCGGTGCCGCATACATTAAAAGAGAGGTAATAACGCCTACTGCGAATCTGACATCCCTGTACTGAATTGCCAGAGAAGAAAGCCACATTCCCAGACCAAGCGAAGTCAGAATCATCAGCAGCATCAGCAAAGGCAGGAAAAGAACATTTAAAGTCGGACTGATATTGTAAAAGAGCATCATGATTATCAGTATTACAAATGCTATCGCGAAATCAAGGAGTTTGGAAAAGATAGGAGTAAGGGGGATCATTACTCTCGGGAAATAAACCTTCGTCAACAGATGCGCATTCCCAACAAGACTGCTCGTAGCTCCTCCCATTGACTGCGAAAAATAAGTCCATGGCAGAACAGCCGTATATGAGAATATCGGATAAGGAATACCGTCACTTGCTATCTTTGCGAGCCCTCCGAATATCACGGAAAAAATTACCATTGAAATTACGGGGTTAAGAATTGCCCACAACAGTCCGAGAACTGTCTGTTTGTATAAAACCGTTATATCCCTGTAAACAAAGAAAAACATCAGATCCTTGTATTTGATCAGCTCGGGAATGTTAAATAAATTCCAGCTCTTGCTTGGTTTTATTTCGAAATAAGGAATCTCTTTTGCTGCCATCTTTTTTATGAATTTCAAAATATATTTACCTTAAAATTGCAAGTTTCTGAATATTTGTTTCAACCTGTGAATTTCCCTGCATAATAAATTTATACAGGTATGTTCCGTTCGCTATATAATCACCGTCATTGTCTTTGCCGTCCCAGTATATTGAATTGTATCCTACATTTGCCTGGAAATTTATTTCCTTAACAAGTCTGCCCACTACAGTATAGATCTTCACTTTGCAGGATGTAGGCGGGAATTCTCCGGAAAGTCTGAACATAAAGTTTGTTTCCGTTCTCATAGGATTGGGATAGTTTGCCATCTCCATTATCCTGAGATCGTTTTCGACAATAACTGTATTGACGATCGAATCAGCCAGATTACCTGTTATGTCCGTTGCGCTGAATCTGAATTTATGGTTTCCTTCGCTAAGCACAGGATTGTAAACCACCGTCGCCTGAAGGAAATTGTTGTCAGGAAAACTTATCGTGATCTGCGGATTCTGCACTCCGTTAATAAAGTATGGAACATATTTATTGTCAAGATATACTTTAACATTGGATGTGTCATTTATTATCATTCTGCTGTCATCAAGAAACTTGAGTACAATATTCGGCTTTGACTGTATGAAATCTCCGTTGATGATCTTATTTCCGTCATAAGTCACATCAATGATAGGATTGATACTGTCTCCGTTGACTACAAATTTTGTAATGGCTTTATTGTTATATGAAAAGAGTTCGTTGTGATCACCCTGGATTACTGATTCGAAATATAAGGGAATCGTATCGCTGTCGATCTTTACATCCCTTAATCCTGAAGTTGAGAAATTTACCGAAGATGATCTCATGCTGTCAATCATAAACGGTGAATTTATTGTGTCCACTTTGAGATAAATGTTTTTTCCCTGGCGCGAAACGTACCAGTAATTTATATAACTCTGAATATCCCTGAATCCGATGCTGTAATAATTAACCGAAAATCTTACGCTGTCTCCTTCCTGCACGGAAGTATCGCTTCCCGCGAAAGAATAATTGTCAGGTGTCAATTCTCCCGGCGGAACGTATTTTATCTTTGCTGAATTGAAAACAGGGGACTCAAGTCCCGATATGGTATCAATTCTCAGATGATTTACAATTCTCAATTTCGGATACTGAACGGCTGAAATGGTATCAAGTGAAACTGTATTGGAAGTAATTCCCGAAGCAATAAGCACCGGAACATTATCCCTGTCAATTCCATAAAGGTCCAGGTCAATGGAATTATTAGGCAGCACGATCTGCTCCCATGAATATTCCTTCCAGCGGTCTGCAGTCCCAAATTCCTGAACGATATATCCTTCAGGCTGGAGGAACAGGGGATTGATCTGACATTCCTGAGGTTCCCAGTTAGTATTGGAAAAGAAAACGTGATAGTTCTCGCAAACTGACATCGAGTCCGCTCCGAGATATCCGAAAAATGACCATGTGTCAAAGAATCCGATACCGATTGAGTCTATTCTCTTACTTCCGAATTCCCTGAACTTAGCAATTGCATCGCTTCTCAGACTGTCTGCATCCGGAACATACGATGCATTATATCCGAGAAGGTAATCCGTCGAATCAAATGTATTCAGAAAACTTAAAACCGAATCTGAAGACTGCGGTGATGTAAAAGTGAAATTCTTTATAACAGTCGGAACGCCTGTCAGCTTTTTCACTTTTGCAAGATTAAGACCTCTGTTGAATCCTCCGTCGCTGTAATAATTAAAATTATTTATTGTAAAGAAAGATGACTCAAATCCATTGCTTCCCCATGATCTGATAAAAAGATTTCCCTTGAACTTGCTCAGTCTGAAACCGCCGTTTTCATATACAAGATTGGAGAGTCCGGATTCCCCGAACTGCCTAAGGTCTGATTTGTAAACAGTATATGCCGAATCATTTGAGCCGTCAGAATTTTTTGAAATGCCGGGATTGTAAACCACATTTGTTATTTCAGACCATCCCGAACTGTCATTATTAATAACTGCATTGGTCCTTAAGTAATACAGTGTATTTATGTCAGTCACGGGCAGATTGACATTAAAAGATGAACTGACTCCTGAGATATTCGAATTATTATAAGTCTGCAGTACAGGCGATACGAAAGTATCTGAAGTATCAATCTGTAAAATTATTTTTATATTATTGCTTCTGTAATCAACATTCGGATTTAATCCCGTAAATTTAAATGAAGGTGAAGTGATTACTCCGTTGTCAAGCGGCTTGATCTGTGTATAGGAAATATTTCTCAGGGTAAGCGGGAATGTTATTGAGTCATTGTCATAGAATTTCTGAGGATAGTATTTTTCCGGATCCATTATTACTGTCATTGAATAATTACCAATTGTATCGATCTTAAAAAAATGATCGATGGTATCAATATATCCGAAATATCTGAACACAGTGTCTTTGGACTGAGACAAGGCTCCGTCCTTTTTAATTTTGAACCTGATCCTTACAGAGTCAGCATATGTACCGAGATTCTTTGGGAAAATTCTAAGCTTAACTGATTCACCGAGAACAGGGAAATTATTTGAAAGGGAATAATCATTTTGTTTGATGTCAAATTCAGGTGTAGCTTTCATCAGGAGTTGTGAAGCCGGATCGCCGAGCAGATTATAACAGTTGATTGTATTTCTTGCTGAGAAGCTTGACGAATCCTGCGCTATCTGCTGAGATGCATATGACATCAACTCGCCGATGTATCTGACACTGTCTTTTGCAAAATGTTTTATAAGTCGGTCATTATATGAATCCCCGATTCCGGAAAAACTCCATCCTGTGGTTCCGACAAAACCGATTGCGCATTTGTTTGGAAGTATAATGAATTTTTCACCGAATGACCTCCGGTTGGTTTCAGAGCATTGACCTGTGAAGCACGTAAAGCTCAGCACGAGCGGTTGTTTGTTACCGTTTTCAAGCGTTGAAGGATCTTCAAGACCGATCTCCCAGTCCTGCGCCGCCGCATGGCCTATGAAATTCACGATCATCGAACCTCTGTCAAATTCCTTTTTGATCGAATCCTTATAGTTGTACGTAACATAACCGGATGAATCGTTTCTGTAGATTCTGGCAATATTCATAGAAGCCGGAGCCGGGAAAAAATAACTGCTGATAAAATTTTCTGATTTCGCCTGGAAATTTAACTGCTCCTGTCTATTTCCGCCTCCCGTTATTGCAATATAATTTTTCCACCATTTCTCAGGCGGCTGCTGATCGTATGTTATTATCTTATTGACCACATCCTGCGCTTCAGAAACTGTGTAAACCGGAAGTCTGCCTACAGAGATCTGATGATAATAAGTAAACGTTCCGAAATTAAAATTTACAAAATATCCGTCTGACGGCGGGTTACCGTAAGTCGGTACAAAATTCTGAAAATACACTGAAGCTGAACTGTTCTTTTTGGGATCCAGCGATGCTCTTCCGAAAAGGTTAACGTATTTTATTTTTTCTCCGGACCAGTTGTTGTATGCATAACTGATAAAATTCCTTAAAGCAACAGGGTTTTCTATTCCGTAATTAAAAATATCGTATATGTCTTTTATCTCTGCGTTGACAACCCTGAAATTATTAAAGCTCTGTCTGTGATCTTTGAGCTGCTGTGCCTGGGATTCGAATACCTTATTATAAACTATAAGATAATCAGCTCCGTTTGCAGCGGAGACAAGATCGCTTACCTGTCTGTTCTCAATGCGGTAAGGTTTTCTTGTGATAAATCTATTTACAACTTCAAATTCTGCATTACTCTTACCTGTGAATGTAAGAACATTCTGACTGACAGTCTGATTTTCTATTTTAATTCCGTTTGTAATGTCATAAATATTTATGGGATTCGAGGATAAGACTCCGTTTACATTTATTTTCTTTGATGCAGAATCGCTTCCGCTCAGTTTGAATTTCAGCTGATTGTTCTGAAAGCTTAACGCTCTTGGATATTTGAGTTCATAGAAATCAAGATGTATTTTCGGTGTAAAATTGTTGTTTGTAAGAGGCGTATATTTCAGTGTTATCTCATTCTGAACATTGCTGTTCAGGATCGATGGTGAAAAATACAAAGTTGTATCCATTCTGTTAAGACTGTCAGCTATCATTGTGCCGATCAGTGTGTTGTTAATTCTTACCTCAACAATATGCTCGTTGTTTTCCTGCAGATTATAAGAAACCGGAAACAGGAGAAGTCTCAGCTCACAGCTCTGACTGCCGGTTACATCAACCGGCGTAAAATTATCCGTGTGGGTTTCATTAGTTGTCATTAATTTCCAGAACCAGCTTTCACCCTGCACTTTTTCATTGCTGAAATATCTGAAATCGGAATTCGGATTTGTCGTTGTGCCGAGATAGTAAATATTATCCTGTTCAAAATGCATCGGCTCGGTGAAGAAATTATCCTGATAACTTGAAGTGGAGTTGAAAGTGGAAACAGGCATTCTCAATCCGGCGCTTCCGCCCCAGTCCAGCCAGTAAACGCTGGTATCGGAATACATGTCGTATCTTTCGTCTGTAACATATTCGATCTGATTGGAATATCCGTTATAATGATTTGTCGGTCCTCCGTAATTTCTCTTACCGTAAAAATCAAGATAATCGCCGTCGTCAAATGTCCCGTCATTTTCTCCCTGAAAAAAAACTGGGACCTGGTTTCCTTTGTATAAAACCTTCACAGTCCTCGGATCAATTCCGGATGTGTTAATTCCGTTATTGATAAAATCATTTCTTTCAATCCTGTATACTCCGTCTTCTGTGATGTAAAGTTTTAGATAGGTCTTGTTTGGTGTGATCCAGTTGAAATTCTGAGAGTATGAAATATTTACTGATATAAAAAGAAAGCACAGTAATATTATTAGATTTTTCATATATATTTCAGGATAATAATTTATTAAAAAAAGTATCCTTATTTCATACACTCCTTATTTTAATGAAAATATGAGAAATCAATATACTATATTTCAATTTTAATTTCACTTGATTTATGTTTCATTTTAAATAATTATCCGCTTTATGAATTTGGGAATTCCAAGAAAATACCTTTTGAAATTGTTTGCCGGATCAGCAGCTACTCTGACCAGCCATTCAAGTCCGGATTTTCTCATAAATTCAGGACCTCTTTTCTTATCGCCTGAAAAGACCTTTATCCCGTCTCCTACAGAAAGCATTACCCTGAATTTTATTTTGTCCCTGTTCAGATACATCCATTTCTCCTGAATGGGACTGCTAAGTCCTATTATGATTATATCCGGGTCAGAATTGTTTATCTTTTCAATTACTTCTTCATTATTGAAATCATAACCTTCCTGAATTCCTTTAATGATCAGTCCGGGATATCTGCTACGGATCTTAACGAGTTCATTTTCCGTGTGCCCGAAAAAAAACCATGTGTATTTTTTCTTCAGGGATTTTTCAGTTAATTTATGATAAAAATCTGAACCCGTAAATCTTTCTCTCAGTCCGTTTGCGCCGAACAGATATTTCGAAGCAAGATAAACTCCGATACCGTCCGGGTGTATATGATCAAATGAGTTGTATATTTCCTTCAGCGAAGGATCTTCATAGACTTTATTCAGTGTGTCGGCATTTGCATATGCAATGGTGGTTTTGACATCGTTTGAGATGGCATTGTTAAAAATTTCAAGCATGTCGTCATAATTTATTCTGCTGACTGAAATGCCGAATATTTCCAGTTTTCTGTGAATTTTTATTCTGTTTAGGATTCTTGATTCTCTTTCAGTGATTTATATACCGATTCTATCTGCGGAATTATTTTCTTTTCGGTATAGTCTTTCATAACTTTTCCATGAAGAGCTGATGCTAACTTTTCTGAAAAAGTTCTGCTCTTTGTTAACAGATTTATTTTGTCTTTAAGTTCAATAAAATTTCCCTTCCTGAAAATTAATCCGTTCACATTATCCTCGATGACTTCCTTTATTCCGTCCGTATCTGAGCCGATAAATGGCTTTTTAAATAAACCGCTCTGAAGCATGAAGCCAGGCAGAGGGTCCCTTTTTGAACATAATATGCAGATATCTGCGGCATTGTAAAATGGTCTCAGGTTCTTCTGTCCTGGAATTAAAGCCGCATCAATTTTTTTCTCTCTAATTATATCACTGTAATTATTCTCTTCATCTCCGTTTCCGATTATCAGCGTGAAATATTTTTTCTCTTCAGCTTCTGATACAGCCCTGAGCAGAGTCATATGGTCTTTGTCCCTGTGATATCTCCCGACTGAAAGTAAAATCCTGTATCCATTCCTTTTCTTTTCATTTATCATTTGTATGAAATGATCATTCCTCTCTGCTGAAGTTTTCGGGGAATCGAGTTCTTCAGTATCAGTGAAGTTCGGGATCAGTTCTATCCGTTCCTTTTTTACAGCGAACTTGTTAATCAGCATGCTTTTTACTGCATTGCTTACTGCAATAATCCTGTCAGACCTGTATTCCACAAAATATCTTCTGTCAACAATGCTTAAAGCGGTAAAGACGGTTTTGATATCAAGTTTCTTCTTTAAAGAGTTTGCAATAAGCTCATAATATCTGTGATGCGTATGTATTATATCGATCTTTTCACTTTCCGCAAAATCCGTTAAAACAGATCTTGCTTTTAGCATCCGTTTCTTGTCGGAAAGAAATGGCATGCAGAAAAACTCCGCACCGGTGCCGCTGACTCTTTCTCCGGCGTCTGCGTTATTTGAAACAAAAAAAATTTTATGTCCTTCTCTGCACTGATATTTCAGAAGAAGGTGAACGTAGTATGATCTTCCGTCATAGAATCCCATATCAGGAGAAAGATGAAGTATCCTGAGTTTCACTTAATTAATTTTTCTGAATTTACCTTCGCTGAATAAAATAATGTTTACCTTATCCGTTAATATCCTTATATACATGTCCGTTGGTTTGTTGAAAATATTATCCTCGGTGAGTTTAAGGATCAGGTCCCTGTCCTTGTATTTATTGTTGTAAGCGTCAAGACGCATGAAATACTGCGTCTCTCCTGTTGTCAATATTTCCAGTTCGTTTTCGCTTATCTTTTTAACAAACAGCTCTGAATTGAGAGAGCCGGAATCCAGCGCGCCGGTGTATACAAGGTCATAAAATTTATCCTTTAAAACAAAATCACCGTTTCTGTAATAATTGTAAGGACCAATAGCATAGTCCATAATATATGACTGCCTTAATCTGGAAGGCAGACCGATTATAACATTTTTCTTTTCGGGATCCAGTTCAAGCTTTCTGAATTCACTGTAAACATTTTCAGCTACATTGTAAGAGTAATACCAGTTCTTAACCAGCTTGTATCCGAGGACTCCCCAGTTGATGAGTAATGCAAGTATTGCAATGAGAAAGAACTTATAGTAGTATTTAAGTTTATAAAGCACCAGAGCTACTGTAAACACTGTGATTACAAAAGGTATAAGTATCAGCTGAGGTCTGAAATAACCTGCAATTAAATTCGGCAGAATGGAGCTGAGGAAAATAAGACAGATCAGGAATAATTTTCCGATGCTTTTTGTGACCGTGAAAATAAAGAGCAGGGTAACCAGAAAGGTAAATGACACGAAAAGGTATAAAAGAAAATTCCTGTTAAGAGTGTCGAGATTATCCTGAACAGAAAGATAATCAAACGGTATCAGCATTGAAAGAGAAGCTTTGAAAATCACTCCGACAGAATAAATTATTCCGGGATTCTGATAAGCCGTTACGACCTCAGTCGGCTGAGTTCCGAGTATGATTATCCTGTACGAAAAATATAAAATGAGCAGAAAGAATTCCAGAAATATCAGATACTTTATTTCGTGAAGTTTTTCCCTGCCGTATGTTAGATAGATCATTATCAGGGAAATGAACGGCAATATTACCGAACTTTCTTTGGTTAGAAGAGCAAGGAGAAAGAAAAAAAGACTAAGTGCAATTTTGTATTCTGAATTCTTTGTGCAGAAAGAGAATGTAAAATATAATGCCGCAAACATGAATATGGCGCAGAGTATATCAACTTTTCCGACCGTCCAGCAGATATCGTTCAGATTGTTCGGATACATCAGGCAGAAAAGCAGAAGTATCAGCGAGTAAACGATCTTTCCGGATATTTTGAAAAAAAGGAATGAGATAAGAAACGTCAGAATGTAATAATAGATCAGATTCTCAATCCTGAATAGAACAAAATTATCGTTCTGAAATCCCAGCATATCATGAAGATTAATGCTGTTGATAATTGATAAAAACCATAAAGGTCTTAGGTGAAAATTGCTGTAATTCTGAATAGAGCTTGTGAACTTCTGCAGCATAGTGGAATTCTGCGCGGAAATAAAATTAAGATAATCATCCGACAATAGTCCGATACTGAAATAATCTGAAAAAGCCAGATATACAGTGAAAGCAAAAAATATAAATATTACAGATATAAAGAATTTGTTACTTTCTGATCTCAGATTCAAAATTATTAATTTAAGTTCAGTAAATGATTTAGTTCTTTTTTGTACTGCTTTCTGTTAAGTTTAAAGGATTCGATCCTCTGCTTCAGTCTCAGGTCCTTTACCCTGTTAAAAAAATATTCAGGAAGATAGGAATTGTAAAATGCGATCGTCTTTCTGAGTCCGCTGCCGGGTCTGTAAAACTTCCTGGACCGGGATTTATCACCGTAAAAATATTCTATCCAGAAAAGCTTTGCAGCTGTGCTTTCATCAGGAACCGGATTGTCTCCGAGCTGATACTTATCCTTAATGTTTTTCATCAGCAGGTTATAAATCTTATTTTTGCTTCCCAGTGAAGTAAGCGAGTCTTTTCTCTGTCTTGTGTAAACTAATGATTCAGGAATAATATTAAAACTTAATTTATTCTTCACTCTCAGCCATAGTTCGAAATCTTCATACACACCGAATTTCTCATCATATCCTCCTTCTTTCAGAACGGATTCCTTCCTGAATATTACAGAAGAATGATTTATCGGATTATGCAGTTCAAGGAATTCCCTTATCTTTACATCGTCTGCAGGCGGATTTATCTGAAACAGTATCCTGTCCGGATCAGAAAAATAAACTGACCAGCTTCCTAGTACATCGGTGCCTGGATTTTTTTTCAAATGATCATGCTGAACTTTCAGTCTCCTCAGAGTACTTAGATCGTCAGCATCTATCCTGGCAATCCAGTCTCCTGAAGCATTTCTCATCCCGCTGTTGAGAGCCGCTGCAAGCCCCGAATGCCTGATCTTTTTATGAACTATTCTTGAGTCTCTGAAAGATCTTATTATCTCATCCGACCCGTCAGTTGATCCGTCATCAATGATAAGGAATTCAAAATCTCCGAAGCTCTGATTGAGAATGCTGCAAACCGACTGCCGAAGATATCTGCTGTCATTATATACAGGCATGAGAACAGTTATTTTTAAATTTTTTTCAGACATTCCCTGTAAAGTTCAATATGTTTATCAGTCATTTCTTTTAAGCTGAATAATCTTTCAGATCTGTTTTGGAATGATACCGCAATTTCCCGGGAAGATTCTTTGTTTTCCAGCGAATTCATAATCTTTTCCGCAAGCTCTTTATGTCCGCCGATCCGGAAAGTAAATCCGTCTGTATTATTTTCAAAAATTTCATTCAGCCATTTTCCCTCTGTGGAAATTATAAGACATCCTGAATAGGCGGCTTCAGCAATTGTCATTGGAAATCCTTCCGTTCGGATTCCAGTTGAGTTTACAAATATGTCTGCGCTTTTCATTAATTTATAAATATCATTTAATGTCCCGGTAAACTCTATATCTGCATTGAGTTCTTCAGAAAGTTTCTTAAGTTCATTTTCCTCAATGCCGCCGCCTGCAATAATGAATTTCATTTCTGATCCGTATTTCTTTCTTATTTCGGCAGCCGCTCTGATAAAAACATCTCCGCCTTTTTCCTTTATCAGTCTTGCTGCAAATAAAATTACCGGAACACCTGATAATATTTTTTTCCTGAAAAGTTTTTCAACGGGTATTCCCTGACGAATCTGAATAATATTATTTTCAGGAATATTTTTTTTACTTATCAGAAATTCCGTGATCTGACCGTTCAGCGAAACATATCTGTCCGCATTGAAATGTTTCAGGCGGCCGCCTTCAGGGATAAGTCCGTGAATTGTCTGAACGGTACTGATGCCGGTTTTGATTACCGCTTTGGCGGCAATATTTGCGGTATAATGATTATGAGAATGAATAATGCCAATACTGTTTTCACTGCAGAAATTTTTTATTTTTAAAACAGCTTTGGCAAAACTGAAAAAACTCCTGCTGCTGTGATCAACTGTCCTGTCGGTGTAAACCTTAATTCCTGAATCCCTGAATTTGCTTTCAGCTTCGCCTCCGGCGCAGTACAGCACAGGCTCAGTTTCTTTATTCCCGGAAAGTCCGCCGATCAGATTGTAAAGATGCGATGACACACCGTCTGCGAAATTAATTTCTCCCGTTAAAAATAAAATTCTCAAACTGCGCTTTTTATTTTTTATAGTCGCCTGACTGAATAACATCATCAGGAATGCTGAAGGAATAATTCCTCAGATCATTTATAAGATCAGGAAATGCATCACTACCGACCGCATAGAAAGTCACTTCATCGCTTCCGCAGATATAATTATCTCTGATTTTCCATTTCCCGGCAGCTCTCCAGTTATCAGGTATTACATTTTTCCTGTCAAACCACTCATCATAAATTACAGCTATACGGACATTGTTTTTTCTGCAGATCTCTTCAAGAAAAATTTTATCGAAAGTTCCGTTGATCCTCGCGTCAGCTATTTCCGGCGTCCCGAGTCCGATCAGATCTATGCAGTTTATATCGGCGTAAAAATTCACCGCGCCTATGTCGTTCAGAGCCACTGAACTTCCTGTGTAATATTCCTTAATGAAACCAGCCATCTGGTACTGCTGTTCGTAAATATTTTTTACAGCGGTGACAGTTTTATCAATGTAAAACTGCTTATATCCAAAATATGAAAACACTATAAATAAAAATAATACGGCTGCACTGCTTTTACCCGGAGATGCGATGATCCTGTATACTTTAGGATCCCTTTTGAAAATATAATTAACGGCAATTGCATCAAAGCAGATAAAAGCGATCAGAAGATAGCTGTCATATCTGAAAAATGTGGAAGCGACAAAGATCTTCTGAAGGACAGCAGTGCTCAGAAGAATAATAAGAGCTGTGCTTATGTAATTTCTGAAATCCTTTTTTAATCGGATAATGATTATTAAAAGGGTAATTGAGATAACAAACAGGACTATGAATTTCTTGTTCATGTCCATGAAAATTAAAAACTTTCCGAACGGATCGTCTCCGAAGAGATTCTGAAATGACATAAAAAAATTATTCTTGAGCATTACCGAGTCAGGGAAAAATGCTCTTCCTTTTAAAACAGATATTGTCCCGTAAACCGATGATCCGAGAAATCCCGCAATGATCATTGAAAGGACAAATTTTATTTCTCTTTTCATTAAAAAGAGAACCACTGCAATGTATATAAGAAAGATACTCTCATATCTGACTGTCATAAGAAAGAAACTAAGAACTGTAAGTTTTATTTTCGAAGGCGTAATGAGTGTAAAAGACCTGTCGCTGCCTGCAAACTCTCCGGAAGCAGCATGTACGAACATAAGCACCAGTACGCAATGCAGCAGATGCTCCATTCCCGAATAAATATGAATGGACAATGGCGTAAATATTATAATGAAAATAAGTACAAGAGAAGTATAGACATCAGGAAGCTTTTCTTCCCTGAAAATTCTGAAGATCACAATCAGCAGAATTACCGAAATTATGACATTAAAAATGAATGGTATAAAAACGTTTACATCGGTGAGAAAAAATATCCCGGCAATTGCCATTGTCCAGATAGGGGAAGAGCTGGTGGACGTAAATCCGTTCTGCGTAATACCCCAGACATTATGGAGATAAATATTCTTTGCATATGCAAGGTGAATGTAAGCATCATCAAGAGAGTAAATAAATTCGCCTCCGGTAATTTTATAACTGAGATAATATACAAGAGAAATTATTATGACCAGTATAAATACCGGAATTAAAAGCGGCAGGTATTTAACAATATTCTTCAAATCAGTCCGGCTTTTTTTCGGTTAGTTTTAAATAAACTCTTTCATACTCATTATAAACATTTTCCCAATTCAATTCTCTATAAATATTTGCGGCATTACCTGAGAGAGAACTGAGCAATTCCCGGTCGGAATTAAGTCTGTTAAGGATTTCCTCTAACTTCTCAGCATCATTCATATCAACTATAAACCCGTTCATGCCGTGTTCAATATATCTCGACATTCCCGTTTCTTCCGAAACTACAGGCACCACTCCGCATGCCATTGCTTCGACTGTAAATAATGAAAACGGTTCATAAACGGAAGCTGAAATTACAATATCCGAATTAATCAGCAGATCCCCGAAAATATTCAAATTCATTGTTTTAAGACCCATTGATCTTTCTGTAATCTTTTGATTAAAAGGACCGAAATAAAACAATCTGTTGGGAAAATCCACCCTGCTTAAAACATCTTTGATTCTGTCTATTCCTTTTTCCGGTCTTTGTATATTACCGGATACTATAAAGCTGATCTCCGGTTTATAGGCCGTTCTTTTTCTTGTTTTGTATAATTCACTGAATTCCTCATCTATACCGTTCGGGATCATTCTTATTTTTTTATCGGAAATGCTGTAATAACTCAGGACAATTTTCAGAGACTGAGGTGATAAAACAAAAAATCTATCGGAATATCTGAAAAACCATTCCTCGGTCTTTTTGTCCCTGCCGTATAATTTTTCGTCAGTCTTTCTGAAATTTGTATTTTCGTGAATTACTATACCGTGTACGCTGTAGACAATCTTTGCGTTCGAAATGAACTTATACAGGATCCCGGCAATGGCAAATCTTTCAAAATTAATAATGTGAATAATATCCGGCTTGTAGAATATCAGAAAAATAAACAAGCTGATAATTCCTTTCCTTTTAACCAGAGGATTTTTTTCCCTGTTAGGTATTTCGCTGCCGAATAATTTTTTCAGAAAGCCGAATTGATTTCCGTCAAAGAAATATTCTATAAACACCGAGCTGTATTTCTCCGAATGAATTTTAAAGATCCGCTTGGCTACTTTCTCAGGACCAGTCAGATTCTCAGACTGATTATATCTTCCAAGGAAAACTGTTTTCATTCGGCTTCCTTTCTTTTGTAAAGTTCGATCTTAACGTCACTGTAAAGATCGTAATCTTTATAAAATGAATATTTTGAAAAATTCTCATTCACAGCCATGTCAATGTAACACGGACTTGCGTCCTGAAATGTATATATGCCGTCGGAATTTTTTTTCTTCCACATTATTATCCATTCCGGATCCAGAGAGTATACGTAATCGGGAAGTGACCTTTCAAACCATGTTCCGTGTCTGTAACCATCTCTGGCAATATGTCTGTTCGTTATCCCGACAATGTCTATGAATTTTACATCATCGAGGTAATAGGGGATTATGCCTGATGAGCCGTTGGCTACAAGACTTCCCGGAGGAATGTCTTTTTTTATTTCAGCAGATTCTTTTTTCAGATTATTCCACAGCACAATTTCCTTCTTGATGATTGTTCTGTCTGCAAAAATAATACTGAGCGCCGAGGTAATGAATACGACCGAGACCAGAGTATAGGATAATGAAAGCTTTATTTTATCTGATGAAATTAATTCTCTGAGACAGAAGACCGTACAGACCGACAGGAAAGGAACTGACACAACTGCAAACCTGTACTGAACCATCCAGTCGCCACCGGAGAATACAATAAAAATAAACTGCAGCAGGAACATTGCAGCCGCAAAAAGGAATATCTTATTTGAAATTAATTTTCTGAAGACCAGAGGCAGCAGCAGAAAAAATAAAATGAACTGGGGATTGTATCTTAAGAAATAAAGAAAATAGAATATGCCGTTTTTGTAAGTCCTGAATTCATAGTATCCTACAATGTTATGACCGATCTTAGCATAGTAGGTGTTTGGCAGCAGATCGCCGAAGTAAACAAATCTGAAAGTCAGAAATGAAATAAAGAGCAGTCCGTATACCGCAGCGTATTTCAGCAGCAGTTTTCTGTTCATTGAAAAAATATAAATAAAGCAGAGCATACCTGCTGAAAAAATAACTCCTTCGGGTCTTGACACTGAAATCAGAAAAATCAGCGATACGAGAAATGCGCTGAATCCGCTGTCAGAAGTGATCCTGATTATCATCAGGAAACTCATCAGCAGCAGGAAAATAAACATCATTATCTCAAAACCTGAAACCGACCAAAGAATAAAAGGCAGATTGAAAACCATCAGGCAAAGGGCGGGGAGATAATATTTTGAAAGACCTGATCCTTTGCATATAAAATAAAGGCAAGCGGCTCCGGCAAATGCAAACATGATGCCCGCGAGTTTTGAGGTCATCTCCAGCGGCAGCCCTGCGGATTTAATGAGGGAAAGAATGAGGAACCAGCTGAAACTAGAAAAACCCTCGACGCGCTCACCTGTGTTGAAGACAATACCGTTTCCTTTTGTGAAATTGTCCACGTACCTGAAATAGATATAAAGGTCGTCGATTATCCAGTCAAAGACCTTAACGGCAAGCGCAAGATAAATCAGTATGAATAAAACTGTGAAGATTAATTCCCGGGACTTTAATTTATCATGCATTCCTGTTTTCAATAAGTTTGACAACAGATCCGAGTCCGAGTTTGTTTTTAAGAATACTTTTTAAACTAAAATATTTTCCGTAAGTTTTTTTCAGATCTATCTTATTCCGTGAGATCAGAACCACACAGTATTTCCTCAGCTCAACATCTTCAAATTCCGTTATAAGATGATTTTCATAACCGGTGAAATCAGATATTTCCCACGAGCTTCTGTGAATCTCATATTCATTGTCATTGATTGCGTCCTGCTCCCAGTTTGAGCCGAGGGGAATGTTGATGAGTAGGTAACTGCACTTATCAAGCGCGAGTTCAATGAATTTTTTCGCTTCGTTTTTTTCAAAATGCTCGATGACGTCGCCGCAGTTTATCAGGTCATATCTTTTATCAGTCGAACCAATAAAATCGAGCGCATTGCATCTGTAAATATTATCATAAAAATAATCATGATAACTTTTCAGATAACCCGGGAATATCTCAACTCCGTCAACAGTCCTTGTCCATTTGCCGGAATAATTTCTGTCTCCCCAGATCTCAAGGAATTCCCTGAATAAAATTCCCCACCGTCCGAATCCCACTCCAATATCCAGAATTGACTGCGGATTGAGTTTTTTAACAAGGTCAATATTGTAAGAGATATTCTGCCAGTTTGACGTGCCCATTTATCAGATAATATTAAATTTCTTTAAATATATATAATCGCCCGTAAAAATGAAATATTCAGTGATGAGAGTAACTGCAGCCGCTCCTGCAATTCCGAATACGGGTATAAAGAAAATATTCAGTATGATATTTATAAGAAGTCCGAAGAAAGTTACATTCATATTCTGTCTGAACATTCCAATGCCGTTGAGAACAACTCCGGTAAGATTATTAAGCGCCAGTCCGGTTACAGACAGAGAAAGTATTTTCAGAATGAAAATTGATTCGGCGAATTTGTCTGTATAAAAAAGTCTGATGATGAATCCCGGGAAAAAGAACAATGCTGCAGTTATAAGCAGACAAACCGGAAGTAAAATATTTAAATATTTTTTATAAAATAACTTTACCGCTTTTTTATTCCCGCTTAGATAAGAGATCCTGCTGAGACCAGTTACAAACAGGAATGAATAAATAAGTGAAGAACTTTTATAGATACCGTATGCAACGCTGTAAAAAGCGACGCTGTCAAAATCAGTCAGCTTGGATATGAGAATTATATCTATCTTATCGTAAATAAAATTGAAAAGGACTGCAAGCCCGAGCGGTACGGATAGTCTTAATATCTGAAATGATGTCTTCAGATCCGCCGATAAAGGATTGACTTCAATACCGGATCTGACAAGCGAATTCAGAAGTCCTGCGATCTGGATCAATGCTCCGGCGGTAATTATAAAGATCAGGACTGTCAGTTCGGTCTTCAGGATCAGTGAGAATATCAGGAAGAGGATCATTGCGGCTGAACGTGAATACAGCAGATGTCTGAACTGTGAATGAAAATCTCTAAGTCCGGACAGAATTTTATTTAAAAGATTGGAAATCGAAAACAAATAAACAAGGACAGATACCGCAGTAAAGAGATATAATGGGAATTCCCTGAAAAACAGATCTCTGTAAAGAAATAAAAGAATAAAGTAAACCGGAAATAAAGCAAGGTAAACAGCAACGGCGCCTGAGGAATATTTCCCGTTGTATTTTTTCCCTGATGAAAATTCTTTCTGAAGGAAAAGAGGGATCCCAAGATCAAAGATTATCACGAAAATATTCGCAAGCGAGAATATTGTAATAAGCTGTCCGTATGATTCCGTCGGATATTCTCTTGCAATGATCAGAAATATCAGAAAGAAAAATAATCTTTCGGTAATATTGCTGAATACCGGATATTTGTTTTCCCGGAATAATTTAAAAATATTGATCTTCAAAAAATGCAGATGTTTAAAAAATAAAATCCCGGGATAAAAATAGATGCAGTTCGGGAAGCTTATAAAATCATTTCACTTTTTTCATGATCCTTGCAGGGACTCCGCCGGCAATGGAATCAGGCGGAACATCCTTGGTAACGACTGCACCGGCTGCTATTATTGAATTCTCTCCGATCGTGATCCCGCACATTATTGTAGCTGATGAGCCGATCGAAGCTCCGTCTTTTACAAAAGTCCCGATGACTTTCCAGTCTTCTTCGGTCTGAAGTTCTCCGCTTTCCGAAGTTGCTCTCGGATATTTATCATTAATAAAAGTAACGTTGTGACCTACGAAAACATTGTCACCGATATGAACTCCTTCGCAGATAAAAGTATGCGAGGATATTTTGCAGTTCTTTCCTACAGTGGCGTTTTTCTGGATTTCTACAAATGTACCGATCTTTGTATTGTCTCCAATCTCGCATCCGTAAAGATTTACAAAGTCAAATATCCTGACGTCCTTTCCGAGTTTAACATTATTTATATTCTTTTTATCCATTCAATTTATTTTGCGCCTCTGCCGAAAAGCATTACGGGAAAAGTTTTGAAGATCAGCTGCAGATCAAGCCATGGAGTCATGTTGTTTATGTAATAAAGATCAAGAACAATTGAATCTCTGAAAGACACCGAACTTCTTCCGGAAACCTGCCAGACTCCCGTACAGCCCGGATATACAATATGTCTTCTTTTATGCCAGTCGTCATATGCGTCAAATTCATAAGGAAGGCATGGTCTCGGACCTACAAGACTCATATCGCCTTTTAGAACGTTGAAGAGCTGGGGGAGTTCGTCAAGAGAAGTCTTCCTGAGAAATCTTCCTATCGGAGTGACCCTGGTCTCATTTAGAATCTTTGCTGATCCTTTGAACATGGTTTTATCATTCTTCATGAATTCCATCATGTTCTGTTCGCGGATAGTATCTTCTGAATTATCAATATACATTGATCTGAATTTATAAAACGTAAATTTCTTTCCGTCCTTGCCGACCCTGATCTGACGGAAGAATATTTCTCCGGGAGATGATAATTTCACCAGCACCGTAATAATCAGGAAGACCGGAGACAGGATTATAATGCCGACGAAAGAGGCAGCGTAATCAAATGTCCTTTTGTAAAAATAGTTTAGATTTTTATTTACTTTCGGTGACAGGTCCACTACAGGTATGCCGGAGTAAGATTCGGTTACGATCTTTTCGGGAACGATGTTGAATAATTCTGAAGTAAGCTTGACGCTTTTGTATAGTTCATTGCACCTGTCTATAAGCTCCATGAGACTTTCATATCCGATATTGTCAATCGAGATAATGATCTCATCGACGCTGAATTTTTTTACGGTCTCTCGGAGATCTGAAATTCTCCCGAGACATACGAATTCCTTGAAAACCTCTTCTCCTTTGGCAACCTTATCATCCAGAAATCCCGTGATTTTTACGCCGTAAAAATTTTCGAACAGAAGTTTCTCCGCCAGCAGTCTGCCGGATTTACCCGCGCCGATTATCAGGATATTGCTGTTGTTGAGTATTTTTGTAAAATGCATGTAATAGGGTTTCAGCACAAGTATCCGGATCATTGAAACTCCGGAAAGACCGATCAGGAAAAAGAAAAAGACAAAGAATCTTGAGGAAAGAAGAAGGTTGAACTTAATTACAAACGAAAAAATGATCAGAAGTAAAATACCGTAAACAAATGATTTGAGCAGAGCCGTTAAATGCGGGGCTCTTGTCAGAAGTACGTTTATCTTGTAAAGATTATTGTTCTGAAATAAAAATACAAATACAAGCGAAAATACTGAAAAGGTAAGGTATGTAAGAAATTCATTCTCACTTATGATCACGTTTTTGTTCAGCACATTTGCAGTAATAAATTCCGACAATTTGAAGGAAAGGAATATCACGGCAAAATCAAAAATCGCAAAAACGTATTTGTATCTCGGATATTTCATAAGGATTTCATGAAACGGTTAATTATACAAGAATAACTCAATTTATCTTTTTAAGAAATGTTTAATTTTTTCACAGACATAATTTATCTGATCATCAGAAATATCTGGAAACATAGGCAGTGATAGACACTGTTCAGCAATTTTTTCCGTAACCGGGAAATCATTCTTCCTGTAGCCAAGATGACTGAAGCATTTCTGAAGATGCAGCGGAACGGGATAATGAAGTCCGGTGGAAATTCCGTTTTCATTCAGATAATTCTGAAGTTCATCTCTTTTTGAAAAAAGTATCACAAATAAATGATAGACATGCTTTCCGTAATCCATTTCCTCAGGCAGGGTGATCTGTTCAATGCCGCTCAGCAGCTCTCTGTATTTTGAAGCGGCAGCTCTTCTTTTTTCCGTCCATTCGGAAAGATGTTTTAATTTCAAACCGAGAACAGCTCCCTGTATCCCTTCCATTCTGTAATTGTGACCGAAAAATTCGTGATAATATTTTTTTTCAGATCCATGATCTCTCAGCATCCGGATCTTTTTTGCAAGTTCATCATTGTCAGTTGTCACAGCTCCGCCTTCGCCGAAAGCTCCGAGATTTTTTCCTGGATAAAAACTGAAACTTGCTGCAGCTGAAAGACTTCCTGCTTTCTTCCCTTTGTATTCAGCAATGTGAGCCTGCGCTGCATCCTCAATAAGTAAAATATTTTTTCTTTCTGCAGTATCTCTCAGATTATTAATGTCAGCGGTCTGACCGTACAGATGAACGGCAACTATCGCCTTTGTCCTGTCTGTTATTTTCTCCTCAGCTTTTACTGGATCGATATTATAACTTCTCGCATCGCAGTCTGCAAATACAGGAACAGCCCCGCAAAGCGTTGCGCCCCATGCAGTTGCAATGAATGTATTCGCAGGAATTATAACCTCATCTCCGTGTGTGATCCCGTTTGCCCACAGCGCAAGGTGGTTTGCGTCTGTTCCTGAACTGACAGCGATACAATGCTTCACACCGTGCTCCGCTGCAAAATCTTCTTCAAATTCCTTTACAGATTTCCCGAGAATAAATGAAGAGTTGTCTATGATATCAGTAATTGAAGAGATCGCTTCTTCTCTTATAAGTTCGTTTTGCTTTTTCAGATCTGTAAAAGGTACATTCATAAATCCTGAGTTAATTTTGATTTTGATTTGAAAAATTCCGGAACCGCATATATAATAAAAAAAGGCAGTGTGGATAAATATCTGCCGGCCATTTTCCCCGGCTGCTGAATAAGACGGAAAAACCATTCCATTCCGATCTTCCTGAAAAAAACCGGCGCTCTTTTTATATCACCGATATAAAACCTGAATGCCGCTCCTACTCCTGTCATTATTCCCCTGTCAAGCTTCATGTAATTGTTCATCATCCATATCTCCTGTTTGCCGCCGCCGAGCGCAACCCAGATGAAGTCTGCGCCGGATTGATTGATTCCGTTGACAATGTTCTCATCTGTTCCGTCTGTCTGCGATCCGAGATCCGGGCTTAACATTCCGCATACAATAATTCCGTACTGCTTTTCCGCTTTATCTTTTAATCTATTCAGGACTTCCTGAGTGTCGCCAAGAAAAAAATGTTTCACGTCCATGCCTGCTGATCTTCTGAAGACTTCTTCCATAAAATCCGGACCGGCAACCCTGCCGATCCCTTTTATACCTTTTGCATCTGCGAAAAGTGAAAGCGGTCTCCCGTCAGGCAAAGATAAAAACGAACTGTTTATTGCATTCCTTAATGCGGGAGAATTTCTGTATGCATTAACAATATTCCCCGTATCAGTGACACAGATGTATGCCGGACCTTCGCCTTTTTTCAGTTTATCAAAAGCAGTTCTGACCGATCCATCCAGATCACAGCAGGTTACTTTTACTCCCTTGAAATAAAATTTATCAGGTTTCAAATATATATCAGTTTAATGCTTTTTTAAATGTAGTAATAATATTATTGATATTTATTTCAGCCGTGAATCTGTTTTTGTATTCATTTCTGCAGGCTTCGCTTATATTTTCACGCAGTTCACTGTTCCCGGCAAGCCTTACCACTGCTGCGGCAATCTCTTCCGGATTTTTCCTGCTTACCAGTATTCCCGTCCGACCGTCATCTATCATTTCCGGAACCGCTCCTGTATCCCTGATTGAAATGACAGGAATTGCGTTTGCAAAAGCTTCTATGATTGCCATAGGACATCCTTCGTACGGATACCATGTGGGATGAATTAGAATGTCTGTCTTATCCAGAAATTCCATTTTACTTTTACCTGAAACGACACCGTGAAAAAAGACTCTGTCAGATATCCCGCCTTCGCTGATTATCTTTTTAACTTTAAGTTCTGTATCTTTTTCGCCGTCCGGATATTCGCCTGCAATGTGAAATTCCGCGTCAATGTTCTTTTCCGTAAGAATCACTGCCGCATTCAGAAAATCAAGAATTCCTTTGCTTTCGTAAAGATTCGCATAGAAGCTAAAATTGAATTTGCCGTCATGATTTTTCCTTATCCTGCCGGCTGTTCCTGTGACTTCAAAATCAGCGCCGTTAGGGAATGAAACGATATTTTTGACCAGACCTTCAAAATTAGATTTCAGACTTTCGCTGTAAACAATTGCAGTATGAACTTTTGACAGTGATTTCTTTATAAAATATTTAACGGGCGGCAATGAATTTTCATAGAAAACTTTTCTGAAATAATCTCCTTCATGAAGGTGGATAATAATTTTTGCTCTCGAATCGGAAGATGCCGAGAGTATCATTGATCCGTCCCTAAGGTATGGAAGAAAGTTTGATGCAACCGGAATGTAAACTATGTCGGGTTTGATATTTTTCACAATGGACCTTATCCCTTTTATGCTTTTCAGGGCAAGTCTGACATTTTCCGTGTCAAGCCGGGATAAATTCTTAATATCCCTGTGGTCGGAAATATCATGATGATAAACTTCAAATTCGTCTCTGAGTTTTGAATCAAGTAAATTTTTCAAATAGACAGTCGACCCATGGAATGGAGGAGGAATGCTTCCGGTAATAATAACTTTCTTCTTATCTTTAAGCAACTTATGATGTTCTGTTAAAGAAAAATTAAAAAGATCCAGCCTAAAAAAACTATTACTAATAATCTTTAAAGTATTCCGGTAAACTTATTAAACCTAGACCACTTAATAAATTCAATTATCTAAATCTTTACTTCCTTTAATTTCTTTAAGAGCCAGGTTCTTTCAAGGATATTTGCATTATTCAGGAGTTCGTATTCAGTTTCAGAATAAAGTTTCTGATCCTTATTCTCTTTTATTTTAATAAGTTTTCTGAAATACATCAGATAATTTTTAATCCTTTCCTGCCGGGATTTCGGAAGGTTATTTGATTTTGATCTCAGGAAATGACTGTAAGCGTCGAACTGGTAAAGGAGCTCCTGGAAGTAGCCGAGTTCGTATAAGCACTGCATTTTCAGATCGCGCAGGGTTGTGTCAAAGCGTGCGTAAACGGAATTTTCAATTCCGTTAATATGCCTCATCGCTTCGCTGAAGTTTCCCTTCGCAAAGCAGACTTTAGCTTCGGAATATTTTTTTGCTGTGTCCCTGATCTCGGGGGATAAATAAGGACTGTATTCTTTTATAAAATTTCCGAGCCAGTCCAGTTCGGAAACGGCAATCGAAACAAGGACAATATTACCAAAAAGCATATAATCGAAATATTCATCTTCATACATAGCAAACAATTTCTGCCTTAAAGCTTCTTTATAGAGTTCAAATCTTTCTCTTCTGTATTCGGAGTTTCCCCTGAAGATCATAATAATGCAGAAGTGCTGCAGTACATTCAAAAGATTATATCTCTCAAAATGATCGAATATTTCCCGCCCGCTTAAGAAAAGCTTCTTAAGTTCTCTGTAATACTCTTCATTGTTCTCCTTGTGCAACAGGATCTGAAGGCGGTTTAGATTGATTACCGGGTTGTCATTATATTTGCTGTTATTATCCATGATCTCTTCGAGTATCACTTTTATCAGATTTGTCGATAAACTGCTGACCACTTCCTCGTTTTCTTCAAACAAAAGAGTATTATTGTTGAAAATGCATAAGGTGATGTAATACGAAAGATTCTCGCTCATTTTCCGGAGAGAATATTGTTTGAATATATTATAATCCTTCTTCTTGAATCTGTTTATCTCTGTGAACAGCTCCATCTGTCTCTGCATTTTTATCCGGCTGCTGTAATACTCCTCGTCTTTGTGCTTTACCTGTTCAAGTATATTGTTTATCTCCTCAAATTTTTTCAGGAATAGTCTGTAAAGTTTTCTTCGGTTGTATTCTTCAAGAAGTATCAGATGCTGTCTTAGAGTTTCCCTTTCATTCCTTGAGTGAACTAAAAAGTCCTTCAGCAGAGTATTCAGTTTAAAACTCACCGTCCTCATCATGCCGTCATTATATTCTTTGTTTCCGAAAACTTTTGCGAAAATATATTCTTTTGTTAATTTCTTTTCCCTGAAATCCGGATAGAATTTAATCAGATGTTCAAAAAATTTTATGACATTTTCATTCCTGTTAAAATAAGCGGACGATACATAGACCCTGAATCTCTTTAATTCTTCCGAGGAAAGGGAACTGAGTATTTCCGTAATGTTTGAACTTATCATTATCAGTTAGTTGAATTAAGCTGTTTTTTAGGAAAATATTTCGATTATCCGTGAAAATAAAAAAACAAATTTACATATAGGATCTTTAAAAAACCATTGAAAACAGCAGTAATTTAAACTTTTTTATGGAAATCAGTAAATCTGACTATGGAATTTTGAAAAACATTTTAAAAAATCTTTCTTTGATTCGGCTATGATCAACTGTTTATTTTTATAAAGATTTTTTCAGGGTGACACCGAATAAATTAAAATTTACTTCCATCAATAGAAAGAACGGTCTTACCGTTCTTTAACTAAACGTCACCCTGGAAGCAGCCTGAAGCTGTCCCCTTAAGAAGGGACAGCCGGAAGGCGATTTTAATATTCATTAACTTTATAAACAAAAATTAAAATGAAAAAAATTTTTTTTGCTTTCTGTTTAGTTCTTATCTCATCGGGTATTTCTTTTTCCCAGCTTTTGTTCTCTGAAAATTTCAATTATCCGGTAAGAGATACTCTTACGAATATAGGAGGCTGGAACTCATCTTTTTTTCCAGATCCGTCTCATGTTGAAATCAGATCTCCCGGTCTATCCTATTCAGGTTATATCGGATCCGGAAACGGCAACTGTGCCTACATGAATAATCAGCCCCTATCGAATACCTCTTTATGTCAGATCGGGAATGACAGTACAGGTACAATTTATGTATCCCTGCTGATAAAAGTTGATAATTTTACAGCAGGTGCCACAGAAGGATATAATATTTGTCTTGATCAGGCTGGCGGAACAACGAATTTAAATACGAAATTATATACAAAAAAAGTTTCTTCAACAACATTTAATTTTGGCATAAAAAAAATCAACGGTAATGCAGTATATTCACCTAATGTTTACAATACCGGTACGGTTTATCTCGCAGTAATCAGTTATACATTCAAACCGGGGTCATCAACAAATGATGTTGCGAAAATTTATATCTTCAGCTCAGGCGTTCCTGTAAGTGAACCGGTGACTCCTCTTGCTCTGGATTCAGCAAACGCTGATTTGGTCAATATAGGTGATTTAATTCTATCCAATTCTTTTGTTCAATCGGGAATGCAGGCGACTCCTGTAAGAATTGACGGAATTAGAATAGGAAAATCCTGGAATTCAGTCCTGTTCCAGAATGCGAATCTTCAGCTTTCGATGAAAGGACTGATCCAGGGATTTTATAATAATATAACAGGAAAAATGGTGCAGGATACTGTCTCTGTTTCTTTGAGATATAACAGACCTCCGTATACTCTTGCAGAAACCTCAAAGTCAGTTCTGGATTCGAACGGTAACGGGACATTTACTTTTAAAAATATCTGGAATAATGCACCGTATTTTATTGAAGTAAATCACAGAAATATGCTTGAATCGTGGAGTTCAATTACAAAAGAATTTTATCTTAATGTAACGAATTTTGATTTCACTTATTATCCTTCATCAACATATGGGAATAATGTAATTCTAAAGGGAAGTAAATATTGCTTTTACAACGGTGAAATAGTCCATGACGGTGTAATTGATGTTACGGATTACCAGTATGTGGATAACAATTCTTTTAATTTTGTGACAGGATACAGAACAACAGACCTTAACGGTGATAATGTTACTGACATCAGCGACATGAGCATTGTTGAGTTGAATTCATACAATTTTGTTCAGGTGATCAGCCCTTAAGAAAATATACTAGCCCCTAATTGAGCAGTGTCAGGATACATCCTGACGCTGCTTCTTTTATTTAAGATCTGCACTGTTCCGGAATTCTCTTCAATACCGGAAATATTATCTGACGGAAAAATGTAAATTTTCCGCTGATAAAATTTTTTTAATGATTATTTAATATCAATGATTTCTTTTGTAAGTGAAAGTGGCGGCTGAATTTGTTAAATTATAAATGTTACAGACTAACCTTATATTTTTCACCCCATTTTTATAAATAGATAAATTCAATTTATGCCTGATAATATTTCTATCATAGGATCCTTAAAGGATAATTATACTGAGATTCTGACAAGCGAAGCCCTGGATTTCGTTTCAAGACTTCAGAGAAAATTTAACGGGAGACGAAAAGAACTCTTGTTAAAGAGGGAAGAGAAACAGAAAGAGATCAATTCCGGTAAGATGCCGGATTTTCCCGAAGAGACAAAAAAGATCAGAGAAAGTGAGTGGAAAGTTGCTCCGATACCGGCAGACCTTGAAGACAGACGGGTTGAGATAACAGGACCGGTTGACAGAAAAATGATAATCAATGCTCTGAATTCCGGAGCAAATGTCTTTATGGCGGATTTTGAAGATTCAAATTCTCCTACCTGGGAAAATGTGATTGAAGGTCAGATAAATCTCAGGGACGCAATCAATAAGACAATTTCGTTCACTAGTCCTGAAGGTAAAAATTATAAACTCAAAGAACAATCGGCTACGCTGATGGTACGTCCCAGAGGCTGGCATCTTGAAGAAAAAAACGTAACGCTGGATGGTGAAAATTTTTCTGCCTCACTGTTCGATTTCGGTTTATATTTCTTTCATAACGCAAAAGACCTTACAGCAAAAGGAACTGGTCCGTATTTTTATCTTCCCAAACTTGAGAATTATCATGAAGCCCGGTTATGGAATGATGTATTTAATTTTTCGCAGGATGAACTCGGAATTCCCCGCGGAACTATAAGGGCGACTGTGCTCATTGAAACTATCCTTGCGGCTTTTGAAATGGATGAGATACTTTATGAACTTAAGGATCACTCTGCAGGTCTTAACTGCGGCAGGTGGGATTACATCTTCAGCTTTATAAAAAAATTCAGGAATTATAATGATTTTGTCCTTCCAGACAGAAGTCTTGTTACCATGAATGTTCATTTCCTCAGATCTTATTCTCAGCTTGTAATAAAGGTGTGCCACAAAAGGGGAATTCACGCTATGGGCGGTATGGCGGCTCAGATACCAATAAAAAATGACATAAAGGCTAATGAGGATGCAATGAAAAAAGTGAGGCTTGATAAGGAACGTGAAGCAGGTGACGGACATGACGGAACCTGGGTAGCTCATCCCGGTCTGATAGGCACTGCAAAAGAAATCTTTGACAGGCTAATGCCGGGTAAAAATCAGATTGAAAATAAAAGGGAAGATGTCAGCGTTTACGCAGCTGATCTTCTGACTGTGCCCGAAGGCGAAATTACAGAGAATGGTCTCAGACATAATATTAATGTATCTATACAGTATCTTGAAGCGTGGCTGAACGGCAACGGATGCGTGCCGATCTATAACCTGATGGAGGATGCCGCTACTGCTGAAATATCAAGGGCGCAGATATGGCAGTGGATACATTCTGAAAAAGGAATTTTAAATGACGGAAGAAAAGTCACTGCAGAACTTTACCATGACATTGTAAAAGAGGAACTAGAAAAAATTAAATCTCTGGTAGGAGAAGAAAAATTTTCAAAAGGTAAATATGAAAAAGCCACGGAATTATTCAATGAGCTTTCAACCGACAGTAACTTCCGGGAGTTTTTAACTTTAACTGCATATAAATATATTTAAAAATCATAAAAAATAATAATATGAATAAAAAAGATCAGATTAATCAAATAAAAAACTACTGGGCTTCCGATAAAAGGTGGGAAGGTATTGAAAGACCTTATTCAGCTGAGGAAGTATATAAACTCAGAGGGAGTGTGCAGATAGAGCATACTCTTGCAAAGCTCGGAGCGGAAAGACTATGGGATCTTCTCCATAAAGAAAAATTTGTGAGAGCGCTTGGTGCCCTGACAGGTAATCAAGCGGTGCAGCAGGTGCAGGCGGGACTTAAAGCTATATATCTCAGCGGCTGGCAGGTAGCTGCTGATGCCAATAATGCAAAACATACTTACCCGGATCAGAGTCTTTATCCCGCAGACAGTGTTCCGTCCGTTGTAAAAAGGATAAATAACGCTTTGATGAGAGCAGATCACATATCTCACATGGAAGATAAAGATGATGTATTTTGGTTTGCGCCGATAGTTGCTGATGCAGAAGCCGGGTTCGGAGGGAATCTTAATGTCTTTGAACTAATGAAAGCCATGATAGAAGCGGGAGCTGCCGGAGTTCACTTCGAGGATCAGCTAAGCTCTGCAAAGAAATGCGGTCACCTCGGAGGAAAGGTCCTTGTTTCAACAAGAGAATTTATAAATACTCTCGTCTCTGCAAGACTTGCAGCTGATATTATGGGAACGCCAACTGTTCTCATTGCAAGAACGGATGCGAACAGCGCTAATCTTCTGACTAACGATATTGACGAAAGAGACAGGAGATTTATTCACGGTGAAAGGACATTCGAAGGATTCTATCATATACACGGTGGACTGGAATGTGCGATTGACAGGGGATTATCATATGCACCTTATGCAGATCTTATCTGGTGTGAAACCGCGCATCCGGATATAGCAGAAGCAAAGGAATTTGCCGAAGCCATTCATGAAAAATTTCCCGGGAAAATGCTCGCTTACAATTGTTCGCCTTCATTCAACTGGAAAAGAAATCTGAATGATAATCAGATAGCTGACTTCCAGAATAATCTCGGAGAACTGGGTTATAAATTCCAGTTCATAACACTTGCTGGTTTCCACGCTCTCAATACGACTATGTTCCAGCTTGCGCTCGGATATAAAGACAACGGTATGACAGCTTTCACAAAACTTCAGGAACTTGAATTTGAACTTGAAAAAACCTCCGGATACAAGGCCATCAAGCATCAGAGCTTTGTCGGGACAGGTTACTTTGATCAGGTACAGATGTCAATTACATCAGGTCACTCGGCAACAATTGCCCTGGAAGGTTCTACTGAAGAGGAACAGTTCGGCAAATAATCCATAAAGAGAATACTTTTAATAATACTCTCCTGTATAAATGTATAAATTTGTTCAGGAGAGTTTTTTTTTTCAGCTTTCTGAAATCCGGGACTTTTTAATAAGGAAAATAACTTGAAAATTTTACATTAATTGGCGGGATTATTAAAAAACATTTTACTAACTTTCAAAAAACCAATAAATTAAATTCAAGATTATGAAAATAAAAACTTACCGTAGTTTTAAACTGATCAGAGTCATTTTCCTTCCAGTTCTGTTAATCTCCGTATTTATTTTTCAGGGTCAATTTTCAGGTACTGTTTTCGATGATGACAATCCAACTATTGAACAGCCGACACTGGAGTCTTATATGAATTACCTGAATAATTCTAATCCGAATACTCCATCGGTTGTAACCATCGGTGATTATGATAATTTTGATGTGGGTATTGATAACTGGGAGCAAAACGCTACTATAAATCCGAATAATCCTCAATGGATATTTTTCGGTGTGAATGCAAGTCCGCAGAATGCAAGGTTTACAACTAACGGCGGATTGAACTGGATTTTGAATAATCCATCCTATCATTCTTCCACATGCTGTGATCCATGGACATCTTATACCGGAGACGGAACTCTCATATACGCCTCGGGTGTCAACGGGCAGTACATTTACAGATCTACGAACAATGGTTTGAACTGGACCGCGCCGGTGCTTTCTGTTTCAGGAAATGACAGGAATCACGTTTCAGCTGAATATACCGGTACAGGTCCTTATGCAAATTATGTATATGCCGGTATCACACCCGGAAATTTCGGAAGAAGCACAGACGCAGGAGCTACTTGGACAACAACTTTTACTCCTAGCAATACACTTCCGGGATGTTATATTGCGGTAGGTCCCAACGGCGATGTTAACGGCGGCTGTGTTATCTATGTAACAAATACCGGTTCGGTAGATGCAAGAATTTATAATTTTTACAAATCCCTGGACGGAGGAGCAACTTTTACTTTAATGTCCTCACAGAGTTTTGCAACTGTTGTAGGAACCGCAAATTCAGTCGGAAGACATGTCATCAATAATGCCAGAACAAATCCTCATCCAAAGATAGCAATGGATAACAGTAACGGTCCTTACAGAGGAAGATTGTATCTTATATATGCAACAAACAATCCTCCTGGCAGCGGGAACAAACCTGATATCTATCTGAGATATTCTACAGATCAGGGAGCGACATGGTCCGATACCAACAGAGTAAATGATAACCTCAATCCTAAACTAAGTGATCAGTGGTTCCCTGAAATATACTGTGAAAGGGAAACAGGAAGACTATACATTCACTGGTATGATGACAGGAATAATCCTTCCGGATACGGAACGGATATTTATGCTACTTATACGGAAGACGGGGGACAGACATACAAACCAAACCAAAGACTTACAAATGTTACATTTAATTATCCGAATCCGCCATGCAGTCCCAATACAAACTGCTACAGAGGGGATTATACAGGAATAGCCGGAAATAAAGAAGTCGGATTCAGTATATGGGGAGATCACAGGAACGGAAATGCTCTTAATATGGGATCCTATTTTCCGGATTTTGCAATGAGAGTCTCTCCATCATCAGATACACTTGCCGGAGTTTCAGACAGTTCGTTTCATTATATTACAGTTCCTTCTGTAAAGCTTTATGATAAGACTGCCAGATTCTCAGCAACAGTTTCACCTGCACCTTCAGCAGGCACTGTTACTGTAACATTTCTGAACAAGACTTCAAATGTTCCTCTTGATTCTCTGAATAATTATCCGGATTCGCTGAGAATGCGGATTGTTACATCAGGCGGAGTTACTTCGGGAGTTTATACTGTTACCGTCAAAGGTAACGGAAACAACGGAACACCTTTTCACGTTAGGACTGTAAGTATAACGGTTACGAATACTGTCGGCATTAACAGTAATCAGACAGCTTTAAGCTACGGGCTTTATCAGAACTTCCCGAATCCATTTAATCCTTCCACTTCAATTATTTATGAAATCCCGAAACAGGAATTTGTATCTTTGAAAATTTTTAATGCTCTCGGGAAAGAAATTTCTTCTCTTGTAAGTCAGACACAATCCGCTGGAACATATTCAATAGACTGGAATGCAGGAGATCATCCGAGCGGGATTTATTTTTACATTTTGAAAGCAGGGAATTTCACTGAGACAAGACGGATGATGCTTCTTAAATAAATGTATAATTTAATTTTTAGATTTTAGATTTTAAATATTAGATAATAAATTCTTAACTTCCGGAGTCCTGTGATTCCGGAAGTTTTTTATATTAAAAAGATCCGCGCAGATAAACCTCAGTTTTTCATTTATTAAAATACAAATCCTAAACATATCTGATTCTATTTTTTCATTGCAGATTAAGTTATCTCAAATTTAATGAATTATCTTAAAATGGCTTTTTTATTATATTAATTAAAAGAAATACACATTTAATTTACTAAATTGAAAACTCTTACTGTCAGTATTTTAACAATAATTCTGATAATATTCTCGGGTACTTCCGGGATCTACTCTCAGGATAAAGATAAAGATGAAAAAGATTCTTTAAAAACTGAAAAGGAAGAAATTGAAACTGATGAAATAGTTGTAACAGGGACCAGATTTCCTGAAAAAATAATCAACATACCATTTTCAGTATTCAGGGTTGATAAAAACGAGATCAGGTACGGAAGGAATATAAGCGTTAAGGATGTTCTCGCAGACGTGCCCGGACTTTTCCTTCAATCGCGTTACGGCAGTCATGATGTAAGATTATCAATCAGAGGTTACGGTAACCGTTCGAATTCAGGCATACGCGGCATAAAGATATTACAGGACGGTGTGCCGGAATCAGAGCCGGACGGTGAGACAAATATTGATGCAATTGATTATACTTCTCTTGAGACGGTAGAGGTGGCAAAAGGAAATCTTTCTTCTCTTTATACAAATGCTCCCGGCGGAGTTATAAATTTTATTACAGACCTGTCATTCGGGAAAAGTTATCTGAAGCAGTCAAATATATTCGGAAATTATAAACTGAGACAAAACGGATTAAAGACAGGTATCTTTGAAAACAATTATAAATTTTTTCTTTCATACGGATACAGGAATTTCGAAGGATTCAGGCAGCACAGCAATGAATACATTCATCTTGTGAATTCCGTTTTCCAGATCTATCCCGATTCACGTACTACATTTTCTGTTTTTGCAAATTATGCCGCAGGTCTTATAAAACTTCCGGGAGCGCTTACAAGATCCGAATATGAGAACGATCCTTTTAAAGCTTATTCAGTCGCAGTATCAAGTGATTTCAAAAGGGACCTTGAGAAAGGAAAGCTTGCTGTACGGTATAATACTTCTTTCGGAAAAAAATCAAATAACGGATTGGAGATAACCGGCTTTGTACAGCTTAAAAATCTGCAGTTTACCACCAACACTCAGTATTCCTATAATGACAGGAATTTTGTCGGCGCAATCTTGAGATACAACAACACTTCCGAAATTTTTAAAAGAAAGAATAATTTTTCCGTTGGTGTGGATTACAATTATGTCTACGGTGACATAACTTCATTTAATAATCTCGGAGGCATTAAAGGAGATGAACTCCAGGCGCAGAACAAGGAAGTGCTTGACAATGCCGGAATATATATTCAGAATCAGTATTATGTATACAAGGACAAATCGTCAATATTCCTTTCAGGCAGATATGATAATGTAACTATTTCGAATGATAATCAGCTTTTCAGTCTTCAGAACTCAAAGAGAATATTCTCCAGATTCACACCGAGGATCGCATTCAATTACAAGATAACTCCAAACGTTGCAGCTTATACTTCTTACGGCTATGCATTTGATATTCCAGCCGCAGCTGAACTTTTAAATTATCCTTACACGTCAAACGGAGGATCAACAACGCTTAATCCGGATCTTAATCCGCAGAGATCAAAAAACTACGAACTCGGGATCAAAGGCAATATTAAAACAAAAAGTGAATTTCCTGAAAGAGTATTTTTTGAAGTTACTTTTTATAATACAAGAATAGAAGAAGAGATCGTTCCGTTTGTGATCAATGACCAGACATATTTCAGAAATGCCGCCAATACAAACAGGACCGGAGTCGAGTGCGGACTGAAACTGGAAATGTTCGAAGGTCTTGAACTGACAACAAATTATTCCTATTCGGATTTTTATTATAAAAATTATATCGCCGTTAAATATTCATCAGGCGGGGATACTGTGAGTGCGGACTATTCCGGTAATACAGTTCCTGCTATCCCGAAGAGTATTTTCAATTTTATACTGAATTATCAGTTTGAACTGGATAAAAAATTTACCGGCATACTCGGATGGGACATGGACTATGTAACAGGAATGTTTGTTGATGATGCTAATTCCGAAAGTGTTCCTGATTATTTCTACGGTAATGTAATGGCGGGGGCAAGTTATAACTTCAGGAATTTCAATGTTCTTATTACAGGCGGAGTCAAGAATATATTTGACAGGAAATATGTCGGTTTCATTAATATAAATGCCAACCCGGAGCTTCCGCCTGCAGAAAGAAGATATTATGAGCCCGGTGAACCAAGAAGCTATTATCTTGGTTTGAACATTGGTTACATATTCTAAATGTCATTTAATTATTATTTCCATCTATGTTGAGAATTAAATCATATCATACTCTGAATCCGGCGGTAAAAATATCAGTTATATTGTTGATTATTTTTCTTGCAAATTTACTTCCGGCTCAGGTTGCAAATTACAGGATCCACCCTTCACAGAATGTTCAGATTGAACCTACAATTGTAAGACACCCTTCAAATCCATTATACATGTTTGCATCGGCATATACTATCAGCGGTTCATTCAGAAGCGAGGGAATATATTTTACCACAGACGGTGGCAGCACATGGTTCGGATCGGATACCTGCAATACAGGATCTTCATCAAGTAATCACGGCGGTGATCCGGGACCTGTCATTGATAAGGACGGAAGATATATCCTGACTCATCAGGGAGGATTTATTGTTGGAATGTATTCAAATTATTCAACTGATTTCGGAAGCAGCTGGAGTAATACGTATCAGATCGCTTCCGGTGACCAGGACAAGGGAACTTCAGGAACAGATGATGAACCTCTTAGTCCTTATTACGGAAGAACGTATCTTGTCTGGACAAGATTCCTGAATCCGTTTCCTGTGGTTTCTTCATATACTTCTAACGGAGGTGTTTCCTGGACTGCATCCAATCAGATCAATGCAGGTGTAGGCGGTTTCCTTTCTCTCGGAGCTGACATTAAAGTTGATATAAACGGTAATGTCTGCGTATGCTGGGCGGGAACTCTAACTAGTTCGCCGCAGAACGAAAAATACTGCGGATTCGGTATTTCCACTAACGGCGGAGTAACTTGGACTGTAAATGAAAATATTTTCAACACAAACGGAGTCAAGACCTCATCACTGCAGCCCTGGAATATAAGGATCAACGGATATCCTCACATTGACATTGATAAATCCGGCGGAGCAAGGAACGGATGGATATACATAGTAACTGGGCAGAAAGATCTGCTTCCGGCCGGAAGTGATCCGGATATAATTTTAAATCGTTCCACTGACGGCGGGATTACATGGTCATCTTCCGTAAGAGTAAATCAGGATCCGCTCAATAACGGAAAGGTACAGTATTTTCCGGCTATAACTGTAGATGACAAAGGCGGTATAAATTTACTTTATTATGATAACAGGAATATCTCTTCAGATTCAATGGACGTTTTTATTTCCCGTTCTACGGACGGCGGAGATACCTGGAGAGATTACAGGATCAATCAGAACAGGTTCAGACCTAAATCAGTTACAGGCGCAGGCGGAGCCGGAAATCAGGGTGACAATATTGGAATGGTCTTCAGCAATAATAAACTTTTCCCCCTGTGGATGGACGATCATACAGGAATTTATCAGATATGGTATGCTGCGATAAATCTTAAAGAGATCGGTGTAACTTCAATAAGCACGGAAATTCCTGATCAGTTTATTTTAAAACAGAACTATCCGAATCCGTTTAATCCTGCAACTAAAATTGTTTACGATCTTCCTTTCACCGGAAATGTTAATCTGAAAATCTATGACGCGCTTGGAAAAGAAGTCACTTCACTTGTAAATGAGATACAGAATCCGGGAACATATTCAGTGGAATGGAATGCAGCAGGTTTTCCGAGCGGGATTTATTTTTACAGGATTTCGGCAGGTGATTTTACGCTTGAGAGGAAAATGGCGCTTGTTAAATGAAGAATTAAGAATTAAAATATTTTCCTTTTGCATATTTCACAGCTTTGTCAAATCCTTCCATCATCTTTTGTATCGAACAGTCATTCACTGCCGTGCTGAATGCATTTTCCCTGAACTTTGCTGAAATACTTTCATCACAAATAATATATTCCATTTTTTCCGCAAGTTCATTTATGTCACCGTCTTTTACAAGAAATCCATTCACTCCGTTTTTTAAATATCCGACTCCTTCGCCGTGAAAATGACCTTCCTTATTCTGTGAAATGACAGGTGTCCCGAAGCTGAATGAATGAACAACGGACAATCCGAGTCTTCCCGGCATTACATAAACGTCACCTGCATATATCCATTTCCCGGTGATTTCTTCATCAAGTATTTCATTCAGGAAAAAAACTTTCTTCAGATTTAATTCTTCCGCAATTATTTTAAGGGCAGAACTTTCAGGTCCGTCTCCGATTATTGTAAGCCGGCAATCAGTTCTTTTTTTCTCAATGACGGAAAAAGCTTTCAGCAGTATATCAACTTCCTTATCCTTCAAAAGTCTTCCTGTGTAAATGAAATTATACTTCTGCTGAATGCCAAGTTCGTTCTTTATTAATTCCTTTCCCTTAATGTCAAATTCATTTTTTAATTCAAACAATCGGTCAGTATCAAGAGTATTAGGAGCAGTGAAATAATGATCAGTCTTTTCAGAAAATTCCGAAACAGTTTCCCTGCCTTTATCCCAGTAAAAAATCACTGCATCTGCCTTTTGAGAAAGCATTAATCTGATCTTATCAGTAAAATTATTCCCGGGATCAAAACCTCTTGCCGGATCATAACCAAAACTCCAGAGAATGATCTTAAAATTCATGAAAGGTTTGAGAAGGAATAATAAATAAATATTCAGATTCCCTACGTTGAAAACTGAAATTACAATTTCAGGTTTGTATCTGAATAGTTTCCTTAAAATCCCGGATATGAATATGCTTCCGGAGTTATTCAGGTAAAGGTTACCGCAGGGTTCAAAAATACTGCTGTCCAGAGATGCTGCATTTGAAAGAGACTCTCCTGCAGACGGCTGTCCGTAAAAAATTTTTAAGCCGGGGAATAATTCTGATAATTTTTTGAAAACTTCTTTCCGGTAATGCGGGATAATCCTCTGAAATATTAAAATCTTTCCCTGTACTTTTCCGCTTATCATTATCAGTCTGTCATAAATTATTAATTTTATAGATCTGTGACCAAAGCTCCAGGTTTAAAATTCTCCAGTAGGGAAACAAAGCATAGCTTCTTTTATTCCTGAAAACAGATCTTATTTTTTCAGCATCCCAGATATTTTTTTTATTGAATGAATCCGAGTTAAGAATATCTTCAAAGTATTTCATGGCATCTGGCTCGTCAGCCCATTTTTCAAACGGAGTCATAAATCCGATCTTCCTGTGATTGTCAGTTACAGAAGAAGGGAGTTTCTGAGTGAAGAGTTCCCGCAGAATTTTTTTAGTTACACCATTGTCAAATTTCAGTTTATCCGGAATTGAAAATGCAAGCTCCATTAATCTGTAGTCAATAAACGGTGATCTGATCTCTACGGAACTCTGCATTGAAGAATGATCTTCATAATGCAGTATCTGACCGAATCCCTGAAATGAAATATTGTTTTTCATGTAGGACTTTAAATTAACTCCTCCCGGTCTGTTAAACTTAGTGTCCGGAAAATTCTGAAAACTTTCCTGACATAATCCATCGGAGATTACTTCAAATATCTTTTCTATTTTTTTTGATCTTATATAGGACGCTTTCCTTCTTCCCATCATTGCCTTCAGTGTCTGACCGATAAGCTGAATGTAAGACAGTTTTAGTTTGCCGCTGACAGCTGACATCTGAGAAAAAAATTTCTGCGGTTCACTCAAGAGCCGGTCCAGTAAAAAATAACCGGCAATGTATCTGCCGTAGCCGCACCACGCTTCATCCGATCCCTGACCGTTCATCACTACTTTAACGTTCCTGCCGTGAATATCCTTCATGAGAGAGTAATGAGCAAAACTTGTAGTGCTGAAAACAGGTTCGCCCATACCGTAAATGAATTTATCTGCAGAACTGATCAGGTCAGTTCCGGATAAAGTCAGACTGACTCCTTTAATATGATCACACCCGGAAAGGATTTCGTTTATTTCTTTTGATTCATCGAATTCAAATCCGGGAAATACTGCGGAGAAGGCAGAGACATTTTCGTTCGGCAGAATTCCGGATTCTATAAGTTCATCTGTAATTTTTGCAATAATACCTGAGTCAAGACCGCCGCTTAGTAAAATTGAAACCGGCACATCGCTGCGGAATCTGAGCTTTACACTGTCATAAAGCAATTCTTCCAGTTTATTCCCTGATTCTGATATCTCAGATCCGCCTGAAGGAAAATCCCAGTAACCGGAGAAATTGATATCTGAATTTCTGATCACGATGTTAGTTCCAGCTTTTAATTCCTTTATCCCTTTAAAAAAAGTATTACCGTCAGAAGTCCTGTAGCCGTATGCCAGATATTCAAATACTTTTATTCTGTCCGCTTGTTTAATATCATTTATTTTAAGAATTGCCTTTATCTCGCTTGAGAAAATAAATTCATTTTCATTTTTAAAATAATAAAACGGTTTTACTCCGAATCTGTCTCTTGATGCGAACAGTATATTCTTCTTAAGATCATATATCGCAAATGCCCACATACCGTTGAATTTCTTTACGCAGTCAAATCCGTATTCCTCATAGGAATGAATAATTACTTCAGAGTCACTGTCAGATCTGAATATATGTCCTTTGTTTTTCAGTTCCGGGATCAGTTCTTTATAATTATATATTTCACCGTTGAATATTAATACAACCGAATTATCCTCATTGAACATTGGCTGGGAAGCATTTTCGGACAGGTCAATAATACTGAGTCTTCTGTGCCCGAAGCAGACGGGATAATTAATGTAACTGCCTTCACCGTCAGGTCCGCGGTGAGCAATTGCATCATTCATTGAATCAATGTTTGCTCTGTGAAAATTTGCATCTTCACCTGAACAGAAATTATTGAAATACAATATGCCGTTTATACCGCACAAAAATTATCTGATATTATTTATGAAATTCCTTAATGGTATTTTCCAGAAAGTTGAATGTATTTATTCCGTTAATTTCCCATGTAAAATTATCCGAGACAATTTCTTTGCCTTTTTCAGACATTTTTTTCATCAGCGGTTTATCGGAATAAATATTTTCTATCGAGCGTGCCAGAGCTTCGGCGTTTCCCGGTTCAGCAAGAACGTCAGGATATCCGAGACCTTTAATCTCTTCAGCTCCGCCGTTTCCTCTGCAAGAAATGACCGGAAGGCCTTTAGCAAGAGCCTCTGTCATGACAATGCCGAAGGCTTCAGGATAACTCGGGAGCACGAAAATATCCGAATTCTCAAGTTCAGCGCCGATGTCTTCCTGTGACATAGCTCCTTTGAAAATAATATTATCACTCAGCCCCAGGGAATTACTTATTGAAACATATTCATCCTTCAAAGAGCCGTCACCGATAATGACAAGTTCAAAATCAAATCTGCCGCTGAGATTCTTTTTTAAAATGGATACAGCTTTAATTAAAACATCTATGTTCTTTCTTTTTTCCGAGAGATGGCTTATGCAGATAAGTTTTAACTTATTACTGTCGAAATATTTTTCGGTAATAGAAACATCAAAATTCTGACCGAGGTGAATTATTTTAATTTCCCTGTCTGTTAGATTTTCATTTATCAGTTCATCCCTGTTTATTTTACTGTGAACAATTATTTTAAAGGCATTCCTGAATACCTGAAGAAATTGGGATGCCTTATCGGGAAACAGTTTTTTTAAAGTCGGAATATCTTCATGGTGATCTATTACAAATGGAATGTTCAGTTCTTTTGAAATTCCGGCAGAGACAGGCGCCCAAGGTCTTATCCAGTTACAGTAAATGAGGTCAGGATCCTGCGCAGTAACAAGTTTTTTAAGCTTGTTGTAAAAAAAAAAATTAATAAAAGTATTGTCGGAAGACTCGAAATACGGACGGGGAAGTGAAATGTATCCAAAAAAAATTACTTTAAGATTGCCTTCGTCATAATCACCGGTTTTTTTTATACTCTTTATCCAGTTGTTGAAATTACCGAACAGGTTTACAGGGTCACCACTGAAGACCTCTCTGCCTGGAATGAATCTGAGCGGGACAATCATTACAGTTCTGCAATGTTCAGCTAAAGCCTTTGCGTGCCTGTAAATGAATTCTCCCGTGAAAGGTTTATATTGATTAGGGAAACACTCCGATATTTCTACTATTGTTCTCAATTACACTAAACATTTAAATTCAGTCGCCAAGTCTTTCAAGAATATTCCCGGTAATGGTTTTAAGAGTATATTTTTTCAATACAAGCTCTCTCGCCTTATTTTTCATTTCAGTCTTTTCGTTTTCATTCTTAAGATAATATTCCGTTTTGTCTTTAAGATCTTTTTTTGATCTGAAGCAGTCAACTTCACCGCCGGGAAAGAAAACTTCAATATCTTTTTTAAATTCAGGAAGCACGAAAATTCCTGAAGCAATGCCGTCAAATACTCTTGTTGAGGCGCCGTTTATTACTCCTGAATTGACGACAACAGGATAAATTTTTGAGCAGGATGAAGCTGTGTTTACCTCATCAGAAGAAAGTGGTCGGTTGATGAATTTCTTTTCCAGATCAGGAAAGTAAGGAAAAAGTTCATACCAGAGCTTATCACCGAAAATTTTCATGTTAAAAGATGAGAGTGCATTTAAAACAGATGCTCTTTTAATTCCCCAGGCGTTAAGAAAGTAACCAGTTCCGACAAAGAGAATATCAGCGGCGAATTCCATTTTCTGCGCATCAGTCGGCTCGACCGGACGAAAAACATTTTCGTCCGTACCAACTGCGCTGAAATAAATTTTCTCATCCCCAACATCAAGAACTTTCAGTCCCTCTATCCATCCTGAATCCGGTACCACTATCAGGTCAGCGTTCAAAACCGTCAGCAGAAAAGTTTTCTTCGCGGGATATAGATAATTCGGATCGTCACCGAGAAATACAATTATCCTTGTCCCGTTCTTCCTGAAATGTTCAAGTGTGTCCGGCATTACCAGACAGTCATTGTATATGAAAATATGCGACGGCTTATCGGAATTATACTTCCTGATAAGCACGTCGTTGATTATCTTTATGAATTTATTCCTTACTGCGTTATCAACACGTCTCGGAAACCTGTGCGAATAGATGTTGAGCTTATGCCAGTATCCGGGATAGAATTTATGTATGTTGTAATAATTCACTTTCTTACCGTTGCTGCGGAGCGCATCGGCAAGATAAAATTCAAGCGGTCCGAGTTCCTGCTCTCCGAGAACCCAGTAAAGGTCATGCAGCGTAATTGTATCCGGCATCTTCAGATGTATCTTCCTGTTTACTTATATTAAATAAAATATTTCCGATTGCCATAAGGATTGCTCCCGATGCGTTGAAATAAAACATGTCAATGCTGAATATGCTCATAAAAATAAGCATCAGCATTACGGAAGCCAGCGATACAAACAGTATGTAATATTCTTTTATGAATGGCTTTATGTTTTTGTAATACTGATAAAAGAAAACGGAAAACATAAATACTCCGGCAGAGCCGAAAATCGTTAGTATATTGGGAAATCCGAGATCGTTCGTAACCAGTCTCCTTGCAATTGCGGAAAATCCCGCGCCGAACAAAGGATATTCAGACCATACGCTCATCATCTGAAAGAGGATATACTCCCTTCCGAGAAATGAAGAGTCCGTTTTATCAGCAAGATCATTTATCGAATTTACTCTCAGCAGAAAGATGTCAAAGATCTGATTGAATGTAGATGATGTAAATAGAAGAATGAATCCGATCAGAACGAATGATCCGATAAAAGCAATAAGTTTTAATCTGACATTTTCCCGGCTGTCCTTTTTAAACAAAAAGAAAACAGAAATTACCAGAAGGAAAAATCCGAATCCAATTATCCATATCCTGCTGAGCGCTATCATGATCGAAAGCAGATATGCCGAAAGCAGAAGTAGTCCGTAATTCCTCTTTTCCGAAAAGAAATAATAACATCCGAACAGCAGATTGAAAGGCAGCAGATAGCCAATCCTCGACCAGATGTATCCTGTCTTGATACCTCCGAATTCAACCGAAAACGGATCCTCTCCGAAAAATAAACTTTCGCTTTCAAAAAGCCTAAAAGGTATTCTTTTCTGTGTAATGTATTCAGATACCTGAATAATGATAAAGAAGAAAACCAGAAAAACTATAACTTTTTCAAAATAATTGAATTCTTTAATATCCGTTATTGTGATCACAAAATACGGCAGAAAAAGAAGATTGCCGAAAGGTCTGATAACGCTTATCATATCCTTCAGTGAAAATGAATTGATCAGAAATGGTATGACCATAGACACAAGAAAAAGCGATACAAAAATCAGGAATGATAATCTGTAAGTAAAAAATTTGAACCTGCTCACCTTAAGAAAGAACACGATCATCAGCGCGATAAAAAAGAGATCCATGAAATAAATTGTTCCGACTCCGCCGAAATCACCAACTTCAAGGTTTGGATTTACATATATGAATTCTCCGAAGTTTGTTATTACCATCAACGACGTAATGATACCTGTCTTGTAATTTGAAAGTAGAAGTACAAGTACGGAGATGATCACAAAATATGCAAGCAGATTAATCATCTATTCAAGATGTGGTTTAATGTCGTTAATGTAATTGTCCAGTGTTATTGCAAGTATAATATCGTCGGAATATTTACCGTCCCGGAATAGACTTTCCGGTATCCTGCCCGTGATCCTGAATCCGGCTCTCTGCGCTGTCTTCAGACTTGCTCCGTTGAATTCCGCGATCTTTGAATAAACTGTATGAATGTTGAGATTATCAAAAAGATATTTGAAGATCATTCTGAAACAGTTTAGACTGAATCCCTTTCCCCTGAAACTGCTGAAAATTTCTATTCCCACCTCAGTGTTCCTGTTTGTCAGATCTAGTCCCTGAAGTTTCCATACACCTATTACCTGTTCCGGAACATCCTTGAATATGCAGTATACGGTACTGGATTTATTGCTGGTAATATTCCTGAACCACTCTTCCTGATTGGTCTCAGAAACCGGAAAAACATCTTTTAGCATCAGAAGCACAGATTCATCATTGTGTTCTTTTCTGATCAGGTCAATGTCACTTCTCTCAACTGTTCTGAAGCCGAGATCCGCATAACGAATCATTATTTTATTGTAGTTTATCAAAAATTATTTTACAAATATAAAACTATTAAGAGGGAATTTATATAGAAAAAATACATTCCGCCTGATGCGACTTATTGCGGAATATTCAGAAAATAAATGAGCCTGGAGGAAGTATTAAATATCTGAGAATAATTTTCGGATTACTCCCTGTTCAGAACTTCCCTGAAACTTTTAAAGAAACCGGGCAATGAGAATATACTGCTGAATTTTATTTCTTTCTCCTGAAAAATATTCCTGAGAAAATATACGCTGAAACCGATAGTTATAACTGCAACAACGGGAAGTATGAATCCGGCTCCGGATACGCCAAACACATTTATGAATATCAGGGAAGCGGTAACGGAAACTGCCATTGAAATGACGGAAATTATCAGAACTATATTGAATCTGTTGAATGCCAGTATGACAAGGGAAAAGAACATTACCATCGGCCAGAGAAGTATGGTTAGTGAAAAACATTTAAGCAGGAATACCGAGCCGGAAAATTTATCGCCGAACATTACGCTGATTATCAGATCTGAAAATATGAATGAAGCCGCGCATAAAATTATTCCGGTCAAAAGATAAGTATAAAATATGAAACTGATCTTTTCAATGCTCCTACTTCCCGATATTTTCAGATTCTTTAAAAGCAGAGGCATGAGGGTATAGCTCAGTCCCTGTACCACAGTAAGCATTATGAGATAAATCTTATAAGAAGCGTTGTATACTCCGACTGATTCTTCGTTAAGAAAAAATCCCAGACAAAGTATTATAAATGTTGCTGTTATCGCTTCTGCTTTGGATGCCAGACCAAGTTTGTATGCTTCCTTTAAAGTCTTAAGATTATTCTTAATGCTGAAATCCAGATTTATACCGGTCTTTTTTATATACGGCAATATGAGAAACAGAGCAGTAACTCCTGTCTGTATGATCGACAGGATTATCAAGGTCATTACTTCAGGTCTGGCTGCAAATACAGTAAATACAAGCGCCGCGTAAATAATCTGTCCTGCAAACTCTGAAATCGAATTGTAGTACAGCTTATTTTTAGCCAGATAATAATACTTGATAGAAAAAATCTGAGTGATGAAAGTAAGTGAAAAAACCAGCAGAAGAAAATACTTTGCCGTATCCAGAAAAAAATATGCAACGACAACCATAACTGCGTATGATGCCAGCGCAGTTATAAGCTGAAGTGAAATTATTTTTCCAATCACATTTTCACTGCTGTCTTTTTCGCATAATTTATTTGTTCCGTAATTGAGATAACCGAAGTCAATGAAAAATCCAAAGTAAGACAATACTATAAAAAGGTAAGTAAACTGTCCGTATCCGTCAGGTCCCAGAGCCCTTGTGATAAGGGGAAGGGTAATGAATCCGATAAGTCTTGAAACAGTATCGACTCCGAGTTTTGAGGCGAAATTAATAATTATTTTCAAAAACCATTATTTATTTTTCCTGCGCCAGTTACCCGCATCCAGCAGAGAATCAATGTCTCCGGTATCATACCAGTAACCGTTATGAAGCAGTATTTCCGAATTCTCAGATTCAAAAATACTGATATCCGATGGGAATTGAAAACTATTACGGATAACGTATGGAGCTATGACTCCGTATTCGGTTTCGGGTTCCGGATCTTTGTAGGTGAATTTTCTTGTCACTCGGTCAAAGCTTCCCATTTCAGACAGCTTTTTTTTATCGGTAATCCTGAAAAGCGAAAACAGAAAATCACGTTTATCCTCCTCGAATATACTGATCATTCCGTCAATTTCTGAATCGCATATATTATCGCTTGGCACTAGCACTCCGTTCTTTTTTGTTCCTGTTACTTCCTTTATGAATTCCCAGCCGCTGAACATATCGTTCACCAGCTTGTCATTCTGAATTATAGTCTCAAAACCCTCTTTGCTGAATATGTCATTGTTTTCTTTATTTGTAAGAATAATTATTTCACTCAGCAGTTTTGAAGATGTAAGCGATTCCAGTCCGAATTTGAAAACGGGTTTATCGTAAACAGGTACAAATGATTTTGAAATGTATTGCGTGATCTCTCCGAGACGGGTGCCTTTACCGCCGCAGAACAGAACTCCTAAAAACTCTTCCATAATATTTCAGTTCCTTTCGAACTTAATTTCACATCAAGCGCTATGAAATTTGGATAAAGTTCATATTTAAGTTTTGCTTTTAAACGGGGATCCTTTGTGTAAGCTAGTAAAAATCCTCCTCCGCCGGCGCCGAGTATTTTCCCGCCGGTTACTCCTTTTTTCCTGAGGGAGTCATAAAGCTGATCTATAAAGGGATTTGAAGTGCCGTTGTTAGTGGATTTTTTCAGTTCCCAGCTTTCATGGAGAAGTCTGCCTATGTCATTCAGCTTTGAATTTCCCGATTCGAGGGTATTCAGGAATTCATATGACAGATCTTTTAGTTCAGTAAAATATTTCCTTTTGGATTCGTTGAAAATATTCTTTCCGAGATTTGTCTGAATTACTCTGATCTCTCTTGCCATATTCGTAAAAACCAGAAACAGTCTGTCTTCAAGATGTTTTAGCTTGTCCGGTGATATCCTGACCTTCCTGACCCTTACTCCCTTTTTGTCAAAGGTAATTGAATTGAAACCTCCGAATACTGTTGCATACTGATCCTGTCTTCCCCCGACTGTTCCGGCTTCCGATTCAAGTCTGTATGTTAATTCCGCAAGTTCCGTTTTATCCTTCAATTTCTTATCCCTTAATCTGCTGCATCCGAGAATGAGAGAACTCATCATTGCGGACGAAGCTCCGAGACCGCTGCCTGTTGTCATTACATCGGAAGTGAGAATTACCTCAGCTCCTTTAAACATACCGAAATGCTCCAGAGCTGTCCTTGAATAAGGATGCTTAATTCTGCTTGCAATTGATTCTGTTTCGATCTCTGCATGATGAACTCTTACATTTGAATCAAACATATCCTTAATAGTAACATAATTGTAAAGATCAATTGTGGATGATACAACATGTCCGCTTCCTTCATTCTGATAATAAGATTCCAGATCTGTACCGCCGCCTGCAAAACTGATCCTGAGTGGTGATCTCAGATAGATATGTCTTTTATTATAAAGCATCAGATCTTTCCCTTCATTAAGTGATCAATATATCTTCTTGTTCCTTCCTCTACTGTAATAACAGGTTCAAAGCCGAGTCTTTTTCTTATCTTATCTATGGATGAACATCTTCTTTTCACAAGATGAGGATCTGAATCCACATGCCTGACTTTTGCTTTCCTGCCGAGCATCTTTTCAATCATCGCCAGAATTTCCTTCAGAGAGGTTTCTTTCCCCGTGCCGACATTGAAATGTTCATTCCTGACTTCATCATTAAACATCGCAAGAACGTTTGCCCTTGCTGCATCAGAAGAATGCACAAGATCAAGTGTCTGCTCGCCGTCTCCGTACATTACGATCTCTTCATCATTATGGATCGCATGGATCCATTTCTGAAAAACCTGTGTGTAAAAAGCGCCGAGTCCCTGCCGCTCGCTGTAGATATTGAAATATCTGAAGCCGACAAAAGGAACTCCGTGAGAGAAAGCCCACGAATTCATTAGAGCTTCTTTCGCGATCTTTGTAGCGCCGTATAATGTCTGATTGTCAAAAGGATGATCCTCGGTCACTGGTATGAATCTCGGATTTCCGTAAACAGAAGCTGAAGATCCGTAGGTAAGCTTTTTAATTCCGAATTCATGACACGCCTGAATGATATTGAATGTTCCGGTGATATTCGTGTCAATTGCTTTGTGGGGAAATTTATTCGAATCAAGTATCATGAGTGATGCCTGATGCGAAACGTAATCCGGTTTATGTTTGTCAAAAGCATACTTCACCATTTCATAGCTGGCAATGTCAATTGTTTCAAGCTGCGCTTTCCCGCTGTCGAGATGTCCGGAGATATTCCTGAATTTCCCGTTGTAAAAATTATCGGCAATGATCACTTCATGACCGAGTTCAATGCACTGATCAGCTATGAATGATCCGATGTTTCCTGCGCCGCCTGTAATTAATATCTTTGACAAATTATATTTTATTTTTATACAAACTGAGTTTTATTTGCAAGTCTGTTTTCATAAATGTAATCAAGTGAATCCCGGACATACTCCAGATCGCTTACTGAATATTTTGTGCACAAAGGTAAAGTAAGAATCCTGTCCATAAGCCATTCCGATGCAGGGAGTTTTACATCGGGATATTTTTTTTCGTAATATATATTCTTGTGAACGGGATAGAAGTGCAGATTTGTTCCGATGTTTAATTTTCTCAGCTCCTGCATGAGTCTGTCTCTGTTGATATCATCATCCAGAATTTTAATTACGTAAACATGATTTCCCCATTTTCCGTGTTCGGTCTGAAACACAGGAGTATCTATCCAGTCGCTGTCCTCAAAAAACTTATTATATGTTTCAACGAGAAAATTCCTTTTACTTAAAAGATCTTCCTTTCTTCTTAGCTGAGCCAGTCCGAGCGCAGCCTGCAGATCAGTAAGATTCAATTTATATCCCGGCACGACGCTCTGAACATGCGGACTTGCATTTTCAGCTGAATATCTTTTCCAAGAATCCTTTGGAAGTCCGTGATAAGACCATAGCCGGCACTGCTCCGCCAGATCGTCATCATTGGTAGTGATCATTCCGCCGTCGCCTGTGGTTAGGTTTTTGGTTGCATAAAAGCTGAATGCCGACATAGCTCCGTACTGTCCGATCATTTTATTTCTGTAACTTGAGAAAACTGCATGAGCTGCATCATAGATAACCGGTATGCCGTGCTTTTCGGAAATTTTTGTGATCTCATCAATGTCAGCCGGAAGCCCTGAATGATGAACGGGTATTATTGCTTTTATTTTGCTGCCGTATTGTTTAATGTGATCCTGAATGTCTTCACTACAGATGTTCAGCGTGTCAACATCCACATCGCAGAAGAGGGGAGTGGCGTCGAGCTGCTCTGCAATATTTGCAGTAGACTGCCATGTAATGGTTGGAACTATAACGTAATCGCCTTTTGTAATCCCGAGTACTTTAGCGGCAATGAACAGTGCCGCAGTGCATGAACTCAGCGCAACCGCATGCTTTACTCCGTGATATTCCGCGAATTTGTTCTCAAATTCCTTCACTTTCGGACCAACGCTGATCCAGCCGGAATCAAGCGCATCCATTACTTCCTTTTTTTCTTCTTCGGAAATATCCGGAACCGCCAGTGACAGAAATTTTTCCCTAATCTTCATCTCCGGAAAGTTTATTTGATTTTGAATAAAGTTATAACAGTTTTGCTTTTGAATCCTTTTCAGAAAGAACCGGATCGCTGACCGGCCAGTTAATGTTCAGCTTCGGATCGTTCCATTTTATTCCTTTCTCATTTGCCGGATCATAATACTCCGACATTTTATAATGAAAAATACATTCATCGCTCAATACCAGGTGACCGTTCCCGAATCCTGGCGGAACAAGAACCTGATGGCGCGTTTCACTTGTAAGAATGAATGACTGCCATTTAAGGTACTGCGCGGAATCTTTATGCATATTGACAACCACAAAGAAAATTTCTCCGTACATACATTGAATCAGTTTCCAGGTCTTGTCGTCATAATGTATTCCTCTTAGTACGTTTTTTGAAGAAGTGGAAATATCATCCCTGACGAACTCAATATCCATACCATTTTTCCTGTAATCATCTATATTATAAGTCTCAATATATTTCCCCCTGTGATCTTCAAATACAGAAGGCTCAATATAAAAAACGCCTTCAAGTTCCGTCTTGAATACTTTGATCGCCAAAATTTAAAATCCTTTTTTTGCTACAGATTTCAGATCAGCTTCAACCATGATTTTAACCAGTTCCCTGAATGTTACTTTAGGTTCCCAACCGAGAATTCTCTTTGCCTTTGAAGGATCACCGATCAGAAGATCCACTTCAGTCGGTCTGAAATAATTTTTATCTATTTCAACAAGAACATTTCCGCTGGCTGTATCTATTCCGGTCTCATCTTCGTCTTTTCCTTTCCACTCAATGTCAATTCCGATCTCTTTGAATGCAAGCTCAATGAATTCTCTTACCTTATGTGTCTCGCCGGTTGCAAGTACAAAGTCTTCCGGCTTTTCGGTCTGTAGCATTCTCCACATTCCCTCGCAGTATTCAGGAGCATATCCCCAGTCTCTTTTCGCATCAAGATTTCCCATTGAAAAAGTTTTCTGCAGTCCGTGTTTTATTCTCGCTACTGCTCTTGTAATTTTTCTTGTAACAAAAGTCTCACCTCTTCTCGGTGATTCATGATTGAATAAAATTCCGTTACATGCAAAAATATTATAAGCTTCTCTGTAATTGACAACTATCCAGTATCCGTAGATCTTTGCAACACCGTAAGGACTTCTGGGATAAAAAGGAGTGGATTCGGTCTGCGGAACTTCCTGCACCTTCCCGTAAAGTTCGCTTGTGGAAGCCTGATAAAATTTTACCTGTCTTAATCCTGTCTCTCTGATCGCGTCCAGAAATCTGAGAGTACCAAGCGCGTCAACCTGCGCAGTATAGTCCGGAACTTCAAAAGAAACTTTCACATGACTCTGAGCTGCGAGATTGTAAATTTCATCCGGTTCGATCTTTTCCAGTAATCTGTTCAGACTGCTTGTATCTACCAGATCTCCGAAATGTAAAAACAATCTTTTGTCCAGCAGATCTTTCTGTGCGTAAAGATGGTCAATTCTCTTAGTGTTAAAAGAACTGCTTCTTCTTATTATGCCGTGTACTTCATATCCTTTATCCAGTAATATTTCAGTTAGATAACTTCCGTCCTGTCCGGTAATACCGGAAATTAAAGCTTTCTTCATTAAGTGTTTTTGTTTATTAAATATCTGTTTATATTTTTAATGGGATTTCATTTTTTTATAAAATCATTGATCGTCTTAACCGTAAACTCGATCTGCTCATTTGTGAGTTCAGGATAAATAGGCAGGGCGACAGAATCAGCTGCGCACCATTCCGATACTGGGAAATCGCCTTTCTTGTATCCGAGATCGGCAAAACATTCCTGCAAATGAAACGGAACGGGATAATAAATTTCAGTCCCAATCTCCTTTTCAGTCAGGTGCTTTCTCAGCTCATCCCTGTTCTGAACCCTTATGACATACTGATTGTAAATGTGATAATGTGACAGCCCGTATTTTTTGTAAACCGCCTCGGGAAGAAGAACTTTATTCTTATCGTCGTATTCAAGTTTACCTTCCGTCTCGGCAAGTCCGTGATCCTTGAAAAAGTTGGTATAAAGCTCGGCATTCTCCTGACGCTTTGCAGTCCATGAATCGAGATGCGGGAACTTAACATTCAGCACTGCAGCTTGAATTGCATCGAGTCTGAAGTTACCGCCGATTACTTTGTGATAATACTTTGGCTTGCCGCCGTGAACTCTCATGATCTTCAGTCTCTCAGCAAGTGTCTCGTCGTTTGTCGTAACAAGTCCGCCGTCTCCGAAGCATCCTAAATTTTTACTTGGATAAAATGAGAAGCAGCCTATATGTCCGATGCTGCCCGCTTTTCTGCCGTCTTTGTACTGACTGCCGATTGCCTGAGCTCCGTCTTCAATTACCTTGATGCCGTGCTTGTGTGCAATCTCCATGATGGGATCCATGTCAGCGCACTGTCCGTAAAGATGAACCGGGACAATGGCTTTTGTGTTTTTATTGATCAGAGCTTCCAGCTTATTCGGATCAATGTTGAATGTAACCGGATCCGAATCAATGAATACGGGTGTTGCATTCAGTCTGCTGACCACGCCTGCCGTTGCAAAGAATGAATAGGTCGGGATGATCACTTCATCACCAGGTTTAATGTTTATTGCCATCAGCGCAACTAATAATGCATCTGTTCCCGATGAAACGCCTACTGCATATTTACAGTCTGTATATTTTGCAAGATCCTCTTCGAGCTTTGCAACTTCCGGTCCGAGTATGCAGCCCTGAGATTCAGCTACGCTGAGGAGAGCTTTGTCAATGTCTTCTTTAATTGTTCTGTACTGAGCTTTAAGATCTAATAATGGGACTTTCATGTATTTTATTTTCGTTTTTGATTTTTAAAATTTTTACATTAGCTTATTTCATTGGATATACTATTCTTCTTCCGATTCCTGAATAATAAAATCCAAGTTTTTCCATGTGATTAAGATCGTATAAATTCCTTCCGTCGAAGATTACTTTCTCTTTCAGATTGGCTGCCATTTTTTCAAAGTCAGGCGTTCTGAAAACAGACCATTCAGTTGCAATGATTAGTGCGTCAGCGCCTTTAAGAGCTTCGTAATTATTGGTTACGAGTTCAATTTTATCTCCGAAAAGTTTCTTCACATTTTCCATTGCTTCGGGGTCGTATGCTGAAACAGTCGCGCCTTCCTGCAGCAGCTTGTTGATAATGTAAAGCGCAGGAGCTTCTCTGATATCGTCGGTATCAGGTTTGAAAGCAAGTCCCCATAACGCGAATTTTTTCCCCTTAAGATCACCGTTGTAATATTTTTTTATTTTCTCTACTATGATCGTTTTCTGAGTTTCGTTAACTCTCATTACTGAATCGAGAATATCAAAATTATAATCCATAGCTTTAGCGGATTTATGAAGAGCGCTTACGTCTTTCGGAAAGCAGCTTCCTCCGTACCCGATACCCGGAAATAAAAATCTCTTTCCGATCCGGGAATCGCTTCCCATGCCTATTCTCACAAGGTCAACGTCAGCGCCTATTCTCTCGCAGATATTTGCGATCTCATTCATGAATGTGATCCTTGTAGCGAGATAAGAATTTGATGCGTACTTTGTTAATTCAGATGAACGCTCATCCATAAAGATGATCGGATTTCCCTGTCTGACGAAAGGAGCAAAAAGTTCTTCCAGGACTTTCCTGGCTCTTTCGGACTTTGTGCCTATGACAATTCTGTCCGGCTTCATAAAGTCATCTACTGCCAGACCTTCTTTGAGGAATTCGGGATTCGAAACGACATCAAATTCTGTATCGGTATTTTTAGATACCGCATCTCTGACCCTGTCAGCTGTCCCGACGGGAACTGTACTTTTATTGATAATGATCTTGTAAGATGTAATGATCTTGCTAAGGTCATCGGCTACTTTTAAAATATATGAAAGATCAGCCGAACCGTCTTCTCCCGGAGGAGTAGGCAGAGCGAGGAAGATTATGTCTGAGTTATCGGCTGCATATTTCAGATCAGTCGTAAACTCAAGTCTGCCTTCTTCGACATTCCTTTCAAAGATTGTATCGAGATCCGGCTCATATATCGGCAGGATATTGTTTTTTAGCTTATCTACTTTTTCTGTATCTATATCTACGCAAATAACATTATTTCCGGTATCCGCAAGACAAGTTCCTGTTACTAATCCTACATACCCGGTACCTACTATTGCAATTTTCATTAAACGATTTTTTCCTTTCTGTTAATTTATTATTTTAAATTTTTAATAAATATTAATAAATAATTGGTATTGATGTTTTGATTTTCATTTATTCAAAAACTGAACCTTCTGTCATTCTGATTTCTGAGTTATTATGTTGAATCAGTTACTATTTTTATGTCATTGTTGGTGTTCTAAAAAGTTTGCGCTATTTAAATTTTCTAATCTCAGTTTTACTCAGGAAAACTTTTTAGTTACAAACATCATACTACTGCCAAAGTCACGTTTCCGTTCGTTGTTGGTCACGCTCGCTCCGCTCTCTTTGATAATCAACGTCGGAAAAAATATTAATTTACTTCAGTCACTTTCCCATTCTCAAGTTTATATTTCTTCCCCGACTTTTCACAAATTGCGAATCCGTCTTTATCAAACTCAAGTCTCTTTCCGGCTTCGCTTACCCAGCCGATGACTTTGCCGGGATTACCGACTACGAGTGCATAATCCGGAACGTCTTTTGTAACGACTGTTCCTGCACCTATGAGACAATCCCTGCCGACAGTGATGCCGCATACTATGGTTGCATTTGCGCCGATGGATGCGCCTTGTTTCACAAGAGTAGGAGTATAAAACTCTGCGCCTCTCTGAGGATATTTACATTTTGGTAAAATTATATTTGTGAATACCATCGAAGGTCCGCAGAAGACATAATCTTCGAGCGTCACTCCTTCATATACTGAAACGTTATTCTGTATCTTACAAAAATTACCGATCGTCACATTGTTGGCGACATTTACATTCTGACCAAGCGTACATTTCTCGCCGATCTTTGCGCCGGGCTGTACATGTGAGAAATGCCAAATCGACGTTCCGCTGCCGATCTCTACATTGTCGTCTACTACTGCTGTTGGGTGTACTTTGAAGTCTGACATTTTTTTAATAATAAATTTTAAATTATAAATTAGTTACGAGTTAAGAGTTACGAGTTCGATTTGCCTCAATGGCTCTAAGGCTCAATGAAAAACATTTGTTTATTCTTATTTTTGTTCGCTCGTTCCCATACTTCGTTTGGTAATGCAATTGCTTTTGAAATTCTGATCGATTTAAACAAATTCGATTTTTTTATTCCCTTATTCTTAAATTATTTTATTAACAGCGTAATTCCTTTGAGTCTTAGAGCCTTCGAGGCAAATTCTATTTGACATTAGAAATTCGTTATTCCCAATTCCTGATTGAAATAGATTCCCGCCTGAAGCACGCGGGAATGACAAAAAATCTGCATGCGGGAGTGACAAAGTCTGTGTTTTGTTTATTTTATCAGTTTAATTCCTTTGAGTCTTTGAGCCTTCGAGGCAAAAAATCCATTTGACATTTGAAATTTGAGATCAGCAATTCCAAATTCGTAATTCCTAATTCTTAATTAATTCAGTTTGCGCTCTTTCAAGTGTCTCAAGTACTTCGATCGCATTCCTTCCGTCTGCTCTCGGAGTTTTGGAATTTTTAATGCAGTCAATGAAATGAAGCTGCTCAAGTTCAAGAGGGGATTCCTTGCCGAACTCTATGCTTTCAAAATCCGAATCCCTTTTTACCGGCAGACCGTTTACCATGTCAATTCCTTTTCTGTAAAGTTTTAACTTGTCAGTTGGAATTGAATCTTCAAACATCATCATGGATTTATCTCCAATGACTACAAGTCTCTGCTCTTTGAAAGGATGGAGCCAGCTCACAAAAATATGGGCATGAATATTATCTTTGAATTTCAGATTTGTAAGAGTTGTATCCTGAATCTCGCTCGTCAGGAAGACTGCTCCTGTAGCTGTAACTTCCTCAGGAATGTCATTTACGAGATACTGTATAACGGAAATATCATGCGGTGCAAAGCTCCATAATATATTTTCCTCTGTCCTTATTGTGCCGAGATTAAGACGGTTGCTGTATATGTACTGCAGTTTGCCGAGCTTTCCTTCATCAACGAATTCTTTAATCTTCAGTATTGCCGGATGGAAAAGCAGCAGATGACCGACCATTAATATTCTGTCATTCTCAAGAGCGAGTTCATTCAGTATGTGCGCATCTTCGGAATTGAGTGTGATTGGCTTTTCCACCAATACATGTTTCCCGGCAAGAAGCATTTTCTTTGCAATTTCAAAATGCGTTTCTGCCGGAGTGGAGATAATCACAGCAGTTACATCCGTGTCCGTTATTATATCATTCGGATCTTTTGTGAAAATTATCTTTTCCGAAACTGCTTTTACTTTTGCCGCGCTGTCATCGGAACTGTCGCAGCAGTATTTCAGATCTTCACCGAAAAGTTTGTATGCGGTCTTTACGTGATTCATTCCCCACTTGCCGCAGCCTATGACTGCAAGTTTTATATTGTCCATGGTTTTCTTTTTGTGTTAATTTATTTTAAGCTTTGAATAATTTTTTTCCTTTGAATTTTTTGAATGCATTCCTCGAGTCAACAATTATCTTTGCATTGTCAAAGATAAGCTTGTAGTCATAATAAGTATGGTCTGTCGACAGTAATACAAGGTCATATTTCGCAACATTCTTCTTTGTAATAGGAACGGATTTTTTATTAAAATCATATTTCCTTAATCTCGGGATTGTCGTAACATAATCATCGCTGTAATCAACAATCGCTCCTTCATCCTGAAGAAGTTCGATCAGCTTGAGAGAAGGGGATTCGCGCAGATCATCAATATCCTTTTTATATGAAAGTCCGAGCAGAAGAATTTTAGATCCTTTCAGACATTTTTTGTTTTCATTGAGAGCGTGTGAAACTTTTGAGACAACATACTCCGGCATTGCAGTGTTTATTTCACCTGCAAGTTCGATGAATTTTGTCGAGATCTCATATTCACGCGCTTTCCAGGTAAGATAAAAAGGATCGATCGGAATACAGTGTCCGCCGAGACCAGGACCCGGATAAAAAGGAGTGTAGCCAAAGGGCTTTGTGGAAGCTGCTTCAATTACTTCCCATACGTCAATTCCCATTTTATCGAAAACGACTTTAAGTTCGTTGACAAGTGCAATGTTTATAGATCTGAAAATATTCTCAAGCAGCTTGGTTGACTCGGCTGCTTTTGTGGACGATACAGGAACGACTTTTACAATTACCTTTTCGTAGATCAGTTTTCCGATCTCAATACAATCCTTAGTAACGCCTCCGAGAACTTTCGGAATGGTGGAAGTGGAATACTTTTCATTATTCGGATCTTCTCTTTCGGGAGAGAAACATAAATAAAAATCCTTTCCTACTTTAAGACCTTTTTCCTCAAATATTTTCAAGAGGATTTCATCGGTCGTTCCGGGATAGGTAGTGCTTTCAAGTGATACAAACTGACCTTTCCTTAAATATTTTGCAATGGTGTGTGCCGTATTTACCACATAGCTCATATCGGGCTCTCTGTTTACATTCAGCGGAGTAGGGACGCAAATGATCACAGCGTCTGCTTTCGGCAGCTTGGAAAAATCAGTGGTGGCGGTTAATTTTCCGTTACTGACTGCGGAATTAATTTTATCTGACGGAATATGTTTTATGTAAGATGATTTATCCTTATTGATCTTTCTGACTTTGAATTCATCAAGGTCAAATCCTATAACGGATATGCCTTTGTTTGCAAATTCCAGAGCGAGCGGCAGACCTACATATCCCATTCCTATTATACCGACAGTAAAATCATTATTGATAACTTTAGTTTTTAAGTTCAAAGCTTCCTTTCTTATGAGGTTTTAATTTTTAAATATAGAAAAAGATGTAAAATAATTTTAAACACAGAATTATTTAATCAGACAGTTGAAGTTGGTTTACCGGTTTTCAGTTTATCATCCGGTCTTGTGTAATAGTAGTAGTAATTGTAATAATAACCGTATGCACTTTTAAAACTGAAATTGTTGAATACAACTCCGAGGAAATTATGCGGGTCGAGATTAGTCAGTTTTTCGGACGTTCTGTAGAAAGCGTCGGAAGGCGTGCTCCCGGCTTTCAGGACCAGAATGGTGCCGTCAGCAATCCTGAAAAGTATTTCAGCATCAGTTACTGAAATGTACGGCGGTGAATCTATAACTATAAAGTCATATTTGGTTTTCATTTTTTCCAGAAAATCCTTCATCTGCTTTGATGCAAGGAGTTCTGAGGGATTCGGCGGAATTGTTCCGCTGGTTATTACATCAAGCGTTTCAAGTTTTGTCCTTCTGGTGATCTCTTCAAGCGAAGCATTTGAGAACAGATAATCGCTGAGACCGGGGAATCTGTCAATTTCAAAAACATTATGCACTCTCGGCTTTCTCAGATCGCAGTCAAGCAGCAGAACTTTCTTTTCCATCTGCGCAAGACTTCCGGCAAGGTTGATTGAAATTGTCGTCTTTCCCTCTGAAGGCACTGAACTTGTCAGCAGTATTGTCTTTAAAGGAGTCTCTTCAAGTTTTGAATACTGTATCCGTGTTCTTAGAGCTTTGAAAGCTTCCGAGGGAGGAGATTTCGGCTTATTTGCAACAATAAATTCACTCTGGCTAGAGCCGTTCTTTAATTCATCAATTGTTGGTATCCATGATAAAACGCTGATCCCTCTGCTTTCGATTTCGTCGGGACTTTTTACTGTGTGGTCAAAATAATTTCTTGCAAATGCGAAGGCGATGCTCAGAGCAATTCCGAAAAGCGTTCCCATAAAAATAATCAGCATGCGGTTCGGCTTGGAAGGCTTAGTCGCTATAACTCCCGGAGCAATTACCAGAACAGTTCCCATTTTTATTCTCTCATTGATCTTTGCTTCCTGATATTTTTCTTCAAGGATAAGATAAAGTTTTTCAGTGGCTTTCCTGTTTCTTTCAAGTTTTGCATACTCAATGCTCTGTGTGGGAAGTTTGGAAAACTGTTCTTCGTATTTCCCCAGCATTTTTGAAAGAGTGTTGACTTTTGCATTTAGGGACTGAACGCCGACCTCTGATTCCAGAAGCTTCTGTGATATCAGACGTCTCTCCTCTGGAGTGCTTGAAAAAAGACTCGATCTCATCACGCTGATCTTTTCTTCGAGAGTCTGTCTCAGAGGTTCGATCTTTTTATTGTATTCATTAAGAGTCTTTTGTTTTAAATTTTCGTCCGAAGGAATGGAAGCTTCAATATCTCTCCTGGATTCAAGCTCGGCTATCTTTGTCTGAATTTCGTTGAGATAAAGTTCATCTACTTTTCCCTGCAGGAAAGTTACCAGAGTCGGGTCTATCCTGTCTATTTCCTTTTTCAGGGAATTATATTCTTCCTCTTTGGAATTCAATTCTATCTTTGCGGCATTCTGCTGCGCTTCCAGTACGGAGATATTTTCCACCACATTTTTTACCTGAGCATCGAGCAGTATCAGACCGCCTTTCTTCTGGTATTCTTCAAGTTCACTTTCAGCTTTGGCAAGGTCTTTGAATTTATTCTCCTTTTCCTCACGCAGATATCCGGTAAGGTTAGTGAGTTCCTCCCTGGAAAGATCAAGACTGAAGAGCTGATATACCCTGGAATAAAGATTTGCTATAAGCATTGCCTCGTATTTAGCCGGACTTTCCGCCACAATGTCGACAACGTCAAGACCACGTTTCTGGTCAATTTTTACGATGCTTGACAGAAGATCAGCTAAACTGGAAACAGATATTAAGGTGGTTACATCTTCGTTGCTTCCGTGATTAAGTATATAGTAAAATTTCGATTTGTCCTGATCTATTTTAAAGGTATCAATAAGATTCTCCGCAACGATCTCTCTTATCTTATAGCTTTTGAGAACTTCAATTTCGTTTGAAATGTACCTGTCAGTTATAAAATCCTGAAATTCCGGAATAAGACTTGAGCTCAATACGCTTCCCTGCGGTCTGTTAATTTTTATCGTAGCAGTAGATTTATAAATGTCCTTTGCATAAAGGACATAGGCAATAGTCAGCAAAACGCAGAGCAGAGTAATAATTACCATAGGGATGATATTCACTCTTAAGATATTTAGATATATCTTAAAGTTATCTTTGGAGTCTCTTGATTCTTGGGAAGATACTGCGGAATGATTACTCTTGCCGTTTAAACTTGGTTTGTTCAATTTTGTGATGCAATTAAAAAAATATTTGACATATAGTCAGAAACAGTCTAACGTATCGTTGGCTTGATCAGTAATTCCTATTCCTTTTATTGATAGAATTTCGGCGCACTGACAAAGATCCTTAAACGGAATAAATTATTTATAGTACTTACAATTAGATTACAAAGATATACTGTTTAAAGCAATATTTCAACGACATAAAAATTGCTGAGAGTATCAATCAGGATTTGTAAAATGCCGGAAAAAGGAGTTCCTGAAAAAAAAACAGGCTTCAGTATCAGTTATACCGGAATCAATTGTCCTCAATTCTGAAAACCGGTTCCGCTTTTTAAAAACCGAATAAATTTTCTTTGAAAAGATAATTAAAATTGAATTTAATTTACCCTTTTAAAAATCCATTTTAATATAAGGATACGGAATAATAAATCGGGATAGCAGTATGGTTTTTTTGACAATAGTGTCCAAAACGTTTAGTTTAAGAAATCAATATTTACTGGAGTAAACGTACTTTCTTTTGTACGACCACAAGAAAGTACCAAAGAAAAGTCGTCCCGAGAACTCGGGATGAATAATTGCCTGAATTCGTGA
>JAFDZR010000008.1 GCA_018266875.1 Bacteroidota bacterium
CAAAAATATTTTGGACAGCACTGATTGAAAGTCTATAATACTTCAGGAAAAGAAGTTGCGACTTTGGTAAATGAAAATGTAAGCGCAGGATATCATACAATAAACTTCAATGCTGTAAATCTATCAAGCGGTATTTATTATTACAGACTTGAATCTAACGGTGTAAGCAAAGTCATGAAAATGACATTGCTCAAGTAATTTTTCAAAATTTAAATAGTTATTAAAAACGCCGGGAAGAAATTTCTTTCCGGCGTTTTGCATTTTGGTTTATTGAATTTAAAACACATTGTAGTTTAATCAAACTATTATATTTATCTGAAGCATGTATTTTTAAGATCCGTGAATTTGTTATTTCAAGTATTACGCTGTTTTGTTTCATGACAACATGGCTGACTCTTTTCTGTTGAGATCCAGGAGACGGCAGCCTCATTAATAATGATGTATTCAATTTTGAATAAGGTTATATTCCTATATATAAATGGTGAAGGAACATTTAATTTGATTATACTACTATTGTTGATTATTATGCGTTTAATTTTACAAGAAAAATTATTCCATACAAGCAATTTCAAATTTAGAATTTCGAATGTCAAATACTTAATTCTTGATTCTTAATCCGTTTTTGATGTCAAATAAACTAATTTGTATATTAAATTTATTTTGCTGAATTTGCAGATAAAATTAATCAGCATGAAAATTATTTTCTCTTTGCTTTTTCTGGCAGCTGCTTTTTGTTCTGTATTTTCCCAGACTCCTTTATATAAATTTGCTTCGATCGGCGATTACGGGAAAGACGGCGCTAATGAACAGGCAGTATCTGATCTTGTAAGAAGCTGGAGCCCGGATTTTGTAATTACACTTGGTGACAATAATTATGAGAACGGTGCTTCAAGTACTATTGATCTGAATATCGGCAAGTATTATCATGAGTTTATTTATCCTTATACGGGTAGTTACGGTCAGGGAGATACTGTAAACAGATTTTTTCCGAGTCTCGGCAATCACGACTGGAATACCGCCGGAGCTGTCCCTTATCTTAATTACTTTGCGCTTCCTAACAATGAAAGATATTATGATTTTGTTAAAGGGAATGTTCACTTTTATTCCATAGACAGCGATCCGCATGAAACCGACGGAATTGACAGTTCTTCAGTACAGGCGCTCTGGCTTAAGAACAAACTTGCCGCTTCGACTGAAAAATGGAAGATAGTTTATTTTCATCATCCTCCTTATACTTCCGGATCCACTCATGGTCCGACACTTGCGCTTAGATGGCCTTTCAAAAGCTGGGGAGCTTCCATTGTTATGGCAGGGCATGAACATATTTATGAAAGACTCAGCATTGATAATCTGATATATATAGTGAACGGACTAGGCGGAAAAAGTATTTACCCGATGGGAACTCCTGTTACAGGAAGTCTTGTAAGATATAATGCCGATTATGGAGCAATGCTTATGAACGTCTACAATGACAGTATCAATTTTAAATTCATAAACAGATCAGGAAATATTATTGATAACTATACTCTTAATTCCACTGTAGTTGGAATTGCACAGACAGTTAATGAGATCCCCGGCAGCTTTAATCTGGATCAGAATTATCCGAATCCGTTTAACCCGAACACGGTAATAAATTATTCAATGTCAGAGGGTGGATTTGTTTCGCTGAAGGTTTATGATATCCTTGGAAGAATCGTTGCCGCACCGGTAAATGAATTTAAGAGTGCCGGAAAGTATTCTGTAAATTTTTCAGGTAACGGTCTGAACAGCGGAATTTATTATTACAGTATTGAGATAACTCCGTATGAAAACGGAGGACGAAGATTTACTTACACAAGGAGAATGATTCTGCTGAAATAATATTGTTTTAATTATTTCAAAAAGTCCTGCAAATTAAATATTTGCGGGGCTTTTTTTATATGAAAATGTCGTCATGATATTTTTAATGTGCCGTTGCAGGTGTTCCAAAAAGGTTACACTTCTAATCTTATAACTCTCTGTTCTACTCAAGTAAACTTATTGGTAATCAGCAACTGTGCAGGCGAAAATTGCAGCTTAATGATTGCAGCTCCGTCCTCGATAAATCAACGATTGTTTTCTCATATAAATTTAACTTGTTTCTATTTTTTTTTTCATAATTATGTGTAAAATAAAAAAAGATATTCCTGCCCCAAACGAGATTTTCTATAATGAATATTAAATTTATGGCGGTGAAGATATGAAAAAACCAATATTACTAATATTCTTATATTTTCTTTCCTTTATTAATTCCGAGGCACAGTGGTATATTCAGTATCAGTCTACGGGTGTTATTTATGATATCAGGTTTATCGATAAAAATACCGGCTGGGCTTGCGGAGGAGGGATGATCTTAAAATCTACTAACGGTGGTACTAAATGGTATTCTCAGAATTTTTATGCTACTTTTAACCAGACACATCCTGTAAATGATTCTGTTATTTATGCATGCGGATATTATGTAATATATAAATCCGTTAACGGAGGTGAAAACTGGATTGCTCTGAGAGAAGGTACAGATCAGGCGCCAATACTATACGGCTTATGGTTTATAAATGAAACCACCGGCTGGTTTTGCGGAGACAGGGTTGCGATGAGGACGACGGACGGCGGACAGACTTTTATTGATTCAATGTTTATTGACAGTCAATTAAATGACGTTCATTTTAAAAACTATTCAACAGGTAACATTGCAGCCTGGGGCAGAACTTATCATACTACAAATTCAGGTGCAAACTGGAATCCGGTTACATTACCAAGTCCTCTAGCAACTCCTTTTACCGAAAAAATTACATTTGTTGGAGATACAGGATGGACAGTCACTCGTGGAAGATTAGTTTATAGAACTACAAATTATGGGATAATATGGGATTCATTAGCGAGAATTCCAATTGAAATAAGTGAAACAATGATCAGTATAGAATTCGCTGATAATATGACAGGCTATGCAGGAGGATATGTAGGAAAAATATTTAAAACTACTAACGGTGGATTTAATTGGTTTCTATCAGCACAGCATGGTGCAGGTCCTTACGGTTCAATTTACGCATATAATAGATCAATAGTCTGGGCGGTTGGTGGTCCGGGAGGAGGATATATTGTGAATACATTAAATGGAGGATTAACAAATTTATCACAAATTGAAAATTTATCTATTAGAAAGTTTGAATTAAATCAAAATTATCCAAATCCTTTTAATCCTTCTACAAATATACAATACGATCTCCCTTCTGATAATTTTGTTACTATAAAAGTTTACAACTCGCTTGGAAAAGAAGTGATGAGTCATATAAATGAATATAAAACAGCCGGCAGATATATTGTATCTTTCAGCGGAGCAGATCTTTCGAACGGAGTATATTACTATAAAATTAAGGCAGGAGGTTTTGAGCAGGTACGCAAGATGGTTCTTTTGAAATAATTTCCTTGTCTGTAAGGTGGAAGAGTCAGGAATTTTCTTACCCCTGCGGAAATTGAAATTCTATTTCCCGCTGACATTTACCGGTCCCTCAGGTTTTCAGGTTACTCATTTGATTACAGAAAATCCGATCTCTGACTCAAAAAATTTATTTTTCGGTTTGTGTTTTCTTGTGCATACAGGTTTGAAACTTATTCTGATTCATTGATATCATTTTCAGCTGATTTGATTTCTCCCGGAATGAAAACTTTTATCATAGAAGGCAGGACGATCAATAAAAGAGGAAGAGCAAAGAGAAATCCTCCGATCACTGCAATTGCCAGCGGCTGGTGAAGCTGAGCTCCGGTTCCTATGCCGAGAACAAGTGGAAGTAACGCTACAATTGCCGCAGATGCCGTCATCAGATTGGGTCTTAATCTTACGGCAATTGAATTCAGCACTGCAGACTCTTTATTCATAGTCTTTCTCGATTTTAAAAACTGATAATAAGTAAAGATCGCATTTTCCCCAACAATGCCAATGACCATGATTATTCCCGTATAACTTCCGACATTCAGCGGAGTCTTTGTGATCAGCAGAGCAAGGAAACTCCCCGCAGCTCCCATTACCGCCAGTAAAATTATTATGAATGAAATAAATATCTGTCTGAAAAGAAACAGCATTACAATAAATACAAGAAGAGATGCGGTGATTAATATAAGAAGTAATTCTTTAAATGCTTTCTGCTGCTCTGCATATGATCCTCCGTATTCAATGTGAAATCCTGTCGGAAGATTTATCTTTTCTTTTAAAGCCGCCTGAATGTCTTTTAATGTGCTGCCGAGATCTCGGTTATTCAGACGCGCTGAAATAACTCCTATCATCTGCTGATTCTCACGGTCAATTTCCGCCGCGCCTTTTTCAATTTCAATGTCAGCAACACTGCTCAGCGGTTTGAAAGCACCATTCGGTAAAAGGATAACATTATTCTGAAGAGAGTGAACGGAAGTATTTAATGCATCCGGATATATCATTCGGATATTTACCTGCTGTTCCTTATCTGTGAAACTGCTTATGACAGATCCTTCGATCTGCGTCTGAACCTGAAACTGAAAATCTGCAGGAGTAACTCCCAGCTGAGCCAGCAGAGCTGCATCCGGCTTTACCAGTATATCAGGACCTGCAAGAATTATCCCGTCAAATACATCTGCCGTTCCGTCTACGCCTGATACAATATCAGCAATATTCCTGGAAATGCTTTCTATGCTGTCTTTATTATTTCCGAACAGTTTTATTTCTATCGGCTGAACAGAGCTCATCAGATCTCCTAGTATGTCTCCTATAACCTGTCCGAAATCCACTCTCAGTTGCGGCAGTGTGGACTCTATCTGCGTCCGAATCTCATTTGAAACTTCTTCGGTGGATTTTGTTCTGTCCTTTTTTAACTGGATCAGATAATCACCGCTGTTTGGTTCTGTAATAAAAAATCCCATCTGCGTCCCGAGTCTTCTGGAAAACTTTTCAACTTCCGGCTGATCCTTTAAAATATTGTCAACCTGCTTAAGCATTCTGTCAGTCTCCTCAAGGTTTGTTCCGCTTGGGCTGTTGAAGTCAAGGACAATGCTTCCCTCATCCATGTCAGGAAGAAATCCTGAAGGTAGTCTTCCCGGGATCTGCCACAGGATCAGAATGCATGATGCTATGAATATAAAAGATATATAGGGACGCTTCACGAAAAATGATATCCAGCCGGTACTGTTTTTAATAACGGCATGGTCTTTTTCTTTGAATGGTAAAAACAAAAACAAAGTTGGAAGCAGTATCCAGGTTACTATGAATGAAGATGTAAGCGTAATGATCATTGTAAGAGCAAGTACTTTAAAATAAGCTCCCGCAACACCGGTCATTAGAATAAAGGGAATGAAAATTACAATTGTACTCAGAGAAGAACTTATCATTGCAGGAAAGAGATACCGTATTGATGCGGTTATAATTTCCGCAATCGGTTTTCCGGGATTTTCTTCACGCATCCTGTGTATCTGTTCCACTACTATTACCGCATCATCAATCATCAGTCCCACCGCCGCGGCAAGCGCTCCCAATGTCATAATGTTAAATGTGTATCCGACTGTATATAATATTACAAGAGTAAGGGAAAGCGTAAGAGGTATTGTAAGTAAAACAGCTATACTTGTGGATACAGATCTTAAAAATAGAATAACGACAATGATGGATAACAGCAGACCAACCCATAGAACGTCCTCTATACTTTTTATGCTGTCATTAACAAAATCCGCCTGCTTGTAAAACGGAATAAGCTTTACGTCTTTCGGAAGTATTGATGAAAGTTCCGCCATTTTCTTTTCAACTCCCTGAGTAACATCAATCAAATTGGCATCCGGCTGTTTCAGAATGGCTATTAACGGAACATCTTTTCCGTTGGCGTTTATTCTTACATATTCTTTCTCTTCATTTATTTTGATCTCAGCTACATCGTTAAGAGTGATAAGACGGTTTGGGGAATTAATTATGATCAGGTCCTGAAGTTCGGATAATCTGTCAACAGCATTATCGGTAAGTATAAGATATAACCTGTCATGATCGTTTATGTATCCGTTTGAATAAAGAATATTTGACTGGACAACGGCAGTTTCTATCTGAGCAGGTGTAATTCCAAGATTTGTAAGCTTATCAGGATTCAGGATTATCTGATATTCCTTTGTCTTCCCGCCGGTGACTGCAATGTCTGAGATACCTTCCACTGATGCAAGAAACGGTTTAACCTGATACAGTGCAATTTCCTTCAATGAGATCTGCGATCTGTTTCCTTCGATTGAATATCCCATAATGGGTAGTATCGAGGGATTCATTTTTTCCACGGTTATTCCGATTCCCTGCGGAAGAGTATTCTGCACCTCATTTATAAGCCCCTGAATCTGTGTCCGCGCTTTATCCACATCTGCATTCCAGTCAAGGAAGACGGAGATCTCACAGCTTCCTCTTGAAGTTGCACTTCTGATATAAGAAAGACCTTCCGTTTTTCTGATTATATTTTCAAGCGGAACTGTAACCGTGGTCATCATTTTGTCTATCGGCTGTTGTCCCGCATCCACTATTATTTTTATTTTCGGGAATGTAATATCCGGAAACAAACCGGTCTTCAGATTGGAATAAGCAAAATATCCGCCCATAATAAGGAGGACTGCCAGCGCAAAAAAAGGAAATTCATATTTCTTATAAAATCCTGTCAATTATCATTCTCCTTTCTGAATTTTTACTGTTGCAGAATCCGGGAGCTCGTATGCTCCGTCAACAATTATTCTGTCTTCAGATGTGATCTTGTCTGAAATGACCTGTATCACTGTGTCGTTCTGAGTGCCCGTAAATACAGGGATCCTGACAGCCATTGAATCGTTTTCCAGTTTCATTACCCAGAATTCTTTCTGTTCCTCGTCAGTCTGCACAGCTTTTACCGGCAGTGTCAGCACGTTTGCTTTCTGATCCACAGCAATCCTGACAGTAACGAGCAGATTTTCCGGTAGGGAATAGTCAGCTAAATTTATCAGATAGACCTGAGACAATGTAACCGGATCTACGGTCGGCATTGAATTTGAAATCGAAGAGATTATGGATTTTCCGTCAGGCAATAATATTTCAACGCGTTTCCCGTTTGAAATAAAATTATGGAATTCATACGGAACATTCAGATTCAGCACAAGGGAACCGGGTTCAAGCACAGTTGCGATCAAATCTCCTTCATTTACATAATCCCCTGAAAGTACATTGATTACCGAGATTATTCCTGACGCATTTGATTCAACGGGAAGCGGAACCTGAAATTTCTGAAGTGAGGAATCAGTGTCAGATAAATTCCTGAGCGCACGCTGTTCCTTTGTGACAATTTCACAGAACACAGATCCGGTCTGAATGTAATTTCCGGGTCTGAAATTTATTCCTGTTACATAACCGGTTTGAGTGGCGCGGATATTATCTTTCTTCTGAAACTGCGTAACGCCGTTAAACTGCATGTATTCGGAGACTGTGTTGCGTTCAGGTCTTGTAAGCGTTACCTGTACTCTTACTTCAGGATCAGTCTGCGCTGTATCATCAGAATTACTGCAGGATGAATTTACAGCGGCGGAAACAAGTGTCAGGAAAAAATAAATTACATAAAGATTTTTTTTAAATATCATGATTTACCAGTTTAAATAATTGTATTGATTGATGAGCTGCCATAATGAAATTCTGGCATTAAGCAAATTTTGATTTGTCAGAACATAATCCTCGATTGCTTTAACATATTCAAGCGCTGACGTCTGTCCGCTGATGAGTTTATTCCGCAGAATATTCAGCAGTAGTTCCTGTTTTGTGATCTGCGCTTGGTTGAGAGAAATCGTTTCTTCTGTCATTTTGATTTGGCTGTTCAGGCTCTTAAGACTGTTTGTTACATTTGAGATCTCCTGCTTTCTGCTTATTCCGAGAGTGTCAAATGCAATCATGTTCTGCTGGATCTGTATTTCTTTCTGATTGCCGTTGAAAATGGGAACGTTCAGATGTAATCCGATACTTGTTCCGAAATTATGAAGCGCATTGGAAGGATCCGTTGTCCGTAAACCAATATTGCCGTAAAGATTAAGCTGAGGGTTGTTGTTTAATTTTATAACTTCCTGCTCGGCTGCAAGGCTCAGACTGTCCGCTCTGTATCTTTCGAGAAAGCTGAAGGAAGTGACCGGCTGAAGCTGTATAATTACAGGTTCTTTAAGTTCATATTGCGCCGTATCCCCGATTACGCAAAGATTATTCAGCTGATTGAATGCTTCGGATAATAACTGTTTCTGCTGCTGCTGTTCTATTACTTTTGAATTCAGTTCAATGTCCAGCAGAAGATAATCGCTTTGCTGCATTATTCCTTTTCGGGCAAGGGATTCAGCCAGTATTTTTCTGTCTTCAACCAGTTTTATTATCCTGTCAAGATATTTTATCTGTTCCTGAATGCTGAAAGTGTTTAAGAATTGTTCTCTTACCTGCTTCTCAATGTCATGTAAAATCTGTCTGTCCGAAATAAGTAAAAGATTATTCTGAATACTGTTCTGTTCGGTCAGCGCATTTGTGATACTTTTATTAAGCAGCGGAACATCTGCATTCAGCAGTGCCTCATATAAGCCTCCGTTTGAAATCGAAGGATCATAACCGTACGCATTCAGATCAGGATTTGGCGTGATGCTGATAAAACGACCGTTATTGTTGAAGTAGGGAGCGAATAGATAATCGGATGTAAAATAAACCTGAGGTTTTCTGTTCTGCGCAAATATCAGATCGTTCTGAAGAAGGTTTATTTTTCTCAACCTCTCGTTCTGTTTTATGGAAGGATTATTCTGCTGTGCCTTATTAACATAGTAAGAAAGATCTTTGATCTGCGCATTCAGAGTCAATGCTGATAAAGACATGATAAGAATAAACATCAACAACCTTAATGTAAATATTTTCATTTAAATTTTTTTAATACTTATTTATCAGAATTTATTTTTATCGCGTGAGGAAATCCGACAATTCACTAAAACGCCGGGTCCCTTTTTAAATATGATCCGGCGTTATTACCGATTTACACTGTTACTTTTGATACTAACTGCTTTAAGGAATATTTCATTATACCGGAACAGGTTATTTAACTGCAGATCCGTCTTCTTTATAAACTACTTCTTTTTTCTTCCTGCCTGAGATCAGGTCAGCTTCATAATGTATGTCCCTGTTTGAGTATTCAATCTTTGCTGCTCCTGATATTTTCCATTTAGGGTATTGTTTTTCGATTGAAGCCGTAACGGCGGATGGAAGCTGAGTTACAGGAATTTCAGATTCTGTTTCTTCCCATGTTCCGTCACTGCTGAAGTTTGCGCTTAGTTTAGTTGAATTCACCGTAAATTCAGCTTCCCATGTTTTCGAATTTTCTTTTCCCCATTTTACCTTTGTAACATCCGGGAATTTCTTTTCAAACGCTTTCTTTACTGCTTCCGGCGGCGTGCTTCCGAATGCCCATGCTGATGAAAGCATGATCGTCATTGCCAAAATTAAGATTTTCATTTTATTATAATTTAAATTTTAGAAAATTTTGTTTCATTCACTCCGTTAAAGAGGTTGTAATTATTATTCTATATTTTTTATTTAATAATTTTCCGGAATTTGATCTCCGCATCCTGCAACTGTTTTTTTGATATGTACTAAATTAAGCACTGGAGATGAAAACGGGATGAAAACGAAATGAATTTTTTTAAAAAAATGAAATGAATTTTACGGGAAGCTATTTGACTGTAAACGGAAGCTTTACTGTAAAAGAAGATCCGGCATCACGGATGCTGGTTGCGGAGATACTGCCGTTATGTGACTCTATAACAGCTCTGGCTATAGCAAGACCAAGTCCTGCTCCTGTATTATAAGTGCTTGACCTTGAAAGATCAGCTCTTGTGAATCTGTCAAAAACGGTTTCCAGATCTTCAGGTGAAATTCCAATGCCTGTATCAGTTATAGTTACCGAAAAAAATTTACCCGCGGGATCTGTTTTCTGAGTACAAGTTATGGTGCTTTCCGGACCGGAATATTTTACGGAATTGTCAAGCAGATTAATAAATACGTTAAGAAGTAAATTCCTGTCTCCGGAAAAAGAAATTCTGTCTCTGCTGATGCCGCTGTCATCAAGGTTCAGAATAATTTTTATTTTTTTTTCAGAGGCAAGTATTTTGATCTTTGAAACCGCTTCAGTAAGCAGATCATTAATGTCAATTTCCTCTTTTGTGACGAGTACTTTTCCGGATTCCACCTGACTGAGCGTAAGTAATCCGTCAACGATCTTCTGAAGCCGCTCTGTTTCAACAAGATTATTCCTTAACGCTTTTTCATATTCTTCAGAAGATCTTTGTCTGCCGAGAGTTACTTCGATCTCACCTTTTAAAATTGTCAGCGGAGTTCTTAGCTCATGAGAAGCGTCTGATGTGAACTGCTTCAGTGTCTGAAAAGATATCTGAAGTCTTTCTATCATTCCGTTCAGCGTCTTTGCAAGCTCGGATATCTCATCCCCGCTGTCATTTACAGGAAGTCTTTTACCCGGATTGCCTGAGGTGATCAATCCGGCATTTCTTATCATCTCATTCACGGGTGCATAAGCTCTTTTGGTTAAAAACCATCCAAACACTGAAGAAAGAAGCATAAAAACGGGAATGGAGATGTATAGAGAAAGTCTGAATGCGGATAATTTATTTTCGAGCTCTTCCAGCGGAACTCCTATTACAATCAACAGCTTCTCCGGATGATCATTAATCGGATATATTAAAGTTCTGTATAAAATTCCGGATGGATTTCCGTCATCCTGAATCAAATTCATATCAACGAATAAGTGATTTCCATTCAGTGATTCCCCAATCAGCTTTCTATCCGCCACAGAAATAATATTCGGACCAGTCTGTGATTTCAAAATCACTTTCCCTGAATCATTCAGTATTTCAATTGTCTGCATTTTTGGTTTTGAAAATGGTATGTAAGATTCCCCGGCTTCGTCAAAAATTCCCTCCTGCACACCCTCGAGAATTATTTCAGACCGGACAGTGGAAGCAAGTATCAGCATGGCGGAATCAATTTCATCCCTGCTCTCCCCAGCAAAAATATTATACATCACGATGCTGAAAACGGAAAGTATCAGCCCGAGTATTATAACGAAATATACTGTCAGTTTTCCGCGGACGGATCTGATTATTTTCATATGATCATTTCTCCTCCCGCAGAACGTATCCGACTCCGATAACAGTATGTATCAGGGGTTTCGGAAATCCCTTGTCAATTTTCTGTCTGAGAAGTTTTATGTATGTGTCCACTACATTGCTTTCCCTGTCAAAATCAATTCCCCAGACGCTTTCGGAAATCTGCGTCCTGGACATTACTCTTTTTTTATTAATAAGCAGATATTCAAGAAGAGCAAATTCTTTTGCGGTTAAATTTATTTCTTTTCCGTCTCTATGAACTGTATGCTCTGCTGAATTCATTATCAGATCATCAATTTTGTAAATGATCTTTCTTTCCTGACTGCCTCTTCTCAGCAGTGCCCTGATCCTTGCAAGAAGTTCTTCAAATTTGAAAGGTTTTGTCAGATAGTCATCCGCTCCTGTATTCAGCCCTTTTACTTTGTCATCTGTCTGTCCCATTGAAGTCAGCATTAATACCGGTGTCTTAATTCCTTCTTCCCTTATTCTGGCGCAGACAGCAAACCCGTTCTGACCCGGAAGCAGAATGTCAAGAATTATCAGGTCGTAATCATTATTAACAGCAAGCTGCTGACCCTTTATTCCGTCAAATGCCGCATCAACATTGTAAGACTGCTCCTTCAGTCCTTTGCGGATAAATTCGGAAATTTTCTTTTCATCTTCAATTAATAGTATATTCATATTACCTTAAGGTTATATCAAAACTGCTGCTGTTAATTTTTTAAAAACGGATTTATACTAAATTAAATAAAATTATTTTCATTTACTTTGTAAATAGTATCTTGAATTCCGGGAATAAAGTGATCTGAAGTTTCAATCTGATCAATTCTTTGAAAGCAGAACATTTCGGATAATCATACTTTAATGTTCTGCATTCCGAATACCTTCCTTTGCCATTTTCAGGTGCTGCGGATTTTATATTATAACACCAAAAAATTGTATACTAAAATAATTTTTTATACGTTAGTTTATATAAAATAAATTAATAATGAAAAAATATATTTACACTTTTACGGCATTCTTAATGCTGTTTACAGTTATGTCTGTTTATTCACAGAATCAGCAGAACAAAAATAAAGAAAAATATTCACAGGTAAGGATTTATTCTTCCGGCGCTGACGCTGACAGAAGAATTAACGATGCTGGTCTCTTTATCGACCATGCAGTCAGGAAACCCGGCTTCACTGACGCCTGGCTGTCAGAAAGCGAAATAAAAATGCTCATAAACTCCGGTGTATCATACACTGTTCTGATCAGTGACTGGGATAAATATTACGAGAGCCTTCCCAAAATGACTCCGGATGAAATTCAGAAATCAATCAGCAGTTCTGAAGCACTGTATAATGTAAGTCATTCCATTTACGGAACGATGGGCGGATTTTTAAAATACAGCGAGGTAGTTGCAAAGCTTGATTCCATGAGACTTCAGTACCCTGATCTTATTTCGGCAAAATTTTCCATCGGCGCGTCTGTCGAGAACAATCAGCTCTGGACAGTAAGAGTTACAAAGAATCCCGATGCTCCCACGGGAAGACCTGAGGCGTGGTATCATTCACTGATTCACTGCAGAGAACCTGAAAGCATGGAGCACATGATGTATTTTATTTACTGGCTGCTTGAAAATTATAATATTGATCCGATCGCAACCTATATTCTGAACAACAGGGAATTATATTTTACGCCTGTTTTTAATCCTGACGGATATCTTTATAACCAGTCTACAAATCCAAACGGCGGAGGACTGTGGAGAAAGAACAGAAGAAACAACGGCGGCAGTTACGGAATTGACCTGAACAGGAATTACGGAATTTATCAGTACTGGAATTCTACCAATAACGGTTCCAGCACCAGTCCTTCAAGCGATACTTACAGAGGGACATCACCGTTCTCAGAACCTGAGACTCAGGCTGCGATGAACTTCGTCAACTCAAGGAATATAAATGCAGTTCTCGGTTCGCATACCTACGGAAATTATCTGATAAAACCATGGGCATGGTCAGATCCTTCTCCTACTCCAGATGATTTCAAATTCAATGAATATCTCGCTGATATGTCAGCAACTAACAACTATACAACAGGCACACCTTCACAGACAGTTGGCTATACGGTAAGAGGAAGCGCAGATGACTGGTATTACAATGATTCGGTTCATTCCTCTCATAATATAATTGCAATTACTCCCGAGACCGGACTGACAGGATTCTGGCCGACACAGGCGGAAATTATTCCGCTCGCTCAGGGAATGCTTTTTTCAAATCAGTATTTTGCTCTAATCAGCGGAGCTTTTGTCTATCCTGTTTCTTCGAATTTCAACAAGCAGATTTACAGTGAAGGCGAATCGGGCACTTTAAAACTGAAATTTAAAAACAAGGGAGTGCTTACGGCGCAGAATGTAAAGATTGAAGTGACCACTCCGAGCTATTATCTTAATATTCCGATAACAAGTTTTAATTATGCAACTTTAAATTCATTTCAGAGTGACAGCTCGGTTTTCGGATTTACTGTATCGCCTGCGGTTCCTTTGAATTCAGCTCTGCAGGTAAATATTAAATACAGACAGAATGATACGAGTATTGTCTATCAGGAAACCAAATACATACTGATCGGAAACGGATCCCTTACTTTGGCAGACAGCGCTGAAAACGGATTCGGAAACTGGACTACAAATTCCGGCTGGGCGGTGACAACTTCACAGTCCCATTCCCCGAGCCGGTCATTTACTGACAGTCCTTCAGGGAATTATGTCAATAACACTAACAATTCAATGACACTGAATCTGCCGTTGAATGTAAGTTCGACGCCTGTGACATTCCTGAGCTTCTGGCACAGATATGCTACCGAACCGGGATATGATTACTGCTATGTTGAAGTCTCAAGTGATAACGGTTCCACCTGGCAGACTGTAAAATCATATAACGGAACAATGACAACCTGGACGCAGCAGAACTTCGACATTACTTCATATGCAAATTCATCAACGCAGCTTAAAATCAGATTCAGACTTCAGAGTGATCAGAGCGTGGTTGCAGACGGCTGGTATGTTGATGATATAAAAATATTCAACTACAATCCTCTTAACAACAGCATAGTTACAAATTTAAATCTGAAAATGGCGCAGGAAGGATTTTTTAATTCGGTACAGAATTCCTTAAATCTGAAAGATACAGTTTCGGTTTTTCTGATGAATTCAAATTCGCCTTATCAGAAAATTGATTCGGCAAGAGGTGTTGTTGATTCGCTGACACTCACCGGGAATTTCGGTTTCAGAAATGCTCCTTCCGGAATTTACTATCTTGCTGTAAAGCACAGAAACAGTATTGAGACATGGAGCAAATCCGGCGGTGAAACTTATACATTCGGCGGAACACTGAATTATGATTTTACTTCAGCAGCATCACAGGCTTTCGGAAATAATCTCCGGATCTCCGGTTCTAAATACTGCTTTTACAGCGGTGATGTGAATCAGGACGGCATTGTGGACCTTGGAGACGGTACTCTCATAGATAATGACGCTTCATCCTTTGCAGCTGGTTACATTGCAACGGATGTTAACGGAGACGGAATTGTGGATGTGGCTGATGCTGTGTTTGCTGACAATAATGCCGCTAATTTTGTCGGGAAGATAACACCGTAAATGAAATTTCAAATTTCAAATTTCAAATTTCAAATGTCAAATTTCAAATGTCAAATAAGTTACAAGTTACAAGTTACAAGTTACAAATTACAAGTTACAAGTTACAAGTTACTAAACCAACTTATCCGCAGAGTCCCTTGATTTACTGACTCTGCGGGATGTTTCGGGTCTTCGGGTATTCAAGTATTTAAGTTAAAAAATAAATTTTCACAAACCGTGAATTTTACAATTTGATATGAAATATTTTCCGTGTTATTTTGATGCGGGAATTATTTTTTAATTAAACCGTAAAATCCATGGAAACGAAAACAGGTTCAGGTGTTAACAGTTACCTTAAGAAACTAAAAGCGGAGAATGAACTTCTCAAAAAGAAACTGAGCAGAGAGTTCGGCATGTCTGAATCCGGACCGGCTCTTGATCCCGAAACGGAAAATCTGTGGCTGAAGCATATTTATGAATTTGAAACTGTGTATGCCGGAGCAAAGACTTCCAGAATCTATGATATTATCGGGAAACCTGAATTCAAACCTGCGGTTCTTCTTGATGAGAATGAAATGCGTTCGGAAATCAGAAGATTTACTGCAATGCTGAAAAAAAAGAACATAATTCTCGAGAATGTAACAGGACAGGATCCGAAGAAAGTTTACAGATTCATTATTGATGAAGTGTTTGAGGAAAAGACCAAGGAGATGAACATTGAAGGTCTTGAGCTTCGTTTTGTTTATGAAGACGTTCCTGCTGTGAACTGACTTATGATAATAAATCCTTTTTCTAAAAGTCTTTTACGCTGAAACTTACTTTTTCGAATCTCTCCGGATGTTCGGTTATTATGCGCAGTTTTTCCGCAGTATCTTTCGGATCGGAAAGCTGACCTTTTTCCTTGAATTCAATGAACTGACCCACCAAGCTGAAATCTTCCGGAGAGATTTTTCTGAGTTCAGCCTGCATATTCGTATCCACTACGCCCGGACCGACGGCGAATATGTAAACGGGATTATCAGGATATTTAAGTCGCTGCTCCAGATTGCTTACCTCGCTTATCATTTCAAGCGCCGCTTTTGAAGAACAGTATGTGCTCCATGCTTCTATCGCTCTTTTTCCGGCGCCTGAACTTATATTCAATACAATTCTTTTACAGTTTTCATTCTGATATCTTTGCAAAAAATTATTCATCAGTAAAGCCGGACTTATAATATTGACACTGTAATCATCAATGATAAGATCCTGATCCCTTTTCCCAAGATGCTTTGTCTGACTTGCCGCCGCAGCATTGTTCACAAGAATAATTGATCCTGCATCCTTCAGCACCGGAAATTCAAACCTTTTTACAGCATTAAGATCTTTCAGGTCAATGCCGGCATGCAGGTAATTTTTATGAGTGATATTCTTTGAACGTGAAAGTCCCGTGACAAAATTGTCTTTGTCCCGAAGGAGAAGTTCCGCAAATGCCAGACCGATTCCGCTGCTCGCTCCGGTGATAAAATAATAATTCATACTTTTATAATTTTAAGATTTAATTTGAGCTTTAAAATTTGGTTCTTTCAAAGATAAATTCAGTTTTTTCACTGCTTAGATGAAATTATCTTAATAAATATAATTATTGTCAGGAATTAGTTTGTTGTTTCTCAGGAAATTTCTGAAAGCTATACGTTATTAATTCAGAAATCCGATTTAGAAATTGAGTATAAAAAACACTTTTTTGATTAACTATATCTTGAAAAACTGTATTAGGTGAAAATGTACTCTATTCACACTGAAGATATACATTCTTATGATTTTCAAAAATCTTAAAATAGCGTTTTTTCTGCTGACAGGAATGTCAATTCTTCCGGATGAAACTTAAAGAATATCTTTAGCAGCTATAAAGCTTGTACCATCAAGAAATGTCTGGAGAACAATTTCAGCATTATACCTCATTCCTACTGCAATTGATCTCCATACTGTATCCATTGACTGTAAGATATTAAAAGACTGACTTTCAATAATTTTAATGTTGGAAATTGATTGAATTCCTGTTCCTGCCTAAAAATGATCCTGTATAAGATTACCGTTATTTTGATCTGAAAGATCTTTATTGTCTGGGCTGTTTGGTGGTTCAGAATTTAAGTGTTATGAAAATAAACCTGTACTGCATAAAATTGAAAATATAATTAAAGTTGAAATAAAAAACATTCCGAAAAAGCTTTTCTAAGATTTTCATTGTAATGGAATTAATTTAAATTTATTATTTTTAAACACAGTAATATAATTTTTTTACTTAAAAGTAGTAACAAATTATAAAATGCCTGAAACTATAAACAGATCCAAAGAATACAAGAAACTGTGACCAACTACAGCTGCATTGTTGCAGTATTAATTTTAAGAAACTGAAAGCGGAATAATATTTTCTTTGTGTTTGATAATTGAAAAGAATTACTCTACATTTATGCATCTTAAATAAAAAAATTATGAAAACTCTAAAATTATTACTGGCATTAAATGCCTTTTTTTTGTTCTCAACTTTTGCTTTCAGTCAGTCAGACTTTCAAAACAACGGTGAAAACGAAAATGAAACAAGCGAATCCATCATGCAGCGTCAGCAGTTTATTAATGTCAGGCGCGCAGGAGGTCCCGGGAAAAAGCTTCCTAAAAACGCACTCGAAAAAGCTTTTGCCCAGAAGGAAAAAATTGTGAAAAATGCTGATATTTCAAACAGTATAACAGCATCAACAAGATGGACAAGCGTAAACCCGACAGGAATGTTTTATCAGGTTAACAACGCAAGTTACATTTCAGGAAGAACCAATTCGATTTCGTTTCATCCTACAGACCCGAATATTTTTTATATTGCAGCTGCACAGGGCGGCGTCTGGAAAACAACTGACGGCGGTTCGCACTGGGTTGTTCTTACAGACAATCTGGGCTCAATCGCAAGCGGAGATATTGCAGTGGACCCTGTAAATCCGAATATACTTTATTACGGAACGGGTGAACTTAATTATTCCGGTGACAGTCAGTACGGAGCCGGTATTTATAAATCCACAAATGCCGGACTGAGCTGGACTAATGTACTGCCTGCTTCAACTGTCGGTTCTTATATTTCAAAGATTATTGTTGATCCTTCAAATCATAATAATGTATACTGCTCATCGGGAATTTTTAACGGCGCATTTTACCGTTCAACAAATGCCGGAGCAAGCTGGACACAAACGCAGGGTATGTATGACGCTTCCTCACTGGTTATGGATCCTTCCAATTCTCAGATACTGTATCTGGCCTCCGGTTATTACGAAGCTTATTACAACGGAAGTAAAGTCTATAAATCCACCAACGGCGGAACAAACTGGACATTGCTGGCCGGCGGTTTTCCGACAACAGGAGGAAGAGTACAGCTTGCAATTTCCCCAAATAACGGAAATTATGTTTATGCCAGTGTAGCTGACGTAAACACAGGCGGTTTACTTGGACTTTACAGGACCACCAACGGCGGAACAAGCTGGACGCTCATGAATAATTCAACTAATTACCTTAGTTCACAGGGATGGTATGACAATGCAGTTGTATGTGTTCCGGGTGATGTAAACAAGGTCATTACAGGCGGTCTGGATATTTATTATTCTTCAAACGGCGGAACAACTTTAACACAGAAAACACTTTGGTATACTTCGTCACAGTCAAATTTCTCACATGCAGATATTCATTATCTTGCTTATAAAGGTACAACTCTTTACTGCTGCTCGGACGGAGGGATTTATAAATCCGTTGATAATGCTACGACATGGACAGATCTGAATCTGAACGTTTCCACATTACAGTTCCAGAGCGCAGATTATGATCCATCTAATACGCAGAAAATTTACGGCGGAACTCAGGACAATAATAAGCAGACAACTACCAACAATGGAACAGTATGGATTCAAAGAACTACCGGAGACGGAGGATATACAGTTGTTGATCCCGTAAATACGAATTATGTTTACGGTCAGTATGTTGGGGGTTCCGTGCAGAGGTCAAACAACAGCGGAGTAAGTTTTACAGAATTCAGTCCAAATACTTCAACAGGCGGATTATTTTACAATCCTTATGAATTGGCTCCGGGAGATCATAATACAATAGTTTATGCAGCTTCAAATGTACTTAAGACGACTAATGCTCAGACAGCAACATCTTCCTCCGGATGGACTCAGATTGCATCTACTTCCACGATCGGTGCTTCTTCCGGAGTATCTGCAATCGGTATCGCTTGGAATGACATAAATAAAATTTACATCGGAACGGATAACGGAAGAATACTGGTAACTACCAATAACGGATCAAGCTGGTCGGCTTCTACTGGTTTTGATTATGTAAGTGATCTATGGGTTGATTCGGCTAACAATGCTGTCTGCTATGCTTCATTTGGAGGTACTTCAAATAATGTCAGAAAGACAACCAACAGCGGAACAAGCTGGAATGTAATTTCATCCAACCTTCCCGCAATTGGTATAAATTCCATTGTAGTTAAAATGTCTTCTCCGAGAACAATCTTTGCCGGAACTGACCTTGGGGTTTTCAGCTCAACAAACGAAGGAGTCAGCTGGGTTTCTTTCAATACAGGATTTCCAAATGTGGAAGTTTATGATCTGAAATACAAGGAAGGTCCGAAAGTTCTGCTGGCTGCCACACACGGCAGAGGTTGTTTCATTTATGATTTCAAAAATCTGGTTTCAAGTTTAACTCTGACAATGAAACATCAGGCATATATAAATACGGATACCATTTCAGTGGAATTAAGATCTTCTACTTCTCCATACAGTCTTGTTGAATCAGTAAAAGGATTAGGCGGACAGAGTATTGCAAGAGTGATAAATTTTGCAACTCCCATAAACGGGATCCCTTATTATATTGTAGTCAAACACAGGAATTCGATTGAAACATGGAGCGGCGGAACGCAGATGTTTACTTCAAACGCGTTAAGTTATAATTTTACGACTGCAAGTTCACAGGCATACGGAAATAATATGATAAATGTCGGCGGCAAGTGGTCATTCTACGCAGCTGACGTGAATCAGGACGGGACTGTTGATCTTACTGACGGAACTCTGATAGACAATGCCGCTTTCAATTTTGCATCAGGATATATTCCGACTGATGTAAACGGTGACGGGACGGTAGATCTTTCTGATGCAGTATACGCGGATAATAATGCGAATAATTTTGTGGGAAAGATAACACCATAAAAACAATTGCAAATTGCAAATGTCAAATAAATTGGAACAGTAATTAGTTACGAGTTAATAGTTACGGGCTGCAGATTGAGTAAATATAATTATCTGCAGCCCGTATTTTTTTATAAGCAACCGGTTAAATGAATTTTTTTTAATCTTAAATTCCTAATTCTCCTGAATTTTTTCGGCAAGCCAGAGTTTCATTCCGAAATGATTGCTGTTCAGATTATTAATCTCGAACAAGATCCTTGAAATTTTCTCTTTGTCATTTTTATCTGCAGAAGTCCTGAGTTTAGCAAGATCGCCTATTATTCTGAGAAAATTGAAAAGAGTATTCTTTAAAACTTCAGTTATCATTTTTTCACGTGAAATATAATGTCTGTATGAATCTATCATTAAAAACACCTGATCATAAAACTGTTTATCGAACACAAGCTGTATAAGCAGTAATTTAACCTGAACCTTCATTAAATAATTTGAGAAACCTGTTTTTGAAAAAAGGTCCAGCGCTTCATCAAGATTTCCTTTTTTATATGCTATATATCCGTAACAGAAATTCAGAGTGTTTTCTTTTTCTTCGGTAAGGTTATGCCTGAAATCCTCGATGTATTTCATAGCAAAATCAAATTCATTTACCCTTACAGCTTTTTTAATGTCATTTAAAAAATCGGGATAAAGAATTTTTCCAAGTTCCGGAAAATTGTTCATGTTGCATTCCCTGCTCAGCAGGTACTGGTCATAGAGAAGATCGGTCCTGCCGTCAATATTATAAGCCGTAGCGCAGTAACTGTCGAGATGAAGAAAGAGCATATAACGGTCTGCTGCATTCAGGTCATTATTGTATTCTTCCCTTAAATGTTTAAGCTTTAAATAATTTTCCTCGGATTTTTCCAGGCAGAGTTTAATGATCTGATGATAAACTTTAATAGTGGGATTGGTTTCTCCGGGATTATTTTCTATATAAGTCATAACCTGTTCAAACATCCGCATGTCATAATTAAAATTATTCTGATTTATTTCATGCAGCATTATGTTATATGTCTTTAAAAGCATTATGACAGAATAATTTACAAAGAGATTCAGTTTTTCCTGCTGAAAGTGATGGTTCTCATTAGGTTTTCTCGGGGAATAAAAATTGGTCAATTCTTTAGCAAGCGTAAATTTATGGATCAAATAATTTTCATCTTTGACTTTTGACTTTTCAAGACGGGAAGCTGCAGACTTAAACGACTGTTCAAATATTTTATCAAGATTCCGTTTTTCCAGATCAGGAAGTAATAAAGAATCCCTGATATCATAGCGCGTTTTAAGACTCTGAAATACCAGGAAATCCTTTCCCAGAGATAGAAGATCGGAAACAAGATTTTTCATTTTGTAATAATCATAACCTGCGTCACTAAAAATATTTCTGAATAAATTCTCTTCAGTCAGATCCGGATCATCAAAATCCGGAAAATACATCTCAAGCTGAGCGAATAAACTGATGATATATTTATTTTTATTGTAGACAGGAGACGAAACAAAGTCTTTTAAGATTTTGAATTCTGCCTGACTAAGAGAACTGAGAAACTGTATCAAGCGGGTTTTCTGCATTCAGTTTGAATATGTCATTTCTAAAGAATTGGATTAAAATACATTAAAAAACCTCAATATTAAAGTATTTTTTAACTAAATCTAATTATTAATACCGGACATGAATTCTAAAGGACAGTTTTTTTTTCTTTGTAGGAATGAGATCAAAATGCTATATTTTAAAAAGTTTTGCCTTTATGGAAATTTTATTATTAAAAATTCCGGCGAAGAGATTTTTAAATTAAAATTTATTTTCTGAAAGGAAAAAAATGAAAAAAATTATTCAATGTCTGATCCTGATTTTAGCTTTAAATATTTTTAGTTCGGCTGACCTGTTTTCAGCGAATGATTACTTCAGGAGCATTGCGTCAGGAAACTGGAATTCAACTTCGACTTGGGAAATGTCGGTAAATAATGTTACCTGGATTCCTGCAACATCCACACCTGACGCGGCAAGCAACTTAATTACCGTAAGATATCCTAATCTGGTTACCATAACTGCAGATGTCAGCGCTGACCAGCTTACTATTGACAGCGGAAGTATTTCAATAAATAACGGTATAGTATTTACAGTTCTTGACGGCAGCGGAACGGATTTTACTGTATTGAAAGGCGGAACGGTCAGCGGTCCCGGAACGTTCAGGACTCAGGGAGCGGGCACTTCAATGAATATAAGAAGTGGTTCTTTTTTTAATGCTGCCTTAAATGTTAATTCTGGTACAACTACAGTCACTGAACTGAGTTCACCATTTACAGGCAGAGTTTATGGCAGTGTTACTGTAGATATTGGTGCGGAACTTAAAACAGGAACATCATCAGTATATACTCTGGAAGCTTATGGAAATGTTATAAATAACGGAACTATTTCCGGTACCGGAGCTACCTTTGCATTACGGGCACCAAGTCTTGCCAATAACGGAAATATTTCATCCGGTAAGTTTGAAATGGATTCGACCTCCGCAATTTCAGGAAACGGAACTTTTACTTCAGCTTCAATTCTTGTGAATAGTACAGGTAATATTTCAATTTTAAATAATATTACTTTTTCACCCGTTACCGGTTTTAGTATTTTAACAGGAGGAATTTTTAATCCTAATTCAAATACTTTTACATTTAACTCCGGTATCATGGTTATTTTTCCTGGAGCTACGATCTCAAATTCCGGTCTGGTCCAGACGCAGAATACAGTATCACTCAATCTCAGAAACGGTTCAAATTTCAATGCTCCTTTAAAAATCAATACGGGTACAACAACGGCAAATGATCAGAGCAGCCCGTATACCGGAAGAATTTATAATAATGTTACCGTAGATAATGGTGCGATTTTGTTTACCGGAAGTTCATCCGCTTTTTCTCTTGAAGTATACGGCAATGTGATCAATAATGGAACAATATCCGGAACGGGTGCAAATTTCGTTTTTCGGGGACCCAGTCTTGTGAATAATAATTCAATTACGGCTTCAAACTTGAAAATGGATTCAACATCTACAATTTCCGGAGCAGGTTCTTTTACAAGTAATACGGTAACCATAACAGGTTCATCCAATATTTCGCTTTCAAGTAATGTTACTTTCACACCGGGGGCTTCTTTTTCAGTAAACAGCGGCGGAACTCTGAACCCAAATTCATATACATTTACATTAAATTCCGGAACATTTGTTCTTTTCAGCGGGGCAACAGTTACAGCTTCAGGATTATTCAGAACACAGGGTACGGTCTCGCTTAATTTGCGAAATAATTCCGGATTCAATGCTGATCTAAAAGTTAATACAGGTATAACTACCGCAAATGAACTCTCTTCACCATTCAGAGGGAGATTATTCGGTAGTGTAACAGTGGATGCCGGAGCAGATTTATTTACCGGACCTTCATCTCCTTATTCTCTGGAAGTATATGGTAATTTAATCAATAACGGGACTATATCGGGTAACGGCGCAACTTTTATTATGCGGGGACCTAGTTTTACAAATAACAGTTCTGTTACTTCTGATAATCTGAGGTTTAATTCAACATCAAATCTCAGCGGCGCCGGTACTTTTACCAGTACAAATATTTTTATAGATACTTTTGCAGTTGTTACTTTATTAAGTAATATTACAGTAGCTCCCGTTACTTCCTTTCAGATGAATAATGGTTCCATTTTAAATCCAAACTCCTTTTTCTTTACCGTTACAAGCGGAAGATTTGATCTGAATTCAGGTGCTACTATATCTAATTCAGGAACATTCAGAACTCAAAATACTGTTTCGCTTAACATCAAAAACGGTTCGTTCTTTAATGCTCCATTAAGAGTAGCTTCAGGAACGACTACTGCTAATGATCTTTCAACACCATTTATAGGCAGGTTATACGGTACTGTGACAATCAACAGTGGAGCCAGTCTGTACGTTGGGACATCATCAGCTTATTCACTCGAAGTTTATAACACTTTAACAAATAACGGTGATATTACCGGCGCATTCGGAACTGAACTTATTTTCGCAGGTACAGCTCAAAGTTTTACCGGCACAGGATCATGTCAGGTAAAAGCGGTAATTTTAAACGGAACTACACTCACTATGGGCAGCAATCATAATATGTATAGCGTTGACATCAATACCGGAGGCACCTTTAATATATCAAATTATAAAGTTGCTTTCTCAGCCTCGGATCCGATAATACAGAACGGTACGTTTATTGTCAGCAACAGTACAGTGGAATATAATGGAACATCAATTCAAAATATTTCCACTGCGAATATCACTTATCACAGATTAAAAATAAACAATGCTGCATATACAAATCTGCAGGCAAATCTTACCGTAAACGACACGCTTTCTATAGTACTCGGTGATATGAACATTGCAAATAAAATTTTAACACTCGGACCAAATGCTTATTTAACTGAGACACCGGGAAATACTGTTGTTGCAACGACAGGTTATGTGAAGACGACCAGAATTCTAAATGCTCCGTCTGCATTGAATGTCGCAGGTATGGGAGCTGTTATTACAACAGCAGTAAATCTTGGCAGCACGGAAATCAGAAGAGGTAATGCAGTTCAGAACGGACTGAACGGAGGAACAAGCATAGCAAGGTATTTTGATATCATGCCGGCTGTAAATGACGGACTTGATGCAAGCATGACTTTCAAGTATGATGATTCAGAACTTAACGGAAAGCCCGAATCTTCTCTGAAATTGTTTTATTCTACTAATACCGGAAGTACCTGGATACTTGCAGGAGGAAATCCGAATGCAGCCGCCAACAGTATTTCAGTCAGCAAGATAAATTCATTTTCAAGATGGTCTGCAGATACAAGTTCGGTCTCTATGGTCCTGAATTATGCAATGGAAGGATTTTACAATTCTATCAGCAAGAGACTTAATATGAGAGACACGGTAAGAGCATATTTAAGAAGCACGATATCGCCTTACGGAGTTGCGGATTCTTCAAAAACAGTTGTAGACTCTGTCACATTTTCCGCTGCATATAATTTTACAAATGCCGTAAACGGAACATATTACATTCAGACAAGACACAGAAATTCAATAGAGACATGGAGCAGATCCGGGGGAGAAGTTTACAATGTAGGAAATACTCTGAGTTATAATTTCACTTCATCGGCATCAAAGGCATTCGGAAACAATCAGATACAGGTGGATGCATCTCCGGTAAGATACGCAGTTTACGCAGGCGATGTAAATCAGGACGGAACTGTGGATCTTACGGACGGGAGTCTGATTGACAATGACTTCTTCAACTTTGTGAGCGGATACGTCCCGACAGATGTAAACGGAGACGGAATAGTTGATCTTGCCGATGCAGTGTTTACGGATAATAACGGATTTAATTTTGTCGGGAAGATAACACCTTAATATAAATTGCAAATTGCAAATGTCAAATAATTTGAAAGAGTAACTGTTAACTGTTAAACTGTAACTGATAACTGGTAACTGGTATCTTGCTCTTCACAGCAATTAACTGATCGTGACAGGAAAAGTTTATAACGGATCATTTGGATATTCTGTTTCTTCAGCAGGGGATGTTAACGGTGACGGACTTTCAGATGTAATTTGCGGAGCGATAAGTGACAATACAGGAGGAAATCAGGCGGGAAGAGTATTCCTTTATTTGTCATCTTCTCCTGTCATTCAGCCCGGTATAGTTTCAGTTAAGGATGTTCCGGCTGATCAGGGAGGCTCTGTAGCTTTAAAATGGATGAGAAGCGGTTACGACATAAATGGTCAGAATATTATCACAGATTATCTGGTTGAAAAAAGTGTTCCTCCGGGAATCTCAGGATTCTCGTGGCAGAGTGTTGCAACTATTCCCGCAACAAAAAATCTTTCCTATACATACATTGCATCCACACAGTCAGACTCCATCGAAAACAACACCGGAACAAATTTTTTCAGAATTACAGCCCGGACATCAAACGTAAATCAATACTGGCGGTCAAACATAAAGTCCGGCTACAGTGTTGATAATCTCTCACCTGCTGCTCCATTGAACTTAATGGCATCAAGAAGCGGCGCATCTGTAGATCTTGACTGGGATCAGAATACCGAACCCGATCTTCATCATTATATTATTTACAGAAACGGAGCTGAAATTGCGACCTCACCCGGCTCCGGATATAATGATGCAACTGCACAGGCGGATTCTGCTTACGATTATCAGATTTCTGCCGCGGATATTCATGGCAATATTTCCCCGCTTTCAAATATTGCATCGGTCACAAATAATTCCGGAATAGGTAACATAGATCTTTCGGTTATAATGGAAGGATTCTATAATGCTTCATTTAACACAATGAATATTTCAGATACTGTGAAAGTTTATCTTAGAAGTTCTGCTTCTCCATATTCAATAATTGATTCATCGAAGTCTGTAATAAATTCCGGCACTCATACAGGATCTTTTGCAATTTACAATGCAACATCGGGAAATTATTATCTGAGCATAAGACACAGAAACACAATAGAAACCTGGAGTGCAGGCAGCATCAATTACTCAGCAGGCGGATCAGTTAATTACAGTTTCATAACCTCATCGTCACAGGCATTCGGAAGCAATATGAAACAGGTAGATGCTTCTCCCGTGAGATATAGAATCTACAGCGGAGATGAGAATCAGAACGGCATAGTTGATCTGACGGATGTTGTGAATGTATCCAATGCGGCGAGTTCATTCACAAACGGTTATGTAATAAGTGATATGAACGGGGATAATATTGTTGATCTGTCGGATCTGGTGCTTACTTCTAATAATGCGAGTGCGTTTGTGGCGGCGATAGTTCCTTAAGACATTTAAAAGTTACGAGTTACGATCCGCTGAAAAACATCATTGCCGTTGGCTTTAGCCAGCGGCAATAAGGTTCAAAGAATTCGGCTAAGCAATTTTTTTAATTATTTTTTTATTTTGTAATTTGCTTTCCAGATCATCTAAAATATCAAAAAGCCAGATTTTGTCATAGGTTTCTGTTTTTATTATGTCATCTCTTAAATTCCTCAATAAATAAAGATCATAACTTTTTACTTCAATATTAATTTTTATATCGACAAGCTTTTTTAAGTAAATTAAAAAGTTATTAAATGCACTTGAAATAAATTCAGAAAGTGTCTTGTCAAAATTAATAAACTCTTTATTGCTTTTAATTAAAGATAAAACTCTGTCAAAGTCACCTGTTTCAAAATACATTTTTAATTCAACTTTTTTCATATAAATCTTCTCCTGAATATTACGCGGAATAAATTCCGATAAAAATCCGAACGCAGAATTAAAATCTTTTTTATGTCTGAGAATATAAATTTTACCCATTGCTAAATGATTTTCTTTATTAACCGGATTCAGCCGGTCTTTGAATGAATCTATAAATTTTTCACACCAGTTCAGTTTATTTAATTTTAAAGATATTTCAATTATCATGACAAAAAGGTTAGGGTCGAAATAATCTTTTTCAAAAGCTGTATATACTTTATTTTTAAGAATGAAATCTATCAGGTCAAATTGCTCTTTCAGAAATTTATTTTCATTCTTGTTGATCTGTACCTTGCAATATGAGAAGATTATTGCACCCATATTGAAACTTGTTCTTCTATCCAATATACTTAAATTTTCATGGAATAGCTTTTTCAACTCATAAAATTTATCATCGTTATCAGGGTGCACCGTAATATAAAGAGCGGTAAAATAAATTCTTGATATTATATCTTTCCTGATTTCTGATTTTTCAAAAAAATCAACTACCTGTTCTATCAGTTTATATTCAGGACTCAGGTTAGAATATATCTTTGAAGTAATCAAAAAATTATAATTTAAATAAAAAAAGGTTGAGAAAAAAAAAGATAAAAAGTATTTGTTGGAATTCGCAGTTGTGAATTTTGAGCTTTTATTGGGAGCAAATCGCTGAAAATAAACCTGTTCAAGATCATCAAATAAAAACGAATCATAAGATGTTCCAAGTTTCAATTTCGACTTTGAAATCAACAATTTATAAGTTTTCATTTTTTTTTCAAACTGACTATTAATCGCTCTTTGTCTTAACGCCCTCAGCAACTTATACCCTTCGGAAAACTTTTCATTTTCTTTGTCTTCAAGAATGAGAAATTTTTCAGCAAGTTTGTTTAATTCATAAATAAGATTTTTCATTACTCCATAACTGAATTTCCTGCCGGGAAAAATAGCATTCCATATAAATTCCTTACTCATTGATTCGTCCCTGAAATCAGGAGAAACTTTCTTCAGGTATTTTACTAATTTTACAAGGTTTGCGTTTTTGTTAAAATACGGTGACTCTGCGAGATCTTCAAAAGATTTGAAATCTTCTTTGCTGAAGGTTTTTATAATTTCAATTGCTGTGCTTTTTATCATATCTGTAAATTGAATTTAGATTTAAAGACTATTTTTCAATCAGCTGAATGCAGATGATTAATACGATTTAAAAGTATTCAACAGATTTTGCAACCAAAATTAACATTTCTTATCATCACAAACAATTTTTTTCGAAGTGAAAATTAATAAATAAATTGTTTGAAAATCATCTGAATTCAACATATTTAATATAATTTCACCTTCATACCGAAGTGGAAATCTGAAAAAAGTCGGTTTTGAAAAATATTCAAGTGAGTTTACTTTTGTACAGAATTTAGTTTTGATCAAAAACTTTTTTGAAATTTAATTTCTAAACTGAGTGACATCAGAAAAAACATACCGGATAAATATTGCTGTAGAATAATCCAATAGATTATTTCAAAAGAATATTTCAAAAAACTGTTCATACATTATTTACAACTTCCCGAATGTCACTCAGGAAAAGCCGGATATCCCGTTTCAGAAATGAAACGGGAAGGAAGGCGGATGATTTGGTCCGCCGCAGGCGGATTGGAATTTATTGCAATTTTAGATTTATCTTGCTTCGCGGAGCGGGGATTTTGGATTGTTTAATTATTTAACCCGCTTCCTGCTTCGCAAGGCGAGCTCGAGATTTACCTGCCTAAGGCATGGCGAGTTTTAAATCCTCTTAGCCAGATGAGGCTTGAAACTATAAATAATCAAAATTTTAAAAAACATTTTTTTTAATTAAATATGAAAGGTCAAACAATGAAATCATTTCAAATTACATTTTATCTTTTTTGTTTTTTGGGGAATATTTTCTCTCAGCAAGTATCGGTTGCTCAATGGTCACAAAGTGGAAATTTATCTAATCTTGTTGGTTACCCATTTATTTCAGTAGCCGATTCCAATGTAGTCTGGATAGCCGGCGGAACTTCTAATCCCGTAGTTTACAGAACAGTTAACGGAGGTGTTAACTGGACATCCATACCTGTAACCGGACTTCCTTTTGTACTCTCTGGTGTCGCTGCTAAAGATTCTTTGACAGCTTTTGTTTGCGACTACGCAGGAGATCCGCAAAACGGAGGAAATGCGAAAGTCTTTAAAACTACAAATGCAGGAAATAGCTGGACACTTGTTGATTCAACAGGAGGTTTAGCAGGTTATTTTAACGGCATTCAGTTTTCAAAATCCAATCCACAGTTTGGAATAGCTTTCAGTGATCCGCCGGATGGTGGCGGAAATCCTTTTTTTCTGCTTAAAACAACTAATGGAGGAAGTAACTGGATTAGACAAAGTCCACCCGGAGTTACTCAATCTTATGGTTATTTTCATTCTCTTTTTACAATAGACCCTTTGTTCTATGGTTTTCTTACTTTTAGTTTCAATTCAGGATCTGTTAAACCATACATTACAAACAACGGAGGATTAAACTGGCAATTAAGTCAGGTCAGTATTCCGAATAATATATTAAGTGACGTTGTTTTCAGTGATAATAAACAAACCGGAATAATGGTAGGTGGAAATATTCCCAAAATTAGCCGGACAACAAATGCAGGAGTTACATGGGATACTGTAAATACAAATTCGCAAATATCCGGATACGCCGGAGCATGCTGGATTTCCGGAACAAACACAGTTTTTATAAACTCGGAATCAAATACAAATGACAATACTATTCTGAGAAGTGATGACGGAGGTGTTACATGGAGTCCGCAGACAACTGCAAATACTACAGGACTTGTAGAAATTGATTATGCAAGATATAATAATGTAATTGTTGCATATTGTGTTTCTGAAATTGGCGATATAATTAAAACAAGACAATCTGTTCAGCCGGTTGGAATATCTCAATTGTCAAATACAATTCCCGAAAAATTTACTATAAAACAAAATTATCCAAATCCTTTCAATCCGGAAACTAAGATCAATTACGAATTAGAGATTACAAATTATGTGACTCTTGTTGTTTATGATGTTTTGGGAAATGAATTAAAAACTTTAGTTAATAATAAACAAAATGCGGGAAGTTATTCTGTGAATTTTGATGGAGCCGGACTTCCAAGCGGTGTTTATTTTTACAAGCTGAGTGTAGATGGTTTTGCTGAAACAAAATCTATGGTTCTTTTAAAGTGAGACGGGAGATGTGAGATGTCAGACGATTTTACCTCCCCAAGCATGGGCTTGGGAAAGAGTAGGGTTTTTCAACTTTTAACTTTTAACTTTTAACTTTCAACTTTCAACTTTTAACTAATTAAAAAAAACAAAAATGAAAAAACTAAATTTCACTTTAGTAATTTTGATCCTTTCGGGTGTGATCTTATCCGGATTCACTTTTGAAAAATCAGAGAATTACAAATTAAGTTTTACTGCAAACTCTCCTCTGGATCTTTCCGGATTGTTAAAAAAGTCAGAAGTTAAAAAAGACGAAAGCAATCCGGAGTCGTCTGACTGGTATACGGAAGCCTTGTCGAACATTCAGAAAGCCGAGTATAATGTTTCATTCAGCGAAGATCTCAATGCATTCCAGTCGCCTAACCGAGCCAATAATATGAGATTCGTTTATAACAAAAACGGCTTTACGGCAATGCTTAGAAATAATAAAGTGGCTATGTTCGATGAGTCTGATAAAACGATTGAAGAGAAAAATAAGAAGTATAATTATCTTGATGAGTGGAAAGTCAATTTCAAAATAGAAAATGTTTCAAAAGAATTAAATTCAAACACTGAAAATCATTATACTGATTTTGATGGAAATGAATTCAATACAAGTAATAATCAGATCTCAATTGAAAATGAAAACTTAAGAATTCAATACTTAAATGATGAGAAAGGAATGAGACAGGATTTCATTGTAAAGAATAAACCGGAAGGCGACGGGCAGTTGAGATTAAATATAAATGCAGACACAGAACTTAAAATGATCACAGGTGCTGATGCTTTAATGTTTAAAGATGATAAAGGAGATTTGAAATTAAAATATGCAGCACTGAAAGTTTGGGATGCAAATGGTAAAGAACTAAGAGCTTACTTTGAAGAGAAATTACAAATTTCAAATGACAAATTACAAATAGAAAATCAGGAAAAACAATCCGCCTGCGGCGGACCAAATCAAAAAAATCATAAATCCCAAATCCAAAATTCCAATTTCCAAATTGTAGTTAACGATGACGAAGCCGTCTATCCAATAACAATCGATCCGCTTTCATCAGTAGCAAACTGGACTGCTGAGATTAATCAGGCATCAGCGAACTTCGGGTGGAGCGTAGCAACTGCAGGTGATGTAAACGGTGACGGATATTCTGACGTAATTGTCGGTGCGCCGAATTATGATAATGGTCAGACAGATGAAGGCGGAGTGTTTGTTTATTACGGATCAATAACCGGATTGTCATTATCGCCAAGCTGGACAAAAGAGATCAATCAGGCATCAGCAAATTTCGGATGGAGTGTGGCAACGGCAGGCGATGTAAATGGTGACGGCAATAGTGATGTGATAATCGGTGCGCCGAATTACGACAGTGTCCAGTCAAATGAAGGAAGAGCTTACATTTATTTAGGTTCGTTAAGCGGATTACAATCCGGATATATATGGAAGTTTGAAGTTGATCAGGTTGATGCAAAATTCGGTTACAGTGTAGCCTGCGCCGGAGACATTGATAATGACGGATACAGTGATGTAATAATCGGCAGCCCCTTTTATGACAATGGTCAGACTGATGAAGGAAGAGTTTATTCGTTCAACGGTAGCTCAACAGGTTTAAATCTGGTAACTGCGGACTGGACTTACGAAAGCAATCAGACTTCTGCGCAGTTGGGATTCAGTGTCGCTACTGCAGGAGATGTAAACGGTGACGGAGCCTCTGATGTGATAATCGGAGCAAATTTATATGATAATGGAGCTACTATAAATGCCGGAAGAGTATATGTATTTAACAGTTTTCACGGAGCCCTTCCTTCCACTCCAAACACAACGAAGAACGGATCACGTACAGATGAAAATTTCGGATGGAGTGTGAGTACAGCAGGAGATGTAAATGGTGACGGATATTCTGATATAATTATTGGCTCACCTTTCTATTACGGAGGTCAGACAGATGAAGGGAAATGTTTTGTGTATCCCGGTTCATCATCCGGAATCGCCGCCACCGCAATATGGTCAGCAGAGAGTGATCATACCGGAGGACAATTCGGGATCAGTGTTTCAACAGCCGGTGATATGAATGGAGATGGATATGCAGATATAATTGCAGGAGGAAATTATCTTGATAATGGTCAGACAGATGAAGGTAGAGCTTTAGTTTATCTGGGATATTCAGGTGGTATAAGAACAAATTCAGAAGTTATTTATGAAAGTAATCAGGCAAGTTCACAGTTTGGATATAGTGTAGCAACTGCCGGAGACATAAACGGCGACGGATTCAGCGATGTAATATGCGGTGCGTATAATTTTGATAATCCAAACACAAATGAAGGAGCGGCTTTTGTTTATCTCGGATCTGCAGCAGGTATGAGCGCTTCATCAAACTGGAGTGCGGAAGGAAATCAGGCATACGCATATTTTGGTAATTCTGTATGCACAGCAGGAGATGTGAACGGCGACGGATATTCTGATGTAATAATTGGAGCACATTTATTTGATAATGGTCAAAGCGAAGAAGGGGCTGCTTTTGTTTTTCACGGATCAGCTTCCGGCTTGTCACCATTCTCAAACTGGAGTGCGGAAGGAAATCAGGCAAATATATATTTTGGTTATTCTGTATCTACAGCAGGTGATGTAAATGGTGACGGTTATTCTGATGTGATAATTGGTGCATTTGGATATGGAAATGGACAAAACAGCGAAGGAGCAGCTTTTGTATATCATGGTTCAGCTTCCGGATTATCTATAACTTCAAACTGGAGTGCGGAAGGAAATCAGGTAGAAGCAGATTTCGGCATTTCAGTATCCACAGCAGGGGATGTAAATGGGGACGGATTTTCTGATGTAATAGTTGGTGCTTCTTATTTTGATAATGGTCAATCCAATGAAGGGGCTGCTTTTGTTTATCACGGATCTGCTTCAGGATTATCATTAACTTCAAACTGGAGTGCTGAAGGAAATCAGGTAGAAGCTTTACTTGGTAATTCAGTATCTACTGCGGGTGATGTAAACGGCGACGGATATTCTGATGTAATAATTGGTGCTTACTACTATGATAATGGACAAACTAATGAAGGAGCAGCATTTGTTAGTCATGGATCAGCTTCGGGATTATCTTTATATCCAAACTGGATCGGAGAAAAAAATCAGGCATATGCAGGGTTTGGATATTCGGTTTCTTCAGCCGGAGATGTAAACGGCGACGGATATTCTGATGTAATAGTTGGAGCATATACTTTTGATAATGGACAAACTGACGAAGGAGCAGCATTTGTTTATCACGGATCATCTGCAGGAATATCTATAACTTCAAACTGGACAGCGGAAGGAAATCAGGCATATGCAAATTTTGGTTATTCAGTTTCCTCAGCAGGAGATGTAAACGGCGATGGTTATTCTGATGTAATAGTTGGAGCACCTTCTATAGATAATGGTATATCTGAACAGGGAGCAGCATATGTTTATCAAGGATCAGCGACAGTATTATCTTTAACTTCAAACTGGAACGCGTCAGGAAATCAGGCATATGCAAATTTTGGTAGATCTGTATCCACAGCAGGAGATGTAAACGGCGACGGATATTCTGATGTAATAGCTGGAGCAAATGCTTTTGATAATGGCCAAACTGATGAAGGAGCTGCGTTTGTATATTACGGCGGAAATGATGCCGGAGGATTGCAGGCAACAGTTCGTCAATATAAATTCGGAACTTCGACTGTAGTTTCTTCAGGAAGCAATACAGGAGATGCAGGTAAAGTCAGACTTCAGCATTTTGCAAAAAGTCCGTTTGGCAGATCAAACGGAAGAGTAGTTTATGAAATTAAAGAAAACGGAATTCCATTCTCCGGAAGCATAATCTCGAACAGTACCTCATATGACAGTACGCCTCCTTCATATACAAACCTCGGATTAACAGGAACAAATATTTCACAGGACATGACAGGGTTTAATTCATCTAAATTATACAAATGGAGAGCGCGGACACAGTATAAAATGACAAGTTCACCTTTCCAGAAATTCAGTCCGTGGAGATATTATACAAATTATGTCCCGAATCCTTCGGCCGGTTTCAGACCAAAGAGCAATTTACTTTATCTGAATCTTACTATGTTCATTGAAGGTTTTTATAATGCCGGAACTGATGCTATGGTCGGAGACACTGTAAAAGTTTTTCTTAGAAACAGTTCTTCGCCTTACTCTATTGTGGATTCTTCAAAATCATTTGTCAGTTCCGCAGGTTTGGGAATATACACATTCTCTAATGCTGTAAACGGAACAAATTATTATATTCATATGAAACACAGAAATTCCATTGAGACATGGAGCAAAACAGTTCAACAGTTCACTTCTTCAGCATTGGCATATAATTTCACGACAGCCAATACGCAGGCATACGGAAACAATATGATACAGATAGATGCATCACCTGTGAAGTTTGGAATCTACAGTGGTGATGTAAATCAGGACGGCACGATAGATCTTGCTGACGGTAGTCTTATCGATAATGATGCGTTTAATTTTGTATCAGGGTACGTTTCCACAGATGTAAACGGAGACGGAATAGTTGATCTTGCCGATGCAGTGTTTACGGATAATAACGGATTTAATTTTGTCGGGAAGATAACACCTTAATTTAAATTGCAAATTGCAAATGTCAAATAATTTGAAAGAGTAACTGTTAACTGTTAAACTGTAACTGATAACTGGTAACTGGTATCTTGCTCTTCACAGCAATTAACTGATCGTGAATTATTATTTCTGACGGAATTAAGAAAAATTAAGTTATCTGAAGATGTGATGTTTGCTTTACGGATAAGAAATCCCTGCAGTTGATTTTTAAAGGACAGAGTTATAATCAGTCAGAGGAGCTGTAAGGGTTTCTTTTCCTTGGAGCGATCACCTGATCGTTTACAGGATAGATCTTTTTGCCTTTTGGATTTTTGTCAATAAGCTTTTCTATTTCATTAAGCTTATATTTTATTTCCTTTATTAGTTTTTTAATATTGGAAACTTCATGAGTTTTCATTTTATTTTTTTTAAGTTAAATAATTTTACCGCATATAAATTAATACGCCGGTTTTAGTTGAATTTAAGAATGAAAATTTCCCGGTAATATTCCGGGTGATCAGAAAAAATTTGAAAAGATGTTTAATTTATGAGAGATGCAATATTCTAAAATTGGATTTATTCATACAGAAGCTGTGAACGAAATGTTAAAATTTTAGAGGTTATTTATCGTCTGTTCTTTCTTTTGTTTTTTGCATCCAGAAATTCCTTTATCTGTGAGAGGAAGTTTTCAGCATCCTTATTATCCTTGGCATTATTGTTGTTCCCGAATGCCCCTCCGTGTTCCTTAAGTATGTTCAGATATTCTATTACTTCCGGAAGATCCAGTCTGATCTTTCCCGTTATCATATCATTTAATCTGCAGGACTGGGGACCGGAGAACCTGGAATCAATTGAAACCAGTATCTCTTTTAACTTTTTATCCATATAAAATTTTATTTAAAATAACTTAATCCCGTCTAAGTTCAAATATCATTAAAACTGCTTAACTTCCTGCGCATACAATTCACTGAAATTCGTCAATTTCACAATAGCCGGCGATTTTCTTTGTTAATTACCAGTCTGACCTCAGATACTACAGTCGGGGAGGCATTCAGTCGAAAGTACGCTCACTCCATTAAATTCTGATTTCTTAAACTAAACGTTTTGGACACTATTGATAAAATATATTACTGACTTTTCAGAATTTTGTTTTTAATAAATTTAATAATCATTAAATTCAGTAACTCTGTAACTTACAATTATAACATTAACCTTTCATGAAAGTAAAATTTTTTTTCTTGCTGCTGATCATAATTTCTGCAGCAAAAATCCATAGCCAGTCATCTCCATCGCTTATCGGTTACTGGCAGAACTGGAATGACTTTAACTGTCCCTATATCCCGCTGACTCAGATAGATACAAGTTACAGTATCATTCCTGTAGCATTCGCAGTGCCTTCTTCCGGAACTTCTTATAACATGACTTTCACGCCTGACGGCATAAGTTCTGCTGATTTTAAAAAACAGATAGATACTATGCGCATGCGAGGAAAAACCATTCTGATCTCCATCGGCGGCGCAAACGATCCTGTAACGCTTCCGGATACAGTTAAGAGGAATACATTCATTTCCACAATGATGAATATTATAAATACTTACGGCTTTGACGGAATTGATATTGATCTCGAAGGCGGTTCCGTTACTGTCAGCGGCGGGACGATCTCAAATCCAGTGGATGCAAAGATCATTAACCTCATTTATGCCATCAGAAAGATCATGGATAATTACAGAATTCAGTTCGGCAGGAAAATGGTCCTGACAATGGCTCCCGAAACAGCTTTTGTTCAGGGAGGAATGTCAGCTTACGGAAGTATATGGGGAGCGTATCTGCCCGTTATACATGCGCTTCGGGATTCGATTGATGTACTTCAGGTCCAGCTTTACAACAGCGGAAGCATGTACGGAATAGACGGGAACATTTATTATCAGGGAACTGTGGATTTTATTCTTTCGCAGACAGAAGCAGTTATTCACGGATTCAATACAGCCGGCGGATATTTCACCGGACTCAGAGCAGATCAGATAGCTGTTGGCCTTCCCGCATGTTCAAACGCTGCAGGCGGAGGATATATAATTCCGGATTCCGTGAAGGCGGCTATACTTTATCTCAAAGGTCTTGCTCCGAAACCTGCGAGGTACACAAAGACTGCTTCGTATCCATCTCTGCGCGGCATGATGGACTGGTCTGTGAACTGGGATGCAGTTTCCACATGCGGACCGGTGTATGAATATTCGCATAATTTCAACGCAATATTCAGACCTATACAGACTATTGATCTGAAAATATTCGTAGAAGCACTTTACATTCAGTCTGCCGATACTACGCGCCGGGACACTGTTAGAGCTTTGCTGAGAGATACAATATCACCCTTTACTGTCATAGATTCAGCAAAAGGAAAAATGAATACAGCAGGAAATGTTGTTTTGAATTTCACAAAAGCTCAGAACGGCAGAGCCTACTATCTTCAGATCGATCAGAGAAATTCAATACAGACGTGGACGAAAAGCGGTGGAGTCCTGTTTTCCGATAATAACTCAGTTTATGATCTCTCTTCAAATTCCTCACAGGCGTTCGGGAATAATATTAAGCAGATAAATAATTCTCCTCTGAGATTCGGGATTTACAGCGGCGACGTAAATAAGGACGGAACCGTGGATCTTACTGACGGAAGTATTATAGACAATGGTATATTGAATTTTACAACTGGTTACGTTTCCGCAGATGTGAACGGAGACGGGGTAGTGGATCTGGCGGATGCTGTATTTGCTGATAATAACGGATATAATTTTGTAAATAAAATCACACCTTAAAATATATTAGTGATTTGGAATTGCAAATTATGAATTTCAAATGTCAAATATTCAGATAGTTTCTGATTGCAGGTCGAATTAAAATACATCCAGCATATTATATTTAATTATTTTGAGTCTAATTTTTTTCATCAGAATTAATTACTTATTTACGGTAATTAACTCAGGTTTTCCCGGATCTCAGTGTTTCCGTTATTGAGGTTTTATTAATTTTACTTTCCAGCCAGTAAATAATATTAAAAGCATCAAATGCATTTTTCTCAAAAGGATCTTTCAGTAATTTTTCAAGATCATGTTTCATTTCAATAAACATTTCCGATAATTCATTATTTGATTTAATATGGAATGTTCTTTTCAGATATTTCTGAATCGTATTCTCGTATTTGTAATTCTTTTTCTTTTTGCTTATAAAGTGATATGCGGATTTTAAGGCATACTCCATTGAATCAATGTAACCCAGTTCAAAATAGGAAATCAGCTGAATAATTCTTGCGTAACACTGGTAATCTTCAGACAGGTCAGTTTTTCCAAGGTTAAATATTTTTCCGTTCCAGTATATGCATTTTTCAAAGTCTTCCTGAACAAAATTGGAACAGCTCAGGAAATAATATAGAATTATTCTCTGATACAGAGTGATCTTATTTTCATATTTATCCAGATCCTTTCTGATCTCATTTTCAGCTGATCGGAGGTTTTCAGTGTTAACAGTTTTTAAAAAAATGGAAAGATTTAAAATTGAAAGAGAATAAAAAATAAATACTTTGTTGGCTTCCGTCAGTGTACCCGGAAATCTGTCCGGCATATTCCTCATTTTAAGTTCAGTGGATTTAAATTCATCATATCTGTTTGTCCTGTTCTGGGTATTCAAAAGATTGTTTAGTGAAAAAATATAGTTATCGGGTTTTCCGGCTATTTTTTCCGGATTGTTTTCCCATAGTTTAACAGCTTCTTTTGCATTATTATATGCTTCTTCAAAATTATTATTCGTAAGGTGCAGCTGTAAATTCAGATTGTAAAAAATATATCTGCTGAAAAATGATTTTGCATTTTCAATATTTAATAACAGAGGGTCTTCAAATAATTTTTCGAAATTCTTTAAATGTTCACTTCCTCTGACTTTGCCGGATCCGAATGTCCTTAAAAATATCCCTACTTTTTCATTAAGCAGATAATAATCAAGAAGATTTTTCTGTATATCAATATTTTCAAACTGTTCTTTGAAAATATCCTCAAACATTAATGAATAGTCTTCAGCTGAGTAAGTGTATTTGAAAATATTCCTTTCATTTGATAAAATTTCATTCCTGCTGTTAAGAAGATCTTTTTCAAAAGCGATTTTCTTTGCACGCTTCAGAAGTTTCAGACTCTGATCATATAAGAGTTTGTCAGAGAGTATTTCAGACTGAGTCAGCAAATTTCTGACTGAAAATATATCTTTCGAATCAATATGATAAATTGAAAGCGTTTTTAATAAAATACTATAAAGATAATTTTTGTGGAATGACAGGTTTTTTAGAAATTTTCCGGTGTAATTTCCTGACTTGATTATTTTTTCGTTATAAACATTTCCGGATGAAATCTGTTTTGATATATCATCAAATAATTTAATGTAATTTCCTTCGTCATCTGAAATAAATAATGTATATTTTTTTCTGAAGAAACGAATTTCTCTGTCTGACATAGCTGCTATTAACTGAAATATCTCATCTGACTGTCTCATTCTGACTAAGGATTATTGGATATAATATTACAAAAATAGCGATTTACGTTTAAAATTAATCATTTATATTTTTTATTGTAAGATCCTAAACTAAGATTGGGATTATTTCGATTTTATCAAATTATTGATAAATAATATCTTTGTAATGAAAATTGATTCGTCATTACCTGAAAAGTATTTGAATGATTTATATACTCTAAAATAAAAATCAGTTGATTAGCGGAAATACAGAGCTGCTTTTTGAGTTGAACGGTTCACATTATTTTATTTATTAACTTATTTTTTTTAATTATGAAAAAATTCCATAAACAAATTCTTTCTGTTTTGATTTTTACAGGTTTACTCATTTCGGATTCGGTGAATGCACAAATGTACTGGAATCATGCCGGATCATTTGCAGGAAATTCATCAAGTTATATTTCAGTTCCAAATTCCGCTTCACTGGAATTAACCGGAAGTTTCACACTTGAAGCCTGGATTAATCCGACCATCGTAACAGGGATTGCAAAAGGAATTATTTCAAAAGGCGGAGTGAAAGGTACCTCACTGAAGTATGCCTTAAGAATACTTAATGGGAGGATTTCATTGTCTACCAATGGTGCTCAGAGGCTTATCTCAAAAGCTTCGACTTCAATAAATTCAAATGTATGGACACATGTTGCGGCCAATTATAATTCCTCTTTAGATCAGTTTCAAATAATGATTAACGGATCGCTTGATACTTCATGTATAATATCCGGAGCAGCGCCAACTTCAAATCCGGATTCACTATTTATAGGAATATCAGGAACTTCCACTCCTTTTCCCGGACTCCTTGACGAAGTCAGGATCTGGAATACCAGTCTCAGCAGTGTTCAGATATTTGCTTTTATGAAAACCTCAATGGGAATATGCGGGGATTTTACTTCCGGTAATCTTGTACTGTCAATTCCGTTTCAGAATAATACCGGTGAGGGAACAATATTTTCAGTAATGGATTATTCTGATAATTTGAATAACGGAAACATAAGAAATGTAACAGGTGTAAATCTTTCCGACAGACCGTCCGGTAATCATCATTACAGCGACTGCATATTCTTTCCATCGACCCCGGGATTTCTCTCCGGCCAGGATAATCCGAGTATCAGCCCTGTTAACAAAATGACTATTGAATTCTGGATATATCCCAAAACTGACAATTACGGAATTCTTTACAAAGGATCTTATACTTCACTTTCTCCTGACTATGGAATGACTGTTACATCAGGTAAATTAAATGCATACATAAATAATACTCTTATTACTTCAACTGATTCCGTAAAAAAAGAAAGATGGTCCCATATTGCATTTACATATTTCGGTACTACCGGAAGATTCGAGTTTTATGTTAACGGTAAAAGAGGTACCTCGGGCAATATTGCGCCTGGAAATATAAATGACGGAAATGATTCACTTATAATCGGATCTTTTCCGAGTCTTGCTCATTGTACAGGATATCTTGATGAATTCAGAATTTCTCATGAAGTGAAAAGCAGTAATGACATCAATGCCCATATGTTTTCATCAATAAACGAATCCAATGATAATGATGCAGTTCTGAATGCTGTTTACAATTTTGACGGATCGAATCTCCCGAATACGAACGGAGGACCTAGATTATATTTCAGAGGGAATATTTCTTATAATTTTAACGGAGCATTTTTTTCAGAATCAAGACTTTCTCCTGTAATTAATTTTTCTCCCGGACAGTCACTTTCAGGTTATTATTTGAATTATTCTAATAAAAGAATACCTGCTTCAGGCTCTTCAGGCACTATAAAAGATACAATCGAGATCTTAAATTCTGAAATCATCTCTGACCTGAATATATTTGTTGCAATCAATCACAGAAGAACTGAAAATCTGAAAATAACAATTACTAATCCAATTGGGGCATCCGCTGAAATTTTTGCTAACTTCAGACTTCTTGACAGTAATGATAATATAGTAACAATCTTTGACTCAGATGCAGACAGTTCGCTGCTCAGCAACAAATATGTAAATTTCGGTCCGAAAATTAAACCTCTTTTTGACATTAATGCAATTTACGGGGGTTCAAATTCCAAGGGTAAATGGATTTTAAGTGTTACTGATGAAGGAGGATCAGATACTGGATTTATTTCAGGATGGGGTCTTCAGATAAATAATAAAATTTCCATACCATTTAATCTGGAATGTACGGGATTATTGGAAGGAATATATAATCCGGCATCAAATTCACAGATACCGGATACTATGAGATATTATCTTCGATCCGGTATTTTTCCTTATTCTATAATTGATTCATCAAAATCCGCTGTGAATTCAGCAGGAACCGGAAATGCTTTATTTACAAAGGCTCAGACACAGACAGATTATTTCCTTGTTTTGAAACACCGTAATTCAATAGAAACCTGGAGTTCTTCTTTAATAAAATTTTCTCAATTCAATAATCAGGCGCAGTATAACTTTTCAGATATATCTTCAAAGGCTTTTGGAGATAATATGAAACAAGTCGACACTAGTCCTATTCGCTATGGTTTTTACGGCGGAGATGTAAATCAGGACGGGACTATAGACCTTACAGACGGAAGTCTTATCGATAATGACGCCTTTAATTTTATATCAGGCTATGTTCCTACGGATATTAACGGTGACGGAGTTACAGATCTTGCTGATGCGGTGTTTGCTGATAATAATGCGTTTAATTTTGTAAGTAAAATTACACCTTAAAATATATTAGTGATTTGGAATTACAAATTATGAATCTCAAATATCAAACAGGTTGTGATTGTTTAATGATAAGAAGTATTTTATTCGGGTAGTTTATTTAGTAGAAATTTATTAAAAAACAGTACAAAGAGTCGCAAAAAAGTACGAGACTCTGTGCCAATATTAAAACTCAATTGCGTATTACGAATGTGAATTAGCTGAATTATGATATTCGGAAACCAAACACAAATTGATAAAACACATCTCACCCTAAATCCTTTCAGGGAAGGTTATATCTTGGATCTGTGATGATTAAAAATATTTAATCCTTGCAACTATTGTAAAAAATATTTTTTGAATCCACAAAGAATCATAAGGTTTTTTAATTAAAATAAATATTTTTGAAGAGTCTAAAAATTTAAACCAGCAACATTATTTTATTAAAATAAATCAAAAATAATCATGCTTACGTTAATGAGAGAATTAGTTGATGTAGAATCAGGCGACAAAGCAATTAAAGACGGATCACTTTGGAAAGTGATAGAAGAAACAATGGAAAAATCAAACCTGAAAGTGCTTACTTCTTAACTGATTGTGGAATTCAGTCCGGTGATGAATATTGATGATCTGAGAAAAGATCTGGGTGAGTTTATGAGTTCGATGAAATAATATCTGTGATTTATTGTAATTCCAAAAAGAACTGAAAAAATTTTGAAGTTTAAAAATTTCAAATAATTAATCAGGTGAATTGTAAGTAATTTATTTACGCTGAGCATGAACAGGCTTAGTCGGTTCAGAAAGTAAAATTATCTGTCTTCCGTCTTTAAGTTTTATCCTTATGGAGATCTGATTTAAATCATTAAAAGAAACTGCATTAACTGCAGTTTCCTCTACTACTGAATCAAACATTGTATCTCCATTTGATAAGACTTTCAGAATATTCTCACCGGAGCATTCATACAATCCCATATGTCCGTTTTCTGAATTAGCAGAAAAAAATATTTTACCGGAATTATTAATGAAGGCATTTCTGAAACTTTCAAACTGATCATTTTTTTCGGCAATTGTAATGTATTGTCCGTCATTATAACAGAATATGCCTTCGGTTCCGTTTTTATCAACAGCTTTAAAAACCAAAATTCCTGTATCGTTGAATCCGAAAAAATTACCGATATCGCTGAAGCCGCTTATTGAATCTGTTTTAAATTCCCCGGTTACGTTTCCGTATATGAAAATACCATGACTGCCGTTTTTTAACTTAGCTCTGTATGCCACAGAACCTGAATTGTTGATCACAGGAATTCCATAAAATTCCTTATAGATATTTTCAGTATCAGCAATTTTTTTAAATCCGGAAGTACCTCCCACATATATCCCGCTGTAATCTTTATTCATGTCTGCACGAAATGTAACAGAATCATTTTCATTTATTGAAGGACCCAGAGGACCAACGATCCCGCAGTTATTTTCTGTTAGGGAAATAACTTCTGATCTGCCGTTTTTCAATAGAACTACAGCCTGCCTGCCGGTTCTCATTTCAGCATAAAAACACATACTTTTATTGTCGTTAATATCAGGATGACTGTAAAATTCAATGAATGAATCTGCAGAAGTATCTGCAGCTTTAATAATACTGTTACCGTTTCCAATAAAGATTCCTGAATCTCCGTTCTCAAGCTCCGCCTGAAAAGCAACTTCTCCTAAATTATTAACGGATGCCACATAAGGTGAAAAATCTTTAAACCGGTCTCCTGTTTCTGCAATTAACTTAAAAACATTATTACTTTTTTGAATCAATTTATTCAACTATTCATAATGAATAACCTATTTATATGCTTCGTTATGAACAGATTTCACAGCTCTTCCTGACGGATCATTTGCATTCTGAAAAGACGCATCCCATGCCAGAGCTTCAGGTGTGCTGCATGCTACTGACTTCACTGACGGTACGCATTTCGCAGCTGAATCAGACGGAAAATGTTCACTGAAAATCGATCTGTATCTGTATTCTTCTTTGGATTTAGGAGGATTAATGTGAAAACGGTATTCAGCATTTGCGAGCATTTCATCTGTAACCTCTTTTTCGGCAACTTCCTTCAGCGTATCAATCCAGCTGTATCCGACTCCGTCTGAGAACTGTTCTTTCTGTCTCCATAAAATATTTTCCGGTAAATATTCTTCAAACGCTTTTCTGAGTATCCACTTCTCAATCTTTCCATCGCCTGCCATTTTATCTTTAGGATTCAGTCTCATTGATACGTCGAGAAAATCTTTATCAAGAAAAGGCACACGTCCTTCAATTCCCCATGAAGCGAGAGATTTATTGGCGCGGAGACAATCGTAAAGATGAAGCTTTCCGAGTTTGCGGATGGTTTCCTCATGAAATGATCTTGCGTCAGGTGCTTTATGGAAATAAAGATATCCGCCGAAAATTTCATCAGCGCCTTCTCCCGACAGAACCATCTTTATTCCCATGGATTTTATGACTCTTGCGAGAAGATACATCGGAGTGGATGCGCGTATCGTTGTTACGTCATAAGTCTCAATGTGATAGATCACGTCGCTGATCGCATCGAGACCTTCCTGTATTGTAAAATGTATTTCGTGATGTACAGAACCGATATGATCAGCGACTTTCTGAGCCGCTGCAAGATCAGGCGAACCTTCAAGTCCGATTGCAAAGGAATGTAGCTGCGGATACCATGCCTGCTGCGTATCATCAGACTCTATACGTTTGGCAGAATATTTTTTTGTGACAGCTGATATAATTGAAGAATCCAATCCGCCGGAAAGAAGTACTCCGTATGGAACGTCTGACATTAGCTGTCTGTGAACAGCCTTTTCAAGACTTTCACGCAATTCATCAATGTCAGATTCATTTTTTTCAACGTTTTTAAATTCCGACCAGTCACGCTTATACCATTTTCTTAATTCCTGGCCTTCTTTACTGTCTATATAATGTCCCGGGAGAAATTCCTGAAATTTACTGCAGACACCTTCAAGCGCTTTTAATTCCGAAGCTACATAAAAATTCCCTGACTGATCCCAGCCCATATATAAAGGAATAATACCGATATGATCGCGGGCAATGAAATAGGAATCATTTTCCTCATCATAGAGCGCGAATGCAAAGATCCCGTTTAATTCATCCAGGAAATCTGTCCCTTTTTTTCTGTAAAGCGCGAGAATTATCTCGCAGTCGGATTGCGTAAGGAAAATATAATCGCCGACTTCTTTTCTTAATTCTTTATGATTGTAGATTTCACCGTTGGCAGCGAGGATCAATTTTCTGTCATCGCTGTAAAGAGGCTGCCTTCCGGATGCCGGATCCACAATGGCGAGACGCTCATGTGCAAAGATGACTTTATCACTGCTGTAAACGCCTGACCAGTCCGGTCCGCGGTGACGGACTTTCTTTGACATCTCGAGTACATTCTGTCTTAGACTGTTAATATTGTTATTATTACTGAAAACACATACAATACCGCACATAAATTAATCGTCTGATTTAATTTTAATAATTTTATTTACTCTGTTATACTCTTATTCTTTTTAAATATAAGGAGAGAAAAATGAGTGAACGTTTGAGTGAATGCAATTTACTCAATTAAGGAAAAATTTACAATTTAGATTTTGGGTATTTATGCTGAACTCTCAAAATTCAGGGCTTCCGGAAAATAAGTTTCAAGAAATAATTATTCTGTTTACTTTCCCGTAATTAAATTCTTAAATAGAAAACAAATGCTTCCGGATTTATCTTTAAAAAGCTTTTACTCTTCTAAAGGAGGAGCTTACTTCTTTTTATAATAAAAAATCTTCGGTACAGTTACTTTAAAATCACGCGATCATAAAATGTACAAGAATTTTATCAATTCAGAGCATGTGAATGCGCGCTGGTTCCCGGTTAAGATATTTCAAGTATTAAAATACGCATTACGTTAATTGTTTCAGGAGAATATTGAATTTCGTCTAAATAATTATAAGAACTAATTTTCCAGCTCTGATATTTTTTCATTCAGCCAGTTCTTGCTTTGCATTTCATTTCCGGTAATATATTTTTTTATAACATTCAGAACAAATTCATCTTTTCCTTTATTCTTCATATTATATCTGTAATCCGATAATTTGTTGGCAATATTTACAAATTTTTCGAATTGCTTTTTATAATCATCCGAAACTGTTTTATCATTTTTAACAAAGTGCCTGCAGGTGTCCGTTAGGTATTTTAGTTCTTCGTAATATTCCATTTCATAATATAAGAAAACCTGATAAGTTTTAATATTATACTTATCCATTCCTGAAACATTTAAGCATTTGGATAGGTAATTCATTGCCTCATTATATTTCTTACTTTTAAAGTTAAGATGAATATATGCAAAATTCACTGACAGCTCTTTTATATCTTTTTTTAGCTTTGATTCATATTTTTTTATGAATTGTTCGCACCAATCGAAATCGCCTGCTGTACAGGCAGAAATTACAATATTCATGAAAATAAAACGGTCTATGTATTTATTGTTGTCAAAGAAGAATAATTCATGATCTGCAAATAATTTACTGTACTGATACCGTTCTTTAATAAAAAATAAATTCCCGGCATTGGAATTATTCTTGCAGAAATTTGACAAAGCGGCAGCAAAGTTATATTTATTTTTTTTGGACAGTTTGTCAAAATTCTGATAATATAAATCTTTGAGTTTGTAATAATTAATTTCAGAATATGGATCATAGACAGTTTTAAAAGCAAAGAAAACAATATCCGAATAGAAATTTCTGAATTCGGATTCTTCATATGATTTAATGATTACATCAATATTCTTATTGTTTATAGGTTTATTATACAAAAAAGATAATTGGTATGAATTATAGTTCTTCTCAAAGAACATAGTATAAAAATATAACGACAGGTTTTTGTTAAACTCATTAAATTCAAAACTTCTGAATTCTTTTAAATCATGTTTAAACGGCATATGATCAATTTCTTTTGTCTCAAATAAATAATTGTATAAATAATAATCCGAATCTATATTAAGTTTTTTCAATTCATTTTTACATTCCTTAATTTTCTTTTCAGCAAAAGCGGATAAACCCCTCAGCTGATATTGCTCGATAATATTCAGATCCGGATCAAACTTTTTCCCGGAATGAATTTCCAGATCCAAAAAACTTACTGCCAGTTTATTCAGATCAAAAATAATATTCTTCATAATGCCATAATTATATTCATTTCCGGGAAATAATTTCCCCCAGATCAATTCCTTGCCAAGCATCTCATTTGAATATTCAGGAGCATATTTCTTTATCTCAAGAAACAGCTTCGTTACGTTTTCTTTTTTATTAAAATAAGGCGATCTGACAAAGTCCCCGAACTTTATCAGTTCCTGTTTAGTGAAAGTGCGGAGTATCTCAAGAAGTGAGCTTTTTAGCATATAAGTCTCAGTTTATAACTTTTAAATTTAGTTCTTTAAGTTTCTCCAAAAACCATTTTCTCTGCATAATAAAAGATTTGCTTATTTCAATATCAAGTTTCTTATAATCATAATCATTGAAGTTTTCTCTGAGTTTAAACAGTTTACTGATTAAGTTCAGAAAAACATTTGCAGACTCTTTACTGTTGTCATCAACAGCCTTGTTATTGTTTAAAAAATGTTTATTTGTGTCAAGTGAATACAAAAATGCATCATAATCATTGAGTTCATAATATATCATAAGCATTAAATTTTTCAACTGATACTTCATATCAAAATAATTCTGACTGATCTTTGAAATAAATTCCAGTGATTTGTTAAATTCTGATTTAGCAAAATGAACCAGTGCCATTCCGAAATTATAAGAGTTTGATCTGGAGATTTCTGGAATCTTATCAAGATATTCTGAGATGAATTTCAAAGTTTCATCACAAGTATCGGCATTACATGAATTATAAATATACATATTAAACCGGTATTCTCTTAATTTCCCGTTTGGTTCTAAAAATAAATTTCTTGACATCATGGTTTTATAATTATCAGTGAACTCCATAGCAGTGTTAATATCCCCGGATTGATTTTCCAGTAAATAGTTATTAAGTCCGGCATACAGACTGATCAGATCTGTATTTGATATTTCATTCCCATATTTATAAAGTGCCTGCTTTAAGTTAAAATAATTTTCAACATTCTCTTTTGAAGAAATCGATTTGTACAATAAATAATAACAATTCAGAACATTTATATTGCTGCCAGATGAATACTTTCTTGCAAAATTCATAATCAATTCAATTTCCTCTTGCAGGAAATTTTCAAAAAAAGATTCTATAAAATCATTTTTCTCATCAAAATGTTTGCTGATATTTTTTGATTTTATATTATTGTATCTTTTAAAACAGCCAAGTAAAAAACTATAAATAAAATATCCGGAAGACTTTCTCTGTACATCTTTATAGTTAGAATCAGGGTTATATGAATAATCACTCCAGGCTTTAAGTTCATAAACATTGTTCAGATTGTAATAAATAATTTCAGAGTCTAAATCAATATTTTTAAAGTTTGCCTCGCTGTATAATTTTTCAAAAGATGCAAATTTTCGTGACAGTAAATCCAGTATATTTCTTTCGAATAAAGCTTCAAGCAGATCATGTTCGGTTCTGATTTCAATATTTTCAGAATATTCCAGTCTTATGAATCTCTCTATTAATTTATTTCCATCGTGAATAAGATTTTTCATTATACCATAATTATAATCTTTACCGGGAAATAACTTTTGCCAGATCTTTTCTTTCTCAAGATTCTCATCTGCAAATACCGGCGCATATTTCTTTATCTCAAGAAACAGCTTCGTTACGTTTTCTTTTTTATTAAAGTAAGGAGATCTGACAAAGTCCCCGAACTTTATCAGTTCGGGCTTTGTGAATGTGCGGAGTATTTCGAGCAGTGAGCTTTTTAGCATAAGTTCAATTTACTATTATTAAATTAAAATGCTTATTAAATCCATAATTCAACTTTCAACTTTCTATTGATTCTAATTCTGAAATTTTATCAAGTAACCATATCTTGTACATCATTGTATAATCTTTAATATCCTTTCTGAATTTTTCCAGCTCATATTTATCAAATGATTCTCTGAGATTAAACAATTTGTTTATACTATTGTAGAGAATGTCTGAAACAAATTTGTTGTATGAAGTGACAGATTTGTTTTTTGACAGAAAATGCTTGTACGAGTCTGCAACATAACTAAATGATTCATAGTCATTAAGCTCATAATAGTTCATCATCTGAATATCTTTGACATAATGTTTCATTTTAAAAAAGTCATAATTGATCCTTGAAAGATACTCAAGTGACTTGCTGTAATCCTTTTTCCCGAAAAAAATCAGCGCCCGGGAAAAATTATTATCATTTTCTCTCCTGTCTTCAGGTATTTTATTGCCAAACTTTTTTGCAAAAATTTCAATGCTTTCAAATTCTTTCAATGAAAATGCAGCCATTATATAGTTTATAAAATCATTCCCTGCTATGATTTCGTTTTCTTCTAGATAGATATTATTTTCAATCATAAGATCATAATTATCCAAAATTTCCTTATAGAAATTTATTCCTGAACCGGAGTTACCCCGCTTAATAGATATTAAAGAATTTGTTAAACAGATCAGAAGATCTCTTAAGTCTTTTTTGGGAATTATATCCAAACAATCATGTAATGATTTTTTAAAATTAAAATGACTTTTTATGTCAGCACCGGTATATATTGCAATGTTCATATCGCAAAAACATTTTAATATCAGATAATCTCTTTCGGATTTACCTTTCACATTCTCTAATAATGGAAAAATTAAATTTTGGTTCAAGCCGGTCAGGAAGATTTCGGCAGTATTGTCGTTATTCAGGATTTTTTTATAATTATTCGACAGGTAATTATTGAAATATTTATATAAACTTATGATTTCTGAATATACAAGATAATCAATTGTCCGGCATGTGAATTCGTATGCTGCCGCAGATCCAATATTATATTGCCTGTTGTACAATGATTTCAAAGAATAAAGTTTTTTTAAGAAATCATAGTATTCATCAATACTAAAACCTTCGTTATATAAATCAGGACTATCATAAATTTTCTCAATCATTTCAATTTTTGATGAAAATACTTTTGTTATCTTTCTTTCTAATAATGTTTTCAAAAGATTGATATTGTTTTCAAGTTTATCATCTTTTGTAAATTCAATAGTAATAAATGATTCGGATAATTTGGTAAGATCGTGAATAAGATTTTTCATTATCCCGTAATTATATTCCTTCCCGGGAAAGACTGATTTCCAAACCTTCTCTTTCTCAAGATTCTCGTTTGCAAATACCGGCGCATATTTCTTTATCTCAAAAAATAATTTAACGACATTTTCTTTTTTGTTAAAATAAGGGGATTGGACAAAGTCCTCGAACTTTATCAGTTCAGGCTTTGTGAATGTGCGGAGGATCTCAAGTAAGGAGCTTTTTAGCATAAATTCAATTTACTATTATTAAATTAAAATGCTTATTAAATCTTTAATTCAACTTTCAACTTTCAACTTTTAACCCGCTTCGCGAAGCAGGCTTTTAACTTTCAACTTTTAACTTTTTTATTACCCGATTCTATCTCAGAAATCTTATCCAGAATCCAATATTTATTAATGAGTTTATTCTCCTCAATTTCCTTTCTGAACTTTCCAAGTTCATACAAATCAAATGATTCCCTGAGCTTAAACAATTTATTAATATTGCTGCAAAAAACCTCTGATAGAGATTTGTTATGTGGCTTGACAGATTTATTCTTTGAGACAAAGTGTCTGTATGAATCTAATGTATAGCTGAATGAAATGTAGTCAGACAATTCATAATAGTTCATCATTTGTATATCCTTTATGAGATGCTTCATATTAAAAAAATCATGATCGATCATAGAAAGATATTCCAGGGATTTGTTGAATTCTTTTTTCCCGAAAGAAATATGCGCAAGACAATAAAGGTCAACATTCTCTCTCTTGTCTTCAGGGATTTTGTTTCTGAATTTCGTTCTTAGTTTTTCAATGCTTTCATATTCTCTAAGAGTAAAAGCAGTTATGATATAGCTCATGTATGCATTCTGCGCCATTAGTCCGTTCTGCCAGAGAAAAACATTATTATCAATTTCCATATTATAAATTTCCATCATCTCTTTATTTGAATTAATTCCGGTATTAGTTTTACCCTCTCTTATATTATGTAAAGAATTTGATAAACAGGTCAGAAGATCACGAAGATCATTTTTTGATAAAATATCTGTGCAATCCTCCAGAGATTTTTTGAAACTGAAGTAATCACTGATGTCGGCTTCAGAGCTTAAAGATACATTGATTTCATAAAAACATTTTAAGATCAGGTAATCTCTCCCTGATTTTGATTTTACTTTATCCAATAATTCTGTTATGATATACTTATTCAAGCCTGTCATAAACATTTCATTAATGTTGTCTTTATCAATAATTTCTTTATCATTTAATGCGAGATAATTATTATAATTTTTATAGGAATTTACAATAACCGTGTATATAAAATAAATTCCTGACTCAGAAATGGAATCAAACGGTGCAGATGCCGGAACGTACAACTTATTATACATTGCTTTCAGGTAATTGAGTTTGTTCATTGAATCATAAAATTCATTGATCCTGAAACTTTCATTTTTGAAAACAAGGACATCATAACTTTTTTCGACTATGTCATATTTTGATAAAAATACTTTTGTGATATGCCTTTCTAATAATGCAGCCAGAAGATCAGTATTGTTTCTCAGCTTTTGGGACTTTGTATATTCATTTGTTATAAACGACTCAGAAAGTTTAGAAAGATCGTGAATAAGATTTTTCATAATGCCATAGTTATATTCTTTTCCCGGAAACACTTTCACCCAGATCTTTTCTTTTGCAAGATTCTCATCCGAAAATTCCGGCGCATATTTCTTAATCTCAAGAAATAATTTCGTTACGTTCTCTTTTTTATTAAAATAAGGCGATCTGACAAAATCCCCGAACTTTATCAGTTCGGGCTTTGTGAATGTGCGGAGGATCTCGAGCAGTGAACTTTTTAACATTGAGGTAAATGTTTTATCAAACTTACTTAATTTTTATTGATTCTTTCTAAGTATAAACACTCAATTGCAAAATCCCATCTAAGAAGGTTTTCCGAAAATTATTTTAAATCCTGCGTAAAATAGCACTTTTTATTAAAATTAAACAGTGAGATGCTGTGAAACCCGTCAAAAAGTTTCTTTTGACAGAGAGAAATTCTGATATATTTTTGTACCAATTAAAATGAAACATTAAAACAAAGGAGAAAAAAATGTTTAAAGTAAAATTAATAATTTCAGTAAGTGCAATAGTTTTCCTGGTGTCAATCTGTGATTTATATTCACAGGAAATAGTAAAAGTAAATAAAACTGAGTTTGCAATTAGTCAAGCCGGTGAAGAAACAGATCCCCAAACAAATTTATTCAAACTTCACAACAGTGTCCCGTCGAGTTATGATAATGTGACAATTATCGAATTCGAACTCGGCGAAGAAGCGAATGTATTGCTTACTGTCTGTAATTCAAAAGGTGAAATAGTTGAAACACTTGTAAATGATCTGATGGATTCCGGAGACTACACAGTTAATTATAAATCCCGTGAAAAAATTGTGACAGGCGAGCTTACTTATAAACTGGAAGTGAAAAGTATTTCGGGTGTGAAGAATGTGTTTGCGGTGAAGTAACGAGAGACGAAAGACGAGAGACGATAAATTAACATAAACTATTTTTCAAACTAAAAAACACAAAATCATGAAAACATTAAAAAGCAAGCAAGCAAGATCACAGATAACTGTATTGAATCAGAATGAATTGATGGAAAAGCCATCAGCTTATCCTACTCTGCCGGTTCTTGGCAAGATAGCAAAAGGAATGGGAATAGACATTATCTCTAAAAAAATTGAACTAGGTTTTGTTTTAAATGCACGTGATCCTGTCGCACCAGGTAAGGCAAGGCTGATTGTTCCGGAAAATAAATACATGTATAAACAGAATTATTATAAGCCTTTTTATTATGGTTTTAATCAATGGGCATTTGTATTTCAAATGATTGATGCAATATGGGGAAAAGTAACCATTCGTTTTGAAAGAGGATATCTTCAGGATGGAATAATATTTTTAAGAGTAGGAGGCTTTCTTGATTCTATGTTGGGACGCGGATATAATATTTTTGATGGCAAATCCAATGTTTATGTACCTTCCAAACATGGTTCAAATGACTATGGAAAATTTATAAGTCAAACTATACCGGTACTTATACAAAAATCTGCAAACCGATCAGCTTTACTTGACATAACCATCACGAGCAAACTTGCAAGCTGGAAATTTTTTGATGCTAAATATAGTCCGCTTGTGATAAGCAAGCCAGTTAATTAAATATAAGACGTGAAACTCCAATTGCCAAACGTCAAATGTCATACGCGAGACGAAAAACATAAAACATAAAAAATAATTCGTAATTATTAATTCATAATTCTTAATTGCTCTTTAAAAACCAGCCCGTGAATTGTACGCGAAACATATTCACTTAATTGCATCGCCGGTATGCGGGGCTGATTTTGATTTTTGATTTTGGATTGATGATTTTAGATTTAAAAATTTTTAACTTTTAACTTTTAACTTTTAACTAAAATAGAAAATATTGTGAAAGAAAATTCAACAAGTAAAATAAGAGAACAGGTTCAAAGTAATTTACAACTGCTTTTAACATTTATATTCGTAATTTCTGTATTTACAAACATCTCGTTCTCAAAAACTAAAACCATCAAAGATCATTATTATTATAATAATGCTCCTTACTATCTTGTTCTGAATAAGGAAAACATTTATATAAGATTAAAAAATGTGATGACAAAAGATGAGTTCATAAACTCTTCACAAAGTTTCAGACAGTTATTCAGATATGATAACTTTAACTCAAATGATAAAAATCAAATCATCAGGTTGAATCTTACTTTAAGCGAGTCAGGATTAACTGATCTTTTAAATAATCTGAAATCATCAGGTCTGTATGAAAGCGTCTCGCCTGTATTTTCAATGCCAGAAGGGAAAGGTAATCCGAACACATTAATAGCAGCTAAAGATGAGATCATTGTTCAGTTTAGATCAAATCTGTCTTTTGATCAGATAAATACATTTGAACAAAGTAAAAACTTAACTTTTATAAAAAATCTGGATCTTAGAGGCGGTGTGACAAAGATTTATAAAGTTGCACAGAACACTTTTTCAATGGATGCAGCAAATGATATTTTTGAAAGCGGAATGGTAAATTATTCTGAGCCGAATTTTTACATGACAAATGTTCTTCAATACACTCCAAACGATCTGTATTTTTCACAGCAATGGGCCTTAAGAAATACGGGTAATAATATTCCCGGAGGTGTATCCGGAATCCCGGGATGCGATATGAGACTTGACAGTGCGTGGAATCTGACACTTGGTAGCAATCGTGTAAAGATTGCAATAGTTGATACGGGAATAGATACATTGCATGAAGACCTCAGAGGAAATCTTGTGCCGAATTCTCAATACAATTTTATTAACAACAGCACTAATGCATTTGATGATGTAGGACATGGTACAGGATGTGCGGGAATTGCCGGAGGCACGGGAAATAATTCAATAGGAATAACAGGAGTTGCACCTAATTGTAAGCTGATAAACATTAAGATTGCAAGTCCTGATGCAATAACAGATGAAGATGCAATTGAAGGGCTAATATATTCATGGCAAAGCGGCTGCTGGATCAGCTCTAATTCATGGGGCGGAGGCTCTCCTTCATCCGGAATTGATAATGCAATACTCGACGGAGCGACATTAGGAAGAAATGGTAAAGGGACTGTATACTGTTTCGCAGCAGGAAATTATAACACACCATTAATTTATCCCGCATCAAATCCTAATGTTATATCTGTCGGAGCTGTAAGCCCATGCAATCAAAGAAAAAGTATTGTCAGCTGTGATGGAGAGACTTGGTGGGGATCATGTTATGGCACAGGTCTGGATTTAGTAGCACCCGGAGTTAAAATTTTTACTACAGACATTACCGGAGCTGGCGGGTATGAAAGCGGAAATTATACTTCTTTTTTTAATGGCACTTCAAGCGCAACACCAAATGTATCAGGTGTCTGCGCACTTATGCTCTCTTTGGATTCGAATTTAAGCTGGACAAAAGTCAGGGAGTATCTTAACAGAAGCGCCGATAAGACAGGAAATTATTCTTACAATTCTACCGGTCCGCTGACAGATCTCGGACGAACATGGAACAATGAAATGGGTTACGGAAAAGCTAATGCTTACAATGCAGTAAGATACGTTATCGGAAGCATGGGATTTACATTCAATCATACTTCCTTAACAAATACTGACAATCTGTCCGGTCCATATACTGTAACTAGTTCTATTGTTTCAGCCAATGGCGCTATAAATCCGTCCGGAACAAAATTATTCTGGACAAGGGGAAGTTCTTTTGACAGCATTCCAATGACTAACAGCAGCGGAAACAACTGGACGGCAAACATTCCGGGAAACGGTTTGCCCGGCTCTTATAAATATTTTATTAAAGCAACTGATATGACAAGCGTGTCAAAGACTTATCCTGTACTTGCACCCGGAACATATTTTTCATTTAATGTATTAAATGACATTGCTCCTCCGGTAATTTCCCATATTGTTACACCTGTTGTTCCTGTTCAGTTCTGGCCTTATAAAATTAAATCAACAGTAACTGACACAGTTGGTATAGATTCGGTATGGGTTAAGTGGTATAAAAATAATCCATCTGTAATTAAGCATTTTAAACTTCTGAACATAGCAGATGATAATTATGAAGCTGTATTTAATTCTGTTAATTCTGATGTAACTATCGGGGATTCGATTTTTTACAGAGTGTTTGCACAGGATAAATCAATTCTTCATAATCGTGATTCCACTTCCTTGAATAAAATTACTATCAAAGTACTGGGTCTCTGTCAGGATTACGTATCAACGGAATTTCCGCCATTGTTCTGGAATCTGGAATATGCTTCTGCACCGCTTTGGTTCCGAGCTTCTGTCAGTGCATTTGGAGCCGGAACAGGGTCGGCTATGTTTAATTTTTACAATGCCGGGTCCGGAGTTACACAATCAATGGTGACAAATCCTTTCGGTGAAACCGGCGCAGGTGATTCTCTTAAATTTGATCACGCTTATACTACGTATATAAACGAAGTTGATTCTCTGATCATAGAAGTTTCAAACAATTTTGGTGCCAGCTATTCAGTGCTTGTAAAATTAGCCGGTGGTATATCAGGACCTCTCAGAACAGCTCCTCCAAATCAGAACTCATTTGTACCTGCTCCTTCACAATGGGCAACCAAAAAGTATGCATTGCCTGCAGGTGTAAATATGATACGCTTCAGAACAGTAAGCGGGTTTGGAAATAATTTATATCTGGATAATATATGCAAAGTTAATGGTACTACAGGAATTTCAAGTAATCTGAATACTGAACTTCCGGTTGAATACTCATTAGCACAAAATTATCCGAATCCATTTAACCCCGTTACGAATGTGGAATTTGGAATTTCGAAACTGGGATTTGTTTCTTTAAAGATATATGATGTGCTAGGTAAAGAAGTAGCTACATTAGTTAATGAAAATTTAATTCCGGGAACTTACAAATATAATTTTGATGCCTCAAATCTGTCAAGCGGAATTTATTTTTACAGAATTAAAGCAGGAGATTTCGTTCAGACGAGGTCTATGATGCTTTTGAAATAACGTGAGACGTGAGACGTGAGACGTGAGACGCGAGACGTGAGACGCGAGACGTGAGACGCGAGACGTGAGACGTGAGACGAAAAACGTAAAACATAAAAAATAATTCGTAATTAGTAATTCGTAATTTTTAATTGTTCTTTAAAACCAGCCCGTGAATTGTACGCGAACATATTCACTTAATTGCATCACCGGTATGCAGGGCTGATTTTGATTTTTGATTGTTGAATTTGGAATGAGACTCTTTCAACTTTTAAATTTCAAAAAATTAAATAGAAAACACTAAAAAGAAATATTTTAAATGAAACATTATTTCATAAACTAAAAAAATAAAAAAAATGGAAAAACCAGTTATTGGCAAATCAGACAATTCATATCCACAGGGAACAGCAGGAGTTTTAGGAACAAGCTCAATATTTAACGGTGTGCTTGGTTATACAACAGCTGAAGGTCATGCAGGAGTAGCCGGTGCATGTGATGAAGGCATGGGCAACGGATTATACGGTCGAAGTAAAAACCGCATCGGGGTTGTGGCTATAAGCGAAAAAAATGTGGCTCTTCATGCTGAAACAAGATCTGATGAAGCTCCGGCTGTAGCAGTTTATAATGTAAACGCCAACAGTAACTCTGCTGCAATATATGCAAAAAAAAACGGGTCAAAAGGATCAGCTGCAATCTTTGAAGGCAATGTCAATATAGTTGTAGGCGATCTTAATGTTAAAAGCGGTTTGTTGAAAATTAACGGGCAAAGTGTTTGGGAGTTAATTTACAATCTTCAAACCGAGGTGAATGCGCTTAAAGCGAAGACTGCTCAACTTGAGGCTAAATTATTGAATGTTCAGCAAACTGCTAACTCTGCATATAATAAAGCTTATTCTTAAAAAGAAATATTGTTTTTTATTAATTGATTTTGCTCTTAGTTCATATTTGTTCTATTTATTACAGATATAATATTATGATTTAAATGTGAATTTCTAAAAAACCAGCCCGTGAATTGTACGCGAACATATTCACTTAATCGCATCGCCGGTATGCGGGGCTGTTTTTCTAATTTGGGATTTGGAATTTCGGATTTGGAATTTTTTGATTTTGGATTTTAGATTGATGATTTTGGATTGAAAAACTTTCAAATTTCTCGCCCGCCAATATTTAAGGTTTACCTGCCTTGGGCATGGCAGGCTTTCAACTTTTAACTTTCAACTTTTAACTTTTAACTAAACTAACATTATGAAAAAACTTTACTTTTTAAAAAGCATCATTCTTGCAAGTGCGTTTATGTTTTGTTTTTACAATTCATTAAGCGCAAACTGGCAAAAGTCTGATAAAATTAATTCAGTTTCAAACACTCCAAACCTGCCTAACGGCAAGGCAGGCACTCAACACTCTGACTCGCTTCCAAACGGAGTTACAGAAGACTGGCTTAATAATCTTCTGGATGAAAACGGAAACAGGATTTCAGGAAACGAGCAAAGCCGCGCTCCGGGTCAGATACCTGAAGATCCTGAAGGTGATGCTTTGCAGAGAAAAATATTTAACGGTCTTATTGCAAGTTCGCAATTTGGATTTTCAGTCAGCAGCGCAGGAGATGTTAACGGTGATGGATATGATGATGTGATCATCGGGGCTTATGGCTACAATTCATTTACCGGCAGGGCATACATTTATTATGGCGGACAAAATATGAATACAGTAGCTGATGTAACTTTAACTGGCACGGCGACAAGTAATTTCTTCGGTTACTCTGTTTCAAAAGCAGGTGACGTAAACGGAGACGGATATTCTGATGTGATAGTCGGAGCTTATGGTTATACTACAAACACCGGAAGAGCTTATATTTATTATGGCGGGGCGGTAATGAATAATACTGTTGATGTTACTTTGACAGGAGAGACGACCAGTAACTTTTTCGGAATTTCTGTTTCTAATGCAGGCGATGTAAACGGAGACGGATATTCTGATGTGATTGTTGGAGCGAATGGTTACAGTTCAAATACCGGAAAATGTTATATCTATTTTGGCGGAGCATCAATGAACAATGTTGTTGACGTTACAATGACCGGGGGAGCAACGAATAATACATTCGGTACTTCAGTAGCTTCTGCAGGCGATGTAAATGCTGACGGATATTCTGATGTGATCATTGGCGCAAACGGGTATAGCTCAAGTACAGGAAGAGCTTACATCTTTCTCGGAGGAAATAATATGGATAATACTGCAGATGTCACAATGACAGGAGAAGCATCGAATAATTTCTTCGGAGCATCAGTTTCATCTGCGGGTGATGTTGACGGTGACGGATATTCAGATGTGATAGTCGGAGCTTACGGTAGAAATTCTTTTACTGGAAAAGCTTATATCTTCTATGGCGGAGCAAGTATGAATTCAGTATCTGATGTGATATTTATCGGTGAAGCAAATGTTAATTACTTTGGTGCTTCAGTTTCATCTGCAGGAGATATTAACGGAGACGGATATTCAGATGTGATAATCGGAGCTTATGGTAATAATTCGAATACCGGAAAAGTTTATGTTTATTTTGGGGCTGCTTCAATGGATTCAACAGCAGATGTAAAGATAGCAGGGGAAACAACGAACAGTAATTTCGGATATTCAGTTGGATTAGCAGGTGATCTCAATGGTGACGGTTATTCGGATTTACTTGTCGGAGCTTATGGATATGGTTCAAATACAGGCAGGGCATATTTTTATGATTATTTTATGAAAAATGAAATTATTCCGGAAATAACATTTTCAGGTGCAGCTTCAAATTCTTTCGGATCATCAGTATCTTCAGCAGATGTAAATAGTGACGGATATCCGGATATAATTGTCGGAGCATCGGGATATAATTCAAATTTTGGAGGTGTATTTATATTTCTTGGAGGTCCAAATATGGATAATATCGCTGACATAACATTTAATGGGGAAGCTGCCGGAACTAATTTTGGTAGTTCAATATCAAACGCAGGCGACGTAAACGGTGACGGTTTTGCTGATTTAATAGTTGGAGCATATTCTTATAATTCAAACACCGGACGTTCTTACATATATTACGGAGGTGATCCGATGAATAATGTAGCTGATGTAGTTATGAACGGAATCTTAGCTCAAACAGATTTTGGAATATCAGTTTCAACAGCCGGAGATGTAAATGGTGACGGATTTTCTGATGTAATCGTAGGTGCTGACGGCTATTTTAATCTAAGAGGAAAAGCGTTTATCTTTTTAGGATCATCTGCAATGGATAATGTAATTGACGTTACCTTTCTGGGCGATTCTACCTATAGTTATTTAGGTAGTTCAGTTGCTTGCGCGGGTGATGTCAACGGTGATGGATATTCCGATGTAATTGTCGGGAATTCTTCTCCTCTCAATTCATATTTTGGAAGAGGAGAAGCATATATCTTTTATGGCGGAGCTGTAATGGATAATGTTAAGGATGTACACTTTACAGGCGAAGCTTCAAGTAATTATTTCGGAAGTTCAGTTGCAACAGCCGGGGATTTTAACAATGATGGATTTTCTGATGTGATTGTGGGAGCTTATGGATATAATGGTGGATCGGGAAGAGCATACATTTATCTCGGTGGCAATATGATGGATAATATTCCTGATGTCATTATAACAGGAGAGTATAACAGCGGATTTGGGAATTCAGTGGCATCTGCAGGGGATATAAATGCAGACGGATTTTCGGATGTAATTGTAGGAGCAAGCGCATATAATTCCAATAAAGGCAAAGCATATATTTTTTACGGCGGAACTAATCCTGATGATGTTGCCGATGTAACAATGACTGGCGGAACTACAGAAAATTTAGGAAAATCAGTATTTTCAGCCGGAGATATAAACGGAGACGGATATTCTGATATAATAGTCGGAGCTAATGGCTTCAATTCAAATGCAGGGAGATCATACATCTACACCGGCTCGGCAATTTCCGCAAAACCAATATTACTTCATGTAAAAGATGTTCCGAACGATCAGGGCGGATTTGTGAATTTGAAATGGGCTAGAAGTTCTTTTGATGTTAACGGAACTGATTTGATTACAAATTATACAGTTGAAAGAAGTTTTCCTCCTTCCGGCGGAAATTTTGCATGGGTAAATATGGCAAACATTCCTGCAGGTAAAAATTCTTTTTATTCATATCTGGCGGCAACACCTTTTGATTCAAGCTCGAACAGTTCAGGAACATTCTTTTTTAGAGTAACTGCAAAGACAAACTCACCTTCACAATACTGGCGGTCAGCAATTCTATCAGGCAGAAGTCTCGACAATATTTCTCCGCCAATGCTCTCACCGTTCATGGCTTCAGCAGAAATTAACAATGTCAGACTTAACTGGAAAAGAAGCTCTGCTCCGGATTTACTGAATTATGTTTTATACAGAAGCGTTTCAAATTCAATTGATCCTTATACAGAAACTCCTTTAAATATTCTGACAGATTCAACTTATCTTGACACTGCTCCATTAACAGGACTGTATTACTATTTTGTTGTCGCGCAGGACATTCATAATAATTTAAGTCCGGTTGCAATTGCACAAGCGCCGGCTACTTCAAAAAGTTTATTTTTGTTCGGGGCTATTCAGGGATTGTATGATGCCAATACAGATGTAATGATCTATGATACAGTTACAGTTTATTTAAGAAATTCAACTTTTCCTTTTGCTAAAATCGATTCGTCCAGGAAAGAATTATACGGTCCGGGAACAGGACAGAATTTTACTTTTATAAATGCTCAGAATAATGTTCCTTACTATGTAGAAGTCAAACACCGAAATGCTCTCGAAACCTGGAGCGCTGATCCGGTTACATTTGTAAGTGATAATGCTTCAATTGCTTTTTCAGTTGATGCGATCTATGCTTACGGCAATAATGAGATACAGGTCGATGCTTCTCCTTACAATGTCTTTGCATTATACAGCGGCGATGTGAATCAGGACGGCACAATTGATCTTGCTGACGGCAGTCTGATCGATAACGATGCATTTATTTTTGCATCGGGATATCTTCCGACAGATCTGAACGGGGATGGAGTTATTGATCTTGCGGATGCAGTGTTTACTGATAATAATGGGTTTAATTTTATAAGCAAGATTACCCCGTAATAGCAATTACGGATTACGAATGTCAAATACGAAAAAGTCAATACTGTCCAAAACAATTTTTAATCATAAGAAATACTTTAATATTTAATATCTTTTAAACTTTTTAATATATATTGTAAAACTATCCGCCTGTGAATTATTGCCGTTAAGAATTCGTGATAAATTGCGTCAATAAAATTTCCCTGTCCGGGAAATTTGCGCAGTAAATTTTGAGTTGGAAATTTTATCGCAATTATTCACGAATTCAGGCAATTATTCATCCCGAGTTCCCGGGACGACTTTTCTTTGGTACTTTCTTTTGGTCGTACAAAAGAAAGTACGTTTACTCCAGTAAATTTTGATTTCTTAAACTAAACGTTTTGGAAACAATTGACATTGAGTAGGTTAGAGCCAGCCTGAAAGTCCCGAAATCTCTGAA
>JAFDZR010000009.1:0-84080 GCA_018266875.1 Bacteroidota bacterium
AGGCAATTATTCATCCCGGGTTCTCGGGACGACTTTTCTTTGGTACTTTCGAGCCTGCCCTCGGGTGCTCTCGGGGGGGCATAAAAGAAAGTAAACAGAAATCAACGAAACTTGAATTTTAAGTAAAAATTTTGGACGGATATGATTAAAATTCTAAAACATAAGAATTTTCACTCATATAAAAATTATCTGTTTGTCTTTAGCAGATCTCAATTAGTATTACATTCACTTTTGCAATTTTAATGCAATACACTGACACCAATTTGAATGAAATTAAGTTAAAAATAATATCTGAATTGTAAGTTCATATCAATAAACTTATTTTTAATAAATGCATAAAAAATCTAATAAAAAAATATATTACTTGATATCTCTGCCGTTAATTGTCTTTTTCCTTAATTCTGGAAATTTGTATTCCCAGAATTTAAAGAACAGCAGTTCGGACAGCAGCAAAGCGCTCTTTTACTTTATTGAGGGAAAGACAATGGAACTGCAGAATAATTATATCGGCGCTGTTGAGAATTTCAGGAACGCGCTTAAATTCAATCAATCCTCCGGAATATATTTTGCTCTTTCTGAAGTATATTTTAAACTTGGCAAATATGATGAGTCGCTCAGCGAGGTAAAAAAAGCTCTCAGACTGAAGCCTGACGATGAGGATTTCCTTGAAATGCTTGCCAACAATTATATTGTAAAAAAAGATTTCCTGAAAGCTGTTGATGCTTATGAACAGATTATACAAAACGACTCTAACTATACTTACGGACTTTACTCCCTTGCCAGACTTTATCAGGAACTGAAATTGCCGGCTAACGCTCTTGCAGTTTATGAAAAGATCACAAATAAAATCGGTTATGATTTTGACGTGCTGAACAAGATGTATGAGATCTATATAAGTTATAAGGATTATGAAAAAGCTTCGGACGTACTTGAAAGCATGCTGAAAATAGACCCCTTCAATGCCAGTATTAAAAAGATCCTTGCCAATCTTTATCTGAACAATAAAGAATATGAAAAGGCAAAGGTCATTTATGAAAGTATACTTTCTCTTGACCATAATGAAAAGGAAGTACAGAATGAGCTTGTAAAGATCTATTTTAAAATGAATGATAATGAAAAGGCATTCGAAAATTTCAGCAAGGTACTCGGGAAAGATTCCCTTAGCTTTCTTGAAAAAATTCAGATCGGCGAGCTTTATTTTAATATGATAGCGCAGGATGAATCCGCAAAGGATATTTCAAAAAGTATTTTCAGTGGTATAAACAAAAGTTATCCCGATGAATGGTTACCTTACTACTATCTTGGTGTTTTTGATTTACTTGACAAGAATGAGCCAGGATATAAAGATTATTTTGAAACTGCTGTGAGCAGGGCTGATACAGCAAGAGATGTTTTCATTAATATAGGATTTTCGCTTTATCAGGAAGGTCAAGCTGAACAGGCGGTTCCCTTTATTGATAAAGGTCTTTCTCTTTATCCGAAAGATTACAGACTTAATTTCATAAAAGCTCTTGTTCTGCAGGGTACCGGAAAAGAATCCGAGTCAGTAATTTATTATGAAACGGCTCTTGAGTCAAATCCGGATGATATTAATACTTTATCAGCTCTCGGACTTATCTATGACAATCAGAAGAGGTATGATAAATCCGTTGATGCATATGAAAGAGCTCTGAAGATCGATCCGCAGAATGCGCTCATACTTAACAACTACGCCTATAATCTTTCGGAGAGAGATACCGAACTGGACAAAGCTCTTAAAATGGCAAAGATAGCTGTTGAAAAGGAACCAGGAAACGCTTCCTATCTTGACACAATGGGATGGATATTTTTTAAAATGAAGAATTATAAGAAAGCCGAAGAATATATTGGCAAGTCGCTTCAGGTAAATCCAAACAGCGCGGTTGTCCTTGAACACATGGGTGATGTTTACAGTAAATTAAAAGATCAGACCAATGCTCTGAGGTACTGGAAAATGTCACTTGAAAAGAATCCGGAAAATGAAGGATTAAAGGGGAAGATCTCAGTTTCACAGATCGGCTGATTTTTTTCTGATCAAACTGATATTCAGATTTTAATAAACAAACTTTAAATAATTATAAATACAGAAAAATGGAATTTTCATCAAACGGAAGTGAGTTAAATCACCATAAAGTTATCATTATTGGATCGGGTCCTGCAGGACTCACAGCGGCTTTATATTCGGGGAGGGCAAACTTAAATCCTCTCATTTTCGAAGGTCACCAGCCGGGTGGTCAGCTTACAATTACAACTGAAGTGGAAAATTATCCCGGGTTTGAACATGGTATACAGGGACCTGAACTCATGGATATAATCAGGAAACAGGCATACAGGTTCGGGGCAAAATCAATTTTCAGAAACATTACAAAGGTTGACTTCAGCGCAAAACCATTCAGGCTGATCGATGAAGAGGACAAAGAATATACTGCCGATACGGTTATTGTATCTACAGGCGCATCAGCCAAATGGCTCGGACTTGAATCTGAAAAAGTTTATATGGGTTACGGTGTTTCTTCCTGCGCCACATGCGACGGTTTCTTTTTCAGGGGAATGAAAGTTGTTGTCGTTGGAGGCGGAGATACTGCTATGGAAGAAGCCAATTATCTTACCAGACATGCAAGTGAAGTAATTCTGATCCACAGACGCGAGGAATTCAGGGCATCAAAAATTATGCTTGACAGGGCAAAAGCTAATCCGAAAATAAAATTTATTCTCAATACTGTGGTTGAAGAGATAATGGGCAAGACCGAAGAGAATAAAAAATCTGTCACCGGTGTCAGGATTAAGAATATTAATACCGGTAAAATATCTGAGATCGAATGTTCCGGATTCTTCACCGCAATAGGTCATGAACCTAATTCGAAAATATTCAAAGGAATTCTTGACATGGATGAAAACGGTTATCTTATTACAAAGAAAACTACAACTGAAACAAATATTGAGGGCGTGTTCGCATGCGGCGATGTCCAGGATAATTATTACAGACAGGCGGTTACAGCTGCCGGTACAGGCTGCATGTCTGCTATAGATGCCGAAAGATATCTCGAAAAAGTTGAATATGAAAATCAAAAAAATGCATAATAAATTAAATTTATTAACCATTAACTATTACTCTTAAAATGCCATTTTATCATAAATCAGGAAAGATACCTCAGAAGAGGCATACTCAGTTCAGACAGCCGGACGGTTCCTTATATAAAGAGGAATTACTATCAACAATCGGATTCGACAGTATTTCGACCAATGCTTATCATATTAATTCACCTGCAAAGATCAAGGAAATTTCTCCGGATGTGGAGATCATCAGAATAGAAGAATGGAAAGAATCATCTCTGAGACCTTATCATTTCAGGACAAAGCCAATGAAACCCGAAGGTGATGCATTCACAGGAAGAAGACCTGTAATGTACAATAACGATGTTGTAATGAGCGTATGCAGAGTAAAGGATCAGATGGAATATTTTTATAAGAACGCATTGTGTGATGAGGTAATATTTGTTCATGAAGGAAAGGGAACGCTTCAGACAAATCTTGGATATCTGAAATTCCGCGAAGGTGATTATATCGTAATTCCAAGAGGAGTAATTTATAAACTTGTTCACGAAACAGAAAATGCAAGACTACTTGTCTTCGAATCAAGCGGTCCGATCACAACACCTTCAAGATACAGAAATGAACACGGACAACTAATGGAGCATGCGCCATACTGCGAAAGGGACATCAAAGCTCCTGAAGAACTTGTAACCTTTGATGAAAAAGGTGATTTCATAATGAAGATTAAAAAGGGTGAAAAAGTCGTAACGTTTCATTATGAATTTCATCCTTTCGATATAGTCGGCTGGGACGGATATTATTTCCCGTGGATTTTCAACATTGAGGATTTCATGCCTATCACCGGAAAGATACATATGCCGCCTCCTATACATCAGACCTTCGCCGCTCCTGGTTTCGTTATCTGCTCGTTCTGTCCGAGACTGCTTGATTATCATCCTCAGGCAGTTCCAATTCCTTATAATCACAGCAATCTTGACTCGGATGAAATGCTTTATTACGTTGACGGAAATTTCGCAAGCAGAAAGGGTATTGATTTCGCTTCAATAAGTCTTCATCCGAACGGAATTCCTCACGGACCACATCCGGGAACGGTAGAAGCAAATCTCGGGAAAAAGGAAACGCTGGAAACTGCAGTTATGATGGATACTTTCAGACCTTTGAAACTCGCTGAATTCGCTTCGGAAGTGAATGATCCGTCATATTATCTCAGCTGGAACAACGATGAGCCGGTAGAGCTTATCAATGAAGGTCAGTAAATATTTGACATTCTATTTTATTTTTTTTAATTTTATCAAGCGAAAAAATAATAAAATAATAATGACGAAATCCCTGCTGATTACTGAATTCGGTTTTCAGTAATAATATTACCCAAAAATATTACGGCAGGGATTTCAAATAAACGAAAGGAGAGAAAATGAAAAAGCTTATTTTTTCATTTTCAGTTCTTGTTATTTTCTTATTATCCTCCGCATCATACTCTCAATATGGTTTAAGCGATGCAATTGTAACAGGAACTGACAAAGGTAAAAATGTTACATTTACAGACCCCTACACAAACAATTCAAGAGATGTTTTCGCAGGACTTTTCATCGGCACAGTAGACGGTAATTCTGCAAAGTTTTACTGCGTGGATATTATGAGAACTATCAGTTTTCCGGATTCCTGCCATAAGGATTCCGCTGTTGCCGATCCGAAGATCGTTTACATTCTCAACAATTACTATCCTTACAATCCTCATCCTGCAGGAGAGGAAAATGATCTGAACAAAGAGGTTGCCGCTACACAGCTTGCAATATGGCATTACTCAGACGGCGTTGACGCAAATACAATAACCTCAAACTCCATCAAAAACCGGACTCTGGAAATTATCAGCGATGCAGATGCCAACGGTTCATTTACAGAAATTGTAACGACATTGTCAATTGAACCTTCGATCAGTCCTGATGACTTTTTTGTCAGAACATTGGATCAGAACGGTGATCCGATCGGCGTGAACAACATTCAGCTTGCAATTTCAGAAGGAACTCTGAGCACATATTCTGTAAATACAAGTCCTTCCACAGGTGAATCGCCTGATGTTACAGTCAGCGGAACCGGCACAGGCACTATTACCGCTACGGCAGTGTGCATTATTCCGCAGGGTGTTACATACACTTGTCCGGGAAGCCAGAGACTTGTAATAGCAGCTCCCGCCGAAGGAGATAAGCAGGCGACAGCGGACTGGGGAGCCTTGCCTGTGGAATTAACGTCATTTACTTATTCAGTAAACCAGAGAAATGTAACCTTAAGCTGGAGTACATCTTCTGAGACCAACAATTCCGGATTTGACATTGAAAGAAACATCTCCGGATCGGAGACCTGGACGAAAGCAGGAAATGTATCAGGTAATGGTACTGTTTCAGAAACAAAGAATTATTCATTTACCGACAGGGGTCTGAATACAGGTCAGTATAATTACAGACTGAAGCAGATAGATTATAACGGTAACTTCGAATATTTCAATCTCGGCAGCGAAGTAAACATTTCCTCGCCGGATAAATACAGCTTAAATCAGAATTATCCGAATCCGTTCAATCCTTCTACTAAGATCAGTTTCAGCATTCCGGTAAGCGGAGTGGTATCACTTAAGATATATGATATCAGCGGTAAGGAAGTGGCGGAACTGATAAACGGAGAACTCACTGCAGGATTCCACACAGTCAGTTTCAATGCAAACGGATTGACGAGCGGAATTTATTTCTACAGACTTACTTCGGGAAATTTCACGAAGGTAATGAAAATGTCTTTAATAAAGTAAATTAAAATAAGTTATAATAAACTTATTTATCAAAAGTCGGATACAGTCCGCCTTTTGATTTTATAATTTCCATTTTACAAAGATAATTTAACAATGCTGATAATTTACAATGAAATTTCTTCAGAATTCAATACTTCACTGTTTTTAATGATATTGCAGCATAAAAACCCAATTATATTGAAATTTTTCATTTTTTCCGGGTAGCCCTTACTATATTCAAACAGATTTACTTCACATAGTTAATATTGTTTATTTGCAATTAAAATTCATATTTCATAATTTTACACTTATTCCCAACACAACTAAACTAAACTAAACTAAACTAAATTAACTAACTAAACTTAAATCAATTTTTCTGTTTGTTATGATTACCCAAAGATCATTTCAATCTGATCAACAAAATTGATTAATGGAAGAATTGATTTTCTCACTTGAAAGGAGAGAAAAAAAAATGAAGAAGCTTATTCTTTGTTTGAGCATTATTTTTTTTGCAGCATTTCATTCAGTTTCATATTCCCAGTATGGACTGAGTGATGCAATTGTAACAAGCGTCGCACAGGGCGGTAACATTACAATTACCGATCCTCACACAAACAATTCCAGAACAGTATTTGCCGGATTAATAAACGGAACAGTGGACGGAAATATTACAAGGTTCTACTGCATTGATATCGCAAGATATTTAAACTTCCCGGACTCCTGTCACAAGGATTCAGCTATTGCAAATGCAAGGATTGTTTATATCTTAAACAATTATTATCCCTACAATCCGAATCCGGCAGGAATGCTTGCCAACTTAAATGAGGAAGTATCAGCTACTCAGCTTGCCATTTGGCATTACTCTGACGGTGTCGATGCAAACACCGAAACTTCAAATGCTACAATAAAAAGCAGAGCGCTCGCTATAATTGCTGATGCTGAGGCTAACGGAGGATTTACAAATGTTATAACTACATTTTCAATTGAGCCGTCATTAAACCCGGATGATTTTTATGTGAAGACTCTTGATCAGAACGGTAATCCGATAGCTGTTAATAACATTCAGCTGACAATAACAGAAGGTACATTAAGCACTTATACCGTAAGCACTTCCGCCGGCGGAATATCACCTGATGTTACAGTTTCCGGAACCGGTACAGGCACTATTACTGCCACGGCAATGTGCATGATCCCGCAGGGAGTTACATATGCATGTCCACCGAATTCACAGAGACTGGTCATTGCAAGTCCGACTATCGGTAGAAAACAGGCTATAGCCGACTGGGGAGCTTTACCGGTTGAACTGTCTGCTTTTACTTCAGTAATTAACGACAGAAGCGTTACTCTTAACTGGACAACTTCATCTGAGATCAACAATTCAGGATTTGATATAGAAAGAAAGATCTCCGGTTCAGAAAGCTGGTCCAGAGTCGGAAATGTTTCAGGCAACGGTACTACTTCCGAAGCAAAAAATTATTCTTTTACAGACAGGAATCTGAATGCAGGTCAGTATAATTACAGACTGAAGCAGATCGACTATAACGGTAATTATGAATATTTCAATCTCGGCAGTGAAGTTAATATTGCTTCACCCGGGGAATACAGTTTAAATCAGAATTATCCGAATCCGTTCAATCCTTCTACTAAGATAAGTTTCAGTATTCCGGTAAGCGGCGAGGTATCCCTGAAGATATTTGATATCAGCGGAAAGGAAGTTGCTGAACTTATAAACGGTGAGCTCAATGCCGGTTTCCATACAGTCAGCTTTAATGCTAACGGACTGACAAGCGGAATTTATTTCTACAGACTTACTTCGGGAAATTTCACGAAGGTAATGAAAATGTCACTTATTAAATAAAACGGTCAATCTTAAATTTCAAAAGGCGGATATATTCCGCCTTTTTTATATATTATGTGTGTATTTACAGTTGTTACACGTTTATTTGCTATCTTTTAAACTTCACAATTTTTCTTTACAGGTTAAAATATTGTTTATTTTTAAAATGATTTGAAGCTTATCCGGCATCTTTAAAGAAAAAGCTTGTATTTTTACTTCACAAAACTCAATTTATTTATTTGCTGTTTTTTATTAAAACCATTAATTTTACACTTATCAAAATAACTAAATATAAAATTTAAAAGGACCAATTTTTCTGATTGAAATTACTCTGAAAAGTAATACTCAAGCTGATCACCCCAAAAGATCAGAAAGAAAAATTGGTCTTAAATTTCTCAATGAAAGGAGAGACCATGAAGAAGATCATTCTTCTGTTTGCTTTATTTTTTACAGTTCCAGCGGGCAGCTTGTTTGCCCAGTACACTCCAGCCTCAGTAGAAGGCATTTCACCAAAAAGAAACATTACGTTCATTGATCCAATTACAAATCAGTCAGAAACAAGAACGGTTGGTTTGTGTTACGGAAAGATCTACAATCCAAATTCCGGTCCTGATGTTTGTTTTTACAGTCTTGATGTCAGGAAAGCCGCTTCAAACTGCCTGCCTAATTATGATTATATAGATGATTCTGCAAGTGTTTTACCTTCAAGAGTCTGCTATATTCTTTACAATTATTATCCCGCAGCAACCGGTCCGGGACAACTTGGCAATCTTGCTAACGAATCCGGAGCTATCCAGGCGGTTATATGGCACTACATGAACGGTCTTGATCTTAACACTATTACAAGCACTACTGTAAGGAACAGAGCGCTTGCAATTCAAACATATGTGGACGCAAACGGAAATTTCTGTCTTGTGCCTGAAGTTTTAAAAATAAGTCCTGATCTCGACCCGGATTCGTTTATTATTGAAACAAAGACTGATGCAGGGCACGGTGTTGCTGTAAACGGAATCCAGTTATCGATCTCCGAAGGTTCCTTAAGCACTTACACTGTTAATACAAACTCTTCAGGATTTTCCGATCCGGTACAGGTAATAGGAACCGGTACGGGAACAATTTCAGCATACTCAGACAACATTAATCTGCCTAAAGGAAGAATTTTCAAACACATTACAGATGAATGCCCTAAAGTTGTACTCGCATGCTCAGGTCCGGGCGCACTGAGAGTTTATTCAGACTGGGGAGCTCTTCCGGTAGAACTTTCTTCATTCACATCAGCTGTCAGCAGTAACAACGTAACGCTTAACTGGACTACTGTTTCAGAGCTGAATAATTCCGGATTCAACATTGAAAGAAAATCCTCAACAGAAGCTGAATGGAAACTGGCCGGTAATGTCAGCGGAAACGGAACCACTACAAATATTTCAGAATATTCTTTCACGGACAGAAACGTAGCTTCAGGCAGATACATTTACAGACTGAAGCAGATTGACTTTAACGGTAATTTTGAATATTTCAATCTGAATAACGAAATTGAAGTCGGAACACCTTCCAAATTCGCTCTGAGTCAGAATTATCCGAATCCGTTTAATCCTGAGACAAAGATTAAGTACGAATTGCCGGTAAACGGTTATGTATCTATAAAAGTCTTTGACAATTCAGGCAAGGAAGTAGCTGTACTCGTTAACGGAAATGTACCAGCAGGTTATCATACTGTAAGTTTCAAGGCTTCGAATCTCTCAAGCGGTATTTATTTCTACAGACTTGAAACAGCCGGATTTGTTAAAGTCATGAAGATGGCTCTTGTAAAATAATTTTTTATTGTGTGTTATATTAAGCAGCCGGTTGCTGATGCAGCCGGCTGTTTTTTTTTAATCTTCATTTTATAAGCACAGTATAAAACATCTCTAATTCCTTGTCAGTAATTTGATAATTTATTTTTTTAGTAAATCAATTCAGAATTGATTTCTCAGCCCACAGCAAAGTCATTGTAACGTGTGCTGAGTTTTTAGAACAAATATTTTTTGTTGCATTTGTAATAAAAAAGATTTAATTTTGTAAAAAATCATTCCTGATTAATATTATACCCCAAAGTAATTTTAATAAAGGAAATTATATATTTGTTTTTAATGGGGTATAATACAATTCAAATTCTCTCATTTTCGTTTAATTGCCCCGGTTAATTAATTTACACAAGATAGTATTCAGTACTCAACATTTATTCCCATAATTATTTATACTTGATTTAAAACCTAACATATTAATTAACTTAAAATTAAAAAAATGAAAAAACTTTTTCTCTCTTTATGTTTGATTCTCACTTTATTTGCAAGTGAGTCTTTTTCACAGTTCGGCAACAGCAGGGCAATAGTAGAAAATTATTCTGCTTCTACATTTATCGGAAGATTCGCAACGTTTCCCAATGGAAACTGCGGGTCTATAGACTCTGGAGCTTACGTTGGGGTAATTCCATGTAACCTTGACGGTGTAGCAAATACTCCTTTTTATTGTCTCGATCTGTGTACTCCCATCAGCATTGGTGATACAGTAAAGGATTCGGCTTCAACGATTCCACAGGCAATTTACATTACAGACAATTATTATCCGGAAAAAACTTCTTATCCGGGAAAACTTGCCAACAACAATGATGAGGCATGTGCAGTACAATTTGCAATCTGGCATTTCAGAAACAATCTTGATCCTAATTCAATTATTACAGTTGACGCTACAACGACTGCAACAATAATTGCAAGAGCCAATGCAATAATTGCGGATGTTAATCTGAACGGCGGTTCAAGTGTTCACGTAAGTACAATTGAGATAAAACCTGCAGTTGACCCTGATAAATTCTACATAGAAACTAAGGATACCGCCAACAATCCAATTGCAGTCAGCAACATAACTCTTACTTTGTCGGGCAGCGGAAGTTTAAGCACATACAACGTAAGTACAAATGGCAGCGGTGTCTCTCCTGACGTAACTGTTACAGGAGCTTCAAACGGTGATGTAATAACCGCATCAGCAACCGTCCAGATCCCGGGAGGCGTGACTTACTCAGGATTATCTACTGTACTGCAGCTGCTTGTTCTTGGAAAAACAACTACAGGTATTAGAACAGCCCAGACCACATGGGGAGCATTGCCAGTTGAATTAAGCAGCTTCACTGCAAGTATCTCCGGCAGAGATATTACATTAAACTGGTCTACTTCTAAAGAGATTAACAATTCAGGTTTTGAAATTGAAAGATATAAGAACGGAATTGATGTTTGGGAAAGAGTAGGATATGTAAGTGGTCATGGTAATACTTCAAGTCCGCAGAACTATTCGTTTACAAACAGAAATCTCACTTCCGGAATATATACTTACAGACTGAAACAGATAGATTACAATGGTAATTATGAATATCATAATCTCAACGGTGAGGTTGTTGTTGGTGTTCCTAATGATTTTGAATTAAGTCAGAATTATCCTAATCCTTTCAATCCTGAAACAAAGATCAGTTATCAGATTCCCAGAGACGCTTATGTATCTTTGAAGGTATATAACAATTCAGGCAAGGAAGTGGCTACATTAGTAAACAACAGTGTATCCGCAGGATATTATACTGTAAACTTCAATGCAGCAAATCTTTCAAGCGGAATATATTTCTATAAACTTGAGACTGAAGGATTTACAAAAGTCATGAAAATGGCAGTTGTAAAATAATTTCTTCAATTTAAAAAAATTAAACAGCCGGTTGCATCAGCAGCCGGCTTTTTTTTTCAACTTGTTTTGTATGTTTAGCTTACCTGAATCTCTAGGGTATGTATGCCAATAATAATGATCTAATATTTTCCTGATAAATTTTTTTAAATAAACATTTCGGTTATTACAATATTCAGAAATTAAATATTCAAAAGTCTGAATGCATCAGTAATTATTAATTTGACATTGATATTAAATTACAATAGTTTTGAATAAATACTTTCCTCATAAGGTTATACCCCAAAGTAATTTTAGGAGTGAATATTAAATTATTTTCTATAATTCAACAATAAGGGGTATACTTTTAAAATTTCCAATAAATTTATATACGATACTGATTAAACTAATTATATAAAGTTTGATTTATATAATTAAGTTTTATTTTAATATATAATAATATTTTTTCCACTAACTAAAAACAAAAAATGAAAAAATTAATTTACCTTTCAGTTCTGTTTGTTCTATTCTTAACCGGAAGAACATTCTCACAGGGAGACAGCAGATTATTATTTGATACTCCTCCCAGCACAACACTTATTTATACATTCTTCGATCCCTGTACAGCATCAAATGTCAACGCTTACGTTGGACTTCTGCAGGGAACAGTTGACGGTGTCCCAAACAAACTCTTTTATTGTGTTGACCTCTGCACCGATGTTGCTCCGGGAGACACATTAAAGGATTCTGCATATTTAGCACCTAAGATATTGTATGTTCTGAATACTTATTATCCTAAAGTCCCGACCTATGCAGGAAGACTTGCAAACGAATATCAGGAAGCAGCTGCAATCCAGTTTGCATTATGGAATCTTGCTGACGGATTTGATCTGAGTTTATATGTACCTGATGTAACCATCAGAGACAGAGCCATAGCCATAGCAAATGACGCCAACACAAACGGCGGAAGTTATGTTGTTGACGCTACATTTACAATTGAGCCGGGAATGAATCCGGATGACTTTTATATAAAAACAATGGATGGTGATGGAAATCCGGAAGCCGTTGATTCAATATTCCTTTCAATATCCAACGGTACATTGAGTACATATCTTACAAGCACAGACGGTACGGGAGAATCTGCACCGATAACAGTATCGGGAGCTACCAGCGGAGCGGTGATTACAGCTCAAGGCACGGTATCTCTACCTTCTGGCGCAGCATACGTTGGTCTGACTGTCAGAAAACAGAGGCTTGGTGTTCCTGTTTCATTCAAAGCCTTTACTTCCACGAGCACCACATACGGAGCTTTACCGGTAGAATTGAGTTCATTCAATGCTACCGTAAATAATCAGGAAGTACTCCTGACATGGAGAACAACCTCTGAAACAAATAATGCCGGTTTTGACATTGAAAGAAAATCTACAGGAACTGAAGCATGGCAGAAAGTCGGATTCATGGCAGGAAACGGAACAACAAGCACTCCGAAAATATTTTTATACACCGATAAGAATGTACCAGCAGGAAATTACAATTACAGACTGAAACAAATCGATTTCAACGGTAACTTTGAATATCACAATCTCAACAGTGAAGTTGTAGTTGGTATTCCGGGTAACTTTGAATTAAGTCAGAATTATCCGAATCCTTTCAACCCTGAAACAAAGATCAGTTACCAGATCCCGAGAGACGCTTATGTATCTCTTAAGGTATACAACAATTCAGGTAAGGAAGTGGCTACACTTGTAAACAACAGTGTATCTGCAGGATATTATACTGTAAACTTCAATGCAGCAAATCTTTCAAGTGGAATATATTTCTATAAACTTGAAACAGAAGGATTTACAAAAGTCATGAAAATGGCAGTTGTAAAATAATCCTGTAACAGATATAAAAAAAAACGGGTCTTAAAAAGACCCGTTTTTTTTATTTCTGAATTTTAATAAAACAAATCAAAACTCTTCTTTTAAATTCCTTGACATAAGTATCTCAGTTGCTTTACTCGGTTTCTTATTTCTGTAAAGAATATCATAGACCTGATGAGTGATCGGTAATTCAATATTCAGTTTCTTTGAAAGTTCATAAGCCGCTTTTGTAGTCGCCACTCCTTCGGCAACCATCTTTGTTTCCGAAAGAATATCCTTGAGCTTTTTGCCTTCCCCGAGCTGAATGCCCACGCTCCTGTTCCTTGAATATCTGGAACCGCAGGTTACTATCAGATCCCCTATTCCCGCAAGCCCGAAAAATGTTTCCTTCTTTGAGTTCATTTTAAGTCCGAGCTTCATTATTTCGTTCATTCCTCTTGTCATAATTGCCGCTTTGGTATTATCGCCATAACCTGTTCCGTCTGAAATTCCCGCAGCTATTGCAATTACATTTTTTAATGCGCCGCATACTTCGGTACCTATAAGGTCATCATTTGAATAAACCCTGAAATATTTATTTGAAAAAACTTTCTGAACGACGGATGATTTGGATTTATCATATGAAGAACATACAACGGCAGTAGGTATTTTTCTCGAGACTTCTTCTGCATGGGAAGGTCCTGAAAGGCATAAAATATTTTCTTTCTTTACATTCTCAAAAATATCAGTAAGAATATCTGAGACAAGAAGATTTGTTTTCATTTCAATTCCTTTTGAAACGCTGACGATAAGTGAGTTTTTGAAGTCAAAATCTTTCAGTTCGGACAAACTGCTTCTGATGAACTGAGTCGGAGTTGCAATTACTATAAGAGCTTTATTCTTAACTGCGGAGCCAAGATCATTGGTGATTTTAATTTCATCAGGGATATTAATCTTAGGAAGGTAATAAAAATTCTCTCTGTGTTTTTCAAGGGTTGCGGCATATTCTGAATTGAACTCCCAGAGAGTTACATTATTCCTGTTTTCATTAAGAAGAATGGCAAGAGTTGTACCCCATCCGCCTGCGCCGAGGACAGCGATATTCATAACTAAAAATTATTAAGAGAAAGGAGCTTTGATCTTAAAAATTCTGATAAGCCAGAGATTGTCAAATCTGTTTTCATTTCCGTAAAGCAGTCTTTTAATATTTTCTCTGTGATTGTAAATCAGAAGAACTGAAATACCTATACTGAAAAAGATCAGGGTATTATATCCGTAAATTTCCACTTTAAAAATATTCTCTCTTATAAACATGATAACCGGGAAAAAGAATGAAGCTACGATCGATCCGAGCGATACATATCCGGATGATAGAAGAGTAACGATAAAGAATGCAACGCTGATACCCACTTCAACGGGAGCCAGTGAAATCAGCATCCCCAGAGCTGTATTGATTCCCTTTCCGCCCTTGAAACTGACGAACACCGAGAAAGTATGTCCCAGAACAGCGCTTAAGCCTGAAATGATCTTTAGAACAGTAATATCCTCGAACGGAGTGTAATTTTCAAAAGGAAGATTCGGGTAGAAAATTTTTGTAATAACAAGAACTGCAATAAGTCCTTTGGAAATATCTAGGATCTGCACAAGTATTCCGAGAGGAATTCCAAGCACTCTGAATGCATTTGTGGATCCGAGATTTCCGCTTCCGTAATTCCGAATGTCGATCTTCTTGAATAACTTACCTACAATAAGCGCTACAGGAATTGATCCAATAAGATAACTCGACAAAATGATTCCGATCAGATTCAGCATATATTAAATTAGCAGTAAATTATGTTAAAAGATATTCAAGATTTTAAAAAATGAACAGTTACTGTAAAAGATCTTTTTTTGATTTCAAAAGATTCTTTGCATAGTTTTCCTCAAGTTCATATATCTGCTTATCACCCGGTATCATAAGAAGATAAGTTGCCGGGGACTTGTCTGTTTTAAGTAAATCCAGCTCGGTTTTTGTTCCCCAGTCTATAATGATTTTGTCAGTGAATTTTGTATCCCCGGATAAAGTGGTATCACTGAATCCTGTGGTCTGAAGCCTTTCAAGCAGATTCAGGAAGCCGTCGAAATTCTTGCCTGTTGAATCGCTTCCAATCACAAAATTGCCGGCAGGAGATTTCTCGGCTTTAAATGTTTCATCAGGCATTATGAATTCAACTGAAGTCACTGACTGTTTCGGAATTGAGACAATACTTTTATCGAGCCAGTCTTCCAGTTTAGGTCTGACGAAATTATTCCTGTCCATGTTTTCTGCAATATAAATGAAATCATTATCCGGTTTCTTGACAAAGGAACCCGCAGCAGAAGATGAATTTCCAAGGATAAACTCTGCTTTTTTATTTCCGGATTCATAGACTGTGATATCAGCTTTATTTGTTTCATCAAAGCCGTAAGAGTCTTTCTTTTCCGGATTCTTTGAGACAATGCTTTCGAGTTTCATATTTGAAAGATTTGATACGGCATTTTCAACCAGAGCGGATACGACCCTGTAATTTTTCGGCTCTTCCATTCTCCATTCGCCGCTGGATTTTGTCAGGACGATCTTTGAGCCGTTATTGACAATCTCGATACGGTCGGCTTTTACCGAATCCAGTTCAAAGAATTTTTTTTCCGTCAGCTTATAGCTAGATGTCTTTTCTCCCCTGTCTGCGGTAATAAAATATGCGGCGATAAGCAGTACCGCAAAGACTGCAAGATAAATATATGTTTTACTGCTTTTCATTAAGATTAAAAATTTAAAATATTTTAAATTAAGCTTTCTGTAAATTCTTCTTTTTCAGTTTTCTCTGATTCCATTTGTATAATCCAATCAGCAGAATAAGAGCAGGCGGAAAAATAAGATTGAAATATTTCAGAAATTTCTTTGTCTCTTCCGATGTATCCTGGATAGGAGCTTCGGATGACATCTTTGTCCTTATCTCCGCAAGTCCTACATCATCCATCAGGTAATCAACAAGATTGATAAAGAATACTACGTTCTCTCTCGGAGGTCTGTTTTCTTCATTGGCAAAATCCCCGTCACCTATTGCAATTATCTTACTGTCGGAAACGCTTGCATCAAGTTTCGGATTTGAAATCGGAACCCAGCCTGAAGCTGTATCCGTCGGAACTTCCTTACCTGCATAAAAACTTCTGAACTTACCTGAATATGTTGCGCCGACTGTATATCCCTTTTTATTAAACAGAGTATCAACAGCTTTTTTTGTAAGATTCTGGAACTGTTCAAGGTTGAGGAAAAAGAAATCAACAACCAGTCCTGATTTATCTGATGTTACAAGAAGCGGACTGATCTTTAAATTCTTTCCCGCTGCAATATTGGTATCTATTGTACTTGCATAGGTTAATGTCACACTCTTAATATTTTTAAAAGCAGGATTATCCCTTGCTATATCCGTAATCACGGGAAAGAAAGGATAATTCATTGAGATCGGGAATCCGATCGCAGACTGAACCTGCACTGCAGAGCACTGAAGGTCTCTGACCAGATCAGTATTGATCCTGATACCGTAATCAAAAAGCAGATCATCAAGATTATTCTTTACTTCATTCCCGATCACCATCTGCTGCTGCTGGAAATTCGGGGTTATTCTGTCGAGAAGGAATGCAACATTTCCTCCGTTCATTATGAACTGATCAATTTTATATTTTTCGCTTTCGCTGAATGCCGTTTTTGGAGCCATAATAACAAGTACTTTCATGCTTGAATCCAGTCTTGCCGTGGTTTTAAGATCAACAGTTGTAACTTCATACTGCTGGCTGAGAGTATTGTTTATCTGTGTCAATTTGCTCAGATCAACTTCTCCCTGACCTGTTACGAACCCGATTTTCTTTTTTTCCTTTGTGATCATTTTCTTGATAAGACTGGTAAGGTCATATTCAAGATTGTCAGAATTCTGAATTACGGGGATGACTTCCTGCTTTCCGCCGTAAAGAAGCACCAGACCCAGATAAGCTCTTTTGACTTCGAGTTTATCATTATCCATTGCCTGGATCTGCACCGGCTGGATGCCGAATTTCTGAGCTTCCTGATCAAGTTCGTTTCCTTCTCCTTCGCCGCTTGAGGTTGGATTCAGGAATTCATAATTCACATTGCCTTTTGAATATGATCTGTAATCATCAAGAATATCCTGAACCTGTCTCCTTAAATTATTGTAAGGCGCAGGCAGATTTTCGCTGAAATATGCTTTTATGAGAAGATTATCATCAAGGTTTGACACGATCTGTTTGCTGATAGGAGAAAGTGTATAACTTTTATTCTTAGTCAGGTCTACCCTTGTAAATACTCTTTTGGCAATTACGTTAACAACCACAATAATTCCGATTATTACCGCAAGCTTTATTAAAATATCTTTTTTATTCATTTTGAAAAAACAAAATTAAATTTAAACTTAAGTTAATTAAGACCATCTTCTGCTTTCGAGAGAAGTCCTTGTCAGTAAGAGGAATATTGTAATTCCGCTCAGGTAATAAATGATATCTCTTGAATCAATAACGCCTCTTGCAATATTGCTGAAATGATAATCAACACTGATGTATTCAAGAATTGAAGCAAGCTCTGTAGGCAGAAACACAAGAACTTTATTCAGGAGGAACAGTCCGAATACGATCAGAAAACTTATAATGAAAGCTACTACCTGATTCTCAGTCAGCGATGAAGCAAAGATGCCTATACCGATGTAAACCCCGCTCATAAGAAGAAGTCCTATGTAAGCTCCGATTATTGATCCGGTATCAATCGGACCGAGGAAAGTCAGACTGACAACATAAAACAGCGTAAATGCAATCGCTATTGCCGTCAGAGTCAGTGTAGAGAAAAATTTTCCCAGGACGATATCCATGTCGGATATGGGTTTGGTCAGCAGCAGTTCGATAGTTCCCGATTTCTTCTCTTCAGAAAAAGTTCTCATTGATATCGCCGGAATGAAGAACAGAAATATAAACGGTATTATATCAAACACATTTCTCATTGTCACTACACCTCCGATAAAAAGGTTACTTGTAAAAAACCAACCCGTGATTATCAGGAAAACTACTATAACAATGTATGCAACCGGAGAATTGAAATAAGATCTTAATTCTTTTTTGAATATTGTTAATATGTTTTTCATTTATTATAAATTCTTAATTTGATGTTAATTGTCTGAAAATATCTTCAAGAGAAGTTTCTTCCTGATGAAGTCCGAGCATTATCATATTCATGGAAACTATCTTTCTGAATATCTCTTCTCTTACATCAGTTCCTTTGTTGCCGGTAAGACTGAAATGAATAGAATTTTCATCTTCTTTCAGGATCCTTGCTTTTTCAATATTCCTGATTGAGGAAACGGCTTTCAGAATCAGATCCTTGTCATTGGAATCTTTTTTCAGAATGAGAGTAATGTCCAGCTGGCCTTTGAATTTGGTCTGCAGCGAATCAGGAGTCCCGTCAGCAACAATTTCTCCGTTATTAATGATCAGAACCCTGTCACAGGTTGCCTCGACTTCCTGCATGATATGGGTTGAAAGGACAAGAGTTTTTTCCTTACCGAGCTTTTTGATTAGATTTCTTATTTCAATTATCTGATTCGGATCAAGACCTGATGTAGGTTCATCGAGTATAAGAACTTCAGGATCGTGAATCATCGCCTGCGCAAGTCCGACTCTCTGCCTGTATCCCTTTGAGAGCTCTCCGATGTCCTTATGCTGCACCTCTGAGAGTCCGCATACATCCACCATTTTCTTTACCGCTTTTGGAATATCAGCGGAGGGAACCGATTCAAGATCAGCCGCATATTCAAGATAATCAAGAACGTTCATATCAAGATATAGCGGATTCTGTTCGGGAAGATATCCGATCTTTCTTCTGACTTCCATTGAATCAACCGAAGTATCAATATCATTGACAAATATCTTTCCGTTATTCGGAGTAAGATAAGTCGTGATCATTTTCATAGTGGTTGATTTTCCGGCGCCGTTTGGTCCTAAAAACCCGACAATTTCGCCGGTGTTTATTTCAAAAGATATATTATTGACAGCAGCCTGCTGTCCGTAATACTTTGATAGGTTTTCTACTTTTATTGACATAAAATGTTTAAAATATCGTTAAAATTAATTCATATTAAAAATAAATTCAAACCATTAATAAATTCTCATGTGATATTGAATTTTGCGAATTGATTATTGCGTGGTGAGTTTTCAGGATACTTTGTTTCCGTAATTTTCGGAATAGTATTTCAGATATTCGCCGCTCATTACTTTTTTCCACCAGTCTTCATTTTTCACATACCAGTCGACTGTAAGTGAAATCCCTTTCTCAAAATCATAAGCGGGAGCCCAGCCGAGTTCATTCATGATCTTTGAGGAATCAATAGCGTATCTTCTGTCATGACCGGGTCTGTCCTTTACATACTGTATCATATCTTCGGATTTTCCGAGTTTTCTCAGAATAAGTTTTACAATGTCGATGTTATACCATTCATTATTTCCTCCTATGTTGTAAACACTGCCGTTTTTTCCTTTGCTCAGGACTTTCAGGATAGCAGAGCAGTGATCTTCCACATAGAGCCAGTCCCGGACATTTTTTCCGTCGCCGTAAACCGGGAGTTTTTCGCCGTTAAGTGTTTTGGCGATCATAAGAGGAATAAGTTTTTCCGGAAACTGATATGGTCCGTAATTATTGGAGCATCTGGTAATGAGAACTGGCAGTCCGAATGTATGATGGAAAGCATTGCATAAAAGATCAGCAGAAGCTTTGCTTGCAGAGTAAGGACTGTTGGTTGTGATCGGCGTTGATTCAGTAAAAAGTAATTCCTTTTTATCTTCAGGAAGAGAACCGTAAACTTCGTCGGTGGACACCTGCAGATATTTTTCAAGCTTATGGTCCTTGAGAATTTCAAGCAGAACGTGTGTTCCCATTACATTTGTATTGATAAATTCCTTTGCTCCGAGAATACTTCTGTCAACGTGCGATTCCGCTGCAAAATTTATTATCGTATCAATTTGGTTTTCTGTCACTGTTTTTTCAACCTCATCTTTGTTACATATGTCACCCTTAACGAATTTATATCTTTCATTGAATTCAATATCAGTTAAATTCTCCAGATTTCCCGCGTAAGTGAGTTTATCAAAATTTACCAGATTAAAATCAGTATTAAGAATTGCATACTTTAAAAAATTGCTGCCAATAAAACCGGCTCCGCCGGTAACCAAGATATTTTTCATGAATTTATTTTGTGAATAATCCGAAGTTTAAACCGAAGTTAATGTTAAAACCGTCTGCTTTAATACCTTCAGGCGCATTTGTCACGGGGATATCATTATCAGCTTTCCATTCATTGTTAACGCTGAAAAGATATCCGGCATTGATCTTTGCATAAAGATATTTTGTAACGAAATAACCAATACCGATCTGCGGCTGAGCGGAATAGAACCTGACGCTTAATTTTCTTGAAATATTATTTGACGATGAACCGCTTCCAATTTCTCCGAATATAGTATTCCAGTTTCCGTATCCCGGAGCATTCTGATACATCTGAATAGTAAGTTTACCGGTTGAGAGAAACGCACCGAGAGTAAGATCAAAATGTTTGCTCAATGGTTTTACATAATCAAAGGAAACTCCGCCGGCACCATAGGAATAGAATACTGTTTTGGTAAGATTATTCTGGTCTGTCACATTTCTTTCGTATGTGAATCCCGTTCCGTATCCGCCAATACGCAGCCAGTCAAAACCCTTGACAGGGAGTTCAATAAATCCTCCGCCGCCGAGCGTAAGGAAACCGTCCTTTGGAAATTCGGGGATTCCGATTTTTCTCATTTCAGCATTGATATCATCCGTATTCTGAAACTGCCAGCCGACTGTAGGTCCGCCGGCAAGTGAAAATCTCGGAAAGAACTGTGCCTGAACGTTATCAGATATTAAAAATGCGGCAATTATCAGAAGTACTATCTTTAATTTCACATTAAATCATTAAAATTTTAAAATCGGGAAACTTAACATTATACTATGAAGAATTCAATTTAAACATTTTGCATTTTTAATGAAAGGATTTAATATAAACTCTGCAGAGAATACACGGGATCAAAAAGAAAATATTCAGAAGGTACAATATCCAGCCGGCAGTCAGAACATAATGTTTATGCCGATCGAAGGTAAAATCCCTATGCTTTCATTATTCTCGATCATCCGGGTATATTTATTCCAGTCGACGGAAGTTATATTTTTCCTGTTCAGTATATTCTGAATATCTATGTAGGTTATCAAAGTCCAGTTCCTGAAATTCCAGTTTTTGTCAACTCTGAGATCAAGTCTGCTGTAATCAGGCAGCCGCGCAGTGTTATATTCGGATACTTTTCTTGTTCCGTCAGCAGGATTGATCGGAGTATACGGTCTTCCTCCGGCGAGTCTGAATTTGGATGCAATTTCCCATTCGTCCCCGAATTTATAACCGCCTGTTAGCGTGAATATATATCTGTTGTCAAAGTCACTGTTTCTTTCAATTCCGTCAAGCGCTTTATACTTAGATTCAAATAAGGAAAAATTCAGTGTTCCGTATAAATTTTTTGTGAGCGATTTCTGAATGAAAAGTTCAATTCCTCTTGCGAAGCCGGTACCTGCAGATCTCAGAGGTTCAAGTCCGAAGCCGTCCTGCTGTTCGAAATCACCGCCGTTATTAGCCAGGATAAGATAAGGACGGAGTTCGCTCACCGGATAGTCAGAATAATTTTTGTAATAAGCTTCAACAGTCATTCTGAGATCAGCAGAAAATAAATATTCAATTCCCGCAATATAATGATCAGCTCTTATATCTTTCAGGTTCCGGTTTGAAGTATTTGCAACGAGCCAGACATAAGACGGTGACTGGTAGAAAATCCCGTAAGCAAAACTGATATTTAATTTTGATGAAAACGGAAATGTAAAGGAAGCCCTTGGAGAAATATAATTTTTATCTGATATGAATCCAAAGTAATCGTATCTCAGACCGGCATTGATTTTAACTTTTCCGAATAAAGTCTGAGTGATCTGTGCATAAGCAAAAGCTTTATTGGTATTGTTGTCATCATTCAGGGAAAGAGCAGGAAGTACATATCTTTGATTAGTATTCGGATCAATGAAATAAGAAGTATCAGCATCCTGAAGGATATCATTTTTAAATTTTACAAATCTCCATGCACCTCCGAATTCAAGCTGTGTATCAGGATCCGGAGCGAGGAAATAATCCGCTTTCAGAGTTGTTTCTCCTTCAATGGATTTGTTTCTGAAGATTTCATTAAAAGATGAATCTCTTCCTTTATAACTGAAATTATTATATGTCCTGCCGATATTAAACAGGGCAAAGGATTTTTTGGAAATGAGTGTTTTCAGTCCGAATGAATTTACATAACCCTTCTGGTCATTATCGAGAATGCTTTCATTGTCCTGTCTGTTTTCTTCAGTATCATTATTGAAGCTCACATTGTCGAGATTTCCGTATGCGTTAACGATCAGAGAATTTTTTTCATTCAGGTCATAAACGACTTTAAGCTGAGCAGAAGAATAGGCAGGAACAAACCCGAACCCTGAAGCATTGAAGATAAGATCCAGATAACTTCTTCTAGCGGAAAAAAGCCACGAACCTTTTTTTTCTTTTCCGAGCGGACCTTCAAACACGGCTCCGAATCCCGTAGCGCTTAGATTTATATCGGAAAGGAATCTATCCCTGCTGCCTTCACGGAGTTTGAGTTCAAGAACTGAAGATAATTTATCACCGTATTTAGCCGGGAAACCACCTGTAATAAAGCTCACATCCCTGATAAATTCAAGATTGATAATACTGACAGGACCGCCGGTAGAACCCTGTGAACCGAAGTGATTTATATTTGGCACTGATGAATTGTCTACGATGAAAAGATTTTCACTCGGCGCGCCTCCTCTGACTATTAAATCATTTCTTCCGTCATTGACAAACGAGACACCCGGAAGAGACTGCACTACTCTGCCGATGTCTTCAAAACCACCGGGTGCTCTCCGGATCTCTTCATATGTAAGATTTTTAAAGGAGTTTGAAATGTCATTGGGATTCCTGAATCTTTCCTCTGTTACAATAATTTCTTCAGTGGAAATAACATTTAATTCAGCGAGAACATCCGCCGGCGCGCCGCTGTTAACGACTATATTATCTTTAATAAGAGGATTATATCCTATCAGACTGAACTTTAAGGAATATTCTCCAACAGGTACATTCTTAATTTCGAAAAAACCATTTCCGTCTGAAACTGACCCTGCAATGACCGAATTATCCTTTATAACTGAAACAGAGACGTCAGCAACAGACTGTTTATTTAATCTGTCAATAACCCTCCCCGTAATTTCACCGGTAATCTGTGAGAATGCCTTTGAAGAGAAAAGAAATAAAAAAGCGATAAGTATAATTTTCATCAAATGATTTAATAATTATTTTAATAGATAATCAATACAACTTGGGAAATAGTTCCATGATTAAATAATTTCAGTGTTTTGGAAAAGTACGGTCATACAGTTTATTTTCTTTTAACAAACTGTTCAAGTTCCCTTAGTTTTATGAGATACCAGTCTTTATCTGCAATAAAATAAAATCTGTCAAGGTCTTTTCTTAATTCAGCTATATCAAATTTAGAATAATTTTCAGGCATCACTTTTATTTTGAAGAGCCTCAGAAAAACGTTATATCTCAATGTATAAAGATATTTTTTCTCAGGGGACAATTTTTTTTCTTTTTTAATATAATGTATATAAGAATCCAGAATTGAGAAGGCTTCTTCGGAATACCCCATTTCGAAATAAGCCCTTAGAAATAAATTCTTGAGAAGTATTTTCATGGAGCCATTAACTGGTTTCAGACCTGACATTAGCTGAAGAGCTTTTTCAGTTTCACCGTATTCAAGATTAAGATATGCTTTAGTAAAACCTGTTTCAAATTCAGAAACTTCCTTGTTCAGATAACTTTTATAATTTTCAATAAAATTTTCCGCAAACTGATAATCCTTTTTATAAATACTAAGCATAACTACTTCCGTAAAAATTTCACCTACAAACCATTTGATGGTATTAGAGGAATAATTCACCTTTTCAATAAGCAGCTTGCTGACTTCATACATTTCACTGATAAAATGTGGTCTCATTAACCTCATTCTGATTATACAGTAACTCCTCAGGCTTTTTAGGATATTGTAAATGTCAAAATTAGAAAAATAATGTAAGTTCTTAAGAAATGACTTTTTGATTTCATGATAATATTCCTCGCTGTGTTCTTCGGATTCTTCAAGTGTAAGAAGAATGAGATTAGAATAAATAGAAATAAAAAATGATTCTTCAGACTCATCAGATTTGACTGATTTTAAAAAGGATTTAATGTCAAGCTCTTTAACGAATCTTATCATCAGACTGTCATCCGGTTTTCCGCCGAGTATCTCGGCAGAATGGACGAGCATATTTGTAAGAAGGTAAAGAGAATGGAAATTCCTGCAGAGGTCAAGCGAAGATCTTTTCAGAAAGCCGTTCCATATCAGGCTGTTATGTCTGTGATTATTCAGATAGAGCTGATAATTCAGTATCTCCAGTTTATTTGCCTGAGTAAAATATTCTGAATTCTCAATAGATCTTTTACCCAAAAAGGACTGAAATTTTTTGCTTCTGCTTTTAAACAGATTATCCAGTTTTCTTTCTCGGAATTCCGAGAGAAGTTCTATAGAATTTCCCTCTTTCAGATTCAGTTCCTTATTCAGTCTGTCATGAACAAGAAATTTCTCGCAGAGCAAAATCAGTTCTGACATAAGATTTTTCATGGCGCTGTAGCTGAATTTTCCTTTTCCGTAGACTTTTTCATACAAATAATTTTCCGTAAGGGAATGTGAGTCAAATGCAGGGTAAAAATTTTTCAGTTCATCGGCAAGCCGGACAATGCTTTTAGCACTGCTGAAATAGGGAGATTTAACAAAGTTCAAAAATCTTTTAAATTCTTCCGGAGAAAAAGTTTTAATAATATCAATTGCTTTACTTTTCAGCATAATAATCTTTGGTATCAATAATTAAAATGACATAATGATATATTACTAATTATTTAATTCAAGTAAAACAGAAAATATTAATTCTGAACTTTATAAAAGGAGATGTTGGGTTTTTGCAAAAAATCCAAATACGGATAAATATAAATCCGGTTTTTACGTTTACTGATATGCGGGTGGTAATGTGTGGCGGTAAATTTTCTATTTTGGGGGCGGGGAAAAAGCATTAAACCGTTTATCCCGCCTGTGTCCGTTAATCCAGCTTTGCCACTCTCCGCCCCACGAGTTCCGCCGGGTATCGGCAGCTGTAAATCCATAATTCTATTCGTAATTCAATACTGGAGACAGCCATTTCTCAGTCTCCTCCACACTCATTCCCTTCCTTTTTGCATAATCCTCTATCTGGTCCCTGCTGATCTTTCCAAGTCCGAAATATCTGGATTGCGGATGGGCAAAATAAAACCCGCTTACCGATGAAGCAGGATACATTGCAAGACTTTCAGTAAGCTTTATCCCGGTATTTTTTTCCGCTTGAAGTAATTCAAATAGTGTCCATTTCTCTGTATGATCAGGACATGCCGGATATCCCGGAGCAGGTCTGATGCCTCTGTATTTTTCAGAGATCAGATCATCATTTTCAAGCTTTTCATTTTTATCATATCCCCAGTATTCGGTTCTTACTCTCTTATGCAGAAGTTCAGCAAATGCTTCAGCCAGTCTGTCAGCCAGCGCCTGCGTCATTATTTTATTGTAATCATCATGCTCTTCATTATATTTTTTGATCCATTTCTCGATACCAATACCTGCAGTTACTGCAAAACCTCCTATATAATCTTTTAATCCGGATTCTTTCGGAGCAATATAATCTGATAATGCAAAATTCGGCTGTCCGGCGCTTTTCTCATTCTGCTGCCTGAGTGTATGAAGAGTTTTAAGTACTTTAGTTCTGCTTTCATCAGTATAAACTTCAATATCATCTCCAGTAGAATTAGCATGCCATATTCCAATTACAGCTTTTGCTTTCAGTCTTTTTTCTCTGATAATATCTTTTAACAGATTCTTTGCATCCAGAAATAAATTTGTCGCCTGTTCGCCAACCACTTTGTCCTGTAAAATATCAGGATATTTTCCCGCCATTTCCCAGGTTCTGAAAAACGGTGACCAGTCTATGTATTCGGCAATCTCTTCAATTGAATAATCATCAAATACTTTTATACCTGTGAATTCAGGAACTGCAATATCCTCTTTCTTAAATTCTATTGCAAATTTATTTTTCTTTGCATCTTCATATTTCAGATAATTTTTCTGGACTTTATTTTTCAAATGATGCTCGCGCAGTTTTGAATATTCCTCTTTAATTTCCGCTTCAAATGTTCCTTTATTTTCATTCAACAGATTTCCAACGACAGGAACTGACCTTGATGCGTCCAGTACATGAATGGTCTGACCTCTTTTGTAATTCTGTTCGATCTTTACCGCCGTATGAACTTTGGAAGTAGTTGCGCCTCCTATAAGCAGCGGTATATCAAATCCTTCACGCTCCATTTCCTTTGCAACATGAACCATCTCGTCAAGTGAAGGAGTTATGAGTCCGCTTAATCCAATTACATCCGCTTTTTCGTTTCTTGCCGCTTCAAGTATCTTTTCACAGGGAACCATCACACCCAGATCAACTACATCATAATTATTACATCCCAGTACAACACCGACTATGTTCTTACCGATATCATGCACATCTCCCTTTACTGTAGCAAGCAGGATTTTCCCTTTGGGCTTTGAATCTACAGTCTTCTCTGCCTCTATATAGGGAAGCAGATACGCAACTGCTTTTTTCATTACGCGCGCGCTCTTTACAACCTGCGGAAGGAACATTTTTCCCTCTCCGAAAAGATCACCAACCACATTCATTCCGTCCATCAGAGGACCTTCGATAACCTGTATCGGTTTGTCAAACATCTTTCTCGCCTCTTCTGTATCTTCATCAATGTAATCAACAATTCCTTTCACTAACGAATGTGTCAGTCTTTCTTTAACTCCCATCTTTCTCCATGTCTCATCCTTTACCTGTACTTTTCCCTTATGCTTTATATTCTCTGCAAACTCAACCAGTCTTTCAGTTGCATCAGGTCTTCTGTTGAGCAGAACGTCTTCAACTCTTTCAAGCAGATCTTTAGGAATTTCCTCATATACTTCTATCATTCCCGGATTTACAATTCCCATATCCATCCCGGCTTTAATTGCATGATAAAGAAATGCGGAATGCATAGCTTCCCTTACTACATTATTTCCTCTGAATGAAAACGAAATGTTGCTCACTCCTCCGCTTACCTGGGCTCCGGGCAGATTTTCCTTTATCCACTTTGTTGCTCTCATATAATCAACTGCATAATTATTATGCTCTTCTATTCCCGTAGCGACTGTCAATATATTCGGATCGAAGATAATATCTTCCGGTTTGAAACCAACTTTTTTTGTAAGAATGTCATATGCTCTCCGGCAGATCTCTATCTTTCGTTCATAGGTATCCGCCTGTCCTTTTTCATCAAATGCCATAACGATCACCGCAGCTCCGTACATTTTTACTTTCCTTGCGCTTTCAATGAATTTATCTTCGCCTTCCTTCATTGAAATGGAATTCACAATTGCTTTTCCCTGTACGCACTTCAATCCGGCTTCTATTACTGACCATTTGGATGAATCTATCATTATCGGAAGCTTTGAAATATCAGGTTCTGACCCGATCAGGTTTAAAAATTTTGTCATTACCTCTTCCGAGTCCAGCATCCCCTCATCCATGTTAACGTCAATTATCTGGGCTCCACCTTCTACCTGATGTCTTGCGATGGAAAGCGCGTCTTCATATTTTTCCTCAACTATAAGTTTTTTGAACTGCGCCGACCCTGTTACGTTTGTTCTCTCGCCTACGTTTACAAAGTTACTTCCAATGTATACTTCAAGCGGTTCAAGTCCGCTGAATCTGGGAAATGATGGAATTACAGGCGGTACTCTCGGTTTATATTTTTTTACAACACCGGAAATGGCTTTGATATGCTCGGGCGTTGTCCCGCAGCAGCCGCCTACAATATTCAGAAGTCCTTCCTTTAGGAATTCCTCGATCTGAAATGCGGTGGAATCAGGTGTCTCGTCGTACTCTCCGAATTCATTCGGAAGTCCGGCATTAGGATGCGCGCTGATCAGCAGATCAGACTTTTCGGATATAGTAGAAATGTGCGGTCTGAGCTGTTTCGCGCCGAGTGCGCAGTTGAATCCGATGCTCAGAAGTTCAAGATGATTTACTGAATATAAAAAAGCTTCCACGGTCTGACCTGACAGCGTCCTGCCGCTTGCATCAGTTATTGTTCCAGATACCATTACCGGAATTCTCTTTCCGGTTTCATAAAACAATTTCTCTATCGCGAATAACGCTGCTTTGGCATTCAGCGTATCAAATATTGTTTCAACTAATAATATATCCGCGCCTCCGTCCATAAGACCTCTTGACTGTTCATAATATGCATTTACGAGTTCATCAAACGTTACAGCCCTGTAACCCGGATCATTTACATCCGGCGAGAGTGATGCTGTTTTATTAGTTGGTCCGAGGGAACCTGCTACAAACCTTGGTTTATCAGGATCTCTTTCCGTATACTCCGCGGCTACTTCCTTAGCGATCTTTGCAGACTGAACGTTCATTTCATATACCAGATGCTCCAGTTTATAATCCGCCTGCGCTATGGAAGTTGAACTGAAAGTGTTGGTCTCGGCTATGTCAGCTCCCGCCTCAAAATATTTCGAATGAATTTCTCTAATAATATCTGGACGTGTAATTGACAACAGGTCATTGTTACCCTTCAGAGGATGTTTATGATCCTTAAATCTTTCTCCCCTGAAATCTTCTTCCTCCAGTTTGTATCTTTGTATCATTGTTCCCATAGCTCCGTCCAGAACAAGAATACGGCTTTTCAATAATTCCTTAATGTCTGTCATTTGGTTACTTTATTTTTAAATGTGTTTCGTTCGTATCTGAACTGATTTTGATCAGCTGTACTGCACCCTGAAAATAAAAAATCCCTTACGGATGAGCCGGAAGAGATTTCAAAATTTATACTGATATATAATGTTTGCAATCTTCCAACTCATCTCTTCTCTGAATTCAATCAGAGTAGGAATTGGCACCTTTCAATCCTGAATTCAGAATGACGGTTGCCAAGGTTTCTCAGGGCCTAATCCCTCCACCTTTCTCCATAAGTCAGAAATACTAAGAACAAAATTTGTCTACAAATATAATTCTTGATAACCTTAATTACAATTTAGAATAAAATATCAGTCCGGATTGCTGACGGTTGTTAAAATCTGAATTTTATTTTTCACAAAAAAACCGGAACAGGAGTATTACTCCTGTTCCGGTAAAGGGAATTTTTAAAATGGCATGTTTAATGTGAAAATTTAATCAGCTGATCTTCTTAGAAATGCCGGTTTTTCAAAATCATCGCTCAGACTTATCTCATTGAAATCAAAATCATCTTCCGCTTCAAAAACGGGTTTCTTCCTGATTTCACTCAGATCATCGGATAAATTTACCTGACGTCTCTTGTAAGCAGGGTTGTCATATACAGGAAGCTCTTCGTGATTAGGAAGAGTTGTGATCTTTCCTGCATTACTGTACCCTTTGTAAGATTCATCAATTTCGGGAATTCTACCTTCGGTAATCTCATCCTGAATACCGTTATTATGTGTATTTGAAACCTTGTTGAATCCAGTCGCTATTAATGTTACCATAACCTGATCTTCCATTGATTCATCTTCAACCCATCCCATAATGTATTTTGCATCTTCTCCTGCTGCTTTCTGAATGATCTGATTTATGATTTCTATCTCTCCTACTTTCAGATCTTTCGCGCAAATGTTTGTCAGTACGCATTTTGATCCTGAGATATTTATTTCATCAAGAAGCGGATTCAGCAGAGCATCTCCGACAGCTTTTTCTGCTCTGTCCTTTCCTGCCGCAATACCGGTTCCGATCATAGCATCTCCCATGTCCTTCATAATTGTCTTCACGTCAGCAAAATCAACGTTGATATCACCTGTCTCGGTGATTATCTTTGAAATTCCGTTGACGGCATTGTATAAAACCCTGTCAGCAAGTTCAAATGCCTGTCTGTTTGTTGTTTCTTTACTTACCAGTCCCAGTATGTTCTCGTTTGGAATAACAATCAGACTGTCAACTTCATTTTTGAGTTTTTCAATTCCTCTGTTGGCAAGTTCCATTCTGAGTTTACTTTCGAATAAGAACGGAGTTGTCACAATTGAAACTACAAGGGAACCGAGACTTTTTGCAATTCTGGCTACGGCAGGAGCGCCGCCGGTACCGGTTCCGCCTCCCATACCTGCAGTGACAAATACCATGTCGCTGCCTTTCAAAGCGGATTCAATTTCCTCTCTGCTTTCCTCTACTGCTTTAAAACCGATCTCTTCCACCATGCCTGCTCCCAGTCCTTTGGTAAGATTTCTTCCGATCTGAATTTTAACTTCGGATTTGTTCTTTGCAAGTACCTGCGCATCGGTGTTTATGGCGATAAATTCCACGCCTTCGATACCTTTGTTTACCATTGAGTTCAGAGCGTTTCCGCCTCCGCCGCCGACGCCTACTACTCTTATCTTTGCGCCAGAGGCGCTTTTATCTGATATTTTTATTGCCATTTTATTTTTCCCTTTCTTATTTATTTAATAAGATGTTTATATTTATAAATTTTTATTTTTTTTTATTAAAGCTCATCAAACCACGCCTTTACCTTGTTGAATATTCCTTTCATTGTAAGCTCTTTGTTCCTTCTTGTGTTTCTGAATTCCGTCATTTTATTCTTGTCATTCATTGTTTTTAATCTGTGCAGCACCAGTCCGACACCAGTTGCGAAGATAGGATTTTCTACTTCCCTTATCAGACCTCCGGTCAGTCCGGTCGGTATCCCGAGGTTTACATCCATTCCTAAAATTTTCTCGGCAAGTTCCTTTGTGCCCTTTACCAGCGAACCTCCCCCTGTTATTACTACTCCCGCGTGAAGCTCTTTTGATATCTGCGAATTCTGTATCTCTATTGCCGAGAGTTCAAATATATCCTGCATCCTTGCCTGGATTATTCTTGCCAGAATGCTTTTGCTTGTCTTTTTCGGAATGTCCCTTATTGACTGTACCATGATCTCTTCATCGTTCAGTATCTCAGAAACAGTTGCATATCCGTATTCACGCTTAATCCTTTCTGCTTCCTCATCTGAAATTCCGAGAGCCTCGACTATATCATTTGTTACTAAATTTCCTGCAATGCCTATTCCGGCTGTATATTTCAGTACTCCTTTTTTGAATACGGCAATATCCGATGTCCCTCCTCCTATATCTATCATAGCAACTCCCACTTTTTTTTCGGTCTCGTCTAAAACTGAATAGGATGAAGCGATTGGTTCGAGTACAATGTCATCTATGTCCACGTCACAGCTCATTACGCATTTTGACAGGTCATCTATTGATGATACCAGTCCTGTTATGATATTTACCTTAGCTTCAAGCCTGGTTCCGAACATTCCCACAGGTGTTTCAAAAATTCCGTCCTTTCCGTCAATAATATATTCCTGAGGAATTACATCTATTATTGTTGTATCACTCGGAAGCTTTATTATTTTTGCCTGCTCTATAAGCCGCTGTACATCCTGTTCCTGTATCACTCTGTCAGAATTGTTGATTCCGATTGCGCTGTTTGACTGGATGCATCTGATATAATGTCCGGCTATTCCTACAGAGACAGAACTGATCTCTATCCCTGATTTCATTTCGGCTTCCGAAATTGCCTCCCTTATTGACTCGGATGTTTTGGTGGGATTGACGACTATTCCCCTGTGAAGTCCGAATGACGGCGCTTTACCGATTCCAAGTATGTCAATGTTACTCTCATCCTTTACCCTTGCAACTATTACGCAGATCTTTGTTGTGCCTACGTCTAGTCCTACAATGATGTCATCCTCTGTTTTCTTTTTATTTTTCCTTTTCCCTGCCATTATTGGTTTATTGAATTTACGATAATCTGATTCCTGAACCGCAGATCTATATAATTAACCTTCGTCTTTAACTGCTCCGCCAGATATTGATTTAAATAATTCTTTAATATCCTGAGTTTTACATTTAACTCATTCTGATATTCCTTGTCTGCAATTTTTTTGTCATTATGCCTGGGGAAATAAATCGGTGTCGAATCTTCAGATAAATAAACAATTATTTTTGAAGTATCGGACATTCTAACCTCCGAAATATTATTGTATAGTGATTTACTCTGTTTATAGGAATTAAGGATTACAAACAATGCCGTCCTTAGATCTTCCGTGTTGAATTTATTTCTGCTTTTCGGATTTGTCTCTTTTCTTACTCCGCTTATTACAGGCAGATCATACATTTTTGAGAAATTTTTATAAGGGAAAACGTCAAGCCCGTCGTCAAGCAGATACATTTCATTATCACCGTTGAGTATTGCAACAGGTCTTTTCTCCACAACTTCAATTTTGATCTCAGACGGCGGAACCCTGCTCACAAAAACACTCTTGATTTCAGGATGCTTTGAAATTCTGTCCTGAATTACTTCTATTCCTGTCTCATTTATGTTTGTCATCGAATCATTTAAATGAGCAGCATTCAGGATCTCTTCCCTTGAAATAGTATAATTTCCGCTTACTGTTATTTTTTCGATTTTGTCTTCGCTTCTCCAGTTGAGAGACAATACTGCGAGCGCTCCCAGAGAAATAACCGTAAATATCATAATAGCTTTTTTAATATTCATAACGGCACTGTCCAGTTAGATTTTACCTTCATTCTCTTTATAAATTTCTTACAGTAATCCGTAATATCTCCTGCGCCCTGAAATATAAATACATCTCCGTTCCTGTGTATCTCTGCAAGCTTATCTAGAAGCTTATCTGCATTTTCAAAATAATAGCCTTCCTTTCCCGTTTTCAGATATTCCTTCAGAATGATTTCGCTCGTAATGCCGGGAATGCTCTCTTCCCTAGCCGGATAGATCCTCGCAAGAAAAAGTATGTCCGTATCCGCAAATGAATCTGCAAATTCCCTGTAAAAATCTCTTGTCCTTGTATAAAGATGCGGCTGAAAAACAGTTATGATCCTGCCTTCATGCATTCTTCTCATTGCTTCAAGCGTCACCTTTACCTCTGTTGGATGATGGGCATAATCATCATATACTTTAATTCCGTTATTATATTTAAGCTCCATCCTTCTTTTTACTCCGGTAAAAGTCTTCATGCTTTCATTGAATCCGTCCGCCTTTATCCCGAACTTGTTACCGGTGATGAATGCTGCTGCGGAATTCAGCACGTTGTGATTTCCGAATACTTTTATTCTCAGAATTTCATTGTCAATATGATATGTAATGCTTGATTTCTCATATCCGGGATTCTCTATCACTACATCATTTGATTTTTCAAAACCGTACCTGACCGTTCCGGAGAGATCCTTTATTATATCATTTACATTTTCATCATCACCGAATGCAATTATCTTCAGATCTTCTTTTCCGTTCATTATGAATTTCCTGAATGAATCTTTTATCTCATTGATGTCCTTGTATATGTCAAGGTGATCTTCCTCAATATTGGTGATTACAATTATATCAGGTCTCAGCTGCAGAAAACTCCTGTCGTATTCATCAGCTTCAACTACAGCCAGATTGCTCTTTCCGGTTCTTGATGTGCTTCCGTCCAGAAATTCCATGTTCCCACCTACAAATATTGTCGGATCCAGTTTATTGTCAAGCAGCACTTTCGCTATCATGGAAGAAGTTGTTGTCTTTCCGTGAGTTCCGCAGACAGCTATCATATACATTTCATTCACAATGTTTCCAAGCGCTTCCGCCCTTTTTACAGATCTTATATTTAATTCGATTGTCTTTTTTAGTTCTGCATTATCTTCTTTTACTGCAGATGTATATATCACCAGTTCCGTATCATCCGGAAGATTCGAAGCTTTATGACCTTCAAAGACTTTCACTCCGAGGATTTCAAGTTTCCTTCCCGCCGCTCCCGGATTAAGATCGCTTCCGGTTACTATAAAATTCTTTTTCGCAAGGTATTCGGCAATTCCGCTCATCCCTATTCCGCAGATTCCTATCAGATGAACCCTGCTGATACCGCTGAATATGTTTTCCGGTGCTTCCATTATTTGAATGAAATTTTTTTTGAAATATTTTTGAATTCCGTCATCAGTCCCTTTTCATTGTTGAAATCGTTTAGTTTTATCCGCAGCAGTCTTCTCCTGTTTATCAGTTTTAATTTTACTATTCTGGATTCACTCTTTTCTTCTTTAACTCTTCTCTTCTCTCTTGAAAATCTTACATGAAGGATCTCATTTAAAAATATTTCCCTGTGTCCGAACCTGTTTCTGAAAATTATTTTATCATCTTCAAATATCAGCTCTCTGCCTCTCAGTGCATTTAACAGAAGCATTATCAGATAGAAAAAAATGAAAATCAAAATTATGTATATTATCGGATCCTTTACAACCAGCTCAAATCTCTCCTGAAAGAATTTTCCTTTGAGCAGCATATATATTATCAGCGTTATCAGATATATCACAAGGGATTTATAATAAAAATCAAGATTATATTTATATATCCTTTTGTTCAATTTCTTCCCGCCAGTTTAATTACTTCTTCCGCAATCTTCTTCGCTGCATCCCTGTCTCCGATCCCGCTAATATTTTTCTGTAATTCTGACAATCTCCCGATATCACTCAGCAGTCTGAGTATTTCATTAAGTAAATTTTCTCCTGCGTCTTGCTGCAGTATCACTTCAGCTGCTCCGAGTTTCTTTAAGCTCAATGCATTCTTTACCTGATGTTCCTCTGCTGAACCCGGCAGAGGAATTAATATTGAAGCCTTTTTTAATAAACCTAATTCCATGATACTCGTAATTCCGGCTCTGCATATCACAAGATCCGCAGCAGAATAAGCTTCATCCATTTTGTCAATAAACTTAAGTATCTTCACTCCACTTGCATATTGTCCGAAGCTGTCTTTGGTCTTTTCATATTCTGGACTTCCTGTCTGCCATATCACATTAATTTCATTAATAAATATTTCAGGAAGTATCCTGGCAATGACTTCGTTTATTCCTCTAGCCCCCTGGCTTCCGCCGAATATCAATACTGTTTTATTCACAGGGTCAAGTCCGAAATTCCTAATTGATGCATCTCTGTCTTTTATCTCAAGCGTGGATCTTACCGGATGCGGTATTTTTATTACATTATCATTTCTCTTAAGATATTTCCTTGTTTCGTCAAAATTTATCACTACCCTGTCAGCTCTTTCGGAAAGCATTTTTATTGTCTTTCCGGCAAATGAATTTCCTTCCTGTATTAATACTGGAATTCCCATTTTGAAAGCCGAATGTATCACAGGTCCGCACACAAATCCGCCGGTTCCGACAGCAGCGTCGGGTTTAAATCCTCTGATGATCTCTTTGCTTCGTGTGATGGATCTCATTACTTTCAATGGGAGTAAAATATTTTTAAAAAAATTCTTTCTGTCAATTCCCGATATCCTTATTGTTTTAAGCTTGTATCCGTTCTGCGGAACTATCTTTTCCTCGATCCTGCCTTCAGCGCCTATGAATAATATTGACGCATCGCTGTCAAGCTTCCTTATCTCATCCGCAATTGCAATTGCGGGAAAAATGTGCCCTCCGGTCCCGCCTCCTGCAAATAAATATTTCATTATTCAAGCGTAATTCCCTCATCAATTTCATTTCTGTATGAGGAAATATTTAATAAAATACCGACTGCCAGAGCGCTGAATAAAATGGAAGTTCCGCCGTAACTTACAAAGGGCAGTGTAACTCCAGTCGTCGGGAATACTCCGCTCGCTACTGACATATTTACCGCTGCATTCAGAACTATCATTGTAGTTATTCCGAATGCCATGTATTTCCCGAAATCATCATTGGTATCTTTTGCAATCCGGTATCCCCGCAGAAGAATTACAAAAAATAAAGTCAGTATCAGGAATGTTCCTATAAATCCGTACTCTTCACCAATTATTGAAAAAATAAAATCACCGTGCGCTTCGGGAAGAAAATAATCCCTCTGATTTGAATTTCCCGGTCCTATGCCTATCAGTCCTCCGTTACCGAATCCTATAAGCGCCTGCTGAAGCTGGTAACTTGATTCTCCGCCCGAACTGTATTCCGAATAAGACACTATTCTTTTTATTATGTAATCTTTTGACAGTATAAAAATTATCACAAACGGAAACAAAGACAACAGCGTGAAAAATATATGCTTCAGTTTGGCGTTTGAAAGAAACAGCATCGCAAGACATGTTGTGAAAATTATCAGCGCAACTGACAGATTCGGCTGAAGCAGGATAAGTCCTGATATCAGCAGCACATAGAATATAACAGGAAGATATCCCCTGTAAAGCAGATCCAGATAATCTTTCTTCTTTGCAAGCAGCAGTGAAACATAAATAACTATTGCATACCTCGCTAATTCTGACGGCTGAAAACTGAACGGTCCGAGATAAATCCATCTGCTCGCTCCCTTTAGTTCGCTGCCGTGAAACAAAGTTAAAATTAAAAGAACAATAATTGTCCATAACAGGTATTTTGCAACGGACATGTAACTCCTGTAATCAATCTTTGCTGTTATAAAAATTAACGTCACGGCTATAATCACTTTTATCAGATGCTGCTTTATCAGATAATTGCTGTCCTGAAATTTGTCCAGTGCGAAAGTGGAACTTGCGCTGTAAACAGCCACTATACTGATTCCCATCAGAAGAAGTACTGGCAGTAATATCCAGATGTCTATTTTATATTTATGAGTCAAGTTCCTGTAAATTATTTACAAACTTTTTAAATTCTTTTCCTCTGTGCTCGTAGCTGTCAAACATGTCAAAACTCTTGCATGCCGGAGACAGCAGTACAGTGTCGCCTTCCGAAGAATTCTCAAATGACAGTAATACCGCCTGCTCCATTGTATCCGCGCTCAGACACTTTACCCTTTTTGAAAAATATTCTGTGATCCTGTCTTTTGATTCTCCGATCGCTATTAGTAGTTTTACTTTTTCATTTATAAGTTTTTCAACTGAGGAATAGTCATTTCCCTTCTCTCTTCCTCCCATAATCAGTATAAGATTATCTTCAAATGATTCAAGCGCTACAATGAGCGATTCTGTGTTTGTTGCTTTTGAATCATTGTAAAATCTGACTCCCTTCAGTTCTCTCACAAATTCTATCCTGTGCTCAACTCCTTTGAAATTTTTCAGAGTCTCTCTTATAATTTCTTTTTTTATGTCAAATGCTTTTGCCGCAATTACGGCCGCAAGCGAGTTGTAAAGATTATGGTTTCCCCTTATGTTGATTTCTCCTGTTTCCATTATTGCTTCATTTATGTTTTTTGATTTGTCAAAGTAAATCACTGTATTTTCTTTTATCATGCATCCTGTTTCAATTCCTTCTGCCGTAAGGTCTTTCTTGATGCTGAAGTAAGCCTGTTTCGCTTTGGTCGACAGCAGATCATTTCTCAGGATCTCGTCATCAAAATTCACCGCTGCGACTTCGTCCTTTCCCTGATTTTTCCTTATCTTTTCTTTTGCATTCAGATAATTCTTAAAGCTCTTGTGCCAGTCCAGATGATCCGGAGTTATGTTCAGTATTACAGATACAACCGGTCTGAAATCCTCAGTATTTTCCAGCTGAAAACTGCTGACTTCAAGCACTGCTACAGAATCTTCCTTCAGTCCGTCTGCAACTTCTGAAAAAGCCAGACCCACATTGCCGCAGACTTTTGTATCATATCCGGCGTTTCTGAATATCTCTCCTGTCAGAACTGTGGTAGTCGTCTTGCCGTTTGTTCCCGTGATCGCTATCACCGGACATCTGCAGAAGCTGAATGCGATCTCTATTTCCGAGCAGATCTTTTTACCGAGTTCAGATGCCTTCAGTATCACTCTGCTGTCGGGATGAATTCCCGGACTTACGATGAAAATATCATTTTCATATATTCTGTCCGAATGCCCGCCGGTTTCAAATTCTATATTCTGATCCAGAAGCAGTTTTCTGTTAAAGAACTTGAGAGTCTCTTCCGGATTCTCTTCGCTTAAAAATACTTTATATCCGTTTCTCTTAAGCATTGAAGCCGCTGCGACCCCGCTTCTGCCGGCGCCGAGTATTGTAAAAGAACGGTTTTTAAGATCCATCATCTTACCTTTAAAGAAGCAAGTGTCATAATAGCAAGGATCACGGCTATTATGTAAAATCTGATTACTATCTTAGGTTCGGGAATACCCTTCATCTCAAAATGATGATGTATCGGAGCCATTCTGAATATTCTTCTGCCTTCGCCGTATTTTATTCTTGTATACTTAAAATAATATCTCTGCAAAATTACTGACAATGCCTCAACAAAAAATATCCCGCCGAGAATGGGAAGCATAAATTCTTTTTTCACAAGAACGCATAATGTTCCGACCGCTCCTCCCAGAGCAAGCGATCCCGTATCTCCCATGAATACCTGCGCCGGATAGAAATTATACCAGAGAAATCCAAGCGCGGCTCCAACAAGTGCCGTGCAGTAAATTGCCAGTTCTCCGTTGCCTCTTAAATAAATGATGTTAAGATATTTTGATGTTTCAATATTTCCGGAAACGTAAGCTATTATTCCCAGTGTCAGAGCAACTATTCCTACCGTTCCGACTGCCAGTCCGTCAAGACCGTCTGTAAAGTTCACGGCATTTGAAGTCGCCGTTACAATAAAAACAATTATCGGTATGTATGCATATGAAAAATCGAATTCATATCCTTTCAGAAATGGTATTGTAGTTACCGAATGTATGCCGTCAAACTGCGGAAGATAAAAAACAGCAAGTCCGACTATCAGTCCAACGGTTAACTGTCCTAGCATCTTGTATCTTTCGGCAAGTCCCTTCTTGTATTTTTTAATTACTTTAAGATAATCATCAATGAATCCTACTGCGCCGAGCGCAACAGTTACAAATAAAATTATCTGAACATAAATATTTCCAAGGTCGCCCCAGAGCAGAACCGGTATCAGCACAGAGATCAGTATTATGAATCCGCCCATGGTCGGCGTGCCTGCCTTTGACCAGTGGAACTGAGGACCGTCCTCCTTCCTTGCTTCGCCAATCTGCTTCTTCTGCAGTATCTTTATTATTCTCGGTCCTAAAATAAAACTGATGAACAAAGCTGTAATAGCAGACAGAGCGGACCTGAATGTTATAAATCTGAATATATCAAATCCCGGAGGATTGAAATTCGCGTTTATGTATTCTGCTAATTTATACAGCATAGTTTATTTTATTCCTGTTATTTTGTTAATTACCTCTTCCATCTTCATGCCTCTTGAACCTTTCACATAGATCACATCGCCGGGTCTTAAATTTCTCATCAGCATTTCAGACAGATCATTTTTGTCTTCAAAGTAAAAATTGTTCTTTATTTTTCCCGCTGCCTTAAATGTGTTGAAAGAAAATTTTCCGTATGTGTAAAGATTTTTAATTCCGGTTTTCACCGCAAACTTTCCTATCTCTGCATGCTCCGCTGCGCTGTTCTTCCCAAGCTCAAGCATATCGGAAAGGACTGCGTACTTCTCACCTTTGTTACTGAATCCCGCCAGCGTTTCCAGCCCCATCCTTACCGATTCCGGATTGCTGTTGTAAGCATCATTGATGATCTTTACTCCTTTATGATCCGATACTTCCATTCTTTTTGATGAACTCTGTTTGAAATTCATCAGCGCTTCCCTGATCTGTTTCGGTTTTATGTCAAATGCCAGACCGGCTGCTGTTGCCGCCAGCCCGTTGTAAATTGAATGTTTGCCGAATGTTGAAACTGTTACTTTAAAATCTTCCGATCCGGATTTTATTTTAATCACCGGCTGATATTTTTTATTGTATCCTTCGAATGTTCCTGAAACATCGGATTTAAAATTATATGAATAAGAAATCACATCTGCATTCCTGATCTTTTTCGCCCTGTCTCTGATGTATTTATCATCAAAATTCATAAACACCTTTCCGGAGTTTTTATCCAGGTAATCGTATAATTCAAATTCAGCTCTGGCAACACCGTCGAGGTCTTTGAAAAACTCGAGGTGTTCCTTTCCAATGTTTGTCACCATTCCGTGATCCGGTTTTGCAATTTCCATCAGATATTCCACTTCTTTAAAATGACTGCATCCCACTTCTAACACCGCCGCCTGATGAGACCTCTTAAGTTTCAAAAGAGTCAGAGGCAGACCGATATGATTGTTAAAATTTTCCGCTGTCTTCAGGACTTTGTATTTCTTTGAAAGCACTTCGGCTACAAGATCCTTTGTCGTCGTTTTTCCGTTGCTTCCGCCGATACAGAATACCGGTATGTTATATTTACTCCTGTGAACGGCTGCAAACTGACCAAGCGCTTTTATTGTATCATTAACTGCCACCAGAGATATTCCCCTGAGTTTATTTTTATTTTTATTGTACCAGCTCCTGTTTACAACAGCCAGCCTGACTCCTTTACTGATCACTTCCTTCAGAAAATCATGAGCATCGTAGTTCTCTCCTTTTATCGCAAAAAAAATCTCATTCTTTTTTACTTCTCTTGAATCTATTGAAACTCCAGCGAATCTGTTCAGTTGTTCTTTACCTGACTTGATCAGTACAGCCGAATTAACATTCAACAGATCTTTTAATTCAGGCATTCTGTCCTGCTTTGTTTAAATATTTCATTACCATTTCTTTGTCATCAAAATGCGTCCGTACTCCCTTTACTTCCTGATATGTTTCATGACCTTTACCGCAAATCAGTATCAGATCGCCTTCACGGGAAATTCCAATTCCCTTTTTAATGGCTTCTTCACGGTTTTCAATGACTTCATATTCCGCCTCACCGCTTATTCCGTTTTTTATCTCGTCTATTATTTCCATGGGATCTTCAAATCTCGGATTATCTGAAGTCAATATGGAATAATCCGATAGCTCAGTTGCAAACTTTCCCATCACAGGTCTTTTCGTTCTGTCCCTGTTTCCGCCGCATCCGAATATTGTTATCAGATTTCCGTTTTTCCCTTCGCTGTTTAAAATTTCTCTTGCGGCTTCAATTGCATTTTTTAAGGAATCCGATGTATGCGAATAATCAATTACAGCAAGCGCTCCGTTGGGAAGGGGGATTCTGCTGAATCTTCCCGGAACTCCTTCGAATACTCTTACGGCTGACCGGATCTCATCAACGCTTACTCCGTAATTCAAGGCAACTCCTGCGGCGGCAAGAATATTATAAACATTGAACTTTCCGCCCAGATCAGATCTTATCTCCGTATTCTCTCCGTTTATTTTCATGTCAAAGCTAACTCCGCTCATGCTGAGCTTTACATTCCCAGCCTTTATGTCACTTTCCGAATCTATTGCGTAAAATTTTTTCTCAGCAGCTGTATCTTCAAGAATTCTCTCTCCGTACTCATCATCCCTGTTTGAAAATGCAATGTTATTTTCATCCAGTGAATCGAACAGTATTTTTTTTGCTTCGAAATAATTATTCATGTCTTTATGAAAATCAAGATGCTCGCTTGTTAAATTCGTGAATACCGCCGCATCATATTTCAGTCCGTAAACTCTGTCCATTGATAATGCAATCGATGAAACCTCCATTACACAGTATTCAATATTTTTTTTTACCATTTTATCAAGTATCATATTCATTTCAACAGAGTCAGGTGTCGTTAGTTTTGATTCATATTTCTCATCCCCGATCCTGTACTCAATGGTTCCTATCAGACCTGTATTAAATCCGGCTTCTTTCAGCATCGACATGATCAGATAACTTGTTGTGGTCTTTCCGTTGGTTCCAGTTACTCCGATCAGTTTAAGCCCTGATGAAGGATCTCCGTAAAAAATCCCGCTCACCTCAGCCATGAACTTTCTGATGTTCTCAATTTTTTTCACAGGTACAGTTGTTTCAGCTCCGTATTCTTCCTCGCTGAAGATCAAAACCGCGCCTTTATCAATGGCTTCTTTGATGAATTTATTCCCGTCGCTTTTCATACCCCTGATCGCAAAGAAGATATTTCCCTGTACTACATTTCTGGAATCATAGCAAATCCCGGTGATCTCCCTGTCTTCATCAAAATGTAATTCATATTTCAAAGAACCGCTCCGGAGCTTACCGGATATTTCTGACAATTTCATTTTAATCCTTACAGTATAATATTACTCTGGACTTAGGCAGTATCTTGTTCCCGTTATCCGGAGACTGACCTGTAACCTTTCCGCTTCCTATTATTTCAACATCAAGTCCTTCTGACAAAAGCAGATTGATTGCTTTTCTCAGACTAAGATTTTTCACGTCAGGGACAACAACAAGTCTGTCATCAGTGATCTTTGCGTCCTTTACTACAAGCTTTATCATGAGATCTTTACTGTTTTTTACATTCTGATTTGCTTCAGGAAACTGAGACTCTATTATCTTTGATTTGCTGCCCGGATTTATTTCGGATTCATTTTCTATTACTTCATATTTCAGATTATTTTCAAAAAGGATATCCTTGGCATCTTCAAGTTTCAGATTTACAAAATTCGGGATGAAAATATTCCCAGCTGAATTTCCGTCGGCTGATGTTCTGCCAGGATCGTTTGATACATTTGAGACGGTTGAACTGCCTTCTTCGGGCGGTGCGGAGAAGCTGGACAGATTGGAAAGACTCAATATTTTCGAAGCAATGTTTTTAAATACAGGCGCTGCGACCTTTCCGCCGTAATACTCTCCCGATTTCGGATTGTTCATAATAACTGTGACAATGATCTTTGGATCATCGGCGGGAAAATATCCTACAAAAGATGAATTATGTGAATTGCTTTTATATTCGCCGTTTACAAGTCTCTGTGATGTTCCCGTCTTTCCCGCAATCTTTACGCCTTCAATCTTTGCGTCAGTTCCGGTTCCTCTTTCCACAACGCCGGTCAGCAGAGATGAAAGTGTTCTGGCTGTGTTTTCCGATATGATCTGTCTTAAGACCGTCGCTTTATTTTCAAACAAAGTGCCGCCGTTTGAAGCCGTTTCCTTTTTTATGATGAATGGTTTCATCATTAATCCGTTATTTGCTACGGCTGAATACGCGTCTGTGATCTGCATTGCATTGACCATGACTTCGTATCCGATCGACATGTAAGGCAGCGTGAATCCTGAAAACTCTACGGGTTTTTTCAAGAGACCTTTATTCTCTCCGGGAAGCTCGATCCCAGAACTTATTCCAAAGCCAAAATCCCTGGCATATTTATAAAATTTTTCAGATCCGATTTTCAAAGCTATTTTACTGAATCCGACATTGCTCGACTGCTCAAGCACCTGCTGAAAAGTCATGCTTGACGATCCGTGCACATCGCTGATCTTCATTCCCTTTATTTCATTGACGCTTTCGGTTGCAATTATGGAATTCTTGTCTTCAATCTTTTCTTCCAGCGCAGATGCAGCAGCTACAATTTTAAATGTGGAACCGGGCTCATAGATATCAGAGATGACAGCATTCTTCATGCCTATTGTATCTGCCGTTGAAATCCTGTTAGGATCAAAAGAAGGATAGGAGCTCATTGCAAGAATTTCCCCGGTCTTCACTGACATTACAATAACTTTCCCGCCGTCCGCATTGTTTTTCTTTACGCCTTCTGCAAGTTCTTCTTCTGCAATTCTCTGAATATTGATATCAATTGTCAGCACAAGATTATTACCGTTCTCCGGTTCTTTTCTCGGGAATTCAAGCGAAGGTCTGTTGTTTCCCTTGCCGTCCCGCTGCATTATTACAAAACCCTCTTTGCCGGCAAGTTCTTTTTCCATTGAAAGCTCAATCCCCATCTGACCCGTATTGTCAATATTTGTAAAGCCGAGTATCTGAGATGCGAGACTTCCGTAATTGTAAACTCTTTTTGGCTCTTTGAGAATTATTATTCCGTTCATGTTCAAAGTGTCAAGACCTGCTGTTTTGCCGTCGTCAATTCTCCTTTCAAGATAAATGAAAGATGTGTTTGGCGCTTTAAGTTTTGCCAGATATTCATCACTGCTTTTACCGAATTTTTTCGAGAAGAAACCTGCAGCCATTTCCGGATCGTCAACCATATTGGGATCTGCTGCCACAGAATACTGATAAGAGTTAGATACCATGACATTCATATTTCTGTCAAAGATCAAACCTCTGTAAGGAGAAAGAACCACTTTGTTTTCATACTGCTTTTTTGCGGCTATCTTATACTTTTCAGATTCAAGGATCTGAACATTCACAAGCTTCAGCAGTATGGCAATAAATAACCCGAAGAATAAAAGAAAAATGAGATTGATCTTCCTTCTCTGTATAAGTTCTTTACCGGGTGATTTATAATTTTTAAACTGCAATATATTAACGTAAAATTTATTTCAAATCGGATTCTTTTATTGTTATGTTTTTAACTTCAGCTCCTGAATTGTCTTTATAGCTCAGCTCGAGTTTTTCATTCGCCAGTGAACTTACTCTGTCAAACGAAGACAGTTTCTCGGCTTCAGTAAGAAGCTGATCATTTTTCTGAACTGCTTTTCTCAGCTCTTCCCTGAGTTCATTGTTTCTTACCATTATCTGATTTACCTGGATAATGTTGTTAATGTAAATAACCAGAATTACGGATCCGATTATCAGACAGATCAGGAAATAAAAGATGGAAATTTTCTTCTTGGCTTTTTTCATTTTTTATTTTTTAAGTTAAATTTTTTCCGCTGCTCTTAGTTTTGCGCTTCTTGATCTGGGATTCGATCTTATCTCTTCCCTTTCAGGTACTATCGGCTTCTTTGTGAGAATTTTCAGAACCGGCTCGATCTCTTTGTCAAAGAACGGGTCATCGGTTTTTTCAAATTTTTTAACGCTGTCTCTGAAATAATTTTTTACAATCCTGTCTTCAAGCGAATGATATGAAACTATTACTATTCTACCTCCCGGTACAAGCGACTCCGTAGCATCAATCAGGACTCTCTCAAGATTCTTCAGCTCATTGTTAACTTCTATTCTCAGCGACTGAAAGATCTTTGCAAGAAAATCTATCAGATTCTTTTTCCCAATCTCGTATTCTTCTTTTACTGTATTCACCATATCAAAAGTGGTTTTGTATTTCTGTGATTTCCTTCTTTTATATACTGCCTCTGATAATCTTTCAGCATTACCGATGTCACCGAACTTCTCAAACAAAACTGAAAGATCTTCTTTGCTGTATGAATTAAGAATATCAGCTGCTGTTGCAGTATCACCTTTGTAAGCTCTCATATCAAGCGGAGTATCATTCATGAAACTGAATCCGTCCTCGGCATTAAGCTGATATGACGAAAGTCCGAGATCCAGTACGATCCCGCTGATTCTCTCATATCCCGAATCACTTATTATCTGTTTCAAATCGGCGAAATTTCCGTTAACAAATTCAATCCTGTCACTGTATGCAGAAAGTCTCTCCCGGGAAAAATCCAGAGCGTTTTCATCCTTGTCTACCGCAATCACTTTTCCTTTGAATGAAGGAATCTCACATATGAGTTTTGTGTATCCTCCGCCTCCGAGAGTTCCGTCAACTAAGACCTGTTCCGGAATCTTTTCGTTGATAAGATATTCAATTGCCTTATTTGAAAGAACGGGTATATGAAAGTTTTCATCTGCCATTTCAAAAAATTCTTTACATATACTTTTTAAAAATCATCCGGCGTATTTTTTTAAGAATCTCTTCCGTTTGTGTTTATGTTCTGTGAAACTTTCTGCGCTATCTCCTCATATGTGCTCGGCATTGACTTGTCATATCTGCTCTTTCTTTCAGGATCCCAGATCTCGATTTTATCAAGCACACCAAGAACTATCACTTCCTTTTTCAGTCCGCTGATTTCAATGAGCTGCTGCGGGATAAGGATTCTGTTCTGTGAATCCAGCTCACATTCATTTGCAAATTCAAGAAATATTCTGAGGAAATATCTGTCTTCGGCGTTGAACTGATTAAAGCGGAGCATTGAGCTCTTCAGCTTTTCCCATTCGTCCTGTGGATATGCAACAATACATTCATCCATGCCTTTCGTAAGTACAAGTTTATTGCCCGCCTCCGGCTTTATATATTTCCTGAATTTTGCAGGAAGTATAAGCCTTGATTTGGCATCTAAACTACATATCGAATGTCCTTGAAACATTGGCGGATAATTATATTTTTGTTGAGCTGCTTTTTTCTAAAGTGAAAAGATTAATGATTAAAGATTAATGATTATTTAACATTATTCAAAAACCGGGGAAATTTAAGCGAATTAAAATTCACCACTTCCCCCCACTTTACTCCACTTATATACAAAAATACGTAAAATAATATTAATGTCAAATCAATATTTATTGGGAAAGTTATGTTTTTGAAAAGAATTTTAAAGAATTTACAGGTGGGGGGAGAAACGGTAAAATGGATAATAAATTAATAATCTCAACGCGGGCTTTTTACTGACTGAATCTTCTGTCTTTTCTGATTCGGATAAAAATTTTTACAAATATTTTTACGGAATTCAAATAAAAAAACCACTCTTCATTTCTAAAGAGTGGTTTCTTTTTATTCAAATTAACTTTCAGTTTATGATTCTACTTCTTCTTTCTTTTTCTTTTTTGCCTTTGATTTCGTCGGCTTAGGAGCTTCTTCCGCTTCTACATATTCACCCTTTTCAGTTACCAGTATTTCTTTGTATTTCCTTAAACCGGTACCTGCAGGGATGAGCTGACCGATGATTACATTTTCCTTTAGTCCAAGCAGATTATCCACTTTTCCTCTTATTGCCGCATCTGTCAGAACCTTAGTGGTTTCCTGGAATGAAGCCGCTGAAATAAAGCTCTCAGTTGTCAGTGATGTCTGTGTAATTCCTAACAATACCGGTTCTGCGGTAGCTGGAACAGCATCCCTAACTTTTATCAGCTGCTTGTCTTTTTTCTTGAGAGCAGCATTCATTTCTTTTATTTCTTTTTTATTGTAGACCTGACCTTCGGTTACTTTGTCATTACCGTTTGTTTCGGTAACTACAACCATTCCCTTGAGCTCTTCATTTTTCTCTGCAAACAAAATCTTGTTTACAACATCTCCTTCAAGGAATTGAGTATCTCCGGTATCAGTGACTTTAACCTTTTGAAGCATTTGTCTGACGATTACTTCAATGTGCTTGTCGTTGATCTTTACACCCTGAATTCTGTAAACTTCCTGAATTTCATTCACAAGATATTCCTGAACTTCAGCAACACCTTTGATCTTAAGAATGTCAACAGGATCATATGCTCCGCCGGTTAATGGCTCTCCGGATTTAACAATATCACCGTGTCTTACAAGTATGTGTTTCCCGATAGGTATCTTGTAGTCAATTACTTTGCTTCCGTCTTTACTGATGATTCTTACTTCCCTGCTTCCTCTGGAAATTTTCCCGATCTCCACAGTTCCGTCAATCTCTGCGACTTTAGCCGGATCACTCGGACTTCTCGCTTCGAAAAGTTCTGTAACTCTCGGCAGACCTCCCGTGATATCCCTTGTCTTTCCGGACTCTCTCGGGATCTTGACGATAATTGTTCCCGCCTTTACTTCAGCTCCGTTGTCGACAAGAAGCGAAGCTTTGGCTGGTATGAGATAAGAACTCAGCAGTTTTTCATTCTTCGGATTCAGGATCTGAATTGTCGGGGATTTCGTTTTATCCCTTGATTCAATTACGATCTTCTGTAAAAATCCTGTCTGTTCATCTTTGGAAATATCATACTGCTTTCCTTCTTCCATATCCATGTAATTGATTATTCCGTCATCCTCGGCAACGATAACTGAGTTGTAAGGATCCCACTCGTAAAGTATGGCATTCTTTTCAACTTTCTCGTTGTTCTTCACCTTCAGATGTGTACCGTAAGGCACTGTATATCTTGCAAGCTGAGAACCGTTTTCATCTATGATATTTATCAGTCCGTTTCTGCTCAGCGATACGAATTCATTTCCGGCTCCGCCTTTGTATTCAACTATTTTAATGTTCTCAAATTTTACTTTACCGTCGAACTTGGTCGTGATCTGTGACTGGGAAATGATCTTACTTGCAGTACCTCCGATGTGGAATGTTCTGAGTGTAAGCTGTGTTCCCGGTTCACCGATTGACTGCGCAGCGACAATTCCGACTGCTTCGCCGACCTCCACCATCTTTGCAGTGGCAAGATTTTTTCCGTAACATTTTGCGCAGACTCCTCTTTTCAGTTCACATGTCAATACTGATCTTATTTCAACCTGTGTGATCGGAGTTTCAGCTATTAAATCAGCAAGCTCCTCGGTGATAAGTTCTCCGCTTTTTATTATGACTTTTTTTGTCAAAGGATTAACAACATCATGCACGACTACTCTTCCCAGAATTCTCTCGGAAAGTGTTTCTTTCACATCTTCACCTTCTTTGAGAGCTTCTGTCATGACGCCTCTGATTGTTCCGCAGTCAATATCCGTAATGATCACATCCTGCGCCACGTCAACGAGTCTTCTTGTCAGGTATCCTGCATCAGCAGTTTTCAAAGCTGTGTCAGCAAGACCTTTTCTCGCTCCGTGAGTTGAAATGAAGTATTCGAGAATTGATAATCCTTCTTTGAAATTTGCAATGATCGGGTTTTCAATGATCTCTCCCGCCTGACCTGTCATGGATTTCTGCGGCTTCTGCATAAGACCTCTCATTCCCGCAAGCTGACTGACCTGCTCGGCTGAACCTCTTGCGCCGGAGTCTATCATCATGTGAAGCGAATTGAATCCCTGCTTTGATCTGGTCAGATTCAGCATCAGATCTCTCTTTACTTCATCGCGGACATGAGTCCAGATATCAATAACTTTATTGTATCTTTCATTTTCTGAAATAATACCTTTTGCTTTTGATTTTTCAATTTTGTCCACTCTGATAAATGCTTCTTCGATTATCTTGTCTTTTGTCTTCGGAACTTCTATGTCATCAATATTTACTGACAGTCCGCCAAGTGTAGCAAATTTAAAACCAAGTTCCTTCAGATTATCAAGGAATACCGAGGTCTCGAGATTTCCCACTTTGTTGTAAATCATATTTATGATTTCAATGATCTTCTTCTTTTTCAGAAGTTCATTGATGAATGGCAGTTTTTCAGGGACGATCCTGTTGAATATTACCCTTCCAACTGTTGTTTCTACCATTTCACCTCTGTATCTGACTTTTATTCTTGCATGAAGTCCGACTTTCTTATTGTCAAATGCAAGCATTACTTCGTCTGAGGAGGAGAATATTTTTCCTTCACCTTTATCACCCGGTAATTCCTTCGTGAGATAATAGCATCCAAGTATAAGCTCCTGGTTCGGAATGGTAATAGGAGCTCCGTTCTGAGGAGAAAGAATATTGTGTGATGAAAGCATCATTATCTGAGCTTCGAGCTGAGCTTCATATGAAAGCGGAACGTGAACTGCCATCTGATCACCGTCGAAGTCTGCGTTGAATGCAATACATACAAAAGGATGAAGCGTAATTGCTTTACCTTCTATAAGCACCGGCTGAAACGCCTGAATACTCAGTCTGTGAAGAGTCGGAGCTCTGTTCAGCAGTACCGGATGTCCGTCAATAACGTTTTCCAGAATATCCCATACCTCCGGTGTTCTCTTGTCAATTAATTTCTTTGCGCTCTTTACAGTCTTTACATAATCCCTGTCAATCAGTCTCCTTATTACAAACGGCTTGAACAGTTCAAGAGCCATGTCTTTCGGCAGTCCGCACTGATGGAGTTTCAGTTCAGGCCCGACAACGATAACTGTTCTACCTGAATAGTCAACTCTCTTGCCAAGCAGATTCTGTCTGAATCTTCCCTGCTTTCCTTTTAAAATATCGGAAAGGGATTTCAGCGCTCTGTTCTCGGCTTTTACTGCGGTTACTCTTCTTGAATTGTCAAGCAGAGCATCCACCGCTTCCTGAAGCATTCTTTTTTCATTTCTTAAAATTACTTCAGGCGCTTTAATATCTATGAGTCTCTTTAATCTGTTGTTTCTTATAATCACTCTTCTGTACAGATCATTAAGATCACTGGTTGCAAATCTTCCGCCTTCAAGCGGCACAAGAGGTCTGAGCTCAGGCGGTATAACAGGAACAACATCCAGCACCATCCATTCAGGTTTATTTGGTCTGCCGCCCGGCTTTATTCTGAAAGCTTCAAGCACTCTGAGTCTCTTAATGTTCTCCATCTTCTTCAGGGCAGAAGGATCATTCTTAAGTTCGGTTCTGAGTCTTATGATCTCTTCTTCTGTGTTTATTCTTCTGAGAAGTTCTTTTACGGCTTCACCGCCCTGCCCTGCAATAAACTTCTTCGGATCATCATCATCCAGGTTCTGCTCTTCCTCTGTCATAGCATCAACCACTTCATTGTATTCATCTTCTGTTATTAGCTGAAGCTTTTTATAATTTGTCTTTCCCGGATTTATAACTACATAAGTTTCATAGTATATTATCCTCTCAAGTTCTTTGGAGGAAATTCCCAGCACATACCCGATCTTTGTCGGAAGTGATCTGAAATACCAGATATGAACGACAGGAACGCTTAATGTAATATGTCCCATTCTTTCTCTTCTTACATTCTTCAGATTGATTTCCACACCGCATCTGTCGCAGACAATACCTTTATATCTGATTCCTTTGTATTTTCCGCAGTGACATTCCCAGTCTCTGACTGGACCGAATATCTTCTCGCAGAACAAACCGTCTTTATCCGGTTTGAATGTTCTGTAGTTTATCGTTTCAGGTTTTAATACTTCTCCGAAAGACCTCGAAATTATCGCATCGGTTGAAGCAAGGTTGATGGTAATCTTTGAGAATCTCTTTCTTCTGTGCTCTGTTTTAAAAGCCATTATAACCCCTTAGTTTTTAATTTTAAAATTTATTTTAAGAATCTTATCAGGACATCAATTGATGTCTTAATTATAAATTCTTTATTTATTCCTCAAGATTTATATCCAGACACAATCCCTGCAGCTCTTTCAGCAGTACATTGAAAGATTCCGGTATTCCCGGCTCAGGTAAATTATCGCCTTTGATTATGGCTTCATATACCTTACTTCTTCCTGTCACATCGTCACTCTTATAAGTTAGCATCTCCTGCAGAATGTTTGCTGCACCGTAACCCTGTAATGCCCAGCATTCCATCTCTCCGAATCTCTGTCCGCCGAACTGCGCTTTTCCTCCGAGCGGCTGCTGAGTGATAAGTGAGTAAGGTCCGATTGACCTTGCGTGGATCTTATCATCTACTAAGTGAGAAAGTTTCATCATATAAATGAATCCGCATGTTACACGCTGATCGAATTTCTCTCCTGTCATTCCGTCATAAAGTTCTGTTCTGGAATTTTCATCAAGTCCCGCTTTCTTTAGCATCTCTACTATCTCAGGTACAGTTGCTCCGTCAAATATAGGCGTTGCAAATTTTACTCCCATTAATTTAGCAGCCCATCCAAGCGCTGTCTCATACAACTGTCCGAGATTCATTCTCGAAGGTACGCCAAGCGGATTAAGTACTATATCCACCGGTGTTCCGTCCGGTAAGAATGGCATGTCTTCCTGCGGTACAAGCTTGGCAACGACCCCCTTATTTCCGTGTCTTCCTGCCATCTTGTCACCTACTGATAATTTTCTTTTTTTCGCTACATATACTTTCGCAAGCTTTACAACGCCTGTCGGAAGTTCATCTCCGAGCTTTACTTTATCTTTTAATCTTTTGTACCGCTCTTCGATCTCATTCTGCTTGAATGTATAATTTCTGTAAATGTCCGGTATCAGAGAATTCGCTCTGTTATAATCCGACCATTCGTTTTCATAATCAAATTCAGCAAGAGTATATCCTTCATTTTCTATAAGATTTACCATTGCGCCTTTTTTGAAAGCAGCACCGTTCTTTACAAGAATGTTGCCTTTTTTATCCTTAAGACCTTTTGAAGTCCTTCCTTCCAGGAGGATGTCAAATTTCTCAGCGATCTTCTGATTCAGATCTTTTATTTCCTTCTTTCTTTCAGCTTCGAATTTATCAATTCTTCTTTTCTCATCTCTTTTGCTTTCAGTGTCCCGTGTCTTTCTCGAGAAGAGTTTGTTGTTTATCACAATTCCCTTTAATCCCGGTGTTGCCTTCAGCGAGGCGTCTTTTACGTCACCGGCTTTATCTCCGAATATTGCTCTGAGAAGTTTCTCTTCCGGTGTCGGCTCTGTCTCTCCCTTTGGAGTTACTTTACCGATCAGAATGTCATTCTCTTTTACCTCAGCTCCGACTCTTACAATTCCGTTTTCATCCAGATCCTTTGTCGCTTCTTCGCTTACATTCGGAATTTCCTTTGTAAGTTCTTCTTCGCCTCTTTTGGTGTCTCTTACTTCAAGACTGAATTCTTCAATGTGTATAGAAGTGTAAACATCATCAGCGACAAGCTTTTCACTGATCACGATAGCATCTTCAAAGTTGTAACCTCTCCACGGCATGAATGCAACAAGTACATTCCTTCCGAGTGCAAGTTCACCGTTTTCCGTTGATGATCCATCTGCAAGTATATCACCTTTTTTTACTTTCTGACCTTCTTTTACGATTGGTCTCTGATTGATCGAGGTGTCCTGATTTGTTCTCAGGAATTTTATCAGATTATATACTACTAATTTTCTGTCATCGAAACTTAAAAGACTGTCATCGGAATCTTCCTTAACATTGTATTTGACTATTATCTTGTCACCTGCTACATATTCAACTGTTCCGTCAGCTTCGGCTGTAAGAAGAGTTCTCGAATCTCTGGCGATGATCTCTTCAAATCCGGTTCCGACTACTGGGGACTCTGGTCTTAAAAGAGGAACAGCCTGTCTCTGCATATTACTTCCCATCAGCGCTCTGTTAGCGTCATCATGCTCAAGGAAAGGAATAAGTGCAGCCGCGGCGCTCACGATCTGATTCGTCGCAACATCCATGTAATCAACCTCACTCGGATGCAGCAGCGGGAAGTCGCCTTTGAATCTTCCTTTTACTTTGTCATTAAGGAAATTTCCCTTATCATCGATCGGCGCATTTGCCTGCGCAATTTTATAGAAATTCTCGATCTCCGCTGAAAGATATTCAATCTTGTCAGTTACTCTTCCGTCTGTTACTTTTCTGTAAGGTGTCTCTATGAATCCAAGTTCGTTTATCCTTGAATGAATACACAGCGAGGATATCAGTCCGATATTCGGACCCTCAGGTGTTTCGATAGGACATAACCTTCCGTAATGTGTATAGTGAACGTCCCTTACTTCAAATCCCGCGCGTTCTCTTGAAAGTCCGCCCGGTCCGAGTGCGCTGATCCTTCTCTTGTGTGTCATCTCTGCAAGAGGATTGGTCTGATCCATGAACTGCGACAGCTGACTCGTTCCGAAGAAAGAAGCCAGCGCGCTGGTTATTGGTCTTGCGCTGATCAGTTTAGAAGGAGTAAGATTCTCTTCGTCATGTATGCTCATCTTGTCTCTGATAGTTCTTGACATTCTTGAAAGTCCGAGCGAGAACTGAGCCGATAACTGCTCATTTACAGTTCTTACTCTTCTGTTTCCAAGATGGTCAATGTCATCCACATCTTTGTTTCCGTCTACAAGATCTCTGATATAATTTATAATGTTGACAAGATCCTCCTGGGTTAAGATCGTAATGTGAGGATCAATGTTTGTTCCGAGTTTATAATTGATTTTATATCTTCCTACTTCACCGAGATCATATTTCTTTGTATTGAAAAATAATTTTTCAATGTAACTTCTGGCGCTTTCAGCTTCAGATTCAACAAGAGCTGCAGCGGCTTTTCTTTCCTTTGAAGTCGTCTCGGCAGGAAGTTTCTCAAGCAGTACATCAGTTTCATCTTCATCATTGATGATTGTCGTATAAATAACCATCTCACCGTCAGTCGGATCCTTCTTGAGGAGTTTCAGTTCTTTTATCTTTGCATTTACGATTGATACAAGCTGTTCATCTGATAACACGCTGTTTGCATTGATTCCGATATCATCACCTGTGTCTTTGTTTACGACATTCTCAAGCACGATCCTTCCTGCATAGTCAAGATAATTCTTGTCATTTACTTTTACAGTTTCTACAATATCAAAGAGCTCAAGCATGTTCACATGTTCTGTAAAACCAAGAGCTTTGAGAAGTGTCGAGAAATAGAATTTCTTTTTTCTGTCAACGTAAGCGTAAAGCAGATTATTAATGTCGGTTGTGAACTCTACCCAGGAACCTCTGAAAGGGATTACCCTTGCTGAATAAAGTTTAGTACCGTTTGCATGAGTGGATTCCCCGAATACTACTCCCGGCGATCTGTGCAGCTGACTTACTATAGCTCTTTCGGCGCCGTTAATAATGAAACTTCCTCTTGGAGTCATGTATGGAAGATTTCCAAGATACACGTCATTTTCAATCGTGTAATTATACTCTTTCGCAGCGGCATTCGGTTTGGTGGATAATCTCAATCTTGCTTTTACCTGAACTGCATATGTTAATCCCTGCTCCTGACATTCAATTACCGAATAATGCGGTTTTTCCAGATAATAATCTACGAACTCCAGTAATGCGGTCTCTCTTGAATCGCTGATAGGAAAATTATCCTCGAAGACTTTTTGAAGTCCCTGAGATTTTCTTTTACTTGCCGGCACATCTTCCTGAAGGAAATCTTTATAGGACTGCACCTGCACGTTCAAAAGATCCGGCGGATCATGAGTGATCGATGTTTTCGCAAACGTCAACCTGTCATTCTTGTTGTTTAATTTACTTAATTTCAGATTTAAATCTGTAATTTCCAAATTTTTACCCCCGGAATTTTTTAATAAATAATCCCGGCATGTATATTGCCGGGACTATTATGTTTTTTAAATTAATTTTTTGACGAACTTTTTCTGTTAAAAAAGAATTACTTTATTTCCACTTTTGCACCGGCAGCTTCAAGTTCAGCTTTCAGTTTGTCTGCATCTGCTTTGGAAATATTTTCTTTTATCGGCTTCGGAGCGCTTTCCACGAGAGATTTTGCTTCCGTTAGTCCGAGTCCTGTTGCATTCTTAACAGCTTTGATAACGTTGATCTTCTGTGAACCTGCTTCTGCAAGTATCACTGTGAATTCGGTCTGTTCTTCTGCTGCCGGAGCTGTTCCAGCTGCAGGTGCACCCGCCATCATCATTGGAGCTGCTGCTGTTACTCCGAATCTATCTTCCAGAATTTTCTTTAATTCTGAAGCCTGAGTTAAAGTTAACTCACCTATTTTGTCTGCTAATTCTTCTACTGACATTTTATTTTACCTTTTTGATTTAATTTTTAAAAATAATTTTTTAAGCGGCTTTTTTTCTGCCGACTTCCTCAATAACACTGAAAAGATCTCTCATTACGGCATTTACCGATCCGACTATTCCGGATGCAGGTGAATTCAATGAACCGAGTATTGATGCGATCACTTCCTGTTTTGTCGGAAGAGCTGCAAGTGTGTTGAGCTGCTTTGAACCGTAAGATTCATTCTCTACTATGGCAATCTTGAGCTTTGGTCTCTCAAGCTTGTCAAAAAATTTCTTCAGGATCTTTGCCGGTGCTACAGGATCATCCTGTGCAAATACAATTCCAGTAGGACCGTTAAGAATTTCATTGAGTTTATCGAAGTGTGTTGAATATTTTTCGGTCTCCTTCAAAGCCCTAACCGTCAAAGTGTTTTTTACGACTTTGTACTTGAGTCCGGCTTTGTAGTACTCCTTTCTTAATTCATTCACTTCCTCGACAGTCAATCCTGTGAAATCAGTAAAGTATAAAGCATCAGAGGAATCAAGCATTTCCCTGATCTCCCTGACTGACTCTACTTTCTGTTCTTTTTTCATAATTTAACTTTATTAAAGTAATAAATTGGAACTTGATGCTTACCCGAAGCTGATAAGCAGATTATATGTATTGTTGAGTGCGTAAATTCTAATTATGCTGCGGCTTTAGACGAATGACTTCTGTCAATCTTTATACCGGGACCCATTGTCGTTGATAAAGTTATGCTCTTTACATATGTACCTTTAGACGCGGCCGGTTTAAGCTTTATTATTGTATCTAAAAATGCAGTGATATTTTCCGTAAGTTTATTTTCGTCAAATGAGATTTTTCCGACAATTGAATGAACAATGCCCGACTTGTCAACTCTGAAATCGATCTTACCCGCTTTTACATCCTTTACCGCCTGACCGATGTTCGGTGTGACTGTTCCGCTTTTCGGATTAGGCATGAGTCCTCTCGGTCCAAGTATCTTTCCGATCTTTCCAAGCTCGCTCATAGTGTCAGGAGCGGCAATGATAACATCAATGTCCGTCCATCCTTCCTGTATCTTCTTCACATAATCTTCAAAGCCGACATGATCAGCTCCGGCTTCCCTGGCTTCATCCTGTTTGTCCGGCTTTGCTATCACAAGAACCCTTACGGTTTTACCCGTTCCGTGAGGAAGTGAGACAGTTCCCCTCACCACCTGATCAGCGTGCTTGGGATCCACTCCGAGTCTTACAGCTACGTCAACCGATTCATCGAATTTCGCCTTTGCGGCTTTTTTAAGCTCGCTCACGCCGGTTTTAAGATCGTATTCTTTGGTTACGTCGATTTTCTTTAATGTTTCTTTTTGCCTCTTGGTTAATTTCATTTTGAAAATAAATTAAAAATTTTTTTTGGAAATAATAAATTTTATTTCTCTACAGTTAAACCCATGCTTCTTGCCGTTCCCGCTATCATTCTCATTGCGGCTTCAACATCATGAACATTAAGATCTGTCATTTTTGTCTCGGCAATTTCCCTGAGCTGCTGCTGTGTTACTTTGCCGACCTTGTTCTTGTTGGGAACTCCCGAACCTTTTTCTATGCCGAGCGCTTTCAGCAAAAGCACTGCAGCAGGCGGAGTCTTTGTAATGAACGTAAATGATTTATCGGAAAAAACAGTGATCACCACCGGGATCAGATATCCTTTTTTATCCTGTGTTCTAGCGTTGAACTGCTTGCAGAATTCCATTCCGTTAACGCCTCTCTGTCCGAGCGCAGGACCCACAGGCGGAGCCATTGTTGCAGCGCCGGCGGGGATCTGAAGCTTTATAAAACCTGTTATCTTTTTTGCCATTTTATTTAAGTATTAAAATTTATTTTTCTTTTTCTATTTGTGTCAGCTCAAGCTCAATCGGGGTCTTTCTTCCGAATATACTGACCATCACTTTTACTTTGAATTTTTCCAGATTGACTTCGAGTATGTTGCCGCTGAAATTGTTGAACGGTCCGCTTGTGACTTTTACCGGATCGCCTACATTAAGCTGAATGTCAAGTTTCTCTTTTTCACCTTCGTCATTCAGTATCGCTTTGATTCTCTTTACTTCTTCCCTTTTAAGAGGAATCGGCTCAAGCTTTACTCCCTTGACGCTCTTTGATCCTACCATGTTTATAATGGAAGGAGTCTTGGAAATAAAATCCCTGATCTTATCATCAAGGTCTGCTTCTATTAGTATGTAACCGGGTAAAAAATTCTTGAACTTCACTTTCTTCTTTCCGCCCTTTACCTCAAATACTTTTTCCAGCGGGATCAATACATGATTGATTCTGTCGCCAAGCTTTTCATTTCTTATTTCATTGTCAAGATATGCCTTTACTTTGTTTTCATGTCCGGAAATTATCCTTACCGCATACCATTTAAAAAACTCAGATTCTTCCTCCGGGATTTCTTCCTGTTCTTTTTCCGGATCCTGTATTTCTTCAGATGATTTTACTTCTGCGCTTTCCTCAGCTTTTTCTTCCACAGAACCGTCTAACTTTTTTTCCTCTGTCATTTAAATATAATTTTTATAATATCGCCTTAAGCAGTTCACTAATACCTTTGTCTATAACATATACAAGAGCAGCGGAAATCAGCATGGTAATAACTACAACTTTGGTGGAATCAATCAGCTCATCTTTTTTCGGCCATGAAACCTTTTTCATTTCCTTGTAAATATCCAGGAAAAAATTAATTATCTTATCTTTCATTTTTTTAATAAAATTTTATGACAACCATTTGCACGGGAGGAGGGACTCGAACCCCCAACCAACGGTTTTGGAGACCGCTACTCTACCAATTGAGCTACACCCGCAGTTCGCTTCAGCAGATTTACTCATTTCGATTCTCTGTGAAGAATATGCTGCCTGGTCCATCTGCAATATTTCTTAAGCTCAATTCTTTCTTTGGTGTTGACTCTGTTTTTGTAGGTAACATAAACGGACTTTCCTTTGTGCGGTCCTTCTATGCTGACCAGTTTAATCTTAACTCTTGATCCTTCTTTTGCCATTGTAATATTTTTCTAATATTATTGATATTTTTTACAGGTATTCAATTGAAACTTACTTATCAGGAAAGAATAAATATAAAAATTCAGTTATTTTTTTTGTTTTAAGAGCTGATGACCGGGATTGAACCGGTGACCTCTTCCTTACCAAGGAAGTGCTCTACCAACTGAGCTACATCAGCTTTTCAGTTTTCCTTTTTTTAGCGGGAGACAATGTTTCCCTGGTTTTCATTCTGAGCAATCCATGGTATAATCAACTCCATGCCTGTTATTGCTATTTTAAAAAAGAACCGGTATTAAATTTCCCGTTGCTTTTCAAAGACCGTTTATTCCTGAGCGGGAGACGAGACTCGAACTCGCGACCAACAGCTTGGAAGGCTGTGACTCTACCAACTGAGTTACTCCCGCATTGATTCCTTTGTGGGTAGGGAAGGATTCGAACCTCCGAAGACCTGAGTCGACAGATTTACAGTCTGTTGCGTTTAACCACTTCGCTACCTACCCGAAATTACCCATAAGATTTCTTACTATATAGCAAAGGACTTTAAAAATATCAAAATTAAGATATTAAATCAACACATATTTTGATATTGTATAAGCTAATTTCGCTGACCTGGCTGTTTTAGTCAGGCGCAGTATTATGAAAAAAAAGAGTATTAAAGTAGGTTTAATTTGAAAAGGCTGTCAATTTTGAGTTTCTGATCTTTAAGATTATTGATCCTTTCAAGAATAGACTGTTTCTCTTCATTCGTGAATGTCCTGCCCCCTGTATCTCCCGGTATTACTTTATAAAATGCGAGTTCAATGTCCTTTCCGAAATCCCTGTATTTATAATCGCCTGTCCTCTCGCAGTTCACCAGTATCGCCTGACCTGTTGTATAATTCTCATTCTCATCTTTGATGGCAATTATGGTTCTGTTGTCAGGCTCTTTGCATAAATATATTCCGTCCTCCCTTTTTTCAGTGACCCTTGCGGAAATGATTTTCGTGATTGCGCTGGAGTTTCCCGAAGAGGTAAGGTTTATCAGCAGTTTGTCCTGCTCCCTTAACTCTCTTTCTAGATCGTTGTATTTTACTATCGATGCGATCTTCTTGCTCAGAAGACTTATGTTTGCCTCAAGTATATTCAGGTCCCTGTACATTGCAGTTTCAGGAAACACCGTGAGGATGAGCTTTGCATTGTTGAGCTCGTTCAGTGATTCGCTGTATTTTCCTGATGCGTTAAGTTTTTTTGCGCCGGATATTTTCTGACCGTACTCGGCAAAAGCGACATTGTATATATTGTTGAATAGCGTTTTGGCATCATCAGGATCTATGCTGCCTTTTATTTTATTGTAATATTTCAGAGCAAGCTTCCAGTCATCCTTGTAATAAATGCTCGAGATCTGATATGAATAATTCTTTATTCTGTCAAGCGCCCTGTTCTTGTTCTTACCGTCTGAATAATTTCTTAGAAATGTCTCATACTTGCCTATCATTTTCTCCATCGAATTAAGATCATTCGCCTTGTCTGACTTTACAAGTTCTGTATAATCCCTGTCTTCCTTTAAGATGAATGTATAATAACCTAGATAACCAAGAGCTGAAAGTATCGCTATTATTATCACTATAATAAGGATGTTTGTATAAAGCCTTCTTCTTTTCTGTTCCGGGGTCTTCTCCCTTATTACGTCCAGTCTTGTGTTAACAAAATTTGTTTCCGTCTCATCTGTGTACTTCAGGACATTTTTATAATATATCTCAGCCGCCTTGTAATCCTTGTTCCCGAATGCCTCATCACCGCTTGTCATCAGATTTATCTTGTTGTTGATAAGGGCAACCGCCTTGTTGTAAAGATTTTTTAATTCGTTGTTTCTGCGGTCCAGCTTAAGATACTGCTTGCCTTCGAATATTGCTTCCGAGAACTGATTTCTGTTAATCAGATATTCAATGTTAATTATTGCTTCTCTTATCGAGACTTCCTCATTCTCATCCCTTATCTTTTCACCGCAGCCGTATACTGCGCATCCCTTGTTCTCAGTCCAGCAGTCCTTATGATACGGGGAACTGCAGGAGTTGCAGAAGATCGCCTCCGAATCATTCTTTATAGGCATCTGACAGAATGTACAGATATTCTTAACCGGTTTTAAAAGTTCATCCATTCAGCCGGATTTTTTTTTAATTCTGAAACAAAACTTTTTTAAATGGTATTTAAAATTTCCGTTATTATTTTTTACAAATGTAATCAAAACTTATAGAGATATAAATTTATTAATATTACTACACCGATACCGATCAGCACCAGCCCCATAAAATTGCTCAGCTTCTGCAGCAGTGAAGGATTTATTTTCACTGAATTTTTTGAAACGAAATTAACCATCAGATAAAACCATGCTGTCGTTCCCAGGAAAACTCCCAGCGCCAGGAATACTCCGGAAAATAAATTTGAATTTATCAGTCCGTAACTTTTCAGATATCCCACTATTGCAAACCAGGACGCGGGTAGAGTCGGCGAGGAAAGACAGGAAACCACCCCGGTTATAAAACTTAATGTGACTCCGCTGTGATGTTTTTCAAGAACTTCGGTTTTGAACATTTTATCAAGCCCGGCTTCAGTTTTTTTCAGAACATTTTCCACCTTATCATATCTCTGTTTGAATTTTTCCTTTACTTCATGTTCCTCAATATGATGTGAAAAATCCTGCTTGGTAATTAAAATCTTAATCCCGTAGATTATTACAAATAAACTTCCGCATAATGCAAGTATCAGCTTCAGATTAACTGAATTCTCCGAAAAATAATCCTGAATATTCTCCGGTATAAGACTTGAGATCAATGAAACTCCGCCGAAAGCAACAAGGATATAAAACATATCCATGAATCCCGCGCCTGCACCGATCGCAATTCCGTTCTTTGTCTGGTTTCTTAAACCCTGCTGTATTATCTGAAAATATGTCGGTCCCAAAGGAGGTATCGTAAAAATAAATCCTATCAAAATTCCGACTATCAGTCCTGTTATCAATTATAGATTTTAATTAAATTAGCTAATCGCAATTTCATTTTCAATTTATTTGAATTAATTCACCTGTGAATTGAATAATCAATTCTGTTTAGTTAGTTTAATACATGCAAATTAAAAAATACATTGCTGCAGTCTTTATAGTATTTTCACTTACATTCTCATATTCCAGCGTGAGCTTTTCAGCAGACCCGAAACAGGCTATTGTTTATATCATCGGATCTGAAAACGACTCTGTTACAGGCAGCTTTCTTAATCAGAATAAGAACAGGAAAGATTATATTCTTACTTCTCTTTCAATAAAAATATTTCTCATAAATTCAGAAACAGTATATTTCAATACTTCCTGAGATTCCTCTTTCTATCTGAACTCTTTGTCAATTACATCTATCTCCCCCGGATATGTAATACCGCCGAGAAATGTATCAATAGTAGGTTTGATCTTTAAAGTCAGCCTTGAACTTGTTCCTGACTTCCCGCCGATCGCCAGTGCCAGATTCATTATGTTTTCATAACCCTTGTTCTCAAATAATTTTAAAAGATCAACTGAAATTGGAATTGGTATGGTAACGGATTTTCCGACTCCCGGAACTTCAATCGGCTTGTCAATATCCCCGGTAATAATTTCCTTGTCATCAATAAGAAGTCTCCATCCGAGACCCTTTATCAGGGAAGAAGTTTCTGCTGATCCGCCGGGATATGTATCGGGATTTTTTGCAATCAGATTGACAGTGAAAGTGGTGGGTAGTTTGCCGGAAGCAAAGCTCGCGAGCAGATTGCCGGCATCCAGGATATTAAGGTCTTTCACGGAATTTATATTATTTAGTTTTACGCCGGAAATTTTCAGCCCGTCGACTTTTCCTAGTTTGAACTGAAGTCTCTGCGCATTTTCTATGGTTTGCTTTACGCCTGAGCAGCCGGCGATAATCAATGCGGCCAGCATAACGATAAAATGTAAACTGAATTTTTTCATAATATTATTCTTTTATGTTTAATTGTATAAAATAAAAAGTCCGCTGCGGATTTGGAATTCCTTAACGGACTCAAAATATCTATTTTAAATATAATTTAAAATTAAGACAGTTTTAATTGCAGAGAGAGAGGGATTCGAACCCCCGGTGACCGTGAGGCCACAACGGTTTTCAAGACCGCCGCTTTCAACCGCTCAGCCATCTCTCTGTACAGTTATTTAAAACTTTACAAAATTACGAAATTGGATTTACAAATTAAAGAATTAAAATTCGTGATTTGCATTTTAAAGCAATCTGTATTTTATTCCGTTTAATTCATTGTCAAGGTCCCTAAGCTCAAAGTTTCCAATTCTCAGCCTCCGAAGCGTTTTCAGATATCCGCCCGTCCCGAGCCTTTCCCCGAGATCGTTCGCTATTACCCTGATGTAAGTTCCCTTGCTGCTGCAGATCCTGAAGTATAATTCGGTTTTACTGAGCCGGCTTAACTCGAATTCCGAAATTAAGATCTTCCTCGGTTCACGCTTAATGACTTTGCCTTTGCGTGCAAGCTTGTACAGTGGTTTTCCCTTGTGCTTTAACGCCGAATACATCGGAGGAGTCTGCTCAGTCTCGCCCAGGAAACTTGATCTAGCTTTTTCAATTTCCTGATCTGATACGCTGATCTCATCTTTTATTTCCTCTTCCTCGGTTTCGGTATCAAAGCTCTTTGTTCTTGCTCCGATCCTGATAATTCCCTCATATTCCTTGTCCAGGTCAATTATTTCATTTATTTCTTTGGTCATCTTGTCCGTGCATAAAATCAGCAGACCGGTTGCCCTCGGATCCAGCGTCCCCGAATGACCAACTTTTTTGAGGGAGAAATTTCTTTTGAATATCCTCACTACATCTGCGCTGGTCAGATCCAGCGGCTTGTCAGTCAATATTATCCTGTTTGAATATTCCGGGAATGAACTTTCTGTTAGATCAGAATTCATTTATAAATTTATTGTGGGTCATGCTCACTGTCCTTTTCATGTATCTCATTGATCAGCTTCTGTATCCTGTCTGCGTATTCGATAGTATCATCGTGATAGAATTGCAGTTCCGGCATATACTTGAGTATTATAAGCTTTGCCAGCAGAAACCTGATGTGCTTCTTTCTCGCTTCCAGCTTTTCAAGGCATTCTTCAACGGGAATTTTATTGCCGAGAAAACTAAGATATATTTTTGCTATCTTCAGATCCGGCGTGGTTGTTACTTTTGAAACAGTCACAAGTCCGAGCCCGCTTATTTCAGAGAGATCTTTTGACATTGCCTGATTAAGCTTATTCTTTATTTCCTGCGCTACCTTTTCAGTTCTTACCGACATTTTTAATAAAATTTTACTTTTCTGATTACTGAGGCGTTACAAGTTTTCTTTTCGTTTCAACGATCTTGTACGCTTCTATTATATCTCCGACTTTTATGTCATTGAAATTCTCAAGACCAATTCCGCATTCGTATCCGGATTCAACTTCCCTGACGTCATCTTTTATTCTCTTAAGGGAAGAAATTCCGCCTTTGAATATTTCAAATCCGTCTCTCAGAAGTCTGACTTTGTTGTTTCTGTTTATCTTCCCGTCCTGAACGTAACATCCTGCAATGTTTCCTATCTTCGGAACCTTGAATACCTGTCTGATCTCTACTGTTGCCGTTACTTCCTCAGAAATATCAGGTGCAAGCATTCCTTCAAGAGCCGCTTTTATTTCATCGATCAGATTATAGATAATATTGTAAAGTCTGATATCAATGTTGTTCTTTTCCGCAAGCTTTCTTGCCTTGAGATTCGGTCTTACATTGAATCCGATTACAATGGCGTCAGAGGCTTCTGCCAGAAGGACATCCGATTCGCTGATAGATCCGACTGCCTTGTGAATTACATATACCTTCGTTTCATTTGTGGTAAGCTTGTGCAGTGAATCAGCGAGAGCTTCAGCAGAACCGTCAGTATCCGCCTTAAGAATGATCTTAAGCTCAACCTGCTTGCCTTCCTGTATCTGTTTGGAGATATCATCAAGAGTGATGAACTTAACCTGTCTGAAATCCTGCTCTCTTTTAAGCTGCTGTCTTTTCAGAGAAAGATTCTTGGAATCTCTTTCCGACTCCAGCACTACGAATGAATCACCCGCCTGAGGCACTCCGTCAAAACCAAGTACAACTACAGGAGAGGATGAAGCGGCTTCCTCGATCTTACGCTCCCTCTCGTCAAACATTGCCTTTACTTTTCCGCTGTATATTCCTGCAATAAAAGAATCGCCCACTCTCAGCACGCCTTTCTGAACAAGGACCGTAGCGATAGGTCCTCTGCCCTTGTCAAGCTTTGCTTCAAGTACAACTCCGCGCGCGGATTTTTTTGGATTGGTCTTTAATTCAAGAAGCTCAGCTTCCAGCAGAATCTTTTCAAGAAGTTTATCAATATTTATACCCTTCTTGGCGGAAATCTCAACTGACTGATATTTGCCTCCCCATTCTTCCACCAAAACATCTTTTTCTGAAAGCTGCTGTCTAATCCTGTCGGAATTGGATTCGGGTTTGTCAACTTTATTTATGGCTATCACGATAGGAACATTTGCAGCCCTGGCGTGATTTATCGCTTCAATTGTCTGCGGCATTACACTGTCATCGGCAGCAACGACCAGAACTACGATATCTGCAGCCTGTCCGCCTCTTGCTCTCATTGCAGTAAATGCCTCGTGACCGGGAGTGTCAAGAAAACTTATCTCTTTTCCTGAATCCATATGAACTTTATAAGCTCCGATATGCTGTGTTATTCCGCCGGCTTCACCCGCTACAACATTTGTCTTTCTGATATAATCAAGCAGTGAAGTCTTTCCGTGATCAACGTGTCCCATGATAGTTACTACAGGAGCTCTGTCTACAAGATCTCCCGGTTTGTCCGGTTCCTCTTCAATTACATCCTCCTCGTATTCCTTTAGAAATTCGATCTTGTATCCGAAATCACTGGCTATGAGTTCTATTATATCCTTTTCCAGTCTCTGATTTATTGAAACCATTATGCCGAGTTTGAAACAGCTCTTGATAATTTCATTGGAATCTATTCCCATCAGATTTGCAAGCTCAGCAGTGGAAAGATACTCGTTTACTTTTATAATATTCTTTGTTGCTTCCTTCTGTTCGAGAATCTTCTTCTCTTCCTCAATCCTTTCCTTCTTCTTTCTTTTTCTTGCAATGCTTCTTGCAGATGATGCCGAATCCCCTTCAATCTTTGCATACGTTTCTCTTATCGCTTCATCAATTTCCTTCTGCGTTGCATCCTTTTCTCTGTGACCTTTTTCCAGCTTGACTCTTTTTCTTCTTTCTGATTCGGTTTCAAATTTCTTTTTATCCCTGTCTTTCTTGTCACGGAATTTCCTGTCCTCAAGCAGTCTGCCCGGAACATTCCTCTTTACAAAGACTTCTTTCTTTGCATCGGATTTTTCTCCTTCGGGCTTCTGGAACGGTTTCTGCTTTTTCTTTTCCCTGATTACCTGATCTATGGTTATCTTTTCGGTTACTTTTTTCTTCCTGGATTTATCAAACGGCTTCTTAAAGGTTTTAGCTGTTTCGGTTTTCTCGGTTTTGATTTGACCTTCTGAAACCGGTGTTTTTATCTCAGGAACCTGTGTTTTTACTGTCTCTTTAGGTTTATCCTGTTTTTTCCCTTCGGTAACTGATTCTGATTCCTTTGCCGGTTTTATATGTGTTTTCTTTTCAGATTTTGATTTTACTGCTCCGGCTTTTTTTGCAGTGCGCTTTTCCTTATCCTTCTGTTCCTGATCCTTGATCGTTTTCGCTCTGTGCTGATAAGCCAGCAGTTCCTGTCTGCGTCTTTCCTCTTCTTTCGCTTTCTGCTCTTCTTCTATTATCTTCTTTAATCTTTCCTTCTCTTCCTGTAATCTTTTTTCCTCGTTTTCCTTTTCTATCTTCTCCTGTGCATCAGAAAGTTCTACATGGAATTTCTCTGAAAACTTGACGGACTTTTCCACTTTCTTGTCCTCAAGTTCGATCTCTTTTCTGAAATTGGAATAAACCTTCTCGACTGTTTCATCATCCAGTGATGTATTTATTGTCGCATCTATTCCGATCGACTTGAGATAATCAAGCACTACGTCTTTTGATACTTTTATTTCCCTTACTAATGCTATTACTTTTTTCATATAATGTTAAAATTTTTGAAGCACAATTTTTCCGGCTGATGGCAATTAAGTTCAGTCCGCGGTCAGTATTATCAATTGCTTTATTCCTGTTTCAATTTATTTTTCTTTAATTTAATGTTTTCCGTAATATAAAAATTATTTGTTGCCGACATTATCATTTTCCTCATCTTCAGCTTTTTCCAGTTCATCTTCTGACTTTAATTCCGTTTCAGCTTCTTCTTCAGCTTCTTCTTCAGCTTCTTCTTCAGCTTCTTCCTCTGCATCTTCTTCCAGATCCTCCTCAGCTTCTTCTTCTTCTTCTTCTTCATCATCCTCTTTCTCATTCTCTTCTTCTTCTTCTGCATCCTCTTTTAGATCTTCATCAGCTTCATCTTCCGCTGATTCATCCGCTTCATCTTCATCAATCTCTTCATCCTCTGCTGAAATATCCTCATCGGTTTCCTCTTCCTCTTCCTCTTCCTCTTCCTCTTCCTCTTCCTCTTCTGCTTCCCTTACAACATCTATCTGATATCCTGTAAGTCTTGAAGCGAGTTTTATATTCTGACCGCTTTTTCCGATTATCAGACTTATCTGATCTTCATCAGCATAGATCTTTGCTATCTTGTTATCATTGTCTAGCACTACATCATTAAGCTTTGCCGGTGACAATGCTCTTGCAATATACAATGCGGGATCTTCAGTATAATTTATCACGTCAATGTTCTCATTGCTCAGCTCTCTTACAATGGAATGAATTCTTATCCCTTTCATACCTACGCAGGCTCCAACGGCGTCGACCCTGTCATCATTTGAAATAACGGATATCTTTGCTCTCTCTCCCGGCTCCCTGGCTATGCCTTTAATTTCTATAATGCCGTCATAAATCTCCGGAATTTCGAGTTCAAATAATTTATCCAGGAACTGTTCATCCGCCCTTGAAACAATAATAAGCGGCGGTCCGGACTGTCTTTTTTCAATGCTCTTGATTATGGCTCTTGTAGTATCGCCTTTTTTATATTTTTCTTTCGGAATCTGCTCGCCTTTTGGAAATATGATCTCGTTTCCGTTATGTATCAGAAGTATTGAAGTCGGCTTTATCTGATATATCTCCCCGACAATAATTTCACCCACCTGATCTTTGTAGGCATTGTATGTTATCTCCTTTTCTATCTCCCTGATCTTCTGATTAAGGTTCTGCTTCAGATTGATAACCATTCTTCTGCCGAATTCCTCAATCGGTATCTCTTCCACAAAATCATCTCCGATATCAAAATCCTCTCCCGATTTGTCTTTTGCTGATTCAATGTCAATTTCCCTGCTGCTGTCGGTTACTTCCTCAACAACGGTTTTATAAAGGAATATCTCAATCACTCCCCTGTCCATATTCACCACAACATCAAAGTTTGATTCAAGACCGTATTTCTTTTCCATCATTTTTTTGAATGAATCTTTTATCACGCTTGCAAGTATATCTCTGTCGATATTTTTCTCCTTTGCCATCTGTGAAAAAGCTTCTACTATATCCGACTTCATTTTTTAAGTTCTTGTTTTATTTTTTTAAAATTTTAGTTTTATTTTAGATTCCTTTATATCTATGAAATTGATTTCCCTGTATTCCTTTTGAATTTTCTTTACCCCTTTTTCCTTTTTCATTACCTCTAACCCGATCTTTCCTTCCTCTTCTGAGACTAATGTCAGCAATCCGGAAAGCTTTTCATCATTATTCATAACAATATCAAGTTCCCTGTCTTTATGCTTCAGAAGCTGCCAGATAAACTTGAATGATCTTTCAGCTCCCGGAGAGGAGATCACCAGCTTTGATATGTTATTGACTGCGATTTTTTCCTCAATAATGTCATCCAGCTCATGATTGATCTTAACCAGTTCGTCTATATTTATGCCGTCCCTGTTATCCACATAGATCTCCAGCACCTTGGTTCCTCTTTCTCCCCTGATTGAATATTCAATTATGCTGTAATCAGATCTGCTGAAATAATCCTCAGCTATTTCCTTAATGTCAGTTTCCATTTTTATAAAAAAAAAGTGGGTTCATCAAACCCACCATAATATATTCATTAAAACCTTTGTAAAATACTTTTAATATGCTAAAATTTCAAGGCACAGATCAATGTTATTTTCCAAACACCTGTTGTCAGTGATCCGGAATAAATACGGTGAAAACGGTCAGGCGAAAAAAAACATAATATTTTTAGGAAAGATGCACAGAGAAATAATTCTCGGAATTTATTATATTAAGAATATAAAAGTTGCAGGAAAATTCACTTAAATTAAATTCGATTAGAAATTAACTTATTTAATAATTTAAAATTGAACATCATGAAAAAAACTTTACTCTCAGCTGTTATTTTTCTGCTGATCGTCTCAGGCGGAAATTCATTTTCAAAGCCGGATATCAGCTTTACTGAACTGGTCACACGAGCTGAATTAAATCCCGGACTTATGTTTGCTGCCGAAAAACTTGCTGCAAAGAAAAATATTCCCGCCGCAGTTTTTACACGGGACAATGTCATTATCGAAGCAAAGGGAATTGAAAACGGGAAAGTCGTTTATTCAGTGATCACAAATCCAGCAGATATTTATAACGGCTCTTATACTTTGTTTTTTGATGAAATCCAGAAAAACTTTGACCTGAGTACTTCATATCTGATTTTTTCAAAGAACAATGTCCAGGACCATACCGGAGGTCATTACAGTTATTCTTTATCTCAGAATTCATTCGGCTTAAATAAATTTCTGCTGATCACTGACTGGACTTTTGACAGAGTATGGGCATTCAGTCCGGTCAACGGGGACCTTATTGACACGGCTTTCATTTATCATGACAATCCAAATCTACAAAGTCCTAAACACGCTCTTCAGTCCGTGAATAATTTTATTTATGTCTCTGACCAGATTTCAGACCTAGTACAGAAATATGACACAAGCGGATTTTACGTCAGTTTGTTTGCTCCGGCAGGTGGAGTCAACAATACAATCGTTGACAATATGAGAGGGATTGCTTTCAGACCGAACTGGAATCTGCTTGCTACAGTAGGCAGCGGAACCAATCAGAATACAATTCAGGAATTTGATCTTAACGGAAATCATCTTGGCAGTTTTGTTCCATCCGGCACTCTTAACAGCCCGTTTGATATTCATTACAGAGATAATGATATTTTAATTTCCAATTCATCCGGCTCTAATGATGTGATCAGATATGATTACAGCGGAACATTTCTTTCGAATTTCATTGTCAGCACGAACCTGTCATTTGCCCAGCAGATATTCAGAAACGAAAACGGCAACCTCGCTGTGAGCGGTTTCAGCACTCCTTCGGGACTAATCCTGTTTGATTCTTCAGGAAATTACATCCGCTCACTGACAGGAGTAACGGGAAACAGAGGCGTATATCTGCTTTCAAACGGACACTACCTTGTGACAAACGGCGCAGGCGTTCATGAAATCGACAGCGCTTCCGGCAATCTTATCAGAACTGTAGTTTCAGGTACGAGCTTTCAGTACATTTCGGAATATATTCCCGGTGGTCTTGTCGGAGTTTCAAGCCATTCAAACGGGATTCCGGATAAATTTTATCTTTCACAGAATTATCCGAACCCGTTTAATCCAAAGACAATTATTAATTACAGTCTGGGGAAAGCGGAAAATGTAACTTTGAAAGTTTATGATATTCTCGGCAATGAAACGGCTGAACTAGTAAATGAAAAACAAAACGCGGGTTCATATTCAGTTGAGTTCGACGGAAACGCTCTTTCAAGCGGTGTGTATTTTTACAGATTCATTGCAGGAGAATACTCCGGAGTGAAAAGAATGATCCTTCTTAAATAATTTAATCTGAACAGGAAACATTACCGGAAACTCAAGGCGGCCGTTTGATTAAATTTTAAAGTCTGCGGCGGCTTTGAGTTTATTTTATTTAAAAAATCCCTGAAGATCAATTTCCGGGTTTTAATTTTATAAAATATTAAACCTTGACCTGCGGAATATTGTCCTAACTTAGTTAAGGTATCTGAAAGTCATTCATGCAGCACCCGTAATTTAAATATCCAATAAAAATGATTTTCCATATATTACATCATAAATCAAAGGAACTTACTGCCGGTATTGCAAATGTTTGAAAATTACGAAATACCTGATACAGGTTTTTATTTAAGGGATACATTAACCGTTTCAAAGGATCTGCTTGGGAAATTTCTTGTGAGAAAATTCAGAAGCAGATATGCTGCTGTAAAGATTGTCGAGACCGAAGCTTATATAGGAGGACATGATCCCGCTTCGCATGCATTCGGTAGAATTACAAAGAGGAACAGTGTGATGTACGGACCGGCCGGGAGAGCTTATGTTTATTTTATTTACGGAAATTATTTCTGTTTCAATACCGTCTGCGGAAAAGAAGGTGAAGGGAATGCAGTTCTGATCCGCGCCGGAGAACCTGCCGCCGGATCTGATTTAATGAAGAAATACAGACCCCGTCCTAAAAACGAACTTGAACTTACTAACGGTCCTTCAAAACTCTGCATGGCTCTTAATATTGATTTGGAAATGAACAGCTCTGATATCACCAATCCTGAAAACAGTGTTTTTATTGCAGACAGCAGAAAAAAAGATAAATTCGAAATTATTACGTCAAAGAGAATTGGTTTAAACAAAGGTTCGGACTTTCCTTACAGGTTCTTTATCAAGGATAATCCGTATGTTACCAGGCATAAATTCAACAATGTACTTTTATAAAATTTAAAATCCATTTATGAAAATCAAATTCTGCGGAGCCGACAGGACAGTGACAGGTTCACAGCATCTTCTTGAGATAAACGGCAAAAAGATACTTCTTGACTGCGGTCTGTTTCAGGGTAAAAGAGAAGAAGCTTATGACATTAACCGTAATTTTCTCTTCGATCCGAAGGAACTTCACTGCGTGGTTCTTTCCCATGCGCATATTGATCATTCGGGAAATCTGCCTTCCCTTTACTCCAAAGGATTCAAGGGAGATATTTACTGTACTCCCGCCACCAGGGATCTCTGCTCCATCATGCTTCTTGACAGCGGGCACATTCAGGAAAAAGATACAGAATATGTTAATAAAAGAAGAGCAAAGAAAAACCAGCCTCTTTTCAAACCGCTGTATAAAATTGAAGATGCAAAAAGGGTAATGGAGAATTTCAAAACTATGTCCTACAGAAAGCGATTCTGCATAGACGGACTTTGTGAAGCTGTTGAAGTGGAATTCTTTGACGCCGGACATATTCTCGGCTCGGCAATGATGGTGCTTACAATAAAAGAGAACGGCAGAAAAATCAAATTCGCATTTTCAGGTGACATAGGAAGACCGGGATTGCCCATCCTTAAAGATCCGGAGTTCATCGGTAATGTGGATTATATAATTTCGGAATCCACCTACGGAGGAAGAGTTCACGACAAAGCCGTAGACATGCATGATCAGCTCAAGGACGTGCTGAATGAAGCATTGTCCCGCGGCGGTAAAATAATTATCCCCGCATTCAGCGTTGGAAGGACACAGGAAATAATTTATTCGCTTTCAATATTATTTAACGAAGGTCTTGTTGATAAAATACCTGTTTTTATTGACAGTCCTCTTTCAACAAAGGCAACTGATATTTTCAAATTACATCCGGAATGTTACGACAGTGATTTATCCGATATGATAATAAGAGGAATAGAGGTTTTCGAACTTCCGCAGCTCACATATATTCAGGATGTGGAAGAATCCAAGAAACTGAATTCCTTTGAAGGACCCTGCATTATAATCTCTGCATCCGGAATGGCGGAATCCGGAAGAGTGCTGCATCATCTTAAGAATAATATTGAGGATCCTAAATCCACTATACTCATTGTCGGATATATGGCCGAACATACGCTTGGAAGAAGACTGATAGAATCAAGGGATATTCCAAATGCAAATGTCAGAATATTCGGAGATGAATATTTTGTACATTCCAAAGTCGTTGTGCTGAATTCTTTTTCGGCTCATGCAGACAGGGATGAACTGCTTTCTTACTTTGACAGATTTGACAGAGAGCAGATGCAGAGAATATTCCTTGTTCACGGAGAAATAGATCAGCAGGAAGCTTTCAGGGACGGCCTGAAGAATTTGAATTTCAAAGATATAGAAATACCTGTTAAAGGACAGGAGACTGATATTTAAGGTCAGATATCCGGAGAGGATCCTTTTAAAATATTTAATGCTGATAGAAAATTTTAGAAAATGATTTATACATTCTTCTGAATATACAAACTTTATATACTGTATTTAGGTTATTATTTTCCGATCAAACATCCATTTAAATCCAATATGAAATTATTAATTTTTATATATACAATATTTATATTTACCTCTGCTTTCTCACAGCAGGAATCTGACAACAGGTCCGGCAGCAGAAAAAATTTCAAACCATCGTTCAGTGATGCTTCCATTACAGGATATGTCTTTGACAGTCAGAGCAAAACACCTCTTGAAGGAACAGCCGTTCAGCTTTTCAGCAAAAGGGATTCATCCCTTGTAACAGGTATTGCAGCTGATGATAAAGGATATTTCAAACTATCGGGCATTTCACAGGGAAGCTACAGCTTACATTTTGTACTTACCGGATACACAAAATATTTCAGGGATGTTGAAGTTATAAATCCGCTGATCAAAGAAATTCTTCTGGACACAATATATCTGAATACCGGAACTGAAACCGACGTGATAGTTGTGGAAAGTGAAAAACCGTTCATGGAATTAAAAGGCGAAAAGAAAATATTTAATGTGGAAGAGAACATGAGTGTAAAAGGAGGAACCGCAGTTGATATTCTGAAGAATCTTCCATCAGTAACTGTTGACATAGATAATAATGTAAGTCTGCGGGGAAATTCGAATATCAAATATTACATTAACGGCAGACCCGTCACAGGTAATATTACAAGGATACTGGAACAGATGCCGTCGGATCAGGTAAGTTCTGTTGAGCTTATCACAAACCCCTCCGCAAAATACGATGCTGAAGGATCCACTGGCGTAATTAATCTTGTTCTTAAGGAATATGATGATGCCGGTGTAAACGGTCAGATCGATCTGAGCACCGGAACGCAGGACAACTATACTTCCGGTCTGAATATGAATTATAAAAACAAGGATTATAAAGTAACAGGTTCTTATGATAAAAATATCAGAACCAGGTTTTTCAATGCCAATATAAACAGAGAGAATTTCTTTAGCAGTGATGAAGCCCTCACAGATCAGTACAGCAACGGCAGGTTCAGATCTGACGGAAGCAGCGGTAAATTTGAATTTGAATTATATCCCTCTCCTTCTGATGTATTAAATTTCAACGCAAGATATGAACAGAGAACCAGGGACAGAGGCGATACCGATAACCTGACGATATATGATTCGCAGAATTCCATTTACCAGCAGTACAAATCAGTCAGCTTTGGAAAAGAAAAAAGCGACGGGTATAGTTTAGGTCTCAACTATTTTAAATCATTTAATAAATCACTTCATAATCTTACCGGTGAGATAAGTTTCACATCCGATAAGGAATATGAAAATGAAAACAAAGAAACAGATTACACCATTCCGTCAAATCAGCAGAGTTTGTTCTCCAGAATAGATGCCAATGAGATCAATAAAGAACTGAATATTCAGGCGGACTATGTCAATAAATTCTCTAAAACATCAGGTATTGAATCCGGATTGAAATTCAACATGACAAATACAAATACCGGCAATTATTATTATGACCTTAATGAAACTACTAAGAACTACGACCTCGATACTTCTCTAACTGAGGATTTCAAACATAAGGAAAATATTGCCGCTGCATATTTAATATATTCCGGAGAAGCGGGGAATCTCTCATATAATGCGGGAATTAGAGGTGAGAACTGGAATTACAATCTGGATCAGAAACTTTTTAACTCTTCCATCACCAAAAATATATTTGATCTGTTCCCAAGCGCCGGTATTACTTATAAGCTTGGTCTGACAGATGAGATCGGTGTTTCATATTCAAGAAAAGTCAGAAGACCGGGAGACAGAGAATTATCACCTGTTACAAGAGTCTACAGTCCGGTGTTTTACGCAAGGGGAAATCCCGACCTGAAACCTGAATACATTAATTCATATGAACTGAATTATTCAAAATTCTTTAAATCTTTTTCAATTATACCTTCTCTGTTTTATAAGATTACTAACGATGCTATAACAAGGACCAGCGAACTTATAGACAGCAACATAGTTTTAAACACATCCATAAACGCCAACACCGAAAAAAATTACGGGGCTGAATTACTTGTAAACGGATCGATCATTAAAGACGTCTCTCTGAACGCAAGCGTAAGCTTCTTCAAACAGGAAATTAATTCCGACAGTCTGGGAAATGTTTCAAACAATACCTTTAGCGGAAGATTATTTTCAAACATAGCTCTTCCATTCGAATCAGGACTGCAGCTTACATATTTTTATTCGGGCAAGGGAATAACGCCTCAGGGAACTTCTGACCCGATGAGCTCATTTGATGTGGCTGTCAGAAAAGATTTTCTGGAAGGCAGGCTCAGTCTTAATCTTTCGGTTTCGGATGTTTTCAATACAAGGAAATTCAGTGGATCTTCCTCAACTCCATTATATCAGCAGACTTTTTCCAGAGCAAGAGATTCCAGAACTGCTACTCTGAGTCTATCTTTTAAATTCGGATCAGACAATAAATCCAAAGACAAGAAGAAAAAACGTCAGCAGAATAACGGCGGGAATGACAGAGATCCGGATATGGGATTTTAATTCCTGAAAATATTTTAAAAGTGCTTTAAAAAAAGAAAGAGGTTTTCCCCTCTTTCTTTTTTTTTGCCGTAAATTTCCGAATGTAAGAATTTCATTTCTGATTAATTTCGAAATCCGAGTTTGATTCCGCTGACCATATGAACAGCAAAGTAAATAGAGTATCAGATTACTTATTTATATATTTGATAAATAAAATAAAAATAATGAAAATAAAATTACTTATCTTATTCATTTTTATAAGCAGCGTTTCATTAGCTCAGTTTGATGATATATTAAAAAAGACCATTGGTAACAAGGATGCGTGGCTTCCCGGAAAATCAATTACAACCTCTATTAATGATGCATTGCCGGTAGTAAACTGGCTTGGTATTCTTTCTGAAATAGAACCCGACACAGCAGACAGCTGGAACAATTTAACTCCCGGATATCACAGATTAATTCTTCAGTCCTACTGTGTGAAAGCCGGCGGTTACGGACCAACCAAAGGTTCAGGTTACAGAACTGCTCCGCTGCTCGGCAAGAATGCGGACATTGTAATTAATATCGTTGATAAATCAGTTTCACATCCGGAAATTGACCAGAAGGATATTCAGCTTCTTCTCTGGGCGATTGAAGCCGGTACAAAATTCACAGACCTACCGAATGATCTGCAGCTTAAAGTAAAACCTCTGCTGACTGTATCGGAAATTACCAGACTCAGCGTGGACGTAAGTGATCTGACAGAACTTCTTCCTTCAGACCTTGTTGATCTTGCAAAATATTATAAAGAACTTGGATCAAAACTCACAAACCCGTCTCTTGCATATCAGGATATTGAAAGATTTGCAGTTCAGAATGTCGGAGTAGAGCTCGACCTGAAAGATGAGATCAATGACACAAGATGGTCTTATATTGGAAACAATGTTTACATAAAAGCAACTCCTCTTGCATATTACAAAACCGTACTTGATGTATTCTATGCAGCTCCAGTTTCAAGCGTAAGAGATGACAAAAACAGAGTGATTAAAATAGGAGATGGCGAAGGAAGCACTGAGATCGTTTATGATGACGATCCGGGCAGAGACATACTTTCAACTCCGGGAAATCCCGATCTTCCGATCTGGAGATTCAGGACCATAAAACTAAACGGACCGGGCGGAGAACAGAGAATCCTTGAAAATGCGGGATGGATGATAAGAGATGACGGAAAACCGATCACAGGCAGTATCGGAAAGGGAGTTTCAGCAGAGACTGACAGCTACCTGAATACGCCTTCATTCTCCGAATACAATGCAAGGCTCGGTAGCGATAAAAGCGAATCGGACAATATTAAAAAAGTCACTTCAGCCCTGAAAAAGATTAAGTCATCTCAGGGAGAAAGCAGTATTTCGGATCTAAGCGGAAACGGATTCGATGCAAACAAACACTTCAATGACGGAATGAAAGCAGCAACCGATCCGGCAAACATTAAGGACAAGCAGAAATGGATTGATAAAAATACAGCCAATACAACCAGATGGTTTCAGTGCGCAATAAATCAGCTTGCGGGAGCAAGCTGTGATGATAATCCTGAAAAGCCGAAACTCCCGAAATTTCCATCTACGCCTTCGGAAACAAACAGACAGAGAATTGTGGTCTCGGGAAGAAGTTATAAGTAAAGAAACTAAAATTTAATAATTTATAAACAGATTTTATTTTCCTGTATCCGGTAGAAAAAAATAATATCAACTGCTGATATTTCAGAATAACCGCCTGAAGTCGTCTTCCTCTGCGTCTTCATCTATCTCGACATCTTCAGGCTCTTTACCGTCATCATAATCATCATCTTCGTAATTTTCATCTTCCCATTCATAAGTCTGCGGCGGGTCTTTCTTTCTGAATATGTAAGCGCAGACAATTCCTGTAAGAGCTCCGAATAAATGAGATTCAAAAGATATCTCAGGTCTCACCGGAAGTACACCCCAGACCATTCCTCCGTAAAGAAAGACAACCAGAAGAGAGAGAGCCATCGAACTTTTATCTCTTCTGAATAATCCGCTGAAAAAAAGAAATCCGGCAAACCCGTATACAAGACCGCTTGCGCCTATATGATATGAAGCTCTGGCAAACAGCCATACCATCAGTCCGTCTGTAATGTAAATTATAAAAAACACTTTTAATGCTGATGACCTGTAAAAGTAAAGAACCCCGAAAAGAAGAAGAAACAATGAGAAAGAATTGGAGATCAGATGAGAAAAGTCAGCATGGATAAGAGGAGCTGTTAATATTCCGGTAAGTCCTTTCAAAGTCCTCGGCAGCACACCGAAAGTCGCAAACTCCGCGGCTGCTGACCACTGAATAAACTGAATCACCCATAAAAGAAGAACAAATGAACCGCTGAAAAAAAAAGATGAAAGCACTCTGGATTTTTCAGGATCGGATTCATTTTCTGCTTCCGGAATTATATTTTCCTGATACTGCTGCATATTTAAGGATAATATAATTACTATTATTTTTATTTAAACTATATTTTGAATATTTTGCTAAAATTATTTTGGATCTGAATAATCGTGCAATTTAAAGCACCAGGGAAATCTCAAAAAACACGTTTTTTTGTATTCTAATTTCTGTTCATTTATCTTATAATTACTGAACATTTCAAAAATTAAAGCACATAGCAAAATGTATATTATAAATTTATTTTTTTTACTCGTCCTTTTAACATTAAATTTTTCTAACAATCTTAAAGCTGAAATAGTGGGTATGGATTATGAATATAAAATTGGCGGTGAAACTTATCAGGGTTATGTGGCTTATGATAATTCCATAAAGGAAAAAGTACCGGGAGTTCTCATAGTCCACCAGTGGAAGGGTTTGGGGGAATATGAAAAAATGAGAGCAAAAATGCTTGCGGAACTTGGATATGTAGCTTTTGCAGTAGATGTCTACGGCAAAGGTATTAGACCTCAGACACCACAGGACGCAGGTCAGGAAGCCGGAAAGTTTTATGCTGACAGACAGCTTTTCAGAGACAGAATAACAGCCGGTCTGAATGAACTGATGAAAATGGAAAACACTGATAAGAACAAAATAGCGGCTATCGGATACTGTTTCGGCGGCGGCGGCGTACTTGAACTCGCAAGGAGCGGCGCGGATATTAATGGCGTTGTAAGTTTTCACGGTTCCCTTAAATCAGGTAATCCTGAGGATGCAAAAAATATCAAATGCAGAGTTCTTGTTCAGCATGGTGCAATTGATCCTTACGTACCGGAAGAAGACGTTATCGGCTTCAAAAAGGAAATGGAAGATGCAGGTAAAGATTACGTCCTGACTGAATACAGCGGTGCGGTTCACGCTTTCACGGACAAAAGCGCAGGAGATGATCCTTCCAAAGGAGCAGCTTATAATGAAAAAGCTGATAAAAGATCATGGCAGGCAATGAAAACTTTTTTTTCGGAAATTTTCAACTGATCAATAAATATATAAATGATAACTGTCAGAGATCTTACAAAGAAATACGGTGATTTCACAGCTTTAAATGATGTTTCTTTTGAGATCAGCAAAGGAGAGATATGCGGATATATCGGAACCAACGGGGCCGGGAAGTCAACTACCGTAAAGATCCTGACAGGCATACTTGATTTTGAAAAAGGTAATGTCCTGATCAATCAGACAGATGTTAAGAAGGATCCGCTTCTGATCAAGAAAATGATAGGGTATGTTCCCGAAAACGCAAATCTTTTCAACGCTCTTACACCTTCAGAGTTCTTCAGTTTTATAGGAAAGGTCAGAGACATTGATGATAAGACAATCTCCACAAGGACTTCAAACTTTGCCGAGCTGTTTGGATTCAGGGACCTGCTTAACGATTCAATCGGGAATCTGTCGAAAGGAAACAAACAGAGAGTGCTTATCACTTCAGCTCTGCTTCACGATCCTTCGGTCATATTTCTGGACGAACCGCTTAACGGGCTCGATACAAATTCAATATTTATTTTTCACGATCTGGTAAGATTCCTTGCCTCAGGCGGCAGAACAGTTTTTTACTGTTCTCACCATCTCAGTATTATTGAAAAAATTTCAACCAAAGTAATACTCATTAATAAGGGCAGAATAGAACTTGACTTAAAAACTTCTGAGCTGCCGGCTCTTGAGAACTATACTGATCTTGAAAAACTATTCAGGGATCTTAATACTGCGGATAATCCCGAAGCAAAGAAATTTAATTTTGAAAACCTTTTTAATTAAATATCTTTTTTTATTTGTTATTTTTGCAGGACCGGTTTCCGCGCAGACAAACCCGGTCGTTACAGACACTGTTTACAAAACCAATATATTTGAAACGAATTTTTTCAATGATGTTAATTCAGCCAACTTCAATTCCATTCTTAATTTTAAAAAAAAATTCGGACGTTACGGATTTTCATTAAGCAATTCTTTTCTGTCAAATGTATCCAAACTTGACCGTAAATATTTCCGTGACCTTAATAACTTAAAATTGATTCTGAGCTACTCAATACAAAAAAATCTTGACGCCGGATTAGGTTTTCAGAATAAATTCTACACTGATGACAGAAGCGCGGAGACTAATCAGAATAAGAGCAGCTTTTATTTTGTGAATCTAGACGCGGGATTAAAGAACAGCATTTTTCTTAACGGAAAGATCGGATTGAAAACTGAAGATCAGATAGGCGAGTTTAATGCCGGTCCGAGCGGCATAATTGAAGCGCAGGCGCTGAATTACAATTTTAATCAGTATCTTACAAACGGAAATCTTGTACTCTTTTATGAACATCTGAATGAGAAGAAGAATCATAACTTTGAGATAAATCTCGATATCTATAAAAGATTTGCGTCTGAGGTTGACAACACCGGATCTATCAGATTCTACAATCAGAAAAATGATTTTTATTTTCCTGCTTCTCCCGGTATTATGAGTCAGTACGATGTCAGAAATAATATTGAAAGAAGAAATGAGAACTATTTCCTGGTTGGAGATAATCTGAATTACGGTATAACTGATGAACTGATACTTACATTCGGCGGAAGTTATCAGAACAAGGTCATTACGCGGGAATATAAATACAAACCCCCATCCTCGAGCATTCTGTTTGAAAATACATACGACAATAAAATCATTGAGAACAAACTTGAGGTATATTCAGAACTTAATTTTAACCGCAGAAATATTTATTCCAGGTTAAGGATAATGCTGTCGGAAAGATCGGAAAATCATTCGCTTATTAATGAAGCGGGTTTGTCATCATCTCAGATAAGCGAGCTGGAGAAAGCCGAAAAGAATAAAAACAACAACAGCAGAAGGACTTCTCTTTTGTTCAATGTTTTTTATCCGGTGTCAAACACAAATTCTTTTTCCGTTACAGGCTCATTGTCGCTTCTTAGATATGACACTGACTTTCTGCTCAACTATGATGACAGGGATGAGACCGAATCTATTTTCTCCGCTTCTCATTTGTTCAATAATTTATATAACTTTAACGCTGAAACCAGGTTTGAAGTCATACTTTCAGGATTAAGCTACATTTATTCTCAGCGCAGCGCAAACAATTACAAGAATAAAATCTACAGACTTATTTCGATAAGTAATTTCAAACCGACAGAAAGACTGATCACAAAGAATTACTTTCAGGTGCTCGCAAATTATACGGTATATGATTTTGAAGATCTTATTTCCCAGATACAGAGCTTCTCATACAGACAGCTCAGCATCAGGGACTCGAGCACATATAACCTCGGACGGGGTTTTAATCTGAAATTTTCAGGAGAACTGAAATTTTACGAACAGGGGGAATTTCTTAATAATACATTTTCCGTAAAACCAATATCATTCTTTGCGGAGCAGTTTTATCTGCCTGAAATCAATTACCTGATCAGTAATATCCTTAACCTGGGGATCGGCTATAAATACTTTTCACAGGACAGATATAATTATGACGAAACGGAAAAACAGCTTGCAAACACTTACCAGTCCTTTGGTCCTGTAGGAAAGGCGGAGATGTATTTAAATAAGAATTCTTCAGTAAAATTCATTATTGGGCTTGACAGAGTAAAATTTCTTACCCCCCCACAGTCAAGCTCATCGGTAAATTTTCAACTCAATATATTATGGAATATGTGAAATATCTTTTATATTTTGTATAGTATTAATTTAAATCAAGAAAAGTTTGCATAAAGAAATACTTACTCTTAAGAGTAACAGAAACGAGGTGAGAAAATTTGAAGATCTGCTTGACCGTGTAAACGAGGAATTCGGTCTTGAAAAAGAAAAATTTATAAATCTCAAGATTGCCTGCTCAGAAGCTTTGATAAACGCTATAGTTCATGGCAATGAAGAAAAGGATTTTAAAAAAGTATACACTGAAATTATTTATGATGAAAAGTCGGTAATGATCAGGATACTCGATGAAGGTTCCGGATTCAATATTACGCAGATTCCTGATCCGACATCGGAAGAAAATCTTTTCAAGGAAAACGGAAGAGGTTTGTATATTATAAAATCCCTTGTTGATGACTTTGTCTGCACCTCCACCGCAGAAGGCACGGAATTCGTTCTGAAAAGCTATAAATAAAAAGATCCTGTTCTCATTTGTGAAAACAGGATCTGTATCAATATATTTTTAAAACTACTTTTTATTTATCTCGTCGAGTACTCCCATCACTTCTTTTACTGATTTCGCTGAATCTTTTAAAAGCGTCATTTCCACATCATTGAGTTTCAGTTCAATTATTTTTTCAATCCCGTTTTTTCCAAGCACGACCGGAACACCGAGATAAATATCATTCATACCGTATTCACCGGTAAGCCATGCGCAGACAGGGAAAATTCTTTTCTGATCCCTGACAATGGATTCCACCATCTGAGCAGCTGCTGCTCCCGGTGCATACCATGCTGAAGTTCCCATCAGCGCTACAAGTTCACCGCCGCCTTTTTTCGTTCTTTCAACAATAGCATTTAATTTTTCATCATCAATCAGTTCATTAACCGGTATACCGCTGACAGTTGTATATCTCGGAAGCGGCACCATTGTATCGCCGTGACCTCCAAGGAGCATTGCAGAGATATCTTTAGGAGAACAGTCCAGAGCTTCGGCAAGAAACGCTCTGTATCTGGCAGTATCAAGTATTCCTGCCATTCCCATGACTTTTGAAGAAGGTAATTTTGATGTCAGATATGCGCAGTATGTCATTACATCCAGCGGATTTGAAACAACTATAATAATTGCATCCGGAGAATGCTTTACTACATTTTCAGTAACTGATTTTACAATTGCTGCATTTGTGGAAATCAGATCATCCCTGCTCATTCCCGGTTTTCTCGGAAGACCTGAAGTAATTACAACCACATCAGATCCCGCTGTTCTGGAATAATCATTTGTCACTCCTGCCACTCTTGTATCATAATTATTAATTCCGGAAGTCTGCCAGATATCGAGTGATTTACCTTCTGCAATTCCTTCTTTTATGTCAAGGAGAATGACTTCCTTTGCTAATTCCTTCTGAGCTATTACATTTGCACAGGTCGCTCCGACATTTCCTGCGCCAACTACAGTGATTTTCATATATTCTTAATTTATTGGTTTATAAAAAATAAAAAGGTTATTCTGATTTCTCAAAATAACCTATTCAAAAACGATTTTCAGTACCAATCAGGCACTTTCATTTGGGATTACATTTAAAATTTTTCTGCCTTTTTTTGTAACAAAGTTTACTTTCCCGTCTATTAGAGAGAAAATTGTATAATCTTTTCCAAGACCGACATTTTCACCGGGTAAAAATTTCGTGCCTCTTTGTCTGACGAGTATATTACCCGCAATGACTGATTCCCCGCCATATTTTTTCACACCGAGTCTTTTTGACTGTGAATCTCTTCCGTTCTTGGAACTTCCGAGTCCTTTTTTATGTGCCATTACTAACTCCTTAAGTTTTTATTTAAAATTTATTTTGCGATTTTATCTATTGTAATCTGAGTGTAATTCTGTCTGTGACCGTTCCTTATCTGATAACCTTTTCTTCTTTTCTTTTTGAAAACAATCACTTTGTCATCCTTTACATGGTCAAGTACGGTTGCCTCAACTTTAATATCAAGAGAAGGCGTGCCGATCTCAAAGGAATTATCATCCGGTGAGAATAACAGTACGTCGCTGAATGTAACCTTTGATCCGACCTCATCTTTAAGCTTGGGAATGAATACTTTCTGGTTTTCCTGAACTCTGTACTGATGTCCTTTGATGTTAACTATTGCAAACATTTTTATATAAAATTAAAATTAATGATTCTACTGTGGAGCTAAGCGGGATCGAACCGCTGACCTTCTGAATGCCATTCAGACGCTCTACCAAACTGAGCTATAGCCCCGCATTAGCTTTTACAATGACTAGCAAGTTAAGAAAAATGAAATGTAATTTCAAACCATTTTTCAGAGTAAGACATAATCACTATCCACTGCTGTCCAAATTAAATTTTAATCATAAGAAATACTTTAATAATTAAATTCTTTTAAACTTTTTAATATATTTTTTCAAACTATCCGAAATTGAATTATTACCGTTAAGAATTCGTGATAAATTGCGT
>JAFDZR010000009.1:84181-116285 GCA_018266875.1 Bacteroidota bacterium
CAAAAGAAAGTACGTTTACTCCAGTAAATTTTGATTTCTTATACTTAACGTATTGGACACAATTGATCACTAACCAACTATGTTCAAATCGTTTGTTAAGAGATCAAAATTTACTGGAGTAAACATTCTTTTCAGGCAAGTCTCCCATTTAGGATCATTCGGGGACAGGCTCAGAAGCACAGGAGAAAAGTCCCAAGCTGCGGAAACTTGTTATTCTTTTCTGCTTCAGCCGGAATTGATTCATGAATCAGGAAATTAAGACACAATCTGCTGCAGTGAAAGATACTGACAGAATAAGAACTGTTCATTTCTTCTCTTCAGTATTTTTAAGGGAATTAATGACCTCCTGGTCAGAAGGATCAAGTTCAAGAGCTTTTCTAAGATATTGTTCGGCTTCAGCAGACCTTCCGTTTTCCTTCAGGTATAAGCCGAGATTTTTCTGTGCTGCAAGAAATCCGGGATAATATTTTACGGAATTTCTCAGATCCTCTTCGTATTTTTCAGAATTGTTCAGAAGTGAATATCCGTAAGACCTCAGATAATAAGCTTCAGCATATATCGGTTCAATTACCAGCAAACTGTCCATTTTATTTACTATATCATTTCCGTCTTTTTTACTTAAATTTCTCAGCGCTGTATTCATGATGTAATTTGCATCTTTTGAAATTATATAAGTCGTATCCGGAATGAACCTGAATACTTCCATTACTTCCTGTGAAGAATTATCAGGAGTTTTAAAAAGAGGCTTCTGATTTACGACTCTGTACCATTCTCTAAGAAAAGCCACATATGTCACACCCTGTTCCTTAAGATACTGTGTCATTATTCTGCTGTAGTCTTTTTCCAGCAGACGTTTGTTTAGATACGGAGATACCAGTCCTGCTACATCAATGATCTTTCTTCCTGTATAAAATCCTATTGCGCCTATGTCGTGCACTCCGAGAATATCATTATCGCCGGTATTATCTTTAAGCCACATTGCTGTTTTTACCTGTCTGTCATATATATACCTGCACTGTTCGGCATAATAACTCCTGAAAGTCTCATAACTGTTAATGCTCTGATAAAAGATCAATCCGGCCAGTAAAATAAAAACAAGCCTGACAACAAACTGATTACTGATGAATTTATTAAGTAATATCAGAAAATCCCTGAATCCCGCTACTGACACAAGTATAAAAAAAGGTATCAGCGGCATGACATATCTTCCGAACCTGTTGACTTCAGGAAGTTTGACCATATAAAGCATCAGGAAAAGAACTGTGAAAATTATATACAAAGAGTTTTCAGAAGTTTTTAACTTAACCGTATCGTAAATGAATTTTAAAAAAGCGATTATGAATCCGGCTGCAATTATTCCATAACTCATATTTGAGAAAAACGGAAAGACCTTATCCGAAAAGTAAGATATTTTTTTTTCTATTTCAGCAAAATATGCCACCTTAGCAGAGTAAGTATTCGGGAACGGGGTTCCTGAAATCACAAAATTCATGAGAAAATAAAGTCCGGCTATCACGGCAAAAATCCCGGTCATAATCAGCAGAGTTCTGCGGTCATACGCTTTTCTGAGCTTTTCATTTTTCAGGACCAGCGTTCCGAAAGCAAGATCAATTATTACCGCTGCGATAAATGCAATCCCGTCCGGACGTGACCAGATAACAAGACCGAGTATAAGAGCAAGAGAATATGTTCTGTTTTTCCTGTAAAGGTATGCACCGAGGAGAAGTATGAAAACATACATGGTTGTCTCCATTCCCGAAAGCGAGATAAAATTCATATTCCTGTCCAGAATGAAAATCCCTGCGCAGACAAGAGATGCAAGTAGATCTTTTCTGAAATCGAGCATGCAAAGTTTGAAAAGTATCAAAGCGGCAGCTGCAAAGAAAGCAGCTCCGAGAAAATAGCTCAAAAGCATTTCATTACGGGTAAAGAAAAATCCCGCTGCAACAATAAAGGTGTATAAAGGTGAAGTGGACCCGGCAGTCACCATCTGGTCCTTATAATATGAAAAGCTGAAATATTCATTGAGATTTTTAGCAAAAGTCAGATGAATCCAGCCGTCGTCAAGGGGGAAACTGTTTGCGCCGTTTACAAACAATGCATTGGAATAATAATTATATGCGAGATATATCGGAAGAGCAAGTAAAATAAAATATAGTGTGTATTTCAGGTATCCCTGAATATCAGTCTGATTATCAAATCCGGCGTATGATTTTGCAGTTTCATTTTTTTTCTGCTTAGCTGAAACGGCTTTAGGTTTTTTCATGCAATAAAATAATTAATCAGCAGTGTAAATTCAATTTTATATCTGACTCTAGGCGGAACTTATGCATAAATACTTCTGAATAATATTTACATTACTCTCAAAATATATTATCAATAAATTTAAGGCGTGAAAAAATTTTGTAAATACAAATGGATTTGAAATTTTTAAAAGGAGTAGGTGAAAAACGAGCTGAAGCATTTTCAAAGATAGGGATAAATTCACCGGAGGATTTCCTTAACTTCATTCCGAGGGCTTATCTAAAAAAGATAAGTATCAGGGAGATCCCCGCCAATCTGAATGAAAACGTAATCGTATCCGGAAAGGTCATTGACCTTGAGCATCCGAGAAAAAGCAATCACCCTTACAGAATAATTTTAAAAGACAATACGGGAACAGTCTCCATTCCTTTATTCGGTGCATCTGAATTCCGTTCAAGACAATTCAGACTCAACGATAGCTTTATCTTCTGGATAAAAACCGACAGGGATAATTTTTCATCCGTTCCGAAGATCTCGTACAGGGATCATCTTAAAATAAACGAATCGGAAATCAACGATACGGAATTTATGAAATTCCGTCTGATACCTGTATATGAACTTTCGGGAATATTGAAAAAAACATGGATAAAACCCCTGCTGCTTTCGAAAATAGTATTCAATGCTTTCAGCGCTCTGCTAAGATCGAATCCGGATTATATTGAGGAAACACTGCCTGAAGATATTTTAAAAAGATATAAGCTTTCGGGTAAAAAAGAAGCTGTGCTGAGGATAAATTTTCCCGTGGAATTCCCGGACATAGAATTCTCAAGAAAACGTCTTTCCTTTGAAGAGTTGTTTTATCTTGAACTGATCCTGGCATTGAAAAAGAAATCCCTTCAGAATGAAAAGAAGGGAATAAAATTTGATAATGACATTCATGCAATCACGGAAAAATTCAAATCAGTTCTTCAGTTTGAACTTACAGCCTCACAGAAAAAAGTCATGAATGAAATTTATCTTGATATGAAATCAGATAAATGCATGAACCGTTTACTGCAGGGTGATGTAGGAAGCGGTAAGACAATTGTCGCAGTATTCTCTATGCTGATCGCGATAGAGAACGGATATCAGGCGGCTTTTATGTGTCCCACTGAAATGCTTGCCGGTCAGCATTTCAGGACAATATCTGAACTGCTGAAACCGCTTGACATAAAAGTCGAACTGCTTGTCGGCGGACAGAAAAAGAAAATCAGGGAAGGAATCCTTGCTGACATAAGATCCGGAAAGACAGATCTCATAATCGGGACTCATGCCCTGTTTCAGGAATCAGTTGAATACAGGAATATAGGTTTTGTTGTGATAGACGAACAGCACAAATTCGGAGTAATGCAGAGAGCGAAACTCAAGGAAAAAGGAATCAATCCCGATGTGCTTGTAATGACTGCAACTCCAATCCCGCGTACTCTTTCAATGACATATTACGGAGATCTTGATGTTTCTGTAATTGACGAGCTTCCAAAGAACAGGATCCCGGTAATAACCGCTCTCAGATCCGAAAGTGACAAACCGGGAATTAACTCCTTTATCAGGAAAGAGATTAAAAAAGGCAGACAGGTTTACATTATTTTTCCGATAATCGACGAATCGGAGAAACTCGATCTGAAATCTGCGGAGGAGAATTTTTCAATTTTAAAAAGACAGGTATTTCCTGACCTGAAGGTTGGAATGGTTCACGGCAGAATGCTCTGGTACGAGAAGGACGAGGAAACCGAGAAATTCAGGAAAGGCGAACTTGATATTCTCGTTTCCACAACCGTAATTGAAGTCGGCATTGACATCCCAAATGCTTCTGTTATGATAATTGAAGAAGCTCAGAGATTCGGACTTTCGCAGCTTCATCAGCTCAGAGGCCGGGTCGGAAGAGGAGCGGATCAGTCCTACTGCATTCTTGTTGCAAAAGACCTTTCGGAAGATTCCTCCAGACGTCTGGAAATTTTATGCAAAACAAATGACGGATTCAAGATAGCCGAAGCCGACATGGCAATAAGGGGACCCGGGGAATTTTTCGGAATCCGGCAGTCGGGAATGCTGAACTTTTCATGCACGGACCTAAACAAAGACAGGGACATAGTGGAGACTGCAAGAGAGATCGCCTTTAAAATAATTGATGAAGATCCGCAGCTAAGAAAAAAAGAACATATAAGGATAAAGAAAGCTTTTTTAAAGAATTACAAAGATTCGCTTTACCTTACGGATATTGCATAAATTTAATGCTTTTTACGTTTCCTCTTACTTTCAAAAAAATTATTTTTGGAATCATAAAATCAAGATATCTTTTAAAATTGAAAAGTAAATCGACGTTAATAGAAGTTACGATTCCTTTGTTTACTGTACTGTCAGATGCTGTTTCTATTTTTGCCGCATTTTTACTTTCATATTGGATTAGATTTTACAGTCCGCTCACAAATATCTTTCCCGTTACGAAGGGAATTCCCGAGGTCAGCGGGTATATAGAATTTTCACTCCTGATAATTCCCATCTGGATAATAATTTTCCAGTCACGGAAAATGTACAGACTGAAAAGAAGCGTATTTGTATTCGATGAATTTTTTGTAATTATAAAATGTATCTCGATCGGCATTCTGATAGCAATGGGACTTGTTTTTCTCTTCAATGCTGATGTTCCTTATTCAAGGCTTGTAATCTCAATGATCTGGGTAATATCTATTATCCTCGTCACAGTCGGAAGATATTTTATGCTGAAGATAGAGAAAAATTTATACAATAATAACAAAGGTGTAAACAACGTTGCAGTTCTCGGCATCAATCAGATGGCAAAGAAAATTTACGAGAATTTTTCCAGGGATAAATTCACAGGATACCATGTACTTGGATATTTTTCACACAAAGAGGACGCAACTGGTGACATGACCGGGAAAAATCATCTCGGAAATTACACAAGGATACCGGAGCTTATTTCAGAACTTAACATAGAAAAAATATTCCTCTCAATACCTTCTTCCGAACATGACACTCTCTATAAGCTTTTCAAACTCTGCGAAGGAAAAAACATTGAATTTATGTATGCTCCGGATTTCATAGATATTATGACAAGCAGACTGAGAATAGAAGAAGTTGACGGAATCCCGTTCATGAAACTGAAATCTCTTCCAATGAATGTTTGGAACAGATTCATCAAAAGGATTTTTGACATAGTTGTCTCTTCAATGGCAATTTTATTCCTTTCTCCGGTAATGATTGTTCTTGGAATACTTGTCAAAATCACATCCAGAGGGCCGCTTTTCTACAATCAGGAAAGAGTCGGACTGGACGGACAGAAATTCATAATGCTGAAATTCCGATCCATGAAAACCGATGCTGAAAAAAAAGGTCCGCAGATGACGACAAGGGACGATGACAGATATACGCCTATAGGAAAATTCCTAAGGAAATACAGCCTGGATGAACTCCCTCAGTTCTATAATGTTCTGATCGGGAACATGAGCATAGTGGGTCCCAGACCCGAAAGAGAATTTTTTATTAATTCCATGAAACATTCTATCAACAGATATCTGGAAAGACACAGAGTAAAAGGAGGAATGACAGGCTGGGCTCAGGTCAGCGGTCTTAGAGGAACGGATTCATCTATGCAGACAAGAATAGATTACGATATTTATTACATTGAAAATTGGTCAATAGCTTTCGATATTAAGATCATATTAAAAACCATTAAGGAAGTTTTATTTTCAAAAGAAGCTTTTTAGTTTATGATAATAGCAGTAATTTATTTTATTCACGTAATATTTGCAGTTTATGCCTTCAGCAGGTCTTATCAGAATGACGGACTGCTGCAGGCGTTTCTGAATCTGGGGTTTATCATAACATTGTTTGCTGTTTCTCTGACAGTTTGTGAATTGTTTGTGGGAATATTTATTTCAGATGCCGGCTATCAGATGTCGCTTCCGGTAAATCCCGTGCTTCTTTTCTTCCTGAAGATATCCGGATTCTATGCACAGCAGGGCAGTACCATTACACTTACTCCCAAAGATACTATTACTCTGATCTTTGTTAGTTTTCTCGAATTAGCTTTTTACAGATTCTACTTCAAAAAAACTGAGATCACAAAAATCGCCTGAATAATTTTTAAATTTAATTATAATTTTGTCCCTCAGAAAATTATCAATCCTGTTTATTCTGACCGCTTCACTGATAGTGTTATCTTTCAGCGGAAATGAGCGGAAATCGTATTTCGGTTTAAACGGTTCCAGGGACATTGTTCTTCAGTTTAACACATATAACGGTTACGGGAATAATCTTTACCTCGATAATGTCAGGACCGGAGAGAGAACTGCCAATGACATTACTGTAACATCCGTGATAAACATTCCATACGATACTGTATATTCAGTTTACAGTTCAGGTACTGACACAGTCTCGCCTCTTATCTCGGTCTCGAATATCGGGACCAGCAATTCTTCTGATACTGTCAGAGTATATTTGAGAATAGAGCCGGGTAATTATTTCAAAGACACTTCCATTTCAGCTCTAAGTGCCGGGCAGACAGCTTTTGTCAGGTTTTCGACTTTCGAATATTCGATTGGTACACCTTATTTCATTACTTCATATGTATCAGATGCATTTGATTCGAATTATACAAATGACACTTTAAAGGAATATGCAATAAGTCTTCCCGGATTCAGAAGGAATGTTTTATTTGAGGAATTTTCTTCAAATGCAAGTCCTGCATGTGCCAACAATAATTCTTTTATAAATCAGTTTACCAATACCAATATTCAGACAGTTAACGCCATTGTATATCATACCGGTATTCTGGGTAACGATACATTTTATACATACAATCCGGTTCAGAACGATGCGAGGAAAAGATATTACTTTATAGCAGGTGTTCCAATTACATTTGTTGACGGAATACATACAGCTTCGATTCCATATGGAGACAGTACAAATCTTTACAAACCCTACCTCAGGAGATATGATCTCGGAACGCCGGTTTCATTATCTGTTTCCGATGAGAATCTCGGGGATTCAATTCGTTCGACAATTAATGTAAATGTTATATCGCATCTTATTGCCGGAGATTACAGACTGAGAGTGAATGCAATTGAAAGATATAAGACCGGGATTTTGCCAACCTTGAACGGCGAAACTGAATTTTATGATATCTTCAGAAAAATGTATCCGGATACAAACGGATTCATCATAGATCTTTCGCCGGGAAATTATTCATATACTTATACATATTACAAAGATCCGGAATGGGTGGATTCAATGCTTTACACTACTGTTTTCATACAGGATGACCAAGACAGGGAAATTATTAATTCCGCCAAGAGCCGTGAAATTGTTATAAACGGTTCAAGACCTGAACCGGTAATGGCTTATTCATACAAAGCAGATCTGTTCAGTCTGAACTGCGGAGACTGCAATTATTTCCTTCCGGTTACAGGAAGTGACTCATTGAATTCAGCTCTTAATGTTGAACTTTTCGAAGGAGTTTTTCCGCCTCTGAACTGGAAACTGTACAACAGGGACGGCTTTTTGACCTTTGAGCAGTTTACCGGAGCAAACGGTCCTACCATAAGCGGATTAAGATCAGCATACATTAATTTTTTTAATTACAATATTATCGGTCAGAAGGATTCTCTCAGGACAAAGGTTTTTCAGAATCTGTATTCGACAGATTCAGTAAAATTCGATTATGCCTATGCTCAGTACAACTCAACAAATATTGACAGTCTTATTGTAACGATTTCAACTGACGGAGGCATTACTTTTCCAACCGAGATATTCAGGAAGGGAGGTCTGGCTCTGGCAACGGCGCCGCAGACCAGCTCAGGTTTTATTCCGCAGAATAATTCACAGTGGAGAGTTTATTCTTTTCCGCTGAATAATATTGTCTCTGTAAACAATTATTCAGATGTAATTCCTTCAGGATTCAGACTTGATCAGAATTATCCTAACCCGTTCAATCCTGAGACAAAGATAAATTTCGAACTGCCGGTTTCCGGAATTGTCTCTCTGAAGATATACGATATTACCGGCAGAGAGATCTATACACTTCTTAACCGCTTCACTGCTGCGGGAAAACACTCATTTACTTTCAATCCGAAAGAAAAAGGTTTTGATCTTTCGAGCGGAGTATATTTCTACAGACTTATCACAAACGGATTCTCGGATACAAAGAGAATGGTACTTATCAAGTAAATATTAAACCTGTTTACCCGCCGGCTTGTCTAACTGTTGATTAAGGAAATCTGATTCCTGATTTACAGTTGCAATATACATACCATTTTTCCGGAATTTCAGAAAGATTGTTTAGTTTACTTAAATTTCAGGAAATTGTAAACGATTCAGAAATGTTTCAATAAACGGAGGAAAAAAATATCATGAAAACAATAATTACCATACTCATCTTTGCTTTAGCAATAATATCATTTCCGTTAAAATCATATTCACAGGTAAGCGAACAGGACAAGAAAGGATTAATTTATCTTCTTGAAGAAGAAAAGCTTGCATATGATTTATACAGCGAAATGTACACGAAATACAATCACAGGGTTTTTGGAAATATTCTGCAGAGTGAAAAAATGCATCAGCAGCATGTAAAAGATCTTATGGACAGACTTGGGATATCATATGAAGATGCTGCCGTAAATACCGGTGAATTCAGGGATAAAAATCTACAGGTAATGTATAATAATTTCTTAACCGCCGGCGGATATTCTTTCACCGATGCGCTCAGAGCAGGCGCAATGATCGAAGAAAATGACATAAAAGATCTGAGAGATCATTACGCAAAAACCGATAATGAAAGTATAAGGCAATTACTCGAATGTCTGGATTACGCTTCCCAGAATCATCTCAGGGCTTTTGTAAGAAATCTTGAGAGGGAGGATATAAATTATACACCGAAAGTACTTTCAAAGGAAGATTTCGATCTGATAATATCTTCCAAAAACAATAAACCTGGTAACTGTCTGCAGTAATCTGTTACTTTATTTAAATCAGTGTTGGAATAATTGCAGGGCTGATCGGCCGGAAATTAAACCTGCACTGATTTTTTGTAATTGATTTGATAAATACCACTTTAATTCAAACCGTTCAAAGTGATCCAAATCTGTTGTCAATTTCAGTCAGTTTTTTTTTGAACCATGTTCTGTTAGACAAATATTCAGCTGAAAATATTTTTTCTATTTTATAAAGTATGTTTTCCTTTTTATCAAACTGATAGTTTATCATAAGATCAATCAGTTTAATAAATTTCTTAAACTCTGTCCTGTAAATTTCATCAACATATTTACTGTTATTTAAAAAATGCAGAAATGAATCAGCTGTATAATAAACCTGTTCAAAATCCCTGATTTCATAAAAGCATTTCATTTCTATTACTTTTAATAAATACTTAAAATTTGAAAACCCCGTTTCTGTTCTGCTTGTCAGTTCAAGTGCTTTGCGGAAATCCCCTTCATTGAATTTTATAAGCGCATTAAAATAATTAACTGCATCATTTTCATGGTCAGGATTAAGACATGGCGAATACTTTTCTATGAATTCTTTGACAAAATCATTATCTCCGGACGAAATACCTGTACTGACCACAGAAGTGAATAAAGAAACCGGGAAAAAACCCGGCATTACAGAAAACAGATCTCTCCCGTACATTTCTTTATAAACAGAAAAACATTCTTTTTTAAATTGTTCTTTCCTCATATCAATTTTCATAACACAAATATTTGAGAGATAAATAAATAAACTGTATTTTTCAAGTTCTGAAAATAAATCAATGTCAGCATAAAACGAATCCCTGAATTCAAAATATTTTTTATCATCATCAGGTTCGGAAATGGATTCAAATAATCTGAAATAAATTTTCATGAGTGAATAATCATTGAGAGACATTTTTTTTAAATTCTCAAGGAATTCAGTTTTATTTATGCTGTCAATAATTTCGCTTTCCATGTTTACATTCCCCTTAATGTTATACTGATTCCTGAAAGCGATTAAATTAATGGATTTAATGACCCTGATTAAAAAAAAACTTGCAAGGTAAACTGAAGAATTTCCCAGATGATTTTTTTTATATAATTTTAAATCGTCATTTTTCCGGCTGAACTCCAGCTTAAGGTCTTCAATTATACTTTTTCTGTAAAAATGCGATTCCCCGTCGAAACTTATTTTATCCAATTGGCTCTCAGCTGCTCTCATAGTATTTTCAAATACGGATACAATATTTCTGCTGCATGATTCCAAGAGCAACTTTTCCGTCATGCTGAATTTATCCCTGCCGAATCCTTCATAAGAAAGAAATTCCTCGGCTATGAGAATCAGATCGGAAAATATGTTTCTGAGAATAGCGTCGCTGAATGTCTTGTTTTCACCGCTGTCTTTAGTTATCGAATAAAATATTTTTTCCTTAGAGAGATTAATATGGTCAAAGCCGGGATAATATTTAATTAAATATTCAAAAAGGGAAAGCGCTTTTTTATTTTTGGTGTGATAAGGAGAATTCAGAAAACTTCTGAATTTTTTAATATCATTTTTTGAGAATGTTTTTAGAATTTCAATAATTCTTGAATTGACCATACCCGGAGTAAAATAATTCTACTGAGTCAAGCTTGCTGTTTCAACAAAAATACTCTTTTAAACCCAATTTAGCAATTTTTCACATTCCGAATCATCAATTGGTCCATGATTTATGCTGCTTTACGGATTTTGTTTCTTTGATTAATCAATTATTACCCTATAAATTTGAATAAAAATTATTATGAAAACAGTGCAGCATTATTTTTTTGAATTGAGTTCCGGACTCGTTCATAAAGAAAGTGATACAGATCGTAACTGTAATCTGCGCTGTTTAAAATTTAATATCCGGATTTCGGATGGAGGAAAAATGAAAACTCTAATAACATTTTTATCGGAAACATTCAAAGTAAGTCTTTTACTTTTAGTATTTTCTGTCTGTTCACAAAGTCAGACAGGCTGGATCAATGTTTCCACTTCTACAAATTTTAACTCAGTATTTTTTAAAGATCCGCTTAGAGGATGGATAGCCGGAGATTCGGGATCCGTGTTCACGTCTTATGACGGAGGTTTATCCTGGTCAGGAGAAGACAGTAAAACTAAATACAAATTGAATTCAATATTCTTTCTGGATGTAAACACCGGTTATGCTGCTGGAAACCACGGAACCGTTATTAAGACAACTAACGGCGGTGAAAACTGGTCTTTATTGATAACAGGAATAACTTATAATCTGAATTCCGTTTTTTTTCCTTCCATAGATACAGGTTATGCGCTTGGAGAGAAAGAGATCAGAACAACAAACGGAGGTATAACCTGGACAGATCTTGGACTGTCACTTTCCGCAAACTCCACCTTTTATATTTCAAATGATACGGGATTTTACGTAAACTCTTCAAATATATTCCGAACTACAAACCGCGGAACTTCATGGGCAACCACTATCCTCTCGGGATCATACAATTCAATTTATTTTCAGAATACTTCAACAGGATGGACTTCCGGATCCGGAATAAGATACACAACAAACGGTGGTACAGTCTGGACTGCTCAGTCTTCCGGTTCAGGATACAGTACTCTGTTCGGAATAAATTTTTCTGATGCATCCAGCGGGTGGGCTGTCGGAAGTATTGGCTTTACAGGAGGAAATTCAGAGATCCGCAGAACTACAAACTCCGGCACAAACTGGACAGGTCAGTCCAGCCTTACAACAAACATACTTAGGTCAGTTTCCGCTGTTTCCCCGTCAACAGGCGTAACAGCCGGGGATCTTGGAACAATTCTACTAACTACAAACAGCGGAGCAAACTGGTCCAACAGAAATTTTGTTTTTACATCTCCTGCATCTCCCACTTACAATTTAAACTCAGTATATTTCATTAATGATAACACCGGATGGGTTTCAGGATGGTCCGGAGTAGTTAGTAAAACCACAAACGGAGGAATGAACTGGGCTTCATATTCATCGGCTTCTTTCAATAACATTAACTCAGTATATTTTCTAGATAAAGATACCGGCTGGATCACCGGGAACGGAGGAATAATTCAGTTAACCACAAACGGAGGAGTCAACTGGTCACTGACTTCAATACCTGTTTCATCAAACATGAATGACATTTATATCGGCAGATTTTCTCTTACAGGATATTTCGGATTGCATAAAATAGGCTGGAGCGTTGGAAATTCAGGTGCAATTTTAAAAACCACAAACGGCGGTATCAACTGGACTTCGCAGGCTTCTCCCGTGTCCCTGAATCTCTATTCAGTAAAAGCTTTTTCTGAAAACAATGCTGTAATTTGCTGTGACAGCGGTACTATCCTTAAAACAACTAACGGCGGCTTGAGCTGGACTGTAAAAGTATCCGGAATAATATCAGGAGCTTTGAGATCTGTTTCATTTGCGGATAATTACAACGGAATATGCGGAGGGGACAGCTCTGTCGTTCTGTATACAACTGACCAGGGTGATACCTGGATCAGTGATTTTACCGGACCGGGATCTTTGTCAAAAGAAAATATTACTTCGGTTTCAGCTGTTCCTGATGCTCTGATCACATTTTTCGCTGTTGGTGAAGGAGGAATAATAATAAAATCGGATAACGGTGGCATTACATGGTCAAAACAATCCGGCGGATTAAAAACAAAGTTTACAGATGTTTGCGCTGTACCCTCAGGTAACTGTTTTATATCGGGAACCGGAGGAACAATCCTAAAAACTTCTGAAGGAGGTGTTTTACCGGCAGAACTTTCAACTTTCAATTACAAAGTTTACTCGCATAATGTAGAATTGAACTGGAATACAACCGGTGAATTAAACAACAAAGGATTTTACATTGAAAGAAAAAATCCCGGCGGGATCTGGGTCGGAGCAGGATTTAAAGAAGGCAGAGGAACATTCACAGGAAATACTTCTTACAGTTTTACTGATTTGGATCTTGAAAGCGGAATATATGCATACAGACTCAAGCAGACTGACTTCAACGGAAATTTCAAATATTATTATCTGAATTCTGAAGTTATTATCGGCAATCCGATAAAAACTTTTCTATATCAGAATTATCCGAATCCGTTTAATCCTGTAACCACAATATCTTTTGACATTTATTCGGATAAAAATCAAAATGAAATAAACGTTAAAATAAAAATATATGATGTTCTCGGAAAAGAATTGAAAACTCTTGTTAACGGAATATTCAGAACCGGTCATTACAAAACTGAATTCAATGCGACCGGTTTTCCGTCGGGGATTTATTTCTATATGATTGAGACAGGCAATTCGTCAATAACCAAATCCCTGATACTGCTGAAATAAAAAAATTTCCTTATCCGAATTTTCCGCAGGCATTAAAAATGTCTGCGGATTTTTAAATTAAATTCCTGTCAGGGGATCAGCTTCCGCGGTAAGTGCTGTATGCAAAAGGACTGATCAGCAGAGGCACATGATAATGAAAATCTCCATTCACTTTAAAGACAACTTCCGCAAAAGGATAAAAGCTGTCTTTACCTTCTGACACAAAATATTCTCCGGTATGAAATTTAAGTTTATAAACACCGGTTTTTTCAGTATCTGAATTTTCCGGAAGGTCTGAAAGTCTTCCGTCATCATTTGTAATTCCTTCTGCAATTAATTTCCAGATCTCTGAATCATTCCTAAATAATTCTATTCTGATTTTCTTCCCGGGTTTTCCGGAAGAAGTATCAAGAACGTGTGTTGTAATCCGACTCATAATAATTTTTTAATCTTAAATTAGTTATTTTAGACTGTTCAAGCGCTGCTGTTTTGAGTTCTGATTTTATGTCATTGCTGATTCTGCTCTTAATGATCTCAAGCATTTCTTCCGCAGATTTTCCGGTTGCAAATACTATGAAAATGAAACCGAATTTTTTTTCATATTTCTCATTGTACTCCGCAAGTTCTTTTAATGTATTCTCAGATGCCAAGACAGTTCCGGACTGTTCTTTTTCAGAAAGATCTTTCGAATGAGAATACTTTTTCTTAAGAGAATTCAGATCCCCTATCTTCGGATGATATTTAAATGCTTCAAGCCAGTCATTTTCGGTCAGGGAAAACCATATCTCCTCTGATTTAGTTATCATTTCATCATAAGAATTAAAAGAACCGCAGGCGAGCATTTGAGTTACCCAATTTTCCGAACCGCAGCACTTTTTTAATTTATCTCTCATTATTTCATCAGTCAGGTATTCCGAATAATCTGAGACGGCTTACTCCGCCGTCAGGGAAAATGTTGAGTCTGACATGAGTTGAACTTATGCCGGACGATAATTCTTTTTCGAATAAATTTTCATAGTCTCCTTTCAGGGGAACCGGTGGAAGTATCTCCTTCCATTCAACTGATTTATCCGTGATTTCATTATCAGCAATATCAGGGGCAAAGCATACTTCCAGTGAACATTTATCCGGGAAATTTCCCTTAAAAAGATTTGTATCAACAACAGCTTTTTTTATTTTACCCGGACAGGCCAGTTTAATGATCGTCCAGTCATACCCGGGGATTCTTTTCCTCTTTGTCTCCCACCCGTCTCCCATTACTTTACTTTTTCCCGGTGAAATAAGATTATCCTTTGAACCGAAGAACATATCATTGCACACCAGAACTCTACCGCCGTTCACAAGAGCTGCGAGATCTATCATTTCTTTCGAATTATTTTTTTTCCATTCCGGGAATACCGTTCCGTATACCCTGAATCTTGCTACTCCGCCGTCAGGATAAATATTTAGTCTGACCATATTGTAAATTCCGGCATCATTAATACTGAATAAATTCACGGATCCCGGATCCAGCGGTGATCTCCCAAGTATCTCCTTCCACCTCAGATCTTTATCCCCGCTGTCAAAACATGCTTCTGCCGATGCGTAGGGAGGATGATTTCCCAGGAAATGATTTGTATCAATATTCAGAGTTTTGATAATTCCCTGTACTCCGAGTTTTATTATACACCAGTCATGTCCGGCCGTACGTTTTCTTCTCGATTCCCAGCCGTCCATCCATTTTCCGTTTTCAGTATATTTATCCGGAATAAATATTCCTCTTCCCTCTTTAAGTAAATTCTCTTTACCCGCGAAAAACTCATCGCTTGCCTCGACTGCCGTGCCTCCGATCTTTTCAGAAGCAAGGTCTGTAAGTCCGGAAAAATTCATATAAAAGTTCTGATCCATTTATTGATTTATATATTTATTTAATAAAATCTTTCCTGATGGCGGCTGAATTATTTTCCCGCCGTCAAAAATAATATTCCCTCTCAGAAAAGTAGTTTTGACTTTTCCTTTTAATTTCTCTCCTTCATAAGGAGTAAATTTATTTTTGTAAAACAGATTTTTCCCTTCGGCGGTAAATTTTTCCTCCGGATCGAATACTATCATATCTGCGTCAAATCCTTTCTCAATACTTCCCTTCTTCTTATCTAGTCCGGCCAGTACGGAAGGATTGAAGCTCATCAGTTTTGATATTTCCTTTAGCGTGAATCCCCTCTCCGAAGCCTGTGTCCAGACAGCAGAAAGTCCGGTCTGCAAACCCGGTATTCCTCCCCATGCTTTTTCAAAATTCCCTTCTTCCCGGAATTTGAGATCTTCAGTACACGGAGAATGATCACTTACAACCATGTCTATTATTCCGTCTTTAAGTGCTTTCCATAATTTATCCCTGTTCTCACTGTCCCGTATCGGAGGAGTGCATTTGAATAAAGTATCTTTGTCCGGAATTTTATCAGAAGAAAAGAATAAATAATGCGGACAGGTTTCAGTAGTAATTTTTACACCGCGGGACTTTGCTTCGGAAATCAAGTCTATTCCGTCTGAAGATGAAAGATGAACGATATGAATGTGCCTGCTGAATCTTTCCGAAAGTTTTATCAGGATTTCAATTGCCCTGTTTTCCCATTCCTTCGGACGTGATTCAAGAAATGATCTGTAAGAATAGCCGCTGTAATTTCTGCTCTTTTCAGATCCGCAGAAAATCTCGGCATGCACAAGAAGAGGAATATCCGGAATTTCTTTAAGAGAATTCAGTATTTTTTCCAGATCATTTTCATTTACTGGTCTGAATTCATCAAGTCCCGAATCTATCATAAAAGATTTAATACCAAGTACGCCTCCGTGGAAAAGCTGAGCTAACTTTCCGCTGTTACCGGGGACTGCCCCTCCGTAAAATCCGGTATCCACATACAATTTCCCTTCGGCAGATGAAATTTTTTTGTTCAGGGCTTCTGCATCTGTAGTCACAGGTGAACTGTTAAGCGGCATATCAACCAGGACTGTTACGCCGCCTGCCGCCGCTGATTTTGTAGCGCTTTCAAAACCCTCCCATTCTTCCCTTCCCGGTTCATTAATATGAACATGCGTATCGATGAGCGAAGGCATTATCACATATTCTCCGTAATCCCTGATCTCAAGTTCTGATACAGTATTGTAATCCGAAATGTCAGTAATGACGCCGTTTTCAATGAGAATGCAGGCTTTTCTGATTTCACCGCCTGTCAGGACTTTTCTGCTCTTTATAACGAATTTCATGGGTAAAAATAATTTCAAATAAAATGAATAACAAACCAAATGAAAATTATCAGGATAAACCTCAGAAGGAATTCATGTGAACGGATTTCTTTAAACAGTTGTGAAAATGGAAATAAATGCCGGTGTTAGTTTCAACTTAATGGAATATGATTCAATGAATTTAAGTTAAAATTCTTCTCACATATCCTGCTGTTTCAGACGCGAAGAAATATCTTTGAGTGAAGTCCAGTTTTCCATCAGTTCAGGAAGATATTCAGTAGCAGTAACAAATGTCCACAGGTATGCAACAATAGTATATAATTCTCCGGCGCTGAAGTCATCAAGATCAATTGCTATATATAGAACAACCAGAAATATTGCAAGAAGGGCGATTCTGAGAAAAGCAAAATTGACCGCTCCCCATTTGGCGATCTTGATCTGCGGATCCGCCAGGGCTGTATAAAAATCCCTGACATAATCTGGATCTTTTTTTGAAAATACATCCACCATATCTTCATAACTGTCGTGATATACTTTCTGATGAATTGAAACCTTCTTGTTGTATATCCTGCCGATGAAATAAAGAGGAAATATTATACAGAGTGAAGTGATCGAAATTCTCCAGTCGATAAGATACATAGCAGCAACAGCGCCGGCAATAGCAATTGTATTTTCAATAATTTCCGGAAGTCTGAACTGAAGGAATGTGATATACTGCTGAGTAAGTTCAGCCCTGATTGTTGTTTTTGATAAGTTGAGATTTTTCTTTATAGATTTCTTGGATACATTATAAGAAAGATCTATAAATATTTTCTGATATATCTTCGGATCGACAATTCTCCTCAGAGAACCTACGCCGGAGTTAATCACAAAAGCCGATGCCCAGAAAATGACCGGAAGCAGAATGGATATCTTTTCCACAGAAGTGGCTTTATCTATGACTGCATCTATTACTTTTCCAAATAAGGTTGGCTCCGCAATCCATGCCAGATTTTCTATAATAACCAGACTTACTGCAATTGAAATGTCTTTTCTGTAATTGGAAACCAGCTCTCTTAATTTCATGGGATATCAGATCAGTACTTAAAAATAAGCTGACCGGGCAAATATAATTTAACTTTTACTTTTAACTTCAAAAGGGAAATCTCTGCAGAAGGAGAAAAGAAATCCGCACCATTTCAGAAAATCCTGTTAAAGATATTAATAACTTATTTTTTCAAACTAAATTAGATTTATTCTTCTCATATTTCAAGATTGAAATATCAACTCTTTATTCACAATTTGAATGAAAATTGCAATACTCTTACAATTACCTGCTAAACTAAGAATCCCAACAGGATAGTTTACCAAAGATATTTTCAAAACAATTTTATCAGGTAGGATATCAGGTTTGTTATTTTCTTTTAGGCATACTTTAAAAAAATTTTTACTGCTATATTGTCAAAAAAAATTATTATGTCATCTGAATTGAAGAGCAACAATTACGGTAAATCCGGTGTCCGTGTCCTGAAAGTAAAACGGAAAGGGAAAATCCATGAAGTTATTGAAATGACGGTCGGGGTACAGTTTAGAGGTGATTTCGATGATGTTCACACTAAAGGAGACAACAGCAAGGTCCTTCCAACTGACACCATTAAAAACACTGTTTATGTGATCGCAAAAAAAGACCCGCTGAATTCACCAGAGGAATTCTGCATTCATCTCGGTAATTATTTTAATGAGAATAATGAGCAGGTATTTGAAGTCGTAATAAATGCAGAATTGAAAAAATGGAAGCGGATCAGAGTTTCGGAAGATGCTAAAGCTGAATCGGTTCCTCATGATCACTCATTTGTAAGCGGAGGAAGTGAGGTCAGGACATGCAGAGTTACATTGAATTCAGATATTATAGAGATTAGATCAGGACTGAAGGATCTGGTTGTACTCAAGACAACCGATTCAGGATTTGAAGGTTACATCAAAGATAACTTTACAACTTTGCCGGAAACTGATGACAGGATCTTTTCAACAAGTATTAAAGCTGACTGGAAATTCACAGATCTGAATCCGGATTTTAACAAAAACTTTGATACAGTCAGGGATATTCTTCTTAATACTTTTGCAGGTCATTTAAGCCCCTCAGTTCAGAGCACACTTTACGAATGCGGCAGGAACGTAATAGAAAAATGTCCTGATATTCAGGAGATTACTCTTTCAATGCCGAACAAACATTATCTGAAATTTAACCTTGAACAGTTCGGACTGGAAAATAAAAACGAGATCTTTATACCTACTGATGAACCGTTTGGTCTGATAGAAGGGACAGTCAAAAGAAGCTGAGAAGTAATATCATTTTAAAAAATCGGAACATTTTCTGACAGCTGTTGATAAAAATTTATAACTCAAGAGATTAATGTCTTTTTCCCTTTCTTACATCAAATAAGTGAAAGACATAAGGAAGTAAAACATTAAGATAATCCTTTACTCCGGAAGGTGATCCCGGAAAGGTAAGGATCAGTGTATCTCCTTTAAAGCCCGCTGTACCTGCAGAGAACATTGAATACGGCATTTTACTCTGACTGTAATTTCTTGCGGATTCCATAATTCCGGGTATTTCCTTATCGATGATCTCTTTTACAGTCTCAAGTGTGATATCCCTCTTTGATGCTCCTGTTCCTCCTGTTGAAATGATAAGATCCGTTTTATTCTTCAACTCACTTTCGATTTTCTTCCTGATCAATGAAGGCTCATCTGATACAACAAACGGTTTCTTAACCTTTATGCCGTAGGATTTTAATCTGTCACAGATTAGCTTTCCGGAAATATCTTCCGCTTTTTTTTTGAAAACAGAATCGGAAACGGTTATTACTGCGGCTTTCAAACCTTTAATATTTTCAGGTTTGGTATCAGATTTGCCGCCGCTTTTATATGTAAGAAAAATATCTTCTATTATTATTTCCTTATCAATTGGTTTAAGCATGTCATAAACCGTAAGCGCGCTTACTGACGCACCGTAGAGCGCTTCCATTTCACAGCCTGTTTTGTATACTGTTCTTACTTCAACATTAATAATAATACAGTTGTTATTCTTTATCTTAAAATCAAAGTCTGCATATTCAACAGGAATCGGATGACAATGCGGAAGAGCGCTGCCCGTGTTTTTGACTGCCATCATTCCGGCTGCTTCTGCAAAGGAAAACACATCTCCCTTGGGAACGGTTTTGTTTTTAACAGCGGCAATACTTTTCCGGGAAACTTTCACCGTAACAGTAGCTTTTGCAATTCTAAGGGTCGTAATTTTGTCTGTGATATCTATCATTATTTAAAACTGTTTACTGAAAAATTTCTTTTTTCCAGACAGGCGCTTCTTTTTTTATTCTTTCAACTGTTTTCTCTACCGCTTCAAATATTCCGTCGCGGTGTGAAGACGCTGCAAAAACCAAAAAAGATATTTCTCCTTTACTGACAATTCCAGTACTGTGAATTATCCTTAGTTCATTCAGCCTGTATTCGCTGATTATATTATCCTCTATTTCACATATAATTTTTTCCGCCATTTCGTGATAAGCGGAGTAAAAAATACTTTTGACTTCAGATCCGTTTTTCATGTCATTCCTTACCTGACCGAGAAAGAGAAACTGAGCGCCTGTGTTGAATTTTTCGGACTGCCTGTTAATTATTTCCATTATCAGATCAGGTTCAATACAGCCTTCAACGAAATGTGCGCTGATATTTTTCAACCTGATGGATTAAGATTAACCAATTCAGGACTTTTTATTCTAATCTTCCGGAATTCAGACGTGAGTAAATCTGCATACAGAAGTTCACCGGACAAAATTTTTCCCGCGCCGGTAATTATTTTGATGATTTCTGAAGCCATTAACATTGCCGTAATTCCGGCAGCGGGACCTATCACTCCCTGCTCTCCGCAGTTCCCGACATTTCCGGCTGTAAGATTTTCCGGAAAAGCTGTTCTGAGATCAGGACCATTCTCAAAGTTGAAAACTGAAACCTGCAGTTCAAATCTGCTGACAGCTCCCCATATAAGCGGTTTCCCGAGTTTAACACAAATGTCATTTATTATATATCTGGATCTGAAATTGTCAGTTGCATCGGCGACAATATCAAACTCACTTACAATACTTTCACTGTTAAGTTTGCCAAGATGCTCATTAAAAATTTTATACTCCGTCCCGGAATTCATTTTTTTCAGATTATCAGCCGCTGATTCAGCTTTTGATTCTCCTGTCTGATCTTCATTGAACAGAACCTGTCTGTGAAGATTTGTAATGTCTACTTTATCGCTGTCGGCAATCCCAAGTGTTCCGGTTCCCGCAGCGGACAAATACGAAAGCAGACTGCACCCTATTCCGCCTGCGCCGACAACAAGCACGGAAGATTTATTTATTCTGCTCTGTCCTGATTCGCCAATTTCTTTAAGGATGATCTGACGTTTATATCTTTCTGAACTGATTTTCAATTTATGTTTTAAAAATAATATGAAGCGCTTAATCCGAAAGTAATGTCAACAATATTTGAACGCGATTTGTCATCCATGATCGTATATCTGCCTTTAAAATAAATATTCGATGTGATCCTCTCAAATGCAGGGATAAGAAACGCTATTGACGCCTGGGGAAAATATCCTTTCTTATCGAAATCCGTGAAATAACCACCGCCGGCAGATAACAATACTGCAGCTACTTCAGCAGTTATGATCGGTATGTCAAAATTATAGGAAAATCTGAGATGGTTGACGTGAGTCTTTCTGAATATCAGTGAATATTCAACCGCAAATCTCCCGTAAGGAAATTTCCCCGCGGATAATTCCTTTGTTAATCCTGCATAGAATCTTTTATCTTCTAACATCAATATCGGGTTCAGAAAAAACAGGACAGCAACAGTGGATATTTCATCACCTGAACCAAACATTCCGCCCAATGAGTTTTTATTCTGCTCCGGATTTAATTTCAGTTTAAAATTTTGAGCCTGAGCCCCGGCATTTTTGGGGAAAGCTGAAACTAATATTAAAACTGTAACAAAAACATATAATGCAGATATCGTCCTTCTATTAAAGATCCGGTATTTCATTAATTATAGAATTAATCTGAATTAAATTTTTATAAAGTTATTATCTAATTAAAAGCATCTTCCTGGTAATTTCCGTTTTACCTGATATCAGTCTGTAAAAATAAACTCCGCTTGTCAGATCATTTCCGTTGATTGTAACTTCATATGTGCCTGCATTTATTTTCCCGTTTACAATTGTCTTTACTTTATTTCCCAATACATCAAAAACATTCAGGGAAATAAAACTATTTTCCGGAATGGAGAAAACAACTTTAGTTTCAGGATTAAACGGATTTGGATAATTCTGCTCCAGTTTAAATCCGCCTGGAACTTCCGTACCTGCCGGATTTATTCCCGTAAGATTTCCAAGAGATCCGTTTGAATTAATATTCTGCGCATAGATTCCTCCTCCGTCAATTCTTCTGTCACTCCATGCAAGCATTGACATTCTGTTAGAATTTATTACACCGACAAGTTTTAATTTTTCTCCTGCAACACTGCTTAGGAAATGAATATATCCGCCCCATCCTATCACTGCTGATCTGGATGCAGTGAAATATTTTATCTGATTATTTACTGATCCGAATATCGATTCATTAAAAGCAAAAACAACTAAAGTATCCTGAACCATGCAGAGTAATTTTTCCATGGAATTCTGACCAAACTGCTGAAAAGCAATGCCGTCAAAACCCCACTGCCGGTCACCTTTTAGGGATATCTTCTGACCGTAAACAGCAAACTGGCTCTGAAGGGAGTTTGTCATTTTGAAAATCACAAATGTCTCACTTGTAGCCGGCATATAGGAAGCCCAGGCGTCGAATTTATTATTACCTGCCGCTGAAGAAACTTCAGTTCCGTTCAGCGGAAACTGTATACTTCCGTCCGAAGCAATATGCTGGACAAATGAGCTTTGAAGATTTACAGAATTTCTGTCGTCCTGCCAAACATACAATGCGCCGTTATTTCTGTCTGAAAATATTTTAGGGACAAAAAACCCTGTGACTCTGCCGAGACTGTAAACTGTATCCTGCCAGACTGTTGAGGAAGAGGGAGAGAATTTTCTGCTGTAAAGTCTGTAATTACCAGGATTTATGAAAGAGCCGGTATAACCTGCCCATAGAGCTATCACAGAACCGTTATCAGAAGTTACAATAGAAGGATAAGTATAATTTTCAGAAACGCCGCCTGCTACATAGACAGGATCTGCTCCCCAGAGTTTTGTACCTGACGGTGATAATTTCTGAAATGCTATTTTATTAGGAGAAGAGCTGTAAACCCAGGTTACTACATAATTGGAATCTGATGTCTGAATGACTTTCGGATTCGGCTGGAAAGTATTAACATCAGTTGAAAGAGTAACGCCGTTGCTTCCCCATAGAAAATCACCTGCCGGACTGATCTTATAAGCGAAAGGATTTATACTGGAACCGTTCCTTGTATCTGTAAAGACAATTATTGCATTATCCTGATTATCAGTTATCATATCCCAGTCAACAAGAGAAGTGCTTTGCGGATTTGCGCTCACCAGCAGTCCGTCAGTCTGAAACTGTTTTACTCCTGCCTGATTCAGTTTCTGAAGGTAAACCGCATAACTTCCGTTTCTGTTGTCAAACCAGCTTATATAACAGCCGCCGTCAGAAGTTAATGACATCTTTGGAAGAGCCTGATCACCGTTAAGATCGCTGATATTTAAATTGACCGTTGAATCGGAAGACCACTGGGAATACGTTATATCAGATAGTAAAATCGGTGATAACAGAATTAAAACTGCGCAAAATAATTTCATGATTTTTTTTTAATTAAGTTAACAATTTTGATTATTAAATTCTATAATACTTACTAATAACTTTTAAATAACTAAAAAACCCGCATAAGCGGGTATTTTAGTTTGTGAATTTTATATGTTTCCGGTAATCCTATTTAATCAAAAGCATCTTTTTCGTTTTTACAAAATCTCCGGCAGATAAAGTATAGAAATAAACTCCGCTCGATAATGAAGATCCGTCGAAATTAACTTCATAAATTCCGGGCTGCAGATTTTCATTTACAACTTCAGATATCCTTTTTCCAAGATTATTATATACGGTTATTTTTACGAACTGAGTCTTTGCAACTTCAAATTTAATTTTTGTAACCGGATTAAACGGATTAGGATAATTGAATCCGAGATTGAATTTTTCAGGAATTATTGAAGATATCTGATTTATGCCAACGGTAGTTCGCTTAAGTGTAAGCAGTGAGCTGTTGGCTGACTGGGTGGAATCAAATCCGTTATAAGCCCAAGCCCTCCATGAACATCTTACTGAATCGCCGACAGTTCCCATCAGAACTGCGATTGAATCCAGCAGAGAATTTCTGATATTCAGCACCGTATCAGTTCCGCCGTTGTCAGAATCAAAAATATAATCAACTCCGCCTGCTCCGAGCTTTCTGATCTTCACTTTATATCTGAAAGAAGGATGCGTACCTGTGCTGTTCCAGTCAAATCTGTTAAGATTTGTATTGTTGGCATTTGTTTCAATTGAGGCGAATGATGGCGGATTAAGCGAATTAAAAATATTGTAAGCTAAAATAATATTGAATGCTGCATCGCTCGTGTCACCTTCCTGCGGATTAGCAGAATTCATAACCCTTACCCTTGCCTGATTTGTATAACCGATGTATGGAATTGTCCAGTCATATTCTCTCAGCTGTGAGGGGACATTGGCTGCGATAGTATTCCAGACTGATCCGTTATTTGTTGAATATTCAAGATTTACATTTCCGACAACTGATGTTCCCCAGAAAATTTTTGTATTCACAGATGTTCTGAATGTTTCACCTCCGTTCGGAAAAGCGGTATAAACTGTTCTCGCAGAATTGGAAATACAGAACGCAGCTTCAGCAGAATTTCTGATCAATGCTTCCGGCTGAGGACCGAAATCCATTATCACTGATCCGCCTTCGGTATCGCAGTAGCTCATAATAGTACCAACGGAAGGATGCGGATTTCCGTTAAAGCATCCGCCTTCTACAAAGTAACAGGTATCGATCGGACCGCCGACCCATGAACAGTTGTGTGTATGAGGTGAACCGAAATTATGCCCGATTTCATGAGCAACCACAACAACGTCATAAGAATAATTCGGAAGCTGTCCTATATTTCCCTGTACTGAGCTTAATCCGTAGCCGTAAGTTGTATTGCATAAAACATTCACGAAAGCAATCCCCCCGACATTAATACTGCTGCGTCTGCTGATAAGATGAGCCACTGTTCTCTGGACTCCACCCTGAGTATTTATCCATTCAAATCTGAACTGATCCAGCAGAGTACTTCCGTCATCAGATGTATATGGATCCTGAATGGTCCATACTCTCAGATAATTAACATAAAGTTTTATATTCATATCCTTAGCATAAACGGCTGAAGCTGCAGACATCAGTGCGAGAGCATATGCAGATGCGTTCCCAACAGAATTCCCGTATACACCATAAGTGTAGAAATCCACGTCCACGGCAATGTTAGCTTCCAGAAGATTCGAAGTTCCTGCATCAAATGGTTTTCCGTTTAGCATCTGGATCCTGTTTATCACCTCATCAGGAACACCGAAAATATCCGATCCGCAGTTGATTCCTCTTCTGTTTCTGAGTTTACTTTCCTGATACACAATATAATCATCTGTTTCTTTATTGTTAATATCGGTAAGACTTCCAAGCACATAAGAGTCCCTGCTTGATTTCATCAGACCGACAATTTTTCCGTTATAAAAAGATACTGATACAAGAGAATTATCAGCGCCGGAGATCTTTCCCTTATATGACAGGATAAGACCATCGGATGAAAAATTCGATTCACCGTTTGCGCCTTTGCTGACGAGTTTTGCATCAGAGGAGAGTACGTCAAATCTCTCGAGTTCAGCATTTACAAAATCATTTTGTGAAACGGGTATTCTCAGATTAATTTTATAATTTTTTTCAGAAACCAGATTTTTGTAAACTTCCTTGTCAATGCTGAGAATTACAGCGTCACTGACATTCTGTTTTACTGAGAGTCCCGGATCATTTGTTTTTGCAGCATTGTAATTGAATAAATCCGTGTAATTATCCCGGGCTTTTAACGTAAATGAAAAAAGGAAAAGCAGGACAATGGTTGTAATAAATTTCATTTTAAAATATATTTACTTTATAAAAAAAAAGCAGGGATCGTAAGACAATCCCTGCAGAATAAAAAATCAGATATTATTATTTCACGTTTGGATCTATATCACATGAAATTCTTAAAGCTTTCTGCGGATTTTCGGGATCATTTGTAAAGACCATTATTTGTTTTTCCTGTCTTCCCTGTCTTCCCTGTGTATTGAAAGTTATTTTTATTTCTCCGCTTTCATTTTTTGAATACTCGTTTTTACCGTCAGTGGTAGCGCCTGTGCAGCCGCATGAAGGCTGAACTTTTTCAATTACCAGCGCGCCTTTTCCCTTGTTTGTAAATTTAAATGAATATTCAAGCTGCGGACCCTGCGGTACAGTTCCGAAATCGTGAACTTCGCTTTCAAACACTATCTTTGACGTGCTTCCTGAAGCTGCGATTTTTGAATTGTTCATTAAAAAGAACATTACTGCGGAAATGACAAATATTCCAAAAACAAAATATACAGTCTTTGCTGTTTTTGACTGAATGAAGTTACTCATTTTCTTTCTCCTTTATAGTGTTATTATGTTTTAAACTTTGTGTATAAATGATAATTGAAGATATAATCAGCAGAATATCTTCAATAATTCTTTGTAAAATATCACTCTTTTCTGAAACAGTTTCAAGTGAAAAACAGCCGCAGCTGATATCGAGTCCTCTGAAATATGCCTGCGTAAGCGCAATTATGAATACAAATAAAAGAGCTGTGATCACAAAAGAGCTTCCTCTTTTGAAAATTCCAAGCACGAGAAATATTCCTGATATCAGCTCAAGGTACGGAATTATTATTGCGAAAATATTTATAAATATTTCCGGCAGGAATTTATAATTATATATTGCTTTTGAAAATTCCTCCTGATGATATAATTTGTCAAGTGAAGCATAAATGAACAATCCCCCGACAATCAGTCTGAGAAGAATTAAGAAATATTTATTTGAAATGATTTTTTTCATAATTTTTATTTGGTTACGGGATAACCTTTGGCAGTCCATTCAAGATAGCCTCCGAGATAGATCTTAAGATCATTGTAACCGATCTTAGCCATTTCATATGCATTGTCTATACTGATTTCGCATTCACCTCCGCCGCAGTAAGAGACTATGGTCGCTTCCTTGTCAATATTTCCCATCATCTTAAGCTTTTCCTCTGCTGACAAAGCGAAAAATTCCTTGTAGGGAATATTGATCGCGCCTTGAATATGTCCTTCGTTGAATTCATTCGGCTCCCTTCCGTCAATGAAGATTACTTTTTCATCAAAAAGTTTTTTAGCAGTTTCAACCGGAATATTCTGAGGTTTTACAAACCCTTCTTTTGTGAGCACTTTTTCCTGTTTTTCACCTGAATTTTCCTTAACAGCTGAACTGTCAACCTCGAATCTTCCCTTGTCATCGCGGATCAGCGGGATACCTTTGGGATTAACTTTATTTACAATGAGTCCGATCACAAGACTCATTACAAAGATAAGCATTACTTCTTTAAATGTTTTCATTTTAAATAATTTAGAAAATTTTTATTTATCTGACTGAATATTTTTTTATCCAAAAAGACTGTTTTCATCCCTTGGTTTTTTCTTCCTTGAAACCTTCAAATGCCTGTAAGCATGGTCGGTAGCTTCTCTTCCTTTCGGAGTACGTTTTATGAAACCCTCGATCATAAGAAAAGGTTCGTAAACATCTTCTATTGTTCCGGGATCTTCGCCGATTGAAGCTGCAATTGTGGAAAGTCCGACGGGTCCGCCTCCGAATTTAAAAATAATTGTTTCCAGAATTTTCTTGTCCATCTTATCAAGACCGAATTCATCAACGTCAAGCGAAGCAAGAGCAATGTCAGCGATCTCTTTTCCGATCGTTCCGTCACCTCTTACAACTGCAAAATCCCTTGTCCTCCTTAGCAGTCTGTTAGCAATTCTCGGAGTAGCCCTGCTTCTCTTAGCGATTTCCACTGCGCCTTCTCCGGTTATCTTTATATTCAGGATTTTTGATGATCTTTTTACAATGTCAATCAGATTCTCAGTCTGATAATAATCAAGATGACAGTTGATCCCGAATCTGTCCAGCATAGGTGAGGAAAGAAGCCCCTGCCTGGTAGTTGCTCCTATTAGAGTAAACTTTTCAAGCTTGATCGGAATGCTTCTTGCAGCAGGTCCCTGATCTATCATGATATCAAGTTTGAATTCTTCCATTGCCGAATAAAGGAATTCCTCCACTACTTTTGGGATTCTGTGTATTTCATCAATGAAAAGTATTTCATTCCTTTTGAGTTTTGTCAGCATTCCTGCAAGATCTCCCGGTCTTTCTATCACCGGTCCTGAGGTGGATATAATATTTGTTCTCAGTTCATTCGAAATTATATTTGCAAGAGTTGTCTTTCCCAGCCCCGGAGGTCCTGTAAAAAGAACATGGTCGAGCGTTTCGTTTAATTTTCTTGAACTGTCAATGAAAACCTGAAGATTATCCTTTACTTTTTCCTGACCAATAAAATCCCTGAATCTTTTAGGTCTTATGAGAGAAATATAATCCTGAGATTCCTGTTCATCTCCGGCAGAACCAATATTGTTTATCCTGTCTTTACTTTTCATTTTGTAAAAATAATGTTAATTTGGAACACAAACAATTTTATTAACTTTATTAAATCATTTTGAATACGGATCCGAAAAACAGTATGATGGTTAAGCAGATCGATTTTATTATTGTTGTCAGGAGAACAAAGATCCTGGGCATTGCAATTACGATCGGAATTGCTTTTATATATTTATTCGGGCTGCTGGTTGCAGACAGTAACTACATAGAGAATTTTGAAATCGTGAATTTGATTTCCGTGGTTCTTCTGTTATTCATTGTGCCTGCATCATTCTTCGTCAGAAGCAAACTTTTAAAAACAACTGATCTTTCAAACTTCACTTCAAAATATTTCAACGCTCACATTATTCCTTTCATGATGCTTGATTTCGGTGCTTTATTCTGCATCACAACCAACCTGTTTGTAAACGGGAATATCCTGTATGCATCAATTGGTATTATAATTTCCGTAATCAGTATGATAATGATCCTGCCCAAGGAAGAGGATTTCGACTTTGTGAAAAAAAATTCTACCGCCCTGTAAAAATACTTCTGAGCAGAAGAGTAATGCTGAACCCGTCTTTTATAACGCCATCCGAAATCATTTTGAGTATTTCGTCTTTTGAGAACCAGCCTGTTTCAATTATTTCATTCCTGTCAAAATCGTCTGTAACCTGTTTTACATTCTCTGCGGTAAAGCAGTGAAATTCCTGATTGCTGGAACCAATTGACGGGAAGTAATATCCCAGATATTTCAGATCGTTTTTACTTACCTCGCAGCCGGCTTCTTCTTTGAGCTCTTCAACAATGCATTCGGAAGGTTCGGAATCCGGAGGAATAGTCCCGGCCGGGATCTCCCAGCTTTCAAAATCATTTATGTATCTGTAATTCTTTACCAGAATATATTTACCTTCTTTATTACGGGCAGCGATTCCCGCTCCGTTCCTTTCAAACTTAACCGCTTCAAATGTAATCTCTTTTTTGTCAGGCAGCTCGATCCTGTCAAGGTCAACATTTATCCAGTCCCCCGAGAATCCTTTTTCAGTGGAAATAACTTTCCAGAGTTTTTCTTTTGTCATAAATTTGGTTTATAAAAACACAAAGCCCGGATTAACGGGCTCTGTTATTTTAAAAATATTTTTCAGTGGAAACTGTTTTAATTTTTGTCTTCCGGATTAAGGATTTTTATACCGACTGCTTCGATCTCATATACTTTGGAAGATCCTTTTATATCTTCAGTTTTCATTTTCGGATTTTTTGATTCTTCATTATAATGCTTTGCCTGATCTTCCGAGATCTCTGTCTCTATAAATTTTCCGATCACAACAGCTTTGGTTCCTGCTACATCCTTTGGGAGGAAAAAATTGTGAAGAGTCGTTACCCTTGTTTCATTTGTTCCGTCTGATAAGATCATCCAGCATCCCATTGCCTGGCAGACTTCTGTGACATCTCCCTTTACGAGAACTGTTTTGTCTTTATTGTTATCTGCATCCTTCATCAGGTCAGAAAATTCAACTATCTGCATTCCATGATCATAATCCTTACCGTAAAGAATTCCGTCTTCCATTTTAATGCCTACAGGCTCATCTGAAGCTTCGGTTTTTGATTCTGTTTTGGAATCATCCTGTGCAAGAGTCAGATTCTGTATAAAGAATGTTCCTGATAATAATAAAACAGCAATAAATAATTTTTTAAACATAATGCAGTATTCCTTTCTTGAATAATTTATTAAAAATAGTTAAAATATTTCTTTTTATAAATTTCAAAATCAATGATTTCTCAGTCAAAAAATTTTACTATTTCCTGACCGAATTCCGAGCATTTTACTTCTCTTGATCCGACCATCTGCCATGCGAAATCAAATGTAACAGCTTTGCTTTCAATCGCTCCGCGGATTCCCTTTTCAATAAGATCGGAAACTTCTTTCCAACCGATATATCTGAACATCATCATGCCTGAAAGAATAAGCGAAGACGGATTTACTTTATCCAGACCTGCGAATGAGGGAGCAGTTCCGTGTGTCGCTTCGAAAATGGCGTTGCCTGTTACATAATTTATATTCGCACCGGGCGCAATACCGATTCCTCCGACTTCGGCAGCTATTGCATCGGACAAATAATCACCGTCCAGATTCGCAGATGCAATTATGTCAAAGTCCTGCGGGTCCGTGAGGACTTTCTGCAGTGCATTGTCCGCAATAGAATCTTTTATAAGGATCTTTCCTTTGCCAACTGCTTCATTTTTTTCCTTATCAGCTGCTTCTCTTCCTTCTGCTTCAAAAGTTTTTTCCCACTGCATCATGGAATAAATATAACCGGCATACTGTGTTTCGGCGAGCTCGTAGCACCAGTCTCTGAATGCTCCGGATGTGAACTTCATTATATTCCCTTTATGGACAATTGTTATTGATTTTCTGTTATTCTCAATTGCATAATTAATTGCCGCCTTCATAAGTCTCTGTGAGCCGGCTTTTGAAATTACTTTTATTCCCAATCCGACTTCTGCTTCACCTGCAGGGGCAATATTGTCCGACGCAAGGAATTCGTTGGTTTTCTCTGATGTACCGAATCTGATCTTCTCAAATCTTTCCGGGAAATTTTCCTTAAGGAATTCAAGCATTTTTCTGTTGTCTTCAGTTCCCGCTTTAAATTCAATCCCCGCATAAATATCTTCAGTATTTTCCCTGAAGATAACCATGTCAACATTTTCAGGTCTCCTGACTGGAGTTTCAATTCCACCGTAATATTTTACAGGTCTGAGGCATACATAAAGATCAAGTTTCTGTCTCAGGGCAACGTTTATTGATCTGATGCCTTTCCCTACCGGAGTTGTAAGAGGTCCTTTTATTCCTATCAGATATTCCCTGAATGCCTCAATAGTTTTATCAGGAAGCCAGCTCCCGGATTTTTTGAAGGATTTCTCACCTGCCAGAACTTCAATCCATTCAACTTTCTTCTTCCCGTGATAAGCTTTATCAACTGCGCTGTCAAATACATTTCTTGCAGTTCGCCATATTTCAGGTCCTATTCCGTCACCCTCAACATATGGAATAACCGGATCATCAGGGACATCAAGAATAATCTTTTTTTCGTTAGAATTAGATTTATTTAACGTTATTTTATTTCCCATACCAATATTTATTTTGCAATCCTGAAGTTAATCAATTAAGAAATTTCATTAAAGACTATATAAATTACCTGCCGGTATTTTTTAATATTTTCCAAAGGATCTCATGGTTAATTTACAATAAAGGAATGGAGATTTTCAATACTGTCCAAATTAATTTTTTATCATAAGAAATACTTTAACATTTAAAATCTTTTAAATTGTTTAATATATTTTGTCAACCTATCCGCCTGTGAATTATTGCCGTTAAGAATTCGTAATAAATTGCGTCAATAAAATTTCCCTGTCAGGGAAATTTGCGCAGCAAATTTTGAGTTGGAAATTTTATCGCAATTTTTCACGAATTTAGGCAATTATTCATCCCGAGTTCTCGGGACGACTTTTCTTTGGTACTTTCTTTTGGTCGTACA